>JBGTHZ010000030.1:0-12488 GCA_041745915.1 Pyrinomonadaceae bacterium | reverse complement strand
TGTACAGGTGGGTGACCTATATCTGCCGCAGCCTCTGGCAATTCTTAACGATGAAGAAGTGCACTGGCTGATGCGGCGTCGGTCTCCCTATTTAACGGCGTTGGCTCAATCATCGTAACTCGGTGACGGGCCCCGCAGAATGTTTCCCTCCGCCGCTGTGGATACTAGCATAGCCGCGCAGCCGCGGGAAAGAGGTAAATTAAGCACGGCTATCTGTAGTGGATGGCCCTCAGATCATTTTCCATTTTCCATTTCTCATTTTCCATTTGTCATTTGTTACTCGCCCGAACGGTTTTGACCGAGGAAGTGAAGATCCTGCACAAATCCCTGTTTTCTTGCATGATATTGGCAAGCAGTCGGGGGCCTAGGAGACGACTTCGCTCGATTATGCGCAACCAAATGGATGTTTCATTTAGTTCCTTAAGCACGATGCGTAGCTTGTGAACGAAATCTGCGTGGCTTTCCGCACCTCTGGCTTCACCGTAATTAGGAGCCGGCGATGTCCCCGCTCGCAGAATCTGGCCGGCAACGTGTTTCCCCGCGGGGGTGCGGGGCAGCCGAGATGAAAGCATTACAATACGAACCGCAAAATTGATTAGACGCTCTTCCAGTTCATCCGCGCGGGCTTGAGGATTTGGGCTAGATTCACTTTCCACTGGTGAGGCTCACTTTTGGTGAGAGGATCGTGGCACCATAATACCTCTCTAGCCGCAAATGACCAATGAAAAATGAGAAATGGAAAATGGAAAATGGAAAATGAATTTAGCAGAACGTGGGAAGAGTGCTAACCGATCGAAAGTTTCCCGGCGGCGCTTTGTCCTTGCTCCACATTGCTTCGGACTTTCAGCAGCCGATCGAGCATTTCAGCGCATTCGGCGCTGCGAGTGGCGAGTTGGGCGTCAGCCTGTTCGTGAAGGTGCTTAAGACGGTGAAGTTCGTCAGCCACGTGCAATGCGGCGAGGATCGCAACCTTTAAAGAATCTACAGTCAAGGTCCCGGAGGAGATTTCGCGCATGCGGCTGTCTACGAATTCGGCAAGCTGGATGATGTACTCCGTATCTCCATCCGAGCGAATGTTGTAGGTTTGATTATAAATCTCGACTCTGATTGTGGGAGCCGTGGTAGTGGTGTCCATACTGCCTTTACCGAGCGTTTGGCCGATTCCGACGGTCATCTAAGCTCCTCCGCCAGTTCCGGATCCAGCGCCGCAACTGCATCCAGCATTGCCTCTACTTTCATGCGTATCATGTCCCGTTCGGCTAGTAGCTGTTCAACCTGTCTTTCCAGCCGCTCGGTTTCCTTGGGTACGCTGATTCCGCGGCGCGCAAGCGAAAGCTCCTTTTCCAGACTTTCCTTCTCTTGCCTAAGGGTCTTAGTGAGCTCGATGGTGCGATAGATCTTGTCTTCGAGGTGCGAGAACTTTTCTAACCCAGATAAACCGCCCATCAGTATCTCCCGGGACCAACTTAACTGAAACGGCGTTGATTATGCGGCTTCGCGCTGGCAAGCGCAAGACAGATTTTGCAGTTGAAGACGATTATTTCTTCAGTGCAATGTCGCACTATACTGGCGCAGCAGTGAATCAATCAAGCTGCGCTGGCGCTCCTCAAGTTCTTCGTCGCGCAAGGTCCTCTCATCCGAGCGATATTCGATTCTGAGAGTTACCGCGCGCTTGTCATCCGGTATGTTCGCTCCTTCGTACGTTCCCACAAGTTGGGCGCCACGGCAATCAACAATTTGTAGTTCTTCAATGGTACGCAGCAGTGCCTCCAGGGTGATCTGGCAATCAACCAGAATAGTAAGATCGCGCACGACGGATGGATAACGAGGCAATGGTTTGTACTGTGCCGGAAGCTCTTCGGCAGTCAGCAGCCGGGTTAGATCAAGCTCGGCAACGTAAACAGGCTGGCGAAACTTATAAGAGTCCGCTACCGAATCCGCCAATTTACCGAGCAACCCGATGGGCGTCCCATCAGCCAACAATATCGCTGCCGACTGGCCCTCCCGTAAGTGTTTTACCCGCGCTTTGGTGAACCGCAATGGTCCGCGGTTCATGACCGCAACGGCCGCTTCCAAAGATCCTTTAAGATCAAAAAAGTCCGTTTCTCGCGCCGCCTGGGCCCGGTTCTCTTCACTGACTCCGCCAGTGGCAACTAAACTCAGTGCCTCGCGTTCGTTTGGCAGCTCAGCAGAGTCTGATTTAGCAAAAATCCGCCCGGTTTCAAACAGACGTACGTTGCGCACGCCGTGATTAAGATTATGCCGGAGGGAATTGAGCAGACCCGGAACCAGGGTCGGACGCATCCGCACTTCGCTTTCAATAATGGGATTCTTAAGCGTGATAAAAGCCTGTTCACGTTCCTGGGTACTGAATTCCGGAATCAGCTCAAATTGATCGTCATGTGACGCTTCGATAAAGCTAAAATTGATCGCCTCATCAAAGCCCAGAACTTGAAGCGTTCGTCGCAACTTCCGGATCTTCAACTCCTTCGGCTGATGCTCTCCGGAATGGTTGGATGGAGGAATTTCCGAGCCGATCTTGTCGTACCCGAAGTGCCTGGCAATTTCCTCGACCAGGTCCTCTTCGCGCTCGATATCAATCCTCCATGTGGGTGGAACACCCTTCCAGACTGTGGACGATTCTTCGGCGTGAGCGATGCCGAGTCCAATGAGAATACGCTTCATCTCGATTTCGGCGACGCGCAGCGAGGTTAAGCTCTCAACTCGAGCAGGACGGAAAGAGATGCTTCGCGACGGCAAAGGACTTGGATAAACATCAATTGTGTCCTCCGTTGCGACACCGCCGGCAATCTCGCAGATTAGCTCAACACAGCGGTCTTGAGCTCGCCGGACGTTCTCGCAATCCGCCCCGCGCTCGAACCTTCGGGACGCCTCTGTATCCATACCCAGTTTTCTTGCGGTCTGACGCACCGAGTCCGGATTAAAGTAAGCACTTTCAATCAACACATCCGTTGTCTGAAAAGAGATCTCAGACTCTTCGCCACCCATTATTCCCGCCAGGGCAACCGGCCGATCAGCATCCGCAATTACCAGCATGTTGGTGTCGAGGGCGCGGTCCACACCGTCAAGTGTCTTCAACTTTTCACCTGCTGTTGCGCGTCTTACGACTATTCGTTTCCCCTTGAGCTTTGCAAAGTCAAAGGCGTGAAGAGGCTGGCCCAGCTCGTGTAGAACGAAATTGGTAATGTCGGCAACGTTGTTGATGGGTCTCTGACCAATCTCCTGGAGGCGTTTCGCCAACCACTCCGGTGATGGGGCAATTCTTACACCGCGAACTAGTCGGGCCGCGTATCTCGGACAGAGATCGATATCACGGATTTCCACTGACGTCAGATCGCTGGCCCGTCCCTGAGCCGTGGTAGGTTTACTGGACGGCAGGAGAACTTTTCCAGACTCGATGACCGCAACTTCGCGAGCAATTCCTACATGGGAGAGACAGTCAGGACGGTTTGAAGGAACTTCGACGTCCAGAACAGCGTCGCCGTCCTTCTCATCAATGGCATCGATTGCCAACCCGACCATGGTCAATCGCTCTCTCAACTCCAGCGGAGTCAGCGAAGTGCCAGTTAGTTCTCGTAGCCAGTTGTAGCTGATAAGCATAGGGCGAGCTTAGAACTTGGAACTTTGTGCTTTGTGCTTTGTGCTTTGTGCTTTGTGCTTTGTGCTTTGTACTTTGTGCTTTGTGCTTTGTGCTTTGGCCTTTTGCCTTTGGTCTTGGTACTTTGATCTTGGCGCGAATCAACTTCTGCTGCGCGAAACAAGGCAGAATCACAGAGTCCAAAGACCAAAAACCAAAGCACAAAGCACAAAGCACAAAGTACAAAGTACAAAGTACAAATTCTTATTCAAACTGTTCCAGGAATCGCACGTCGTTTTCGAACAGCAGACGGATATCGTCCAGCTCGTACATCAGTCCAACCATCCGGTCAATGCCAAAGCCAAAAGCGAACCCTGAGAACTCGTCAGAATTAACGCCGGCGGCGCGCAGTACGTTCGGGTGGACCATGCCTGATCCACCCAACTCGACCCACCCGGAATTCTTGCAGATACGACATCCTGACCCGCCGCACTTGAAACAACTAAAATCAAACTCCGCGCTCGGTTCGGTAAACGGGAAGTACGACGGACGAAAACGGGTAACCGTTTTGGTTCCAAACAGGCGTCGCAGCAGCTCGGCCACCGTACCCTTCAAGTGCGCCATGGTTATGCCGCGATCCACGCACAGTCCTTCCACTTGAAAGAACATCGGATTGTGTGTCGGGTCCGGAGTGTCCCGCCGGAAAACGCGGCCCGGCGCGATCATTCGCACCGGCGCTCCCCGTCGCTGCATTGCGTGTATTTGGACGGTCGAAGTTTGGGAACGCAGCGCCAGTCCGTCGGTCGTATAGAAAGTATCCTGGGAGGCCCGGGCCGGATGGTTCGGTGGAATATTCAGCGCATCGAAGTTATAGAAGTCAGTTTCAATCTCGCGATCATCCTCGATCGCGTAGCCGAGGGCCACGAAGATATCTTCAAGCTGTTCGCGCAGGAGAGTGATTGGATGGAGATGTCCGCGCCGGGGGCGTCGACCGGGCAAGGTCACGTCAATGCTTTCGCGCAGAGTGCGGGCCGACTGAATGTGATTCTTCAGTTGCGTCTCCGCCTGGGCGATAGCCGATAGGATTGCAGCTTCCCGGGTCTGGACCAGTTGGCCAAAGGCAGCCCGTTCTTCCGGCGCCACCCTGCCGATGCGTTTTTTGCAGTTCGCGAGCACGCTCTTCTTGCCCAGATGTCGCGTGCGCAACTCCGCCAGAGCGCGCTGTTCTGACTCCGCCTGGTCTAATGTGAGGCCCTGCACGCCCGCGGATTGGCCAGTAAAGCGGGCAAAGCGTTCGAACTCATGCTCGAACGCTTTGCTTGCAGCTTCAACCTGGGTCGTTGGATCTTCCTGGCTTTGACTTTCGGCCATCAGCAAATGACTGCGCTGCTTCAGGCAGCTGCTTTCTGTCGCTGTACACTATTCAGAGCGTTCTTCGCTTGCGCGGCCACTTCCGCAAACGCGTCCGGCGTGTTGGCTGCCAGATCGGCGAGCACCTTGCGGTCCAGCTCGATACCGGCGAGTTTCAGACCGTGCATGAACTGTGAATAATTCAGACCGTTAAGGCGCGCTGCGGCGCCGATACGCACTATCCAGAGACTACGAAAATCACGCTTCTTCAGCTTTCTTCCGGTATATGCAAAATTTAAACCGCGTTCGACAGACTCTTTCGCCGAACGGTAAAGCTTTGACTTGGTGCCGCGATAACCTTTCGCGAGCTTCAATATTTTCTTACGCCTTTCAAGGCGTTTATTTCCACGTTTTGCTCGAGGCATAGTTCAATCCCCCTTCTACTAAAGAGACACGGAGACGGGGAGAGACGGAGACACGGAGATTAGGAACTTGGCGCTGTCGCAGTCTCGTCGCGTCGCCCATTCTCCCCGTCGCATGCTCTTTCATCCTTCCGTCTTTGTCCTTCATCCTCAACATTAGTCGCGACCATAAGGCAGCATCGCTTCCACGCGCTTTTGATCTGACTTCGATACCAACCCGTCAATATCCAGCAATCGCTTACGTTTATTAGTCTTTTTGGTCAGGATGTGGCGAGCATGTGAATGACCGCGCTTAATCTTCCCCGTCGCAGTAACTCGGAAGCGCTTGGCCGCACCCTTGTGTGTTTTTAGCTTTGGCATAATCTCCTTCCTCATTCCCGATTTCCGATTGCCAATTGCTGATTTCCGACACATTCGCGATAACAGAAAATTGGCATTTGGCAATCAATAGTCTACTGCTCACCGCCTTCCGGCGTTGGTGGGCTGCCTTCAGCCTTGGACTTGCCGGCCTCGGGCGACGGTCTACTGGCCTCGGGTGCGGCAGGTTTTTCAGACTTCCCAGCACTCTTGTGTCGCTTGGGACCGAAGATGATGAACATCTGATTGCCTTCCATCCGTGGTCTGGCTTCTACTTCACCCAGGTCTTGTAGATCGCCTTCCAGTTTCGCAAGTATCCGGGAGCCGAGTTCGCGATGCGTCATCTCTCGTCCCCGGAACCAGATGGTGGCTTTCACCTTGTCGCCTTCCTGCAACCACTCCCGCGCGTGCTTCATACGGTAATTGTAATCGTGGTCGTCCGTGCCGGGCCGAAACTTCACTTCCTTGACTACGATCGTCACCTGTTTCTTCTTCGCCTCGTTTGCCTTCTTCTTGGCCTCGTACTGGTACTTTCCGAAGTCAATAATCCGGCATACAGGCGGGTCGGCTGTTGGCGCTACCTCAACCAGATCCAATCCCTTCTCCCTCGCCGCGCGGATGGCGTCGCGCACATCCATCACCCCAAGTTGTTCCCCTTCATCACCGATAACACGCACCTGCGGAACCCTGATTCGTTCATTGATACGCGCGATTGGTAAGCGACGATTGTCAGGTCGCTGTCCACGACCTCGAAAGCCTGTAGCTATACTTCACCTCCTCGATTAGAAGTTTCGAGTTTAGAGTTCAGAGTTTCGAGTTGCTCACGTGCTAACTCGAAACTCGAAACCCGAAACTCAAAACTAACTGTTTACCAGCGCCCGCTCTGCAACTAGCCTGCGGGCCATGTCACTGAATTCCGGGAGCGACATCGCACCAATGTCTCCCCTTAAACGTTCACGAACAGCCACCTGGTTCTGCTCCATCTCTCGATCGCCCAGCACCAGCATGTACGGAACCTTCTGCATTTGTGCGTCACGGATCTTGGCTCCGATCTTTTCGCTGCGCAGGTTTGACTCCACTCGAAAACCAGCAGCGCGCAACTCGCTTGCGACTTGCTCGGCGTACTCGTTGATGCGATCGGTTATCGGCAAGACTGTCACCTGCACCGGCGCCAGCCACATCGGAAAGGCCCCGGCATAGTGTTCGATCAGCACCCCGAAGAAGCGTTCGATAGAACCAAACAACGCACGGTGAACCATTACCGGGCGGTGAGGCTTGTTATCTTCACCGATGTATTCAAGCTCGAAACGCTCCGGAAGATTGAAGTCGAATTGCACCGTCGTCAACTGCCACAAGCGACCAATCGCATCTTCCACCTTAATATCAATTTTAGGACCGTAGAACGCTGCTTCGCCTTCGATCCTTTCATAGGAGAGATCCTGTCCGTCCAGGGCATCAATCAGGGCGCGCTCGGCACGCCCCCAGTCTTCATCCGAGCCCAGATACTTCTTGGAAGTGTCATTACCCTTAACGGATAGTTCGATCTTGTGCTTCTCGAAACCAAACGTTTTCAGGACTTCAAAAGCAAACTGGACGCAGCCCACAATCTCATTTCTCACTGTCTCGGGCGTGCAAAAGATGTGCGCATCGTCCTGCGTGAAGCCGCGTACGCGCATCAGACCATGCAAAGTGCCGGACAGTTCTGCACGGTAACAGGTACCAAGCTCGGCATAGCGCAAAGGCAAGTCACGGTAGGAATGTTGGGATGACTTATAGATGCCGATATGAAAAGGGCAATTCATTGGTTTGAGCCGGAACTGCGTTTCCTCGAGTTCCGTCGGCGCAAACATTACATCGGCGTAGTTCTCTTCATGCCCGCTTATCTCCCACAATTCACGCTTGGCGATATGCGGAGTATAGACCAGTCCATAGCCACGCTGCTCTAATTCACCAAACAGGTAGCCTTCCATCTCTCTACGGATTGCACCGCCTTTCGGGTGCCAGAAGATGAGGCCTTGTCCGTACTGTTCTTGAATAGAAAACAGGTCCAGCTCGCGTCCGAGCCGACGATGATCTCGCTTATCTGCTTCTTCCCTTTGCTTGAGCCAGGCTTCCAACTCGGCGGGGGCAAAGAATGCCGTTCCGTAGATACGCTGCATCTGCGGCTGAGTGGCGTCGCCCATCCAGTAGGCGCCCGCCAGAGAGAGCAACTTAAAAGCCCGTAGCTTATTGGTGTTGGGCACATGCGGCCCGAGACAGAAGTCGATGAAAGGAGAACCGTCAATGTAATAGACACTGACTATTTCGCTGCCTTTGTCGGCGACCAGGGCACACTTTAGAGGTTCATCACGTTCCTGAAAAATACGAATGGCATCGCTCTTTGCAATTTCATCGCGGCGATACTGAAGATTACGTTTCGCAATATCACGCATCCTCTTTTCGATGACCGGAAGATCCGCTTCGGTGAGAGCCCGAGGGGTGATCACATCGTAAAAGAAACCGTAGCGCGGGTCGTCCAGCAAGGCCGGCCCGATCCCGAGCTTCGTCCCGGGGAAAAGATCCAATACGGCAGCTGCCAGAAGGTGGGCCGTCGAATGGCGGAGCACATCCAGACCATCCCGGGTTTCCGGCAGGACCGGCTCGATCTGAATCGCTTCGCCGTTCTGAGCGCTGAGCGTGAAAGCGAGATCGACTTCACGGCCGTTTACACGCGCTGCCAGCGCCTGCTTGGCCGCGTCGCGGTCGAGACGTTTCAGCGCCTCACCCACCGTCACCGGGGCAGGAATCTGCGCGCCCGCACCGCCCTTCAGTTTTACCTTAACCTCGCTCATGTCTGTGTGGTCAGTCGAATATCGAAAACCGGGGAACGCGAAAACGGGAGACCCCGAACGGGACTCCGCAGTTCACATCGGGAAGCGGTAAGTCGCCTCCTGCCACAATTCACTATTCAATATTTACGAACTTCAAGATCGGTTTCGATAGGAGCGCCTTCGTCGCAGGGCTGCCGTAGGGGCCGCCTGTACGCTCAAACTGTAAGGAATCGAGTAAACGTTCGATTCATAACGAAGGTCTTCCGGAGCGTCCTATCAAAAATTGAAACCTAGCAGGTATGGTAACAAAGTTGCGATTACCCGCCGTGAACCAATTGCTTCCGAAACGTCGCGTCAAAGCTTAGTCGTTCCTGAAGTTTCAAAACCTAACCGAAGCAGCCGGATATGTCAATTCCACCGCCCGCCGGTGCACACCTCGGGTAAGTTAGATCGAATTACACGGGCGCTGGGATTCAAGTTCGGCCTACGTTCGAGACGTCGTCTCGCCTGACCGCAGGATGCTCACGCGACGCATGGTGCTGAATCGCCTGGGCGGCAAGCTTAGTGGCCACGTCTGTGAGGTGCCTTTCGTCGCCGTTTGGCGCGCGCGGCTCGCGGTAATACATGGCAAACGAACCGAGCACTTTGCCCTTGCTCGACATTATCGGGGTGGACCAGCAGGCGGCCACGCCGATCGCCCACGCAAAGTTGCGATATTCCTCCCAGAGCGGATCCGTTGAAATGTCGCTGACGATTACCGGCTTACCCCTGAACATAGCCGTGCCGCATGAGCCCTGTTTCGGCCCAATCGGGCTGCCATCAATCGCTTTAACGTAATTCTCCGGAAGACTCGGCGCCACTGCATGTCGAACATGGTTTCCGTCGTCGCTAATCAGCAGTATTGAACAGATCATCTCCGGCGACTGCGACTCGATCATCAACACCAGGTTCGAGAGGATTTCGTTAAGTGGCGCGTCAGCGGCAATCATCTCCTTGATGCGCTCCTGCTCCGCGCGAAATCTGTCATCCTCGTGAGCAGGGGGCGCGACATCAGGCGAGGCAGCAGGCAGTTTCTGGGTCTTCGCAGCATAAAGCTCAGTTTGCTTCTGATCGGCCATCTTATTTGTGCCTCCTCGGCGGCTATCTTACGCCTGGCAGGTAACGAAAGCCATATTGAGAAGCGAGGCTCTCTATCAACACTCACGAGGTTAATGTCCAAGTCAGAGGGAGTAGCAGTAACGATACTTACTGAGCGCGTATGGTCCGCAGTGTTCCGTGACGTTGTTCCAGGTGGAGCTGATGGCTTCAGTGTCCTTCATCGCTTCAACGAAGAATTTCCCTTCCGCCCGTAAATACCGATGCGTAATTATTAGGACGGTACCGACGCAGATTACGAATGAGAGGCTGTGCTCTGTATGGGTTCAAAAACCCTGTAAACTTGGAGATGCCTTTGATACTTGACTCAAAGGCTAAGAGAAAACCATCTGGAGATTCCGGCGATCGCCCGCTCGGGCCGCCGGCAATAGGTTTACGAAGCTTAATAAAGAAGCCTGCGGAAAGGTAGCAATGTCACGCATTCTTGTGATCGATGATAACCCAAACATACTCGATATTCTGGCGGAGATGCTGACGAATGCGGGTTACGAAGTCGTAGAAGCGACTAACGGTAAAGAAGGCGTCAGGCTGTTCAGGCAGATGCATTTCGATCTGGTTATCACCGACCTCTTAATGCCCGAAAAAGATGGCTTGGAAGTTGTCATGGAATTGCGCAAGGATTTTCCAGAGGTCAAGATCATCACGCTCTCCGGCGGCGACATCTATGGTCATTCATCACTAGAGACATCGACGGCTTTGGGTGCAGCGCTCTCGATCCGGAAGCCCTTTACGGAGGATCAGTTGTTAGGGGCCGTACGAGAGGTCCTTCAATCAAGTTAAAGAGTACTTAACAGGCGGACGATATTTTCGGTATAGACAGACCCCTGGGCAATTTTGCTTTGGAATTAACTTAAGAGCACAATCGGGCGTAGGTTTCAGAGGAGGCTGGTGACTAAGATGTTTTGCCCCAAATGCAGCCAGGCACAGGTTTCCGAGAAAGAGCGCTTCTGCAAGCGGTGTGGATGCCGTCTCGATCTGGTGAAGGAACTGATCGACGAAGACTTGCTTGCCAATAAAGAAGCGAGCTCACTCCGCCGTCTGCCAGGCCAGAGAGATATCAGTATAGGCGCCTTGTTGATGTTTATCGGCGGGGTTGTGGGCATCTTGTGGGGCTATTTGAATCCTGGTCCGGACACTGACGTTCTGCCACAGGTCTTCCTTCTACTGGGGTTCACTCTGGGTTTTATCCTGCTGTTGTTTCAGCCACTGCTTAGCGGCCTCCGCAGTTTGTTCTCAGAAACCAAAGTGCCGTCTGCTCAAATCGCGTTGCAGCGCGACGGCATTAACCTGGGAGCAATATTGATGTTTGTGGGAATCTTGAAGGCCTGGGTGCTGGCCACTGTTATCAACGACGCCAGCCAGAGACCTCCTCTCATCCTCGCTATGATGGCGTTGATGCTCTTGCTGCTGTTTGTTGTACGGCCTTTGGTACAAGGTGTCTATAAGTTGTTCTTCAAGACTTCTTCGACAGAGGAACTCACTCAGGATGAATTATTGGAACCTGACGCGACCAGGGAGTTGCTGCCGGCGAATAGCATTCCAGCGCAATCCTGGATTTCCTCTCGTCCGCAATCCGGAGACATGGTCCAACGGCCCAGTGTGACTGAAAAAACCACTGATCTGTTGGAGAAGTGATCAACTCTCACCAATGTGAAGCCCTGATGTAGTGCAAGCGGGGGGTGAAGACCAGTCCGGAGCGGACCCCCGAGCAGGCAGGCAATGTGTAATTGATCTAAATCTCATCCTCAATTTCTCTGACAATCATTCAACTGAAAACACAGTTTGGGTCCTCTCGTCTGCCTGGCTTCCGGTGAGGCTCAGTGGCTCATTGCATAGATGACGACGTTGATTCCCAGCTTATAAGCAGGCAAGCCATACTTCACCGGATAACTCGGGTCGTTAATCCACTCCCAGGCGTCGCCCAGATCGCAGTTGTACGCGACGAAAGCCACCAGCCGGCCGTTCTTGCCTTCAACACCACGGTAGTGAGCCACGGTGCCGCCTTTCTCTGAAGTTTCGCCGCGCCTGGCGTTGTAGATGTTGGGCACCTGAACCACCTCTTCAACGTCCAGATAGGAATGAAAAATCGGATGAGTCAGCGGCAAATCCTTGGCTTCATACTCAGGCCGAATTTTATGCAGCTGGGTTTCCAGATTTTCCCACTCGTACACGCCCCAAAAGTCGTCGAAGAACAGGAATCCACCGCGGTCGATATATTCACGAAGCCGCGCCGCCTGTTCGTCGGAGAGTTCCAGGTTGCCGGGTTCGACGAAGTAAATGATCGGGTAATCAAAGATACGATCGTCCATGATCGCAATCTGTTCGGGGCGAGGCGCGATTTTCAGGTTCGTGCCGGCCCACTCGCGCAAGCCTACAATGAAGTTGTTATCGGCGTCGGGATAGTCAGTGGACCAACCAAAACGGCGTCGACCTCGGAAAGGTGAATCGTAGATGGTACGCACGAAAGTGTACTCGCCAAAGGATGGACCAGTCGGTTCGACGGGTAATTCCTGACGCTGACGCTGGCGTTGGCGAAACCCTCCGAAGTCATCAAGGGGTCGCTGGCCGAAGGCGGGGATGAGAAGCAATGAAAGGAACAGGGCAAACAATAAAAGCTTTTTGGGCATTTGAAAGTTCATCTTAGGCACCGACGGATTCACGCAAAGCACCCCAGCTCGTCTCCGACGTGCAGATACCCTGATGAAACGAGAGCGTTCGCCTGGGGATAATTGATAAGCTGGTGCCCGCTCGCAGGTCGAGAAGGCCGGTGCGTCATTGGTGCAGACTTGCCCGTCG
>JBGTHZ010000029.1:0-48560 GCA_041745915.1 Pyrinomonadaceae bacterium | reverse complement strand
GCAGAAAGTTGGACTGTACATCGAGCTTGATGCGATTGCGGCGGTAGTCGTTGGTGGGACACCACTAACCGGGGGACGCGCAACAATTGTGGGGACGCTGATTGGCGCACTGATCATGCAAGTGATCACGACCAGCTTCAACATGGGACCGTTTGGGCTGAACCCATTGCCTTATTCCTGGGGACTGGTATTTAAGGCAGCAATAATTTTATTTGCTGTTTACATTCAACGGCCGAAACTTGCTTAGTGAATCGCTGTGGAGCTTTACGAACTATAGCTGGCAATTAACTTCTTGTTTTTCCTGGCAAAGTTTCTGAGGAACTGGCTAGGTCCGGCAGCCTGGGATCACGCGGAGCGATGTCATTCACACCGGGGCTTTAGCCCGGTGTGATGTCGTGGCGTAACAGCAAGTGAACCCTTTTAAGGGTTTGCTTCGCTGCTATGCACTTTCTCGCGAGACACTTTCCGCTAAAGTTGATCCGATTCAGGCCTTTACCTCTGGCCTCTTGAGCACCCCTAAGAAAACCGTTGAAACGGTTTTCCGAAGCCGTCGTCGCTGTATATCACCGGGCTAAAGCCACGGTGTGAATGAGAAATCCCAGACCTTTTTTACCAACACGCAGATAAAGCAGCGTGTGAAAGAGAAGTCGCTAGTGAACCCTTCCTTTCAGGCCACTAGTTTCAGCGAAACAGAATTTTCAAATCGTGTTGTCCGCTGGGAATATCCAACGAAATCGTGCCGGCAGTGCGGTTGAAACTAAAAGCGTTTGCACTCAACTCCTTGTCATCGAGCAAAACACGAACAGGCGGTTTGCCGACAAACAAAGTAACTCTTACCGCCGTTTCCGCATTACAAGCGACTTCAATTTCGTTGGCATTAAAATTTACGGCCACGCTCGTCGGAGATTCGCTTGAAAATAAAACTTGATTTCCGCGTCGCAATGAGCGCGCGTTCTGGATGGCGAATATTTTCAGGTTGTTCGCGCTCTGGGTAATCGCTAGAGTCGCTGCATCCGCCGACCACTCGCCCTGACGAATCGTTTGCGTTTCCGCGCCGCGAAAGATCACCAAATCCGTTTCGTTACCGCGTTCGACGCGAATCCCTTTCAGATTGTCGCCGACAATTTCGCTCATTTGATTGATTACGCTTTGCGCCGCGCTCTTACCTTTTGCCGGAACAATTGCCGTTAGAAATTGCGCTTCGCTAAGCCGGTTGACGGTCTTGAAGGCAACATACGCGGGTAGTGCAGAGGTTTCGGCGGGCGTTCGCGCGGAAAACACGTGATACGGGATACGCCCGTTTTCAACGGTCAATCTTGCACCGCCTGGTGCAAACGAACGCACCGCCAGCGACGCCTTTTCGCCGTTGTAAGTCGCGGTTAATTCCTGGATTGTAATTTTGTCGCGATTTGGTAAATGCAGTAAGAAATCAAAATGCGCGGGCTTGCCTTTCACTTTCAAATCGTCAAACACGACGAAATAATATGGCTTAACAAAAACAATGCGCCGCACGTAACCAGCCAGACGGTTTTGATAAACGGACGATAATTCGCTTCCAATGCCGTCATAAAATTCGCTCGTGACTGCGTCAGTGATACGCGGATAACTGTTCAGCGCGGCAAACTGAGGTGTGTCGGCAATGCTTTGGCTTTCTGGATTCCCATCCACGAGGACGGTGCTGTGCCCGATCGCTTGTGTGAAATAGGTGGCGTAATAAGGGTCCTTGTAATAGTCCGACCATCCTGCTTCAGTTACCAGATTCTCTCCAAATGCGTTAACCAGAAATGACCCCTGGTCTGCGTGGTGATGGTTAAAGTTTGGTCCGGCGCGGTAAAGGAAGACCACCGCATCTTTGTCCCAGCCGCTCCGGAAAACGGCATTGCCTTTGTCTCGGAAGATGCGCGAAGTAGGTAGTTTGGGTGGCTGGGGGGCGACGGAATCGTCGTAGAAGATAAACTTGCTAAGCGAGGGCCGATCGAATTGCGCATAGTACCAGCGCATTACCGGATCCTTCGATTCGTAAACCTGGGCTGGGATGCCATGACCCGCCGGAGCGTGAGTGTCACCCATATCAAGGCTGCCGCTCGTCGGCTGGGCAAGTGTGTAGAGAGGATATTTAAACGACTCGAGCACATGCGTTTGTTTCCAGTAGTCAATGCCAAAGACGCGGCGGAGAGCGTTGAGCGCCGGCCCTAGAGTTTCCATATCAAACTCGTGGTAACTGATTCCCTCGCCATAGCTTCCATCGGCGAGATAACTCGCCGCCATGTGGTCTTCCAGCTTCAGCAGCAGTCCGTGGAGATAGGTTTCGAATGTGCCATTTGACTCCGAGGCCTGAACATCGCCGGCAATGCTGGCCGCGGCGATGAGCGCACCACCGACGGTGTGCGCAATCCAGTTGCTGGTGTTCGCCATTACGCGATTATCAGCCACGTATTCCTTATAGGTGGGAATAATCGACTTTTCGATCAACGCACGCCGGATGTGTGCGCGTTCAGTTTCCGTAAGGTCGTGATAGAGAAGATCGTAGCCCAGCGCTACGTCAGCTGCGAGAAGTCCGGCCGGGTAGTAGGTGTGCTGTCCGTGCGCATTAAACCAGGGAGGTTGCCAGCGGTTCCAGTTCGCAACGTCGAGCATTGCCGATTTAGCTGCTGAACGGGCCTCTGCGCTATCGGTAACATAAGCTTCAAATGCGTTATGAGCGATCCGCGAGCGCGCTCGATTAAGCACATCGAAATAGGCCAGTAACGATGGCAGTAAATATTCGGAATCCAGGAGTTCAAAAACCGCGCCGCCATGGGCCAGTTGTCCAGTCGCGCGAGTGTTCTTTGCGGTGGTCTGGAGATGGGCCCACAGGCTCGCTAGTTTTGGATCGCGTGAACGGTCGATCAGTTTCTGACGATCTGCTGCATTGAAAAAGAGGCGGGGATGGCCGCTATTAGTTGGCGGATGAACTATCAGGCGTAGAACCGTGCTTGCAGTCTCGCCGCCGTCTGTCAAGCCGTCGAATTGAGCGGTCCACAAGCCAGGCTGGTCGGCGGCGCTGATCGAATAGACTTCATTGTTTGACCAGACACCGTCTGCGCTGCGCCGGTCGCCATGTGTTCCATCATCGTAGAGCTTTTGTGTGATCGCGATGCGGCCATCTGGAGACTTCAGCGTGCAATTAACGCCGGTGAGCCGCGCGGGCGCTGTAGTTTCAAACGCGAGTTTCTCCCCTGCGCGGTAGCCTCGATTACTCAATAGCATGGGCCAGGGATCAATCAACTCGGTAGCCGGAGTGGTTACACCAAAATGAGCCTCGCGCGCCCCCTTTAGCGATAGATCGTCGATCATGAATCGATAAGTCGTGTCGGGGTCTGCCTCGCCGATGATAGTTATGATGTAAATGGCTTCAGCGTGAAGACCGGGAGGTGGCGGGCCTCCGCGCGAATCGCGCAACTCAGAAAACTTCGAGGCAGCAACGACCCAGCCGTTTGTCTCAGTCGTTACTTTTCTCGTGTAACGCGTTCCATTCGTTCCCGCCAATCCAATTTCGATTTCGGCAGCGGTCTGGGGCGTATTAAAGCGGAAGGCAAAGCTGAACGTCGCACCATCGCTTATGACCATTCGAACCTTCTTGATGAAACCAAAACTCAAAGTACCCGGGACATTCGGCTTCACAACCCGCATTAACGAACGACCGTGCCGCGCATTGAATTGCGATGTTGGAGTTAAGCTTGGTTCGTAACCGACATCCTGTGCCGGCGGGTAACTGGCAAACTGGCCCAGACTATCTCCCTGAAAGTCTTCCCGCATCGTATAGGGCTCGGTCAGGACGGATGTCGACGCATTTGTTTGACCGTTTCCGCTCCTGGTGAAAATGCAAGTCACGAGAGCGCACAGAAGTAAGCTCAAGGAGAGTCGTTTCGTGAAACTTGATTGAAATCTTCGCTTACTTGAGTTCGCCATAATGCGTGATCCGTGGAGTCGTTGTAGAGGCGTGGCCCCCCGGGCGGCACGCCCCACAACTGTAGATCTAACGCTTGAATGCCGTTTCCAAAGTAGGCCAGAGTTTTTCTATCGTCAGGTTACCTGCCGAAAAAATAATGACTCCATCCGGTTTGGCCTGCCGCGCCGCTTCTATCGCGCGAAACAGTTTCTCCGGGGGACAGAAGCCGGGCGGAAGATCTCGACGCAATTGCACCAACGCGGCTGCAAGCTTATCAATCGCTTCGGGTGTGGTTGTGCGGGAGTCGTCGGCAATCACCGAAGCAACCAGCGATCCGATTTCTCGCTCGCGCTGCGGTGCGAATTGGGCAAGGCGCTCTCGAAGCACGCCGTAAGTCTGGCTAATCGCGCGTGCTTTGCCCGCGCGCTGTTCCGTTTCCGTTGGCCGCAGATTCTTCAGTTCGCCTACGCGCTCCCGCAGGTCCTCGAGTGGCTGCATCTCCTCGCGATAGAGATAAGTCGAAGCGATGCCTGCAAGAAGGGGTTGCTCGCGTCTGGTCCATTCAAGTTGTCGTCCGGTAATCTCGGTTAAGTGGGCCAGATAGTCTTCAAAACTGCCCGCAAAATGGCTTCGATAAGTCATCGGCATATAGACATCCACCCAGCGTGACCACTCATGCCAGCGCTGCCCAATGAAGCGCGCACTCTGTATCGGATTCTTAAACACTGCTGCCGAAATCTCGATCTTCGGATTGATCTTTCGGACCCGTTCGCGCACCTCGCGGACGAAGATATCAATCTGATGAACGCGATAGTCGTAAAAGTAATAGCGCATGTCAGGCGGGCCACCGGGAATAGTGCGACCGTTCAAGATATAGTCAGCCATTTCACGTCGATCGCGCTGTTGCCAGTCGGCGGGGACCATGGTCGGATCGCTCCACCAGTTAGCCTCTATGCGCTCCTGGATGTGCTTAACGCGGAAACGCTCGGTTGAGCGCGTCTCGTAGCTGAGCATCGCATAGCGTGGAATGTGTTTCAGGCAGTAGTCGCAGAAGCAATAACCTTCCGGTGAAACGTCACCCGGATAGCGGACGTAGTCGTGATGGATGCTGTCGACGGCGTAGTTGGCCGCGATCTCTTCAATCATGGGCAGCAGCCACTGATCGGTGTATCCCGGTCGCCGGGCGGGACACATCCATACGTAAGGATATGGTCGCTTGGCCCGGCCCAGAGTTTCTGTCGCCGTAGTCGTGCCGTCGGGATTAAGCATGGCCCATTCGGGGTGTTCTCGAAAGGCTGCCCCGCGTTCGCCCTCGGCGAAATCAACGAGCCATGCGTCAACCCTAATGCCCTGTGCATGGGCCTCGCGGGTAAGATGTTCGAGCACGTCAAACGATTCATAGCCTTTCGCAATGGCCTGTGGAAACTTTTTACTTCGCCAGTAGACCTCGCCATTCATCCCCTTAATGTCCATCACAATCGTGTCAATGTTTGCGCGTTTACATTTCGCTACAAACTCGCGCACTGACTCGGCGCTCTTACCGACATCCGGAGGGTGCGCCCACAAAGCGTGCTTCTCAGCGCGGGGTTGAACAGGTCGGCCCGTCCCGGCAGGGATGGTTATGAATGTCAGCGCAGTCAACATCAACGCTGCACCGGCAACCCCCACAGCCCTGCGCGCCACGCGGGTTACCTTGTGTGATAGTGTGCGCAAGTAAGATCGTTCACCCTCTCCAGCTGTCATACGTTTCTCTCGTTTCATAATCTCATTAGGCTCAGGGCGTTTCTGTAGTCTTTCATTCGCATTCACTCAAGACATGTCTGCCTTTTACTTCGCATTAGACGATAGTGCCCGGAAGACTCCGCGGCGCGACCAGCGAACGATGAAAAGGCCGCCGCTAATCAAGCACACAGCCAACGCCGCAGCAAAGATGCCCCAATGCCGTCCGAGCGGGCTGATAACCGCGAGAATAGCCGACGTGCAAAAGACAATTCCCAGGGCGCAGTCAATAACGTCCGTCAATGTCTCCCGTCGAATCCCGCGCCTCAGCTCGAGGTCGAAGTCCTTAACCACCGGGCCCCAGAATCCTGGCGGGCGGCAACGCGCGTAAAACTCCCGCAACGTTTCGATTCGCTCGGGTCGAGTCAGGTAAGTCACTGCAACGATCGTTGCGAAGCCCAGGCCGAACAGAAGAAGAAACCCTTGCCAGAACGGGTGTGCCTGCTCATTTGAGAATCCCAGGGGAAACCACACGATGTAGCTGAGCGGCAGTCCAATAATGAGTGCCGCGGCTTCGCCATAGATATTGAGACGCCACCAAAAGAACCTGAGCCACGACAGGGGCAGGATGAACGCGAAGACCACCGAGTTGATGAAGAGAAACCAGGCACGCAACCCCTCGACGAAGTAGTAAGCAACGAAAAGGGAAAGTGAGAAGATCACAACCGAGCCGATACGGCCCACCCAGACGTAGTGGCGCTCGCTTTCTGCCGGCCGCACGAAAGGTTTGTAGAAATCATTGACGATGTACGAGGCTCCCCAATTCATTAAGGTACTGATCGTGGACATGTAGGCCGCGAAGATCCCGGCCACAAGGAGTCCCAACAAGCCGACCGGGGCGTAAGTGCCAACCATGCGGGCCCATATCTCGCCTGGTTCAGCCACACTTCCGGGTGCATAAAGAGCGGCGGCAATTACTCCCAGGAAGAGAAATGGCACAACCCGCACGATCAAAGTCAGGAGCGCGTTAAAAAGTTGGCCTACCTGAGCGTGGAATTCGTTACGTGCCGCCATGAAGCGTTGCGCTGTAAACCCTTCACCGCCCGTTGGTGACGCAGCGAAAAACAGTCCCTGCACCATAAAAGCAAAGATGGTCAAAACGTCCAGTCCTTTGACCGGTGGTAGCACTTGAAAGAACGACTCCGTCTCTGCGGCGCCTCGCGTTGCTTCGATCGTTTGATAGACCTGGTCCATACCTCCGGCCGCAAACAGCACAATCGGAACGAGAATAATGTTGCCAATTAGAAAAATTCCAAACTGATATGCATCTGTGTAAGCTACGCCGGATAGACCTGAAGCCACCGTGTACGCGGCCGTGACGACAGCCGAAAATAGGATCAGACTAATCGGCTCCCAACCTAGAATTGGGCCCAACGCGGCACCGAGCCACCCGGATACGTAACCCATCAGCACCACGATGAAACCAAAACTCATAAAGACCGCGTAGATGCCGCGATACGTATGTGCGAACCTGCCGCTGTACCTGATATTGAGCAACTCCGCCGAAGTGACGGTGCCGAGCCGGCGCCAATACTTAGACCAGAGGACTGCGCCGAGCGGCATCCAAACGACGTAAGGAATCCACCAGACTGCGTTGCCCAGCAACCCACCCTGATAGGTAAGCATGGTGACGGCCGGCGCCAGACCTGCATCTGTGTACGTAGCGACGGCAGAGAGCGCAATTACCCACCAGGGAAGGTCTCGTCCGGAAACGAAGTAGTCGGCCAGACTGCGGCTGGCACGGCGCATGAAGTAAAGGCCGACAACCAGCATGAAAAGAAAGTAGAGACCGACAACTGTCCAATCCAATGTTCTCAATTGCCGGCCCTCACTTTGTTACGCAGCATTCCGATGCCTTCGATTTCACAAACCAGCTCATCGCCATCGCGCAGCGACGCATCTCCGCCCACTCCCGCGCCTACAGGCGTGCCCGTGGAAATGATGTCTCCGGGTTCCAGCGTCATAATTGAAGAGATGTAGGCGATCTGTTCCGGGAGGCGGAAGATCATGTCGCGTGTATTTCCCTGCTGTCGGATTCGCCCGTTGACGGTAAGCTTGATCTCCAGATTGTGTGGATCGTCGATCTCATCTGCCGTGACAATCCAGGGCCCGGAAGGCGCGAAACCGTCGAACCACTTGCCCGCCAGCCAATCGAAGAAACCATCCATTTCGCGCTTGCTTCTATTCTCGATGCGGGAGTTCAAACGTCTTTCTGAGACGTCATTCAGGATGGTGTATCCGAAAACATGCTCGTAGGCATTCTCAACTTGAATGTTTCTTCCGCGCTTGCCGATAACAACAGCCAGTTCCGTTTCCCAGCCGACGGTGTCGTTACGACTGTCAAGCACGATGTCGTCACCGTCACCAATAATCGCGGAAGATGGTTTGAGAAATAACTGCTGCGTAATAATGTCGGCTTGTCCAGGGGCGGCGTAGCCACTTTCGATGATGTGCTCACGATAGTTGCCGGCGAGGCAGATGATCTTCCCCGGTCGCGTGAGCGGAGCGCACAGCTTCACCAGCGAACGTTCTATGCAGTAAGGCGGTGAGGGATCAGCCTCAATGATCCGGGATTGCATCGATGCGAGTCGCTCGTAACCGCCCTGATGCCACGACCGGACCAGAGCGAGCATGTCTGGCGGCAACTCGCTTTTACCGGCTTCCTCATCCGGGAGAAATTCAGTCGCGGTAAAAAGGTCGCAAACCGCGCCTGAGGGATCCTTAAGGATGAGCCCCAGTCTGCTGTTACCATTCTCCAAGAATGTGGCAATGCGCATCGCTTTTATGTCCGGTCCGCAATCAAGTCTTCGGGGTCGTAGGTTGCATCCCCGGCTCAAAGTCCTTAGCCACAGACATCAATGATTCCTCCCGGCGCAGGAACCTGCGGTGCAGCCGGTAAAGACCATACCCAAGTAGACAAAGCACAAGCCCTGAGCCGAGACTGATAGCCTGGCCCATACCTGTCGGTTGGCTGGCGACGGCCAGCAGCAAGAGTAGTCCGGTCCCAATGGTGATCCAACCAATGATGTAGAAGGGTGAAAACACCTCGCCTTCAATCCGCGCGTGTGTTTTGTCAACAGCGATCGCCCTGTTAAGCCCTGCGAAGAACTGCGCGATCTTGGCGCGATCCCGGGCGCTGCCACGCTCCACTGCGCTGGTTATCAACATCGCGCCGATCGTGACCGAGAAATTGGTCAGAATGGTGATGGCCTCGAAGTCGTATCGAAGCCAGTTCGGATCGATTCCCGGCTGCGTTGCCAGCACGAAAGTTTTGTAGCAGTAGAAAGAGATCCCGGAGGCAAACCCTGCCACGATACCTGCGATAGCACTGCGCGAGGTAAAACGCCGACTCAATAGGCCCAGCAGCATCGGTATCAGCATTGGCCCGACGAAGAGACCGAAGACGGTGACCATAACTTCAAACAGCCCTTTTCGGGCGGAAGCAATCAGAATGAGCCCGATTACAATGGTAAGCCCACCAATTAGCAGGGTGGCAATGCGTCCGACCAAAACAAGCCGCCGCTCGCTCGCGCCCTTGTCGATCAGCCGGTGGTAAATGTCCTTGGTCACCACACTCGCCATCACATTGTAATCGCCGCTCAGTGTGGACATGGTGGCCGAAAACATCGCGGCAATCATCAGGCCCATCAGTCCGGCGGGGAGAAATTTGAGCGTTAGCGCGGCATAAGTGTATTGCGGCGAGTTAGGCGGTTGCATCAATTCCGGCATCAGGCTGCGCGCGGCCATCGCCGGCAAGATAAAGAGAGGCGGACCAATAAACATTAGCAGCGCGCCAAGCATTCCGGCCTTGCGCGCATCGCGTTCATCGCTCACACAATAAAACTTTTGAGCCATTGCCCAGTTGCCGTTGTAGCTGAGAGCGATGAGCAGATAAAACGCGAGAATGTAAAGCAGTGAGAAAGGACCTCCGGCAGGTGAAAAGAACCCTTCAGGGACGCTCCCTGTGAAAGCGCCTACTGAACCGAAATTCATGAACACCAGGGGAAACAGCACGACAACACCGAGCGTCAGGATGATGAACTGGATGTAGTCCGTTACCACAACCGCCCATAGTCCGCCCATGAAGGTATAGAGGAGCATTACGAGTCCGCTGCCGATGATGCTCGTTTTCAGATCGTAGCCCAGGCCCACTGAGACAAACACTCCAGTGGCGTAGATCTTCAACCCATCGTCAACTATTTTGAGTGGCAGGCCGGTCCAGGCAAGGATCTGCCGAACTTGTTTGTTGTAACGGGCCTCCAAAAACTCGACCGGACTAATAATGCGAGCGCGCCGCCAGCGCGAGGCCAGAAAGATCGTGCCCAGGGTCATCGCCACCGCCGCACTCCAGGCGAGCACAACGGCGATGAAGCCGAAGCGATAGGCCATCTCCGAATAAGCAATAAATGTAAAAGCGCTGAAGCCTGTCATGTAGAAAGAGGTGCCGGCAAGCCACCAGGGAATGGCATTGCCACCGGTGAAGAAGTCGCGAGCGTGGCGCATCCGCTTCCAAAAATAGAAGCCGATTACAGTCAGCAACACAAAATAGCCGACTATAACGATGTGATCGGCAGTGTGAAGATTTGTCGGCATCTAGGCACCGGCAACAGTGTCTTTGGTCACCAAGCATGAGACGGATTCTGTCTGCCCGGATTCCAGCGAGCGAGTGACGGCGTCGAGCACTGCGGTGACCTGGCGCCCATCAA
Source organism: Pyrinomonadaceae bacterium (assembly GCA_041745915.1). Taxonomy (GTDB): domain Bacteria; phylum Acidobacteriota; class Blastocatellia; order Pyrinomonadales; family Pyrinomonadaceae; genus PSRF01. The sequence goes on along the minus strand of JBGTHZ010000029.1, from coordinate 38,144 downwards.
GGGCCGTTACTTTTGGTTCGCTGTTGTTGATGATTGAATCAACGAAGTCCGAAAGGCATTCGACAAAAGCTCCGCGGAGTTTTCCGAAGGTTTCATGGGTCAGGAAGGTTTTTGGATAGGTGAACTGCTCGGGGGTACTCATCTCGATAGACTCGCGCTTGCGATCAAAGTGCAAGTGGCCCTCGCTTCCGATAACTTCGAGAAAAGAATCAACCATAGTTGGAAACGTATTCGGATAAATCCAGGCCGCTTCGAAGGTTGCAAAAGCCTCACTTTCGAATTTGACCTGGGCCTGAATCAGATCGTAGGTGTCTATTCCTCGTTCTGTCAGCACGCCCTTGGCGCCATAGGCGCGGACCTCAACAGGCTCGCTGTCGAAGTACCAACGCATAAGGTCTATATCGTGCGCGCCCAGGAAGTGAATAGGCGTTGACTGACCGGCCCAGTTGATCATCTCGGTCGAAACATAGATGGTGTCGTTTTTACGCGCATATCCGGCAATGGGGCGGCCGATCGCGCCGGCTCTGATCTTCGCAAACCCATGGTAGTAAGCTGAGAGCCAGCGATGGTTGAAGGCTACTTGAAGTTTGAGGTGTTCGCTGGCCTGGCTTAAGGAAAGTAACTCATCGGCCTCGCTGAGCAATGTCGTGAAGGGTTTCTCGCAGAGCACATGCTTGTTTGCTTTGAGCGCTGTTTTTACTGGCTCGTAGTGGGCAAAATCAGGAGTAGCAACGCAGACAGCATCGATATCTGATCGGCCCAGCAACTCATGGTAATCGGTGACTCGTGTCTTAATACCGTACTTGTCCCCGATCTCATTGAGTCGTTCCTTACCGCGAGTACAAATAGCGGTGACGGTAGCCATGGGATGGGCGTTATAGATGCGGACATACTGGTCGCCCATGATACCCAGCCCAATCACTCCTATGCGTACCTTATCTGTCATCTGTCCTCTCGCCGGTAGAAATGAACGCAGGTGATGCCTTAGCCCCGTTTGCGCCGTCATTGAATAACTGCTCGGTGAGATTGCCCACCTTCTCAATCAGAATATCTGCAGCCTCAGGTTGGCATTTTGACGAAACTACTTCGTAGCCTCCATCCGCGTATGCCTGCCGCGTAGGCAAGTAACCGATGTAGCCATTGGCAATTCCAACCACAAATGTCAGGTGCGGTGATTGTCGCTTAAGGGTTAAGCCGATTTCAACAAAGACCTCACCAGGGATCGCAACAAAAGCCGCATTACCCACACGAAAACCCTGAAGCTCGATTGGCAGGTTTCCGTCAGGCAAGGTAAGCGCCTCACGAGCGTAGAAATTTGTAATCGAGGCGTAAAGGCGTTGCGTTTTCGCCGGCATTATTTGTTCGAGAGGCGCACCCTCCGCAGTTAGTCGGGCCAGGTGCTCGTCAGCATCACTCAAGGACTTGATAGCTTCTTCAAGCGGCGGATATTTCTTCAGCGGTAGCTTGACGGGTATCGTCAGCGCGTTGACGATGGTCGCGTGGCTGGTGGTGATATCCGGCAACGCAACCAATGTCGCATCTGCGAGCAAATGGCCCAACTCAGAAGCTCGCTCAAACGTGCGTCCGGGCGTAATCACACCAATTGCACTCAATTCGGAAGAATGGCCCATACTTATGTTGCCTTGCGTGCCGTTGACGAACATCGCGAAGCCGTCCGGACCGATGTGTTTTTCGATCTGCTCGATCGCGAAACTGGGAAAGTCTCCGGTGACCAACAGATTATCGGGTCCCAGCACCGTTGGATGGCATGAATAGTTTATGAGAACCGCGCGCGCGTGGCCATTGAGATCATCAACCTTGATGATGCCCACCTGTTCATCAATGGGCCGCTGATCGGGGCTACGACGATTGACTCCTACTCCGTCGACTCTCGCCTCACCCACACCGAGTCTGGCCGGAAACCGCGTTAGCCACGCCTTGGTTACGCTTTGCTCGACGGCCTCAGCAAGCGAATCCATGTAACCGGAATCTACGCTCTCTTCGGGATTGAAAAATGTCGTGATCGTAACCGGACCCGCATGCGTGTGCGTAGAGGCGATCATCACCGACTTAGGGTCAATACCAGTGCTTCTCTGAATACCGTCACGCACCCGTTTGATGAAGTCGCTCGACAACGCCAGCAGGTCGACACTGACCAAAGCGACAACAGATTCTCTGTTCGCCAACACGAGCGCGCGTGCGAACAGATCATCGTGGATCCCCTGGGACACACCTTGCCGGGCAGCGAATCCAGCCAGAGGCGCTCCGATCGGAGGGGATATGCAGACTTTACTGAATCCTGCCCGTAACAAAGGTTTTCCCCAGTGCGTCGATTTAAAGAGGGATTTGACGCGCTATAGTTATCGAATCGCCAGGTAGAGAACTGACAATCGGGGCCGCCACATCGAACTACGGGGCCCCGCCGCCATAGCGCGATTAGAAGCTAAACCTCACGCCCAGTTGAATCGTGTGCGGAGCAAAGAAATTTCGGCGCGGCAGCATGCTCCCGAGCAGTGGGCTGGTTAACGCGTTAGCGTGGGTGTAATTCGTGGCGCTACCCAGCCTATGCAGAACTTCTCTGGTGACGTTGAACATGTCCATACGCACCTCAACGCTACTTGTCTCGCCAAGTCGAGTAACTTTTGCTGCCGAGACATTTAAGAGCCGGCCATAAGGAGCGCGAAAGAAGTTACGCGGAATGGTTCCGAGTGTACCGGGCGCATAGTTAAGGCTTATCGAGCCCGGTTGAATGAGAAACAGCCGTGCGCCATCTTGCTCCCACGCTCTGACTGCCTCATCCCATGCGTCTCCGCTCAAATATGGTTCACCCACCAGGTCGCCGCGTTCGGGGATGTTCAATCCGGTATTGGTCAGACGATTGAAGATGTAAGGGTTAATGGGCAAACCTGATTGGAAGGTCAAAACGCCCGAGAAACGCCAGCCGCCAACCAGCTTATCCGTCAAGCCGCCGCTGTTCCAGAAGCGTTTCCCCTTACCGAAAGGTAGCTCCACGATGCCGTTCGTCACCCAGCGGTGCGGGATGTCCAGAGCGGACACGCCTTTGCTGTCGTCAAAGTTCAGGTTGTTGGCGATGAAGGCGTGATTGGCAAAGACACTAAAGATCTCCGCACCCTGGTCTATGTTTTTCGACCAGGTGTAGGTCGATGTGAAGCTGTAGCCTTGCGAGAAGCGCTTCGAGACTTTTGCGGTCCCTGCGTTGTAGTTCGAAGACAGAACATTCGCCACGATATTGGATCCGATAGTGAAGTTTTCATACTGGCGCCGCAAATACGGGTTGGCCGCAGGAACTAAACTTTGTAGGTTGGCTGGAGTAGCACTGAAGGTTGGCTGGTTGAAGAACCACTGAAGAGGCAGGTTCTTGGAAACCGAACCGGCATAAGTGAGGTCTACAACCATGTCCCAGGGAAACTGCCGCTGGAGGTTTACACTCCATTGCTGTGATTGCGGCGTCTTGTATGAGCCCAGCGAGGAGATGCCCAGCACAGGGTGATTGTTAACTGCTGCCGGATTCACACCGGCAGGAATTGAGAGGCTGATCCCGCTTCCCGTGGTCGGGGTGAACTGATTGCTGGGAAAGAGATTGTCCAGAGAAATGGTAGGAGTCTGGAAACTGGTTAGCGAACCCTGGAAGCTCCCGCGTCTGAAAGGTGTGTATTTTTGCCAGTGAAAGAACTGCGACGAGTCCGAAAAGAACAATCCGTAGCCGACGCGGATCACGGTGGGATCGTCCTTGAACGGTTGAATCGCCACACCGATGCGCGGCCCGAAATCGTTTTTGTCTGCATCAACCACACGTGCGCTAGTGCAGCAAACTACCAGCGGACTATTGGCGAGTTGGGCAACTACCGGGTCGGCTACAATCAAGCGCCCACCGCCCTCGAGGTCAACGCGGCTGCCCCCCAGCAGGTTTTCTCTGAAAGGCTGATGATACTCGTAGCGCAGTCCCGCGTTCACGGTCACGCGATTGTTCACTTTCCAGTCATCCTGGACGTACACGGCCCACGGCCTGCTCTGCAGGTGGGCGAGTTGCAGCGTTGTCAGCGAATGAGTGAAGGGTAGCCCTAACAGGAGATCCGCAACGTGGTTATTGCGGTTGCCGCCGGTCCCTATGCTGCTGTTGCCGGTGCTAAAACGGCCGTTGAAATCCGCTCTACCGTTCCCAACGCCGCTTTCGCCGTTCCTGAAACGGTTCTCGTCAATCTTGAAGCCAAACTTGAGAGCGTGCCGCCCACGTATCCATGAAACGTTATCGGCGATCTGGTAAGTGTTCTGTGTCGTATTCAGGATTGAGGCGCTGAAGCCTCCGAAATTGAGGTTATTAGGGAGAAAGAGGGCAGGCAGAGTGTTAAGCAGTGTATTACTGACACCAACCGCTGTAGGGCTAGACTCCTCAATGCTGTCGCCATAGACCCCGCGAACGTATCCTATGCGCAACTCGTTAACCAGCGTCGGGCTGAAAACATGGGTCCAACCGAAGTTGAGGACCCGCCCGTTTCCCATTACATCTTTTGCCTGTAGAGGGAGAACCGACACGTTATCGCGGGAATTGGTTTGCCAGGTCAAACGCCCATCGATGTTATCGTTCTCGGAAAGCCTGTGGTCAATGCGGATTGAGAATTGGTCGTTAATCAGAAGCGCGCCGGCAGGACCCAGAAAGTTAAGGTCAAGTCCCGGCAAATTGGGTAGAGGTTGCTGAAGGTTGATGATGCGCTGCGCCACTCCATTCAACCTCGACTGCGGAATTTGATTGTTCGGGAAAGGCTGGCGGATGAATTCCGGATTCAGTGCGGAGGCGGTTCCACTGAATAGTGGATTTCTCACCGTCGTAGCCGGGTCAAATATTTGACCGACCCTGACACATTGACCTGTCGGAGTTCCGTTGGGATTGAGTAGAGGGATATCAGTGGTTCCCGATCTGAGGCAGGCGCCGAGCGCATTGGAAAAATCGCCCCTCCGCTCAGCTTCCGTCAACACGCGGGCCATTCCGAGGTTAACGACATTCTGCCTTTTACCTTCGTAGCTGAAAAAGAAGAAGGTGCGATCTTTGATAACCGACGGCCCGCCTTCGCCGAAGCGCGGCAACCAAAGCGGCCCGCCGATGGTTCCGCCGAATTGGTTAAAGCGCAGCCTGTTTTTGCTCCGCTTGCCGTCCTTGTCCAGGGCCCCTAGCGGATTGCGGGGCTGAAGCAAGTCGTTTTGCACGAACTCGAATGCGGAGCCATGGAAAGCGCTGCTGCCGGTCTTGGTCGCGATGTTTACTTGTGTGATCCCTTCAAACTCGGCCGAATAAGCGTTGTTCTGGAGCTGAAACTCCTTCACTGTATCCATCGAGGGGGTTATGGTTGGCGTGCCGAAGGTTGGATCGGTATTCGCCTGGCCGTCAATCTTAAAAGTTACCGACGAAGCCCTCGTGCCCGAGATGACGAACGTGCCTCCACTCTCAAGTCGGAAGGCTTCAGCGTTGCCCCCAAACCCGCTGGTGACCGTGGAGTCGAGGTTGAGAAAGCTGTAGATATTGCGGTCGGCGGACGGGAGTTCAGTGATCTGGCGGGAATTAACTACCGTCCCAATGCTTGCGGTTTCCGTCTGCAACAGGGGAGCGTTTTCCACGATATCTATTTGTGCTGAAACGTCTCCTGGTGTAAGCGCAACATCCACACGCGCTCTTTGGCCCACGTTAAGGGTCACTTCATTTATCACGGATGTCGAAAAACCAGGCGCAGTAGCTGTTACTTTATAGGTCGCAGGCAACATGAAAGGCGCCTCATAAAGCCCCTGGTCATTTGTAGTAAGAGTCTGGGCCGACTTGGTGGCAAGGTTTGTGATGGTCACCGTAGCACCAGGGACAACTGCACCCGTGCTGTCCGTGACGACACCACTGATGGAGCCTCTCTCCGTTTGCGCGAGCACTAGTAAAGGCAACAACAAAAGGAGGAAAGAGCTAAGAAACATTCGGGCTAAGCTTCTTCTCATGGCGAGTCTCCTGAATTCCCTTCTGGGCGTTTATTGATCACAATTCGGGGAGTTGGCGCTGAAACTGTCGATCATCGAAACTGGTCCAAGGTCGATAAGCCTCTCTTGAAACTGGCCTTCCAGATATATCTCCTGGCACACTAATTTTAGGTTTAAGAATCTAGCCGGAGCTGCTGACGCTTAGGTTAATACCGCTTCTTCTTTACCGCTTCGGAGGTCTTCTTGATCAAATCCAGACACCCTTCTCCGACTGTTACGGCGAGGGCGACTGAAAGCACGTCGAGAACGCAGAGTTGCGCAATCCTTGAAGTCAGCACTTCACCGCCTAAGGGAGACTCTGGTGATGCGGTAAGGAGCACTACATCAGAGACCCGCGTAATCGGCGAAGGACTAAAATTAGTTATGGAAATGGTCGCGGCTCCTGCCTTCCTCGCCGCGGCCAACGCATCGACCACATCTTTAGTGCTGCCGGAATGCGAGATGCCTATGGCGACATCACCCTTTTTTAGTGATGCAGCCGCCATGGCTTGCAGATGCGCATCTCCATAAGCATCCGCTGTGAGACCGAGTCGGACAAACTTTAACTTTGCATCAAGCGCGGTGAATGAAGAGTAGCCAACCCCATAGATGTCGACTCTTCCCGCATCAGCTAAAGCCTTGGCAGCTACCTCGACCATCTCTGGATCTACTGCCTTCATCGTGTCGCCGACGGCCTTAATGTTCGTTTGGAAAACCTTTTGCACGAGGTCAGCAGAGCTGTCGGCAAAGGTGATGTTTTCGTGGATGAACTCAACGGGTTCGACCAAATCCTGCGCGAGCCTGAGCCTGAATTCCTGATAACCCCTGTAGCCGAGGGCACGGCAGAATCTGATTACCGTCGACTCTCCGACCTCGACATCTCGCGCGGTCTCGGACACCGACATGTTCATAACTTCTTGCGGATGCGTCAGGACATAGTCGGCAACGGCTCGTTCGGCGGGCTTGAACATCTCGATGGCACTCTTAATTCTGAGTAAACAGCCTGCTTTTGCTGGGGCAATATGCTTTGATCGCGACATGAGCTTGCTCAGGAATCTCTGGTGGTTTCCACCAGGAAGACTTGATGTGGTGGTGATATACTCCAGAGCACGAAGGATGTCAACTTCTTTTTTCCCAGAGGGCGTTACTCAAACTGTCCCTTCCGTGGAATTAAGCGGGGGGGCCAAGGTGGTAGCGGATCTAAAAGCTCAAACGTTGAGCGTTCTTGGCCTAGTGAGTGCTATTCGCGCCTATCAGCTTTCGACAGTGATGATGTGGGCCTGGATCTTGCCGTCCACAGCTCCCTGGCCAAACTTCCGGGCGATAGCGTCGGCCGCGAAGTCAGTTGCTTGGCCCAGCCGCGAGGCGTCACGCCCCTCAATCTCGTTCCGGAGCGGTGTTCCCTGGCAATACGCGACCGCTGGGTTCCAGGAAGATTCTGCCCAGCTGCGCGCCGCCACCGTGCTTATCTCAGGAGAAGTAATGAAGCCGCTGTTGGCAAGATCTCGCTCGATCGTCGGATGGTCGTAATAACCGTGCGGTATGCGAGCCATGAAGCGCGGCGGATTCTCAGGGAATACATATTCGAGCGCCGTCGTCACAGTGTCAGCGAATTCGTTCTCTTTGATTCGATCCCATACGTTGAAAATGAAAACGCCTCCAGACCGGAGCACTCGACGTGCCTCGGAAAATGCCTTCACCTTTTCGGGGAAGAACATGACACCGAACTGACATACTACGACGTCAAACGTTGCGTCCCGGAAAGGTAGTTGCATGGCATCAGCCTGACGCCATTCCACCTGGCGCTGGGTTCCGATAGCGAGAGCTTGATCCAGCATCACCTGATTCAGGTCCGTAGCGACGATGGAAACACTTTTGGGAAGGACAGACGCCAGTTTACGCGTAACGACACCCGTGCCGGCGGCAATTTCTAGTAGGGAAGAAAAAGACCTCGAGGCCAGCCGATTCACCAGGTCAGCAGCATAGGGCTCAAAGATCAGTGGCACTAAATACCTTTCATAAAGCTTCGGAATCGAGCCAGCGAAAACTTTATCGGTGTCGGAACTGCTCATGGTGTCTTACCCTTATGAAAAGGGATCATCGCATTCGACATATCTAATCGCTATTTGAAGCTTCAACCGTTCCTGGCGAAGCTTGCCGAAAACACATCTCCTAAGCTGATCGCCCGGCACTAGGATGACACAAATGCGGATCTGCACTTAGGTAGGTTGGCCTCGCAATGGGTGGTCCTGGCTCGGTCGGAGGCAGATTCGGGCGCATTGGGACTCGACATACGGTGGGAGGAATTCCGTTCTGAACCCTAACACTCAGCTGTGGACCGACGATTTTTCCAACTTACTCAGCGGTTTAAGTGGTAGTGCAATCTAAGACAGCAACTGCTTAATTCAGTATCCGCGCAACTGCTCTTTATATCCTTCAAAATTGCGCCTCATCTCGCCCATACTGTCGCCGCCGAATTTCTCGCGCATTGCTGAAGCCAGGACAAGCGCCACCATCGATTCGGCTACTACACCAGCCGCTGGTACAGCTGTAATGTCGGACCGTTCAAATCCAGCCGGCTCGTCTTGCTTGGTATCAATGTCGACTGAGCGGAGCGGACGACGAAGCGTCGAAAGCGGCTTCATGTGACCTCGGATGCGCACTTCTTCACCGTTTGTAACGCCACCCTCCAACCCACCGGCCCGGTTGGTCGCCCGAATGAACTCCTTCGTTTCGCTGTTGTAGGCAATCTCGTCATGAATCTCTGAGCCAGGAAGACTGCTGGCCTCAGTGCCGGCTCCGATAGCTACCGCCTTAACCGCCGGAATCGACATCACAGCCTGGGCCAAGCGACCGTCCAGCTTTAAATCCCAGGCTGTGTGTGATCCCAGTCCGGGCAGCAACCCTCGGGCGACGACCTCGAAAACACCACCCAGCGTGTCACCGGCTTCGCGCCTTTGATCTATCGACTCAATCATGCGCTGCTGGATCTTTACATCCGCACAACGCAGGGGGGCATCTTCGGGAATGGCGGCTATCTGATCCCATGAAAGTTCCAACGGCATCTCCGGGATACCACCAAGCTGAATCACGTGACTGCGAATCTCGGCGCCGAAGGAGACCAGTAACTGTTTTGCCAGCGCACCGCAAGCGACTCGCGCTGCTGTCTCGCGCGCTGACGCGCGTTCAAGTACATTCCGCAGATCGCGCACGCCAAACTTCTGTCCACCTGCCAGATCGGCATGGCCGGGACGTGGTCGTTTCAAGCGGCGAGATTTCTCGGGATCGATCTCCCTGGGCTCGACCGCCATTATCTCGGTCCAGTTTTGCCAGTCCGTGTTTTCGATCATTAGAGCAAGCGGTGACCCCAGGGTCAGGCCATGACGAACGCCACTGAAGATCTCCACCTGGTCGTGCTCAATCTTCATGCGGCCCCCGCGACCATACCCCCACTGCCGTCGCTTCAACTCCTGATTGATTAGTCCAGGGTCAACCGGCATGCCCGCGGGCAAACCTTCGACAATCGCAACTAACGCGCGGCCGTGAGATTCTCCGGCTGTGGTGAATTTCAACACTATGCTGCTCTTGGTATTCGAACTTTACGGCACAAGATTCACCGCGGAGGCGCAGAGAGCGCAAAGATTTCGCAGAGACGAGAATCCTATTCGCGAAGATTCAGGACTCTGCGACGTATGCCATCCTTGAGCACCAAACATTAAAGTTGATAAGCAATCCAACATTCCATTCACCCAGCCTCAAATAGGTCAGCAACTGCGCCTCGTGGATAGGAGCGAGCGCGGCCACTGACTTCGCTTCGATAACAACGGAATCGCAAACTAGTAGATCGACCCTGTATCCGCAGTCCAAGTGGATTCCCTTGTATTCGAGCGGTAATGGCCATTCCTTTCTAAAAGGGATGCCTCTTACTACCAACTCTCTTGCCAGGCATTTGCGATAGGCAGACTCAAGCAGCCCAGGGCCAAGACACCGGTGAACCTCGATAGCTGCTCCAATTACTTCTCCGGTAATTTGATTAACATGGATGGGCATGTTAACTCCTTCCTGATTGTGTTGTACTTCTCTGCGAAGTCTCAGCGAACTCTGCGCCTCTGCGGTGAGGAAAGTCTTGCGGGCGGCGCACCTGCTGGAAAACTTCAAGTTAACTTATCTTAACTCTAGATAGTGGGTCAGTTTCAACCATCTGCGCAACCTCAGCGTCTTCTGCGGTGATATTTCCTGCCCATAAGAAAACCGCAGAGTCGCAGAGGACGCTGAGGTTGCGCAGAGAAAGAATTCAAACTGACCCACTATAACTCTGAAAGAAATGTTTCTGAAAAGATATTGCCACGGCCCAGAATGCCAGCGGGATCGAATGCGCTTTTCAACGCGGCCATCTCTCTCAAATGTCCTTCGCCGTACATTTCTCGCAAATACTCGCGCTTGAGCTTCCCAATTCCATGTTCCGCCGAGATCGTTCCACCAACCTTGACCGCCCGGCGTACAAACCGCATATAGATCTCCCGTGCTTTTGCGGCTTCGGCATCATCTCGCGGCAGGATGTTTACATGAACGTGATTGTCACCTATATGTCCAAAGATCGTGTACTTGAGATCACTTGCTCGGAGCGTGTCATCGTAAAAACTCAGCATGCCCGCAAACTCTTCGTCGGGAACGGCCATGTCGGTCGAAACCTTGCGTTGTTTGTAACGTGCAAACCATTCGTTCATCAGCACCGGGAGTTGATGCCGAAACTCGCGAAGCTTTTCCTGATCGTGCTCGGTGGTGGCAAACCATGACTCATCAGCTAACGCCTGGTGCCGTTCCAAGAGCGCCAACCATTCAGTCATTAAGACGTCTTCGGTATCTGACGTAGTCTCCTGTTCAAAGAAGACTGCTCCGACTGACCCCGACGGCACAGCCTCATATTTTTGCTTCAGAAAAGAGAGCGACCCACTGTCAAAATACTCGAGGGCCCGCGCGTCAATTGAAAGTGAACGACAAAGATTCGGCACCTCTACGGCTGATTGCTGGTGCTGCCGCGTCCTCAATGAGGCCATGCGAGCATCCGAGACGAAAGCGAGTAACGACTCGTTCGAAGCGAAAAACACCACTCCACTCAATAATCCATCTGGCTTCGGCAGCAATTTTACTTCGGCTTCAAGAATCACACCCAGTGTGCCCTCACTGCCGATAAATAGATCGAGCAAGTCCATGCCCGGCGCAACGTAATAGCCGGAAGCATGCTTGCGAACCCGCGGCATTCGATATGAAGGTAATCGAGCCTCAATCGCGCGCCCGGACGGAAGCGGAATCTCTATCCGGCCATCCGCTGCCGCGCGCAGTTCTGAACGTCGTAGATCGATTAGGTCCCCAGTTGCCAGCGCAATCCTGAGTCGCTCTACGTAGTTTCGTGTTGGCCCATACTTGAAGGTACGAGCGCCAGATGCATTGGTCGCCACATTGCCCCCGAGGAAACAACTCCGTTCCGTTGGGTCAGGCGGATAGAGCAGACCCTCAACTGCAAGAAGCTGCTGAAAATGAGAGAGCCGAACCCCGGCCTCGACAACCGCCCACCCGCCACAATCTTCTTTCACGATGCTTTTGATCTGATTCAACCTGTCCGTCGCGAGCACGTAACCACCGAAAGGGACACGACCGGCGACGGTGCCAGTTCCGGCGCCGGAAACAGTGACGGGTGTTCCCTCGCGCGTAGCTCTTGCGAGAACCTCGGCAACCTGCGCCGCACTCTCGGGAAAGACAACCTGTGACGCGAAGCCGCCTGGCAGATAACTCGCATCTGACACAAACGACTGGATCTCATCAGGGTTGGATTTACTTAGCATCGTCGAGGCTGCCATCGTTGGGACGTTGGTTTCTGTTCGTGTTTAAGCCAACTGCAGTTCCCGCTCGCGCAAATACTTGATGCGGTCGCGCAGCTCGGCCGCCTTTTCAAATTCGAATCGCTTAGCCGCTGCGCGCATTTCGAGACCCAGTCGCGTGATGGTGGCGTCGATGTTTGCCGCCGTATATTCCTCCATCTCCTCGAGTTCCAGAGGCACTTTGAAGTAGTCCGCTTCGGAAGCCGTGATCAGAGTCGACTCTATGGGCTTAACGATGGTCATCGGAGTGATGCCCTGCTCCCGGTTGTAAACCTCCTGGATTACTCGGCGACGACGAGTTTCATCCAAAGCGCGCCTCATGGAATCCGTCACGCGGTCGGCGTAAAGAATCGCTTTGCCTTCGGAGTTTCGCGCTGCACGTCCGATCGTCTGAATTAACGACTGCTCAGAACGCAAGAACCCTTCTTTGTCTGCGTCGAGAATTGCCACCAGGGAAACTTCCGGCAGGTCCAATCCCTCACGCAGCAAGTTGATTCCGACCAGCACATCGAACTCGCCACGGCGCAAATCGCGCAGAATTTTAATACGCTCCAGAGTTTCTATGTCCGAGTGCAGGTAGCGAACTCTAACGTCAACCTCTGTGAAATATTCGGTGAGATCCTCCGCCATTCTCTTGGTCAGGGTCGTTACCAGCACTCGCTCGTTTCGCTCGGCCCGCCGGCGACATTCCTCCAGCAGGTGATCGATTTGCCCTTTAACTGGATGTATCTCTACCACTGGATCCATCAAACCTGTGGGCCTGATAATTTGCTCGACAACTTCACCCCCCGACTTGGTCAGTTCATAAGGACCCGGAGTGGCGGAAACGTAAATTGTCTGTCCGATACGCGATTCAAATTCCTCGAAATTCAACGGACGATTGTCCATCGCCGAGGGCAGACGGAACCCATATTCAACCAGGGTTCGCTTTCGCGACTGGTCGCCTTCAAACATGCCTCTCACCTGCGGGATTGATTGGTGCGATTCATCAATTATCATCATCGTGTCACGCGGGACATAATCGAGCAGCGTAGGTGGGGGCTCGCCGGGCTTCTTCCCGGTGAGGTGACGCGAATAGTTCTCAATACCGCGACAAAAACCCATCTCCTTGATCAATTCGAGATCGAACATCGTGCGCTGATGAAGCCTCTGGGCTTCGAGCAGTTTGCCTTCAGCGATAAGCTTCGGCTCCCACCACTCCAGCTCCTCCCGAATAGACTTGATCGCCCGCTTCAGAGTGCTCTTGGGCATCACGTAGTGACTTTTGGGGTAGATCGGGACGCGGGAAGTATGCCGCTGAACGACCTCGCCGAGCAGTGGATCAATCGTAGAAATGGAATCGATCTCATCACCCCACAATTCAATTCTAAAGGCCTGGTCCTGGTAACTTGGAAAAACTTCGATCACGTCGCCGCGAACGCGAAACGTGCCGCGGTGAAAGTTGATGTCGGAGCGCTCATACTGCAACTCAACCAGCCGCTGCAACAGGGCTTCGCGAGCAATGCGAGCGCCCGGCTCCAGAAAAAGTAACATACCGTAGTAAGCATCCGGGTCTCCCAGTCCGTAAATGCACGACACACTGGCAACCACGATCACATCGCGCCGCTCGAAAAGCGCGCGAGTCGCCGACATCCGCAAGCGATCTATTTCTTCATTGATGGTTGCCTCTTTTTCGATGTAAACGTCCGAGGCCGGGACGTACGCTTCCGGCTGGTAGTAGTCGTAGTAAGAAACAAAATACTCGACAGCATTCTCTGGAAAGAGAGACTTGAACTCCTGGTAGAGCTGAGCGGCCAGCGTCTTGTTGTGAGCCAGGACCAGTGCTGGTCTTTGCGTCTGTTGAATCACACTGGCTATGGTGAACGTCTTGCCGCTGCCGGTTATCCCCAGCAGCACCTGGTCCTTGGCGCCATCCTGGAGGCCCCGTATGAGGGCTTCGATTGCTTGCGGCTGATCACCTTTCGGCCGGTATTCCGATTGCAGTTTGAAAGGCATGGGATTCTTGAATAGTAAATCGTAAACCTGAAATTGTGAAAAGCAGGTGGGGTAGCGGGCAATTTGAGCGTGATGAGGTACTTTGTTCTTCGGAACTTGTTCTCAAATTCTGAATGCTGAACTACCAAAAACAAAGTTCAAAGTTCGGTGAACTCAGAGGTGAAGGGGGACGATTCTCCTTCTCAATTCAACGTGTCTCGCGACTGAGCTGGAAAATTGCCTCCCGCACGGCTGAACGGATTTCAGTGGGCAGCGAACGGCGCTGAGCCAGTCCATAGAAGGCAGTTACGATCTTTGGGTCTCCACTCAAAGCCAGAAGCTTAATCACGGCAAGCCGGAGCTGAATATTTGGATGATCCTCGATTACTCGCATGAGCGGTCCAACTTCTCCTGCCTTGGCCACCAGGAAAAGCAGTGAAAAAGCGCGATAGGCGTTCTCGTGACTTTCGCCCGCCAAGGTATCAACCGCATGATCGGCCAAGCCCGAGCCCACCAGTGCCGCTCCGATGTTTCGGCGTTCTTCAGGGGAACTTTGCATCAGAGCGGTGTTGAGGCAAGAAGCAGCCAAATCGGGGTTGAGGTCATAAAAAGCGCGGACGGCTATGTTCCTGGCTTCTGAAGAAGGCTCGTCAAGCGATCTGATAATTTCGTCAAAAGAAGCATCCCGGCCCGTCTGTTCCAGATCACTAACAGCAGCAGCCCTCGCTTTAGCCCGCCGACGAGCAAGGTCGGCCGCTGCTTGCCGTAAAACAGCTTGTTGTTGACGCCAGCGTTCATCCTCTAAACGTTGATGCTCTTGTGCTTTCATTACTAAACCGTGATGGCCTACCAAGCAAGACCCTGCAAATAAAGTCTGCGCGGCCGTGGCGACGGCCCCAATCCCCTACCGTCATGCTGTCTCGCAACAGTATCGGACGTACCAATTACTTTTACTAGCTTTGTTGGCCGGAATCCGGTGTATCCATACGGTCCGCGTTATCGTCAGCAAAACTCTCGGTCGATTCTGGTATCAACTCCTCGGAAGTAAACACAGATCGTCCGTTCACGGAGGCGTGAGCTGCCAAAGTAAGGGGACGGTTGGGGTGCAAAAACTCCGGCGCACTACTCCTCGAAAGGTTTTGATTGCCACCCTCTTCTGCCGTAGGCTGGAGCAATTTGAACTTCGTGATGACTAATCGGCTGATACTTAAGCCGGCGCCGCTGTCCAGGTCGCATAGCTGTTCGCCAAGAATTCTTTGGGACACTCTTTCGAATGCAACCCGAAGTTCTTTACCTGCGACAGCGGCTTCATCAGCTAAAACCATTTCAAAATCGTGGCCAGCTTGTACTCGCCGGCGAGCGTGATTATGCAGCAAAACTCCTGCCTGGTTATGAACCCTTCCGGTAGCGACCACCACAAGATGCGAAGCCTCCGTTTCGAGCTCCTGATCGATGGTCCAACGCGCAAAAGCTGGCGTAAGATCTCCATCACGCGCCATCAGAAGAAATGACTCGCCACAAATGTTGGCCATCATTTGCCCGTAACCATCACCGGTGGAGGGACTAACCGCAATCTCGCTTTCCGGAACACCTTGTTCGCGCAGTAGATAGTGGAGCCGACTAATTAACCAGGAACCATCTTCTAAAAGCGAGGAAGCCAAACGAGTAGGTGCCAGCACTTCTTCGACCTTCTCATCCGCAACAGCGGAGCCGCATTCGCTGCAGGTTGCATCGCTAACCGTAACCACGGCAAGCGCATGAGCAGTCGGCAATCTAAACAGCGCATGACCTGTTTTTCGGCAACTTATCTGAACTTCGCGTCCTACTAATCCGGCATCTTCAAGTGTTCCTATTGAGGGCTCAAAAGACCCCACTGCGTCTGCAGTAAGGAGCTTCGCGGCATAGCCTTCAACATGTGCCTCCTTGGCACGCCGCAGAAAGAGTCTTGCACTTTCATCCTCCAAGAGTGACGCCGCGCGGATGCGTTTGCCCATGCTCTCCTTACGCAGGCTGGTGTATAGGGAGTCGGTGTCCTGCTTCGCTATGAACCGCTTAAAGCCCTCAGGCACACGTGGTTTTCCAAGTCGCCACTGGAGCCCTTCTCCGTTCTCCATCTCAATGGAGCCGGATTCCCTTTGACCGAGGACTACTTCGCGCACCTCGTGACAAAATACATCAAGTTTCCGATAGGGTTCTGTAGTCCGAGTTTCATAGACGAGGCCTGCGCGGATGAAAGGAGGTTCTTCCCGGTTCTCATCGAAAACGACAAAGAAGACATGATCACTGAAACAGAATAAATCACCTCGGACATAAGCTTCCTGGTTATCAGATTCTGCGGCAAGGGCAATTGCTGCTTCCATCTCATCAATGCGCTCTGGGCCTAACAACATGTGATTGAAGAGGGCAAGCCTGGACCCTCGAATTAGAGGAATTAAATTCCTTTCCCGCAGGCCCTCTAACAGACGTATGCGTCCTGGCCGATCTAATTTGAGACTTAGAGTCTTGCTCTCGATGAACAACATAGATCTCACCTCTAGACTGCTTGCTTCACGTCGCTTGGGCCCTACTTTGGTTGACTTATTTTGACAGTAACCATTTCCTGCGTTGCGCCTTTCGACGAATAACGTCGCTGGCGCGCGATTCGCAGGGCAAGCGCTTCATATGCTTCCATGCCGGATCGGTGGTTAGCTATTGAAGCTTGCGCTACCCGGCCACCTTCGATTTGCAAAATTACCTTTACTGACTGAATTTCGGCAGGATCCTCTATGGTTTGCTTTTCGGGAGCTTTGGTATCGGGTTTAGCTGTCGAGGCCCCAACAGCGTGCTCCGTGTTTTTCTCTTGTTTGTTGGCCGACGGGTTTCGAGTTTCCTGACGAATTGGCTGGTCCACGGCCAGCGCAGCGTCTCTTCCCTTCGCACCTGTCCGTTTGAGCCGTGAATTGCTAGCGAATCCAGTTTTTGCCAGGTCCTGCGATAGGCCTTCGAGGGACCCGTTGTCGCTAGCTCCGTGGGCTGTTAAGGGCACAGCGGGAGACGAAACACGCCTACCTAATCCTGCGGTTACGGCGATGACCGTGGAGAGGCCCAGAAGAAGGAGACCCGTCGCTGCGATTGCCAGGATCGGACGGTTATAGGTAACGGGAGAGGCTGGGGGCAGAGCTAGAAACGTCGGCGCTTTACCCATGCTTGTTTTAGACGCCTCCGAGATAGTTGCCGCTAATGGGGAAGCCAGGAGCGAAGGTTGCGGCCTCGGGTCGGGGAGTGCAATTGTATCGACTTCCAACTCGTTCTCGCCCCAACAGCCCAATAATTCAGAGACCACCTTCTGAAGTGAATTCTCAATCGATCGTCGTGTCGGTCGAATAAGCGGGTTAAAATTAAAGGACGCGGGAGGTTGAGCGAGAGCCACGCAGACTGCTTGCAGACCGCTCAGCCTATCCAGTTGCGCATCGACGAGTTCTCCTTCATTAAAGAAAAAACTGGCCGGGCTGTTTGGATACTCAATCAGTAATCTCCCTGTCTTCTGTTGGTGACGAAGGATACCAACGAGATCAGACAAAGGATAATCGTTTAAGTGCCCGGTCAAGACCAGGAAGCGACTATGTTGCATTTTTATTGCTCCTTGAGTTCTTAACTATTGGGGACGAGTTCCCGCCGGGCCGAGCATCTCACTTGCAAAAGGGTGGCACGCGGCAGGGCAGGTTGAATTGTGGAACTGTATCGGACAGTTTTTTGGCTAAACTGGGGTCCAGTGTTTCAAGAATCCTAAGTTCCGCAATCATGCCATCTAGCTTCCCCAGCTCTTGATAAGCGAGAGCTAGCCCATAATGAGCTTTACCCATGTCGGGTCGCAGCAGCGTTGCCCGCTTAAAGGCATCTGCGGCATTTTTATAACGATTCAGTACGAAGTAATGAAGACCTAAACCGTAATGCGCTTCAGCCATCTCAGGATTAAGCTGTGTTGCTTGTTTGAAGGCTTTGCCAGCCTCCTTATAATTCTTCAGCCGGAAATATGCATCTCCAAGGCTCAGATAAACCTCGCCACGCCGTGGCTCCAATTCGACGAAGCGCTGGTAAGATTCGACTGCTTCCTTTATAGCGCCCAAGTCAGAATACTCGCGGCCCTTTTCGTAATAGGCAAGAGCCATCTTGCTTGCCGGTGGAACTGTATTGGCAGTTTCATTAGCGGCCGAAACCGTACTCCTCCTCACCGTAGCTGATAAGGCATTTGACGGCTCAGGCGGCTCACCGTCCACGTCAATCATGAGTGGCCGGTCAGAGTGCGACATTATGCCAGTCTGTAAATCGGGGCCAACTAGATTTGCAAGTCCTGAAAGCCTGGCAGAGGCGGGGGGCAGGGCAGTCCGGGGAGAAACAGATTTGACCAGGTTAGCAACGCTGTCGTCGTAGTAATAGGCTATCTCCCGATATGTAACCTCGACCGGCTCGTACCGAAGCTCGCCATTTTCAAATAAAACGAGGCTGGTCACCATCTTTTTCCAGTTCCCGAACGTATCAAATTCGTATTCGTATTTTTCCCGGCTAAGAATTGAACCGTCAACGCTGCGCAACGTCATCTCAATAATATTGCCCTTATCGTTATACTTGTACTCCTCCTTGCCAACAGAAGAGTGCCCAACGGGGTAAGATGCATTGTCGATTCTGTTTCCGTTGAGACCATACGTGGTGATTTCTAGAAGCTGCAGTTGCCCTTCTCGCAGCTGGCCGGATTCGACCTCCAATTTTGCCGACTGAATCTTAACTCTTCGCACAGAGCCTACCAGGCCGTCCTGGTCTTTAGTGCTGTCGAGGACTGATACTGACGCAGTTGACTGGCCCCCCGTTACGCTGTTCTGTGCATGAGCGGGAGTAACTAGTATCACGACCGTGACCAATACCCACGTCCAGGTCACGCGTTTTTTCGACTTGGTATACATCCACCCCTCCATTTCAGAGGTCTATGCACGCCTACGCGGTATAAGGTCGGGGCGAACCGAGCGACGTACGGTAAGTGAGTTTTTGACGATTCCCTCCCGGGTGCCCGGGACTGGATAACGCGAGCTCTGGATGTTAGCGACGAACGCCACCCCGTAGACTATATCTTGTACGAACCGCGGCGAATCATACAATAAGTTGTTGAGGATTGCCAGTTGATTATGAAAAAAATTTCACAGCTATCCCTTAAATCATAATCACCCGAATAGCCGGGTAGTTTCCACTCGAGTTATTGAATTAGTGATAGCGCGAGGTGCGAGCCGGCGAAGAAGCTATTGTTCATCAGTGAACTTATAGCCAATTCCCCAAACGGTCAGGACCATCTGGGGATTTTCTGGATTATCTTCAACCTTTGCCCGCAACCGATTGATGTGAGAATCGATTGTACGGTCATAACCTTCATACGAATAATCCCAGATCTTTTCAAGCAGGTATTTGCGGGGAAACACCCTTCCCGGGTTCGATGCGAAGAGGCGCAGGAGATCAAACTCTTTGGGAGTTAGTTCAACCTGACGCTCTCCAATTGTCACATCTCTCCGAGCCGGATCGATTCGCAGCTTGCCGCGCACGATTGGTGCTTCATCTCTGGTACCGTCGGAATTCGATGAGCTTCTGGTTCGTCGCAAGACGGTTTTGATCCGTGCTTCAAGCTCTCTAAGACTGAAGGGCTTGGTGATGTAATCATCCGCGCCCATTTCGAGACCGAGAACTTTGTCGACTATGTCGTCCTTCGCAGTGAGCATTAGTATCGGTAGGTAACCGACCTTCTCTCTTAGCTCTTTGCAAACCGCCAGGCCGTCCATTTTTGGCAACATTAAATCAAGCACGACAGCATCCGGAGGGTTTTCCAATGCCGCCTTCACCCCGGTAATGCCATCTTCAGCGGTTTTTACCTGATAACCCGCGCGCGAGAAATACTCGCTGATAGCTGTTGATATGTTTTCGTCATCTTCCACAACGAGCAAGGAAATCTTGCGCTCGCCGGGCTCGACTTCAAGATGGGTGTCTTTAGCAGTTTTCTGTCTGTCAGTGGCTGTTCCCATAGAGTGATCCAGTCTGAAACTGACAAGCAGGAGGCTCAGGGGGTTTGCACAAAAGGGTTGGTGCAAGTCGAACGGCACGAATAGTACAAGACAAAAGGGCTAAACTCAAGCGTTAAGTTAACAGGACTCAAGAGAAGAGGGCTTAAAATAGGCCCTCAAGTCGCGGATCCCAGGTCCGGCTTGCCTGGCCCCTCAGCGGACGATTAGTCCTTGCCTGGTCTGTCGTGGAGCTTTTTAGCTGGATTAACTGGTATCTGTAGTAATGCATGGAATGCATTAGAATGGCCAAAAAGAAAAGGAGATGAACTATGAACCCGGAAGAGCGAAGCAAACTGATTGCGAAGTATAGTGACGGATACAATGAGGTCTGTGATGCTCTGAAGGATTTTCCCGCCGAGCTTCTAACAGCTCGACCCTTACCGGGAAAATGGACCGCGCGCGAAATAATTCATCACCTGGCAGACAGCGAAAGCATTTCGGCGCACCGGCTCCGAAAATTACTGGTCGAAAACCGGCCGGTAATTCAAGGTTACGATCAAGACCAATTCGCCATCCATCTCAAGTACAACGAGCGGGACAGCGTTCCGGCGCTCGACGCGTTTCGTGCCGCGCGTGCGACGACCGCTCAAGTGCTCGCACTCATGTCTGACAACGACTGGCGACGTGAAGGTGAACACACTGAGAGTGGACGCTACACCGCGGAAACCTGGTTAACGATCTATGCTGAGCACGCTCACAATCATGCCGCGCAGATCAGACGGCTCCGTTCAGCACTCAACATTTAGAACTTCAACATATAAATCTCTGGTTAGCTTGACAAAGGTTTAGTGCGCGAGCAAAATCCGGCTCGCCCCTAATACCGAACTTAACTCAATCTTGACTGACTCGAGCCAACCGCAAATGATGGGTGCTGCCACTCTACTCCAAACATCTCTTTCCGATCTTAAGTTAGAACGCAGGGGAAAGGTCCGGGATGTATATGCAGTCGACGACGAACATTTATTGATCGTAGCCACCGATCGGATCTCCGCATTCGATAGCGTTCTGCCCACACCGATCCGGCGCAAAGGCGAAGTACTAATCGCGCTTTCGCGATTTTGGTTTGAACGGCTTGCTCACATCGTCCCTAACCACATGATAACTACTGACGTGGCAGGCATGCCGAATGTCGTTCGCGGACACTTCGACGAGTTGAATGGCCGCTCAATGCTAGTCAGGCGAGCTGAAGTGTTTCCTGTGGAATGCGTGGTGAGAGGATATCTATCCGGATCGGGGTGGAAGGACTATTTACAAACGGGACATGTCTGTGGACATAAACTCCCCCCAGACTTGCAGGAGTCGGCAGAATTACCCGAGCCCATTTTCACGCCCGCAACCAAGGCGGAAGAAGGTCACGATGAAAACATAAGCGAGGCGCAGGTTCGCGAGCTGCTCGGCAAGCAGACGACTGTATTCCTGCGTGAAACTTCACTGAGGCTGTACCAGGAAGCGCGAGAGTATGCGCGCGGTCGCGGAATAATAATCGCAGACACCAAGTTTGAGTTTGGTCGTGGGCGGGACGGGCAAATAATTCTTATTGACGAGGCGCTTACTCCCGATTCTTCTCGTTTCTGGCCATTGGATGACTACGCGCCAGGAGGATCTCAGCAATCATTCGATAAGCAATTCGTGCGAGACTATCTGGAGAGTCTTAGTTGGGACAAGAATCCGCCCCCCCCACCGATACCCTCAGACATAGCCGAGGCAACCACCAGTCGCTACCTCGAGGCCTACAAGCTCATTACCGGAAAAGATCTCTAAAACGCGGGTTGATAGTCGGTTTTAGTTTATTAGTTCGTTGCTAACTTCCCCAGCAGATGCGTACCCAACTTGAAGCCCTGATTGAGGAAATGCTAGACGGCCAGATCTTGCTGGACGAAGCGGTTGCTGAATTCGAGAGACTCTACATTGAAAAAGCGCTTGCCCGTCATAAGAAACACCTCTCAAATACCGCAAAAGTACTTGGTATTCACCGCAATACGCTCTCCAAAAGGGTCACGGCTTACCACAAGAACACCCGATCCGTGACTCGTTCGGCTAAGCGCTCCTCCCGCTGACCATTTCCCAGCCAAAACCTCTGCCCACCTGGGTTGACAATCGAGTCAGAGAGGCATTATTCTTGGCACTCATCCACGGTGAGTGCTAATAAATAGAGTGACACTGCTCTTAAACTAACCCCCTAAAAGAGTTTTACAACGATATCTAGAAGGAGAAAAGCTATGGCAACGAATATCAAACCTCTCCATGACCGCGTGATTGTGCGCCGAATTGAAGAGGGAGAACAGGTTCGCGGCGGCATCATCATTCCCGACACCGCGAAGGAAAAACCCCAGGAAGGCGAAGTCGTGGCAGTCGGCGAAGGCAAGTACAAGGACGATGGCACCAGACAAACGCTGGACGTCAAAAAGGGAGACCGGGTGCTGTTTGGCAAGTACAGCGGTTCAGAGATCAAGATCGACGGCGAAGAGCTGATGATTATGCGCGAGGACGAGATTCTGGGCATCATCGAACGCGCCGGAGCGGCCAGCGGAACTGGCAAAAAGAGCGGCAAGTAGTCACGTGAGACTCTGCTTTTAATTTGACCAACATTCAACATTTAGTAGGAGAAAAGATAGATGGCAAAGCAAGTAATTCATGGCGAGGAGTCGCGCGCGGCGATTTTGCGTGGAATCAACCAACTCGCCGACGCTGTGAAAATCACGCTCGGCCCCAAGGGTCGCAACGTTGTAATTGACAAGAAATTTGGCTCGCCCACCATTACCAAAGATGGTGTGACCGTCGCCAAAGAAATTGAACTGAAGGATGCCCTCGAGAATATGGGCGCTCAGATGGTTCGGGAAGTTGCTTCCAAAACCTCCGATGTAGCCGGCGACGGAACGACCACCGCCACAGTTCTCGCCCAGGCGATTTTTCGTGAGGGCGTTAAGACGGTGGCAGCCGGGGCTAACCCGATGGCTCTCAAGCGCGGTATCGATAAGGCGGTTGAGCGCGCGGTGGAAGAAATCAAACGCCTTTCCAAGCCCGTCAAAGGCGACATGATTGCACAGGTGGGAACAGTTTCCGCTAATGGCGATCAGACGATCGGAAACATTATCGCTGAAGCCATGAACAAGGTCGGTAAAGACGGCGTTATCACCGTCGAAGAATCGAAGACGATGGAAACCTCGCTCGAGGTCGTAGAGGGCATGCAGTTTGACCGGGGCTACCTCAGTCCCTACTTCGTCACCGACCCTGAACGGATGGAAGCCACGCTG
Organism: Pyrinomonadaceae bacterium; assembly: GCA_041745915.1. GTDB lineage: Bacteria > Acidobacteriota > Blastocatellia > Pyrinomonadales > Pyrinomonadaceae > PSRF01. Next base: position 14,948 of record JBGTHZ010000029.1, on the reverse strand, counting down.
GAGAATCCGCTGATTCTCATTCATGAAAAGAAGATCAGTTCGATGAAGGATCTCCTGCCGCTGCTTGAGCAGGTTGCCAAAATGGGCAAGCCGATGCTCATCATCGCAGAGGATGTCGAAGGCGAAGCGCTGGCCACGCTGGTCGTCAATAAGCTTCGTGGCACGCTGAACATTGCGGCGGTGAAAGCTCCCGGTTTCGGTGATCGTCGCAAGGCGATGCTCGAGGACATTGCCATCATGACCGGCGGCAAGGTCATCAGTGAAGACCTGGGGATCAAGCTGGAGAACGTCAAGCTTGATGATCTGGGCCGCGCCAAGAAAATCACAATCGACAAGGACAACACCACGGTCGTTGACGGCGCGGGCAAGGAAAGTGACATGCAGGGTCGGGTGAAGACGCTGCGAGCACAAATAGAAGAAACAAGCTCCGACTATGATCGCGAGAAACTGCAGGAGCGTCTGGCGAAGCTGATTGGCGGCGTTGCCGTTATCAAGGTCGGTGCGGCTACTGAGACCGAAATGAAGGAGAAGAAGGCGCGCGTTGAGGATGCGATGCATGCGACTCGCGCTGCGGTCGAAGAAGGAATCGTGCCGGGCGGAGGCGTTTCGCTAGTCAGAGCTGCGAAAGCGCTTGAGAAGTTCCAGATCAACAAAGAGGGCGAAGGAGATCCTGACGAGCAAATCGGCGTCAATATCGTTCGCCGTTCTCTGGAGGAACCTCTACGCCAGATCGTGCAAAACGCGGGCAAGGAAGGCGCTGTTGTGGTCGAGCGGGTTCGTTCTGAGAAGAATGAAAACTTCGGCTTCAATGCGCAGACCGAAGAATACGAGGATCTGGTAAAGGCGGGTGTTATTGATCCGGCTAAGGTGACTCGGACCGCGCTGCAGAACGCGGCCTCGATTGCAGGACTGATGCTGACAACGGAAGCGATGGTTTCAGAGCTTCCCGAGGACGATAAAGGCAGCCCCGCAATGCCGGGCGGTATGGGCGGCATGAGCGGAATGGGTATGTAGTCTTTAACCAGCCAGAAAGGCAGAGCGGCCCCGCATTTGTGAGCAGGGCCGCTTTTTTTTGACTGATGAGAGACTCCCAGACCCGCCGAGCAAATCGATCTGGATCTGATGACGCCGTTTATCGCACCAAAGTAAAGGAATGAAATGCGGACTATCGGCAAGGGCTTTTTCATTGACACACCCGATCCACTTCTGGCATATAACGCCGCGTCAAAGAGTTTACACACTTCTAGACCGTTTCTTGCAAGGTGATTACCACGACCACCGGTAGCTCAGCTCACACCTGAACCACCTAACATTACCGTGGAAAGGAACCCGTTCGTGGCTCGTATCGCATTACCAATCGAACAATTAAAAGACCACTACACAGTGGTCGTGGTGGGTTCAGGTTACGGAGGTGGAATCACAGCTTCGCGGATGGCCCGCGCAGTTGCGCCTAACAATCAGAAGATAACTGTATGCGTGTTGGAAAGAGGTAAAGAGTTTTTGCCGGGCGATTTCGATAAGGACCACAAATTGATCAAACCCGGCCAGTTTCCAGACACGGAATTTGAAGCCTTACGCGAGGTGCAGGTAGACCTGCCTCAGTTTCACTCCGGTTCGCGCACGGGACTGTTTGATCTTCGCATGAACAAGGAGATTAACGTTTTCGTCGGTTGCGGATTGGGCGGCACCTCGCTCGTGAATGCTAACGTTTGTATCGTGCCCGAGGATGCCGTTTTTAAAGCGCCCGAGTGGCCTGCGGAGATCAGCAGTGACCAGGGCCTGAAAGAATTGCAAGCAGGCTATGAGCTTGCCAGGCAGATGCTTAGACCGACCGAATACAAATACAAAACCGAACCTGACAAATTTCCACCGATAGCCAAACTTAGTGCGCTGGAAAAATCCGCGGCCTACATGGCTGCTGAGTTTTATCCGCCGTTGATCAATGTCAATTTTGAGAAGCTATCAAAAGACACCAATCACGTGGGGGTTGAGCAACATCCCTGCGTGGGCTGCGGCGACTGCATGACGGGCTGCAATTATCGGGCAAAGAACACCATCCTGATGAACTACTTGCCGGACGCCCGGAATAATGGCGCGGAGATTTTCACCGAGGTTTCGGTGCGTTATATCGAACGCAAGGAAAACCGTTGGCTGGTTCATTACCAACTACTTCATACGGGGCGTGAGACCTTTGATGCCCCGACAATGTTTGTCAGCGCCGACATTGTTGTGCTCAGCGCGGGCACACTTGGATCGACTGAAATCCTATTGCGGTCAAAACAACACGGCCTTTCCCTATCCTCGCGAGTAGGAGAGAACTTCTCAGGAAACGGCGACGTGCTGGCTTTTGGTTATAACTGCGATGAGGAAATCAATGGCGTCGGCTTCGGCCATCGCTCACCGGATAGCCGAAAGAAAGTAGGCCCTTGCATCACCGGCGTTATCGATATGAGGAACCAGCCTCAACTCGCTGACTCCATGGTTCTTGAAGAAGGATCCATTGCCGGAGCATTTGCTGCATTTTTACCCAAGTTGTTCGCCGCCGCGGCCGCACTCCTGGGCAAAGACACAGATGAGGGTCTGCAAGATCGATTTCGTGAATTTGAGCGAGAGATCAAGAGTCTCACTTCCGGTGCTTACCACGGCGCTGTTCGCAACACTCAGACCATGTTGGCCATGTCACATGATGATGCGAAGGGGAGGCTATTCCTTGCTGACAATCGACTTCGGATATCCTGGCCCAAGGTAGGCACGCAACCAAACTTCGCGCTAGTAAATGAGAGAATGAAACAGGCGACCACGGCGCTCGGCGGCACTTATCTGAAAAACCCTCTATCTAACCAGTTGATGGGCCAGGATCTGATCACGGTGCATCCCTTAGGCGGCTGTATCATGGCCGCCAGCGCAGAAACAGGCGTCGTCAATCACTTAGGTCAGGTTTTTTCAGAAGCCCAGGGCACTGCTGTTTATGACAGCCTGTACATCAGCGATGGTTCAGTTATTCCTCGTGCGCTGGGCGTGAACCCGCTGTTCACTATCTCGGCTGTGGCGGAACGCTGCTGCGCACTCATGGCGAAGGAACGGGGATGGGAAATTGATTACCAGCTGACTCCGGGCGAGCTATCCACCACTGCACACACAAAACTCGGGATCAGATTCAGCGAGAGCATGAGAGGCTACTTTTCCACCGGAGTTACTGACAATACCGATGAGGCTTTCCAGCGGGGCTCTGACCAGGGAAGAAAGGAAGGCTCTCCACTTCAATTTGTTTTGACCATCATTTCCAACGATTTGGAACGGACAATCTCCGACGTCAACTATTCTTCGACGATAATCGGCACGGTGACGGCTCCGGCTCTTTCTCCCCAACCTCTAACAGTGACGCACGGAGAGTTCAATTATTTCCTGGAGGGCGAGCGGCATTATAAATCCCAGGGACTTCTCGGCAGGCTGCTCCGCTTTCTTGGGTTTTCCGGAAACAAGGCTTCGTCTGAAAGCAAGCGCATGCAGTACAAGATGCTGCTAACTTCCGGGGACGGCATGAGTTATTATTTTCATGGCTTCAAGGTAATTCACAACGATCCCGGCGCTGATTGCTGGACCGACTCGACGACCCTCTACATCACCATCTATCAAGGCGAGAACATGAAGGGAAGGGTGATTGGCAAGGGGATTTTGAGCATACCCCTAGCGTCCTTCATGCGCCAGTTGACCACCATGCAAGTCACGAATGCCAGCGGACTTGCCGAACGGTGGGATGCGATGCTGCGTTTTGGGCGCTTCTTTGGTGGCCAACTCATGGACACCTACGGGGCGAATCTCGTCTAAGAAGCTGACCCGCGGTTGGTGATTTTCACCGGCTCTAACCGAGGCCGAACGGTGTGACGGAAAGCTGCCGGCCGACAACACTCCGCTAACACGGGAGACCTCATCATGACCACACAAACGAGACCGGGAGTGAGTTTTAACGAGACGATGAAAGGTGGCTTCGCGCTAGGCGAGACCGATCCGAAGAAAGGCGAACAGAAAGGCGATGCTGCCGGGACTAAACTCGCAATCCATTGTGATATTGACATTCCCGATGCGTATGCCTTTATCGCCGATCCCCAGCACTACGCAGCAATGAGCGGTCACGTCGACTTCCCACCGTTGGGTATGAATATCCCGGCAGCTAACGGACTCTTCAACTTGTTCAGCCCGGGTGACAGTCCCAAACATAAGCAAATGATCTACGAGTTAGGCTTTCGACATGACGGTCAACAGTATTATGTCGCCGGCAAGAAAGAAGTACGCGATGACCGGGGCTTAGACATGTGGGACGACATCACCACTTGCTTCACGCGACTCCACCAGGGCACGGATAAAAGCGGTCCGGTGGTGGGAGCCGGAGTTATCTACATCAAGAAAGAGCAACTGTTAAATCTAATTCCTACGATCCGCGCCACCAACACCAACTCAAAACAGGAGAGCTTCAAAGTGCTGGCAGACTTTGGGAAGTTCTTCATGGGTTCTATTTGGGAAACTCACTCGAAGATCTAGCTTTGAACCGGGCGTTAATAACTCCGCGGGACTTCTTTCCGTTTTCGAGCGTGAGTTGAGGATAGGTTAGCTTTTCGGTTTTTAAATTCTTCATTGCGAGTTTTGTTTCAACTGCGCGGATATCGCGTTCCTTTCCCTCTATCTCCATGAACAGTCCAAACGGAAGTTCATCGATGACGATTTCGGCCTTGCCCAGCACCCACGTCTCCCGACGCTTTTCGTACACCAGTGCGGGCGTGAAGCCAAGAGCCGCCAGAATGGTGTTGAGCGCTTCGGGATCGCCAACCCGGGTCTCTTCTTCGCGTTGATGTTTGATTGAAGAAAAAGTGGAAAGGCGTGACTTGTAGGTTAGGATGGCGCGATCACCCACGCGTCGCAGGCGCAATACGCTTCGGCCCACAGCCAGCCCCTTGCCCTGGTACAGAGTGTTTTCCTCGAATTCCTCGCCCTGCAATTTGGCGCCAATTTCGGGAAGGCGTCGTCGCACAAATTCACGCTGCTTATTTGTCAGGCGATATTTTTTTTCGATCTCGATGGACATCTTGGAATTTTCGATTTTGGATTTTAGATTTTTGATTTCGCACAACGACCGCGAGCAGTGTTCCGGATACGCGCTCATGCCAATCTAAAATCAAAAATCTAAAATCACAAATCTCTTACGCTTGTCTCAGCCAGCGCCAAACTTCCGGAATTGTGGCGCGCTTGCCATACATCAACATGCCAATGCGATAAATCCGCGCGGCTGACCAGGTAAGGGAGATCGCCGCGCCTAAACCAAGCAATAGTGACAGCCCGATCTGCCAGAATGGTACCGATTGGGAGACGATACGTACCGGCATTATCACCGGAGATGAAAGCGGGACGATTGATGCCCAGAAAGCCAGGGTCGATTCCGGGCTACGAACAACCGGAAACACCAGGTAAAAGGAAAGGATGAGTGGCACGATCGCCACCAGCAGAAAGCCCTGGCTTTCATCGTACGTCCTCACGATCGACCCGATGACCGCATAAACGCTGGCGTATATGAAGAAGCCGAGCAAAAAGTAAAGTACGGAATAGACGACGGTAGCAGCAGAAATGGGTGGTAGTTGCAGGTCCATACCCTGACCTTTCAGCATGGCGACGCCGTAAACTGCAAATCCTCCAATAAGAAGTCCCCAGATGGCAAACTGTGTGAGTGCGACCAGGGAAACCCCCACGAGTTTGCCAAGCATAAGGGAAAACGGGCGCACAGATGAGAATAGGATTTCAGCAATGCGAGTCTCTTTCTCTTCCATCACTGCCGAAAGAACAGTACCGCCATACATCAGTATCATAATGAAAACCAGGAACCCGACGCCGAGCACCAGGAAGAACGCCTCTCCGGAGTCCTGTTCTTCAGTTTCCTCACCGACCTTGAATGTGCTCAACGTCACGCGCTTCGACATTTCGCGCAGGAGGTTCTGATCTACACCCGTGTCGGCCAGGCGTTGCTCATTCACGGCTCGGCTCAGGCCCTCCTCAATTCGCATGGAGTTGATGAAATCACCCACGTTGCGTCCGTAGTACCCTACACTCCTTCCACTTAACACATCTGCCGGTATCACAATGTAGCCATCCAATTCTTCCCGTCGCACACGCTGATTCAGCTCGCGCTTGAGGTCTTCGAGAGGGCGACCGGCCGGCTCAACTTTTTCGATTTTAAAATCGGCCTTCATCGTCCTGCCCGCCTGACGCGCTCGTTCCTTAGGACTCTGGCTCATGTCCACTGACCGAGCGCCGGGCAGGGATCGTTCGGATCCCTCGTTCTCGTTAATAATGGAGTCGCGCACTCGTTCAAAAATTCTCTCAGTCTGGTCCAGAACAGCCAGGCGCGTGGCGGCGCCGGTCTCCATCATGGCGATGAACACGGGAACAACCATGAACGCCACTAATACGATCGGCCCCAGAAGGGTAGAAAGGATAAAGGCCTTGCTGTTAACCCTGATTAAATATTCGCGCTTAACGATGGTCAGGAGCTTGTTCATGCACCTTCACTTACCTTTTCGATAAAGATGTCGTGTAGGGTCGGCTCGAGTAGCTCAAATTTTGTGATACGCGCGCCTGATTCGAGCAATCGCTTTAGCACGACCTGCGGATCGACACCGTCTGCCAGCAAAGCCTCGACTTCATCATTCCGCCGTTTGAAACTGGAAATAATGCTTCGGTCGTCCAGCACACCGTCTCCGCCCTCAGCCCGCAACGCAACGCAGTTGCGCCCTAAGCCTCGCTTCACATCCCGAAGACTTCCTTCCAGAACTTTCCGGGAACGATTGATCAGGCAGATATCGTCACAAATTTTTTCCGCGAGCTCCATCAGGTGAGTAGAGAAGATAATTGTTTTACCTGCTGCTTTGAACTCCAATACGATCTCTTTTAGAAGTTCCATGTTAATTGGATCAAGCCCGGAAAATGGTTCATCGAGAATTAGCAGATCCGGGTTGTGAGCAACCGCCGCAATAAACTGAATCTTCTGCTGCATCCCTTTCGATAGCGCTTCCGCCTTTTGGTGCTTCCAGTCGACGAGCTTCATTCTCTCAAGCCAGCGGTCAACGGCTTCCTTAGCTGTCCTTCCCTTGAAGCCTTTCAGTTCGGCAAAGAAAAGCAGTTGATCGGCGACTCTCATTTTCCGGTAGAGTCCTCGCTCTTCAGGCAAGTAGCCTATGCGGTTCTGCGAGTCATCATTCATCCCCTGCCCGAAGAGTTGTATAGCCCCTGAGTCGGGAGCGGTTATATTGACGATCATGCGAATCGTCGTCGTCTTGCCAGCCCCATTCGGACCGATCAGTCCGTAGATTCTTCCGGCACGAACAGCCAGGCTGAGGTCATTCACAGCTTTAAACTCACCAAATCTTTTGGTCACGTGTTCCAAGCTGACGGTGGTAGGCCCAGTGGTCATTTAATGATGGCTCGTTTCTCTCTGACGATTTAACTACCCGTTGTATTCAGAAATTCGGAAATCTATACGGATAAATTGATGGCAGGGTTTTTGTGTTGCGCTATTGCTCGGATCTGATACATAGTTACCCAACCCCCGGCGGCTATGGGAGCGTGAGATAACGAAACAGAATTCATCCTCTGTGGCTGCCTAGAAGCAAGAGTCTCCCCAGTCAGCGAGTTGCCCTAATTGCTGTTAACGAATCATGCCTGCCCGGACTAGTTTGATCAATATAGGTCCAGCGCACATCTTGATCTGCGTTCTGGCTTTCTCGCTCGATATTCTGGCCCAAACAGGATCGCGTCCCCAGGATCAATCCGAGGTTGTGCGCGTATTCACTGATATCGTACAGACCGATGTCATGGTTTTCGATAAGCAGGGGCGGTTCGCCGACGGATTGCGCCGGGAAGATTTCGAGCTGCGCATCGACGGAAAAGTAAAGCCAATCGAATTTTTCGAGCGGATCTCAGTCGGAGCCGTCAACGAAGAAACCCAACTTTCAGCCGCCCGGGGAACTTCCTCTGCAAACCGGACCAGCTCGCCCGGGGCGGTGCCTCTGGATCGCGGCCGGACAGTATTCTTCTACGTGGATGACCTGCATCTCGGCCTGGGAAGCCTCGCGGCTACGCGGAAAGTGATGGCTGACTTCATCGAGAAGGAGATGAATCAAAACGATGAAGCCGCAATCACTTCAGCCAGCGGTCAGATAGGTTTTCTTCAACAGCTCACCGACCAGAAGGCTGTCCTGCGCGCTGCGTTGCAACGGGTCAAGCATCGTCCCTATTCCGTTCGCGATTTCGAACGTCCCGCAATGACGGAGTATCAGGCCCTCTTAATTGAAACCAATGATACCGAAGTGCTCGCGTATTTTGTGGAGCAGGTAATGCGGAATAATCCCGGGATTTCTCCGCCGATTGCGGAGACCATGGTCAGATCGCGCGCCACCAGGATTCTGCAACAGGCTTCTAATATTACGCGTCACACACTGGCGGGTCTTCAAGAACTGATCAAGACTTCCAGCAAATTACCCGGACGTAAACTGGTGTTCTTCTTCTCGGACGGTTTCCTGCTAGACCATCGCAACTCAGACTCCGTGGCAAATATCAGAAGGATAACCAGCGACGCTGCGCGCAGCGGAGTGGTGATCTATTCCCTGGACGCGCGGGGACTGGTCGCCAGCGTATCTGACGTCAGCGTTGAATCCGCTTTCGATATTACCGGTCGACTCGATCGCGCTTCGCAGGGCGAGTTAAAGGCCACCCAGGACGGGATGCACGCGCTCGCACGCGACACCGGAGGAAGACCTATCTTTGGGACCAACGCGCTGGGAGTTGGCTTGACTCGCGCGCTGCAGGAGACTTCTGTCTATTACCTACTTGGCTGGCGGCCGAATCGGGAATCTCAGGAAGGTAAGTTTCGCCGTCTTGAAGTGAAACTTTTAGAAAAGCCGGATTTAACGGCGCGAGTACGCCGTGGATTTTATGACATCGAGGTTACGCCCGTTGAAACCAAATCCAGCAACCCAAAGACTGAGGTAAAAACGCCGGAAGTGCATTTGCGCGAGGCTCTCGGAACCCCGTATCCAACTCGCGGGGTTCCGATCGCGCTGAACCTGAACTATGTTCACACTCCGGACAAGAAAATGATGCTTTCGGCTTCATTGAAGATCGCGGCGGAATCTCTTTCGTTTAGCTCCGAGGACGGTAAGCAGAAGGCAGCGGTACAGATCAGTGGCTTATTCCTTAACGACAAAGGCCAAGCCGGTGCACGCTTCACAGAACGTCTGACGATGACCGCCTTATCTGAAAGTTCATTGAAGGGTTCGGATGCGAGCGTTGGATATGCTTTTCCCGTCTTTCTGCAACCAGGACTTTATCAAGTGCGAGTTGCCGCACGTGATGAGAAGAGCGGGCGAACCGGCAGTGCCCATGACTGGGTTGAAATACCTGATCTTTCACAGGGCAAACTCACATTAAGTAGCGTAATAATTGCGCGGCATGCAACCACTTCTAACCCGAATACTTCAGGCAACGCCGAACCGACCTCCGAAACAGTCAATTTGAGCATAGACGGCCAGTATCAGCGGGACTCCATGCTCCGTTTCGTCTTCTTCGTGTACAACGCGGCGAGGGGGCCGGCAGACTCTACTCCGGACGTGGCGGCTCAAGTACAAATTCTGCGTGACAATCAGCCGGTGATCACAACCGCCCTCAAAAAGATCCCGACCGAAGGTATAGATCTTGATCGGATCCCGTATGCGGCCGATCTCTCCCTGGCGGATTTACCCGCAGGGCAGTATGTGCTGCAAGTTACGACTGTAGATCGCGTATCAAAAACCAGTGCCTCCCAACAGAACCGATTCTCAATTCAGTAATCCCGGCTCTGAAACTCCCTGGAAACCGACGAGGGAACAGATCCTTGCAGCTGAGCGCAAGACTGTTCGCGACGTCATTGCGCCCGACCTGCGTGTACTCTTCTGCGGCATCAACCCCGGGCTTTACACTGCGGCTGTAGGCCATCATTTTGCGCGTCCCGGTAATCGCTTCTGGAAGGCTCTCCACGGCGCGGAATTCACGGAAGGGTTATTGTCACCATTTGACGAGCGCGCCTTGCTGAAAAGTGGTTACGGCATCACTAATATCGTTCCGCGCGCCACTGCCACGGCAGATCTGTTAACCAAAGAAGAAATAATTCAAGGCGGCAAACGGCTACGAGCTAAGGTGCTCCGCTACCGCCCGCGAATCCTGGCGATCCTCGGCCTCGGGGCATACCGCTTCGCCTTCAATCAGGCAAAGGCAGTCGTGGGCCGCCAGGAATGCAAGATCGGCGACACTATTGTCTGGGTCTTGCCCAATCCCAGTGGCTTGAACGCGAACTACCAGCAGAAAGACCTGGCCCGTCTCTTTCGCCAACTGAAGGTCGAGGTGGTCTTGAGAAGTAGCGGTTAATCAACCGCCTTGCACGTTATAACGATCCAGCAGGCAGCACTTGATTCTTGCTTCAAGATTATGTAGAAGTTTCCATTACTTCGGGTTTACTCCCTCTCGATGCCGCTCAACCGATGAGAGGCTAATTATCGCGGCACTTGGCTGCCCCGGCTTTCTAAGCTGCCGAAGCGTTTCATGGGTCGTCAAAATCACTCTAAAAAGAAGGTAATCCATGCAATATCGTTTCAAAGCCTCTATCAGTCTCAGCTTGTCTTCTGTTTTGTGGATGTCCGTATGGTCGCCGGTCTTCGCGCAGACTACACCGCAGAATCCTCCCGCAGCAGCGCAGGACGAAGTATTGCGAATAAGTACGGACCTGGTTCAAACAGACCTTGTCGTTCTCGATAAGAAGGGTCGTAACGTTAAGGGTCTCGCCAAAGATCAATTTGAACTATTGGTCGACGGACACTCACAGCCGATTTCCTTCTTTGAAAACGTCGAGACCGGAAGCACAAAGGAAGCCGCACAACTTTCGGCGGCGCGTGATCAGGGTTCAGGGCCAGCTAACAGCCCGCGGCCCGCAGCGCTAATGCCGCCAATGCCCGGACGGTCATTCATCTTTTTTGTTGATGACTTTCATCTCTCGCCGGAGGGCGTACAGCGAACGGGCGAGCTGCTAAATAATTTCGTGAATCAAATGGGCGAAGATGATCGGGCACTGGTGATCTCGCCCAGCGGACAAGTAGGTTTTTTGCAGCAGTTAACTGACTACAAACCCGCACTAAAGTTAGCTATCTCTCGTATCAAATACCAGTCGCAGGCCGCTCCCGTATCCACCAACCGCAGACCTATGACCGTTTATGAGGCCCTGGCGATAGAACGAAACCAACGCAATGTGATCGAATACAAAACCAAGGAATACATTGACGACATGGGTCTGGCGCGCATTCCTACCAATCCGCAACCTCGCAGTAGCGCACCCGGTAGAAACGAACCACCGAGGGCTAGCGATTCCGACGGAACCTACCGCCAGATGACGGCCGAAGCCGCTGTCAAAGGCGAAGCACGCAACATCATGATGCAAGCCAACAACGTCACCGAGGCCGTTCTTGGCGCGCTCGAGTATGTGGCCCGGGGTGCGGGCTCCCTCCCCGGACGAAAGCTTTTCTTTTTCATTTCTGACGGCTTTGTTCTCGACACAAGACACGCGAAAAACACCGAACGCCTGAATCGCGTAATCGATACTTCCGCCCGTACAGGCGTAGCTATTTACACAGTCGATTCAAGAGGTCTGACGGCAGGCAATGTTAGCGCCAGCCAGGATACATTCGCGGACATATCTATCGGTCCCGTGGGCGGTGCGAGCCATGATCCGTCCACGGATGGCACGACTATGTCTCTTTCAAACGATGCCGCTGTGAAAGAAATTCTGCGTACTATCGCTGCTGACACCGGCGGTCGCGCCATTCTTAACCGCAACGATTTAGAATCCGGCATCAACCAAATCCTCAGAGAAACAGAGTCATATTACGTGTTGGCATGGAAGCCTTTAGCAATCGAAGCCGGGAAACCGAAGTTCAGCACCTTGAAAGTCACCGTCAAAGGACAACCGGATTTGCGGGTGCTCTCGCGTAAAGGTTTCTATACTGCAGCACTCGCGCCGCTCCCAGACGAAACCAAACCAGCGACCAAAGACAGCAAAGCTGCGTTACTGAAGCCTTCAGAAACAGAGTTGCGGGCGGCCATTACCGCAGCTTTTCCGCGCCGTCAACTCGGGCTGTCAGCTTACACGACATATTCAAACGAGAGTGGCAACACCTACAAGATTATTACTTTCGCAGATCTCTCTAACTATCAACTCACTCGCGGTGCAGGTGCTAAAGCCGGTGAAGTAGACTTTTATGTCACGCTGCTGGACGATTCAGGCAAGTCCGTTACCAGCGTAGGGCAGAAGGTAAACATTGGTGAGTCGAACCCGCAGCCTTTTAGACTTGCCGCTACGCTTCCAAACATGCTGCCGCCCGGTCTTTATCAGGTGCGCGTAGCCGCACGAGACGCACAGTCCGGGCGTGTGGGAAGCTCGTTTCAGTGGATTGAAGTACCCAAATTCGAACCTGGAAAACTCGCGGTGAGTAATATTCTTCTGGCTGAGATTACGGGCAAGCCTGGTGAGACCCCGGCGCTGGATGTAGAACGCAGATTTGCACGCGCGTCGAGCATGCTCATACAGGTGTTCGTCTATAACGCAAAGCCAGCCGGTAATGGGGCTCCTGATGTGGCTGTCACGCTCCAGGTACTGCAGAACGGCAAGCAGTTAATAGCGGCGCCTCCGCAACCGATCTCGACAGCAGGGGTAACAGACTTGACACGTCTGCAATACGGAGCAGAGATTCCACTCTCCAGCTTCCAACCGGGGCGTTATACTCTGAAAGTTACGGCCGATGATCGCGCAGCCAAAACCAGTGCCTCACAGCAAATCAATATTACGATCGAATAGTACCGGCGATTACTTGAGCTAACATCCTGTGAACACACGAGGCGCTGTTTCACGACATGAAACAGCGCCTCGTTTATTAATACCTACCCTTTAAAGCTCGATCTGCAAAGCTGAGATAACCGGCGCGAACGAGAGCAATTCTTCAATAGCATCGTCGCTAAGCGGGGCGTCAGTTTCGATCAACGCCAGGGCCTCGCCGCCACGCTCGCGACGACCGAGATGAAAGCGACTAATGTTAACGCCACGTTCACCCAGGGTTGTACCTACACGACCGATAACACCCGGCACGTCCTGGTTCCGCATCACCAGCATGTAACCCTGGGGTATCGCCTCAATATGGAATCCATTGAGTTCAGTAATTCGCCCCTGACGTGCATGCTCACCATATCCAAAAAGTGTTCCCGACAGGCTTTGTTCGCTGGTGTTGGTTACTACATGAGTGCGAATCGCCGGGACCGAGTCGGTTGCTGAACGGAGATAGGTTGTGTTAATGGTGATGCCCCGCTCCTCGGCGATCAGGAATGCATTCACTGCATTTACGCGCGCGCTGACGTCTCGCAGTAGTCCGGCAAGAAACGATCTGGTAACCGGGGCAGCGTTCAAGTCTACAATCTCGCCGGCGTATTCAATCCTAACTTCCCTGACCGCTCCGTCAACCATCTGTGCCTGGAAGCGACCGAGGCTTTGAGCAAGTTCGATGTAAGGCTGCAAGGCGTTCAGCTCTTTCGCCCCCAGAGCTGGAATGTTCACTGCACCTCGCAGAGCCCCACTGAGGAGGTAGTCGCGCATCTGTTCGGCAACCGTGAAGGCCACACCTTCCTGAGCTTCCGCGGTAGACGCCCCTAGATGCGGAGTGGCTATTACTTCATCAAGGGCGAGCAAAGGATTGTCGGCTCGGGGCGGTTCTTCGGAAAAAACATCGAGCGCCGCCCCAGCCACCCGTCCGGATTTGATTGCCTCAAGTAGCGCGTCCTCATCAACCAGACCACCGCGTGCGCAGTTGATTATCCGTACGCCTTTTTTCATTTTGGCGAAGGCGTCCTTGTCAACAATGGCGCGCGTCTCAGCCGTCAAGGGTGTATGCACGGTAAGGAAATCCGCGCGGGCAAAAACGTCGTCCAGCGAGGCTACTTCGATCTCAATATCTCGCGCCTGTTCGGGTGCGATAAACGGGTCATAAGCGACGATGTTCATTCCGAATGCGCTTGCCCGACTACTCACTGCGCGACCGATACGGCCCAGGCCGATAACGCCGAGTGTCTTACCCTGCAACTCCACTCCAATAAAGCTCTTCCGATCCCATTTACCCGAGCGCAAGCTGCTGTTGGCCTGTGGTACCCGACGGGCCATCGAGATCAGTAGCGCCATGGTGTGTTCTGCGGTTGTGATCGTATTGCCGTCAGGAGCGTTCATCACCACAATTCCGCGTGCAGTTGCCGCCGGCACATCGATATTGTCTACACCGACGCCAGCTCTTCCCACCACACGCAGTTCCGTCGCGGCGCCCAGGACTTGAGCAGTTACCTTCGTTTCACTCCTGACTACCAGACCTTCGCACCCCTGCAGGGCAGCGATGAGATCATCAGTGGAGAGCTTTGTTCTCCTTTCCAGCAAAAACCCGGCAGCCCTGAGCGGCTGCAGTCCGGTGTCGCTCACCTCATCGGCGATCAATATCTTCATGTCACTCATCGGTTCGCGGATTATAGCGGTTTTTAGGCACTGGTGCAGTTTGGTACAACCTTGTGCAAGCTAATTAGATGGAGAATCGAGGGGTACGACTATCCCAACCAAACTGGACCGTTACATTTTATCGTAGTGTCATCTTTCTAGCGTTACTAGAGGACGATCCACGAAACCACACGAACCAACACGAATAAATTTAGTGACTTTTCGGTCGAGTAGACGGGGTGCTCTTTGGGGTCTAGTGACAACCAATTGCCGCCCCGTCCCTCACAGAACCGGACAAGCGGATTTCCCAGCATCCGGCTCTTCAGCCTGCCTTCAGGGCCGGTAAGCAGCGGAACGGGTT
>JBGTHZ010000028.1:0-30573 GCA_041745915.1 Pyrinomonadaceae bacterium | reverse complement strand
AGATGGGTTCCTAGTTACTCCTTAGTTGGCGTTACTCACTTCGACGAACATATGGGATGGTTGACTACTCCTTTCCCAGGGGGCTACGCTCCCCCTTGAACATGGACCATTTCCAGGTCCCCTGTGACTTCGTGGATCGTGCTTATCGCTCGGCTAAGCGAACGATCCACGAACAAACACGAAGTACCACGAAAATGAGATCCAAAATGACCAATGAGAAATGATGAGAAATCATGAGAAATGATGAGAAATGACAAATCATGGAAAGTGGAAGATGGGATCTTCCTGACCTGCCAAGTTACCTCTCCTAATCCTTCGTCTTTTTTTCTCCCGCGGAAGCAACACGGGCGCGCGGATGGTGTTTATCATAGGAAGAACGCAGATGGCGATCGGTGATGTGTGTGTAGATCTGGGTGGTAGAAATATCGCTGTGACCCAGCAACGCCTGGACTGAGCGGGAATCGGCGCCATTCTGCAGCAGGTGCGTGGCAAAGCTATGACGCAATGTATGGGGCGAGATGTCTTTGACTCCCGCTTTGGCAGCGTAACGCTTGATCATGGACCAGGCAAACTGCCTCGTCAGTGGTTTACCGCGATTCACAAACATGTATGGCGATGTCGCCTTCCCGTAGGTAGCTTTGACGGTCCCGTACTGCTGCAGCCAGTGAATCGCACTCTTTCCGATCGGAACGCGGCGCTCTTTGCTTCCTTTGCCGTGGCAAACAACCAAGCCCGAATGAATATCCACGTCGTTCTGCTTCAATGAGACCAGTTCAGACACACGCAGTCCCGCTCCATACATTACTTCCAGCAGGGTTCGGTCCCGAATGCCTTCCTCAGTCGAAATATCAGGCGCGGCAAACAACTGGTCGATTTCATCTTCGGTTAGAAATTTCGGCAAGTACGCGAAACGCTGGGGTGTGTTGAGCTCTTCTGTCGGCTGACCTTTGATATGGCCGTCGAGCATGAGGAAGCGAAAAAAGCCGCGGGCTGCGCTGACGGCCCTGGCAACTGAAGAGGGCGACAGGCCTTCTCGTGATAGATCTGCGATCCAGTGCCGTAAATCATATCTCGTTAATTCCGGAACGGGCTTACTGCTCCTGATGGCCCATTTTTCCAAACGCGCCAGATCCCTCGCGTAACTCTCGAGTGTGTTACGCGCCAGCCCTTTCTCGACCTGGATGTAGGTCAAGAACTCTTTGATTAGATCGCGCCGTGAAGTTGTCTTATTCAAGTCGTATTCTGAGCCAAGCCCGAGAACTACTGCTTAAGTTAAACTCGAGAAGTTCAGAGTTCGACCTTTAGGTTGCGGTATGGCTACGGACAAGCTAAAGCTTGAACTCTAAACTGCTTGACCGATTATAGACGCAAAAGCTTGTGTGGCTTGATTATTCGTAACGCAGGCACTCGATGGGATCGAGGCGCGAGGCTTTGCGGGCGGGCCAGACACCAAAGATCAGACCCACGCCGATGGAGACGCTGAGACCTGTGATCACGGCCCAACTGGGAATTGATGCGGGCAGGCTGGGAACAAAGAACATGACGATTCTGCTGATGCCGACAGCCAAAACGACTCCCAGAATCCCGCCCAGGAATGTGAGGGTCATTGCTTCAAAGAGAAACTGGCGGACAATGTCCCTCCGGCGCGCGCCTAACGCTTTACGAACCCCGATTTCTTTGGTGCGCTCGGTGACGCTGACCAGCATGATGTTCATTACACCGATTCCGCCCACCAGGAGTCCCAGGCTGGAGATGGCAATCGCAATCAGGCCCACCATTGCCGTGATACTGTCAAACTGTTCGATGAACTTGTCTGCCGTCTTGATGTCAAAGTTATTCGGGTCGCCGAACGTCACATTCCGTCTTCGCCGCAAAACTTCCTCGGCTTGCGTCAAGGCCTCAGTCACTTGCCCCGAACGGGCGCGGATGATTAAGAGTAGATAACCTTTTGCCGGTGCTACCTTCTGCGCTGTGCGGAGAGGAATGAAAACGGCATTGTCTTCTTCATTCTCGCCGAAGAACCCGGCTTTTCGTTTTTCCAGCACCCCGACGATCTCAAAGTTATAGCCGCCCATACGGACTTTCGTTCCGGCGATCTGATTCTGTCCCGGGAAAAGCGCATCCGCGGCGTTAACTCCTATCACCATCACGTTGGCGCGCTGCTGATCGTCCAGATCAGTTATGAACCGGCCTTCCTTGAGAACGATGTTGGTGATGTCTGCGTAGTTTGACGAAACGCCTTGCGTGTTTCCCCAGCGGTAGTTGTGCCCCTGGTAAGTGATGTTGTCGTCGAAAGGTCCGCCGCCGTAGCCGACGTTTGGCGCCACCTCAGCTACCTCGTCGACCGCGCTTGCGTGCGCCTCGATGGCTTCGGCGTCGGCCACCGTTAAAGGCTTGCGAGTTCGCTCAGAGCGGTCCTCGCCGACGCGCGGTCCGGTTGAAAGATGAAATGCATAGATGTTGTTGGTCCCGTATTCCTCGATGATCGAAACGATGTTCTGACGTAGACCGGTCAAAATAGAAGCAATGATTATGGCGGTCATCACTCCGATCACGATTCCCAGCACGGTGAGAAAACTGCGGAACTTGTGCGCACGCACGCTATCCAGCGCCATCGCCAGCGTTTCACGTAAGACAGACTTGGATAGCTTCAGTTTCTTCATCTAAGCTTCAAGCGACGTTACAAACAACCAACATCACGGTTTTGGATCATTAAGGCGCGGATCCTTCTTCGTCCCCCCGTCACCGCGTCACCCCATCGCCGTTTCTCCAACTAGGTCGCGTGGGTGAGTGCCAGAATCGGATCGAGTCGAGCCGCTTTGAATGCCGGATAGATGCCGGCAATCATCCCGATGGCCGTCGATACGACAATTGCCAGGAGAATGTAGCCGACGGTGATAGTCATCGTGATCGACGCCAGGGTCGTGATTAATTGAGTCACTCCCCACGCCAGCAGTAACCCCAGTATGCCCCCCAGGGCGCAAAGGATGGCCGACTCGATTAGAAACTGCAGCAGAATCTGTTTCCTGGTTGCGCCGACCGCTTTACGCAACCCCACTTCAAAAGTTCTCTCGGTGACGCTGACCAACATGATATTCATCACCACGATGCCTCCCACCACCAGCGTGATAAGGGTAATCGGGACGACAACTGCGGCGATGCTGCCGGTAAATTGATCGATCTGATTGTTTAGTTCTTCGACATTGACGACCCCGAAATCGTCCTCTTCATTCCCCTTCAATCCATGCTTGTTTCTCAACGCGACGCGGGCGTCCTCAAGTGCATCTTGGAAGATTTCACGGTTGGCGGTCTTTCCGTGTATCTGGAGGTTGTTGCGGCCGAAGATCTGCATTTGCGTGGTGACTGGCAAATATACATGGCGGTCAAAAGAATCGCCGAAAAATGAGCCACGTTTTTCTTCAACGCCAACTACCCGCATCGGCAAACCACGAACCTTCAGAATCTTGCCTACCGCGTTCGTGTGAGGGAAAAACTTCTCTTTGATATCAGCGCCCAGGACGCATACAAACGCTGAGCGCTCAACTTCATCGGGCCAAATGAATCTACCGTCCTCAATAGTCTTATCCTCAATATCTACCATGTTGGCGCTGACACCGATGATACGCGCGCCCGGAAACTCGATTCCGTCCTGCTTGAGATCTGTTCCACCATTCGACTGCGCCCCGACTTCGCTGCACGAGCCGCAGTGGTCGCGGACCCACTCATAATCCTCCCAGGTGAGCTGCTTGTTGCGGCGGTTTCGGCGCTCAAATTCCTCATCTGACATCCGGCCGTGAAAGGCCATGCGGGCGATCATGAAGTGGTTGCTGCCCAGGACCTTGCTCACTCTTTCGACGACGTAGGTGTTGAGCCCGCTGATCGAGGCTCCCACCACCACCACCGAAGCTACACCGATGATGATGCCAATCAGGGTCAAAAAAGCGCGGAGTTTATGGGCGAAAATCGATTGCAGAGCAATCTTGAGGGCATCGGAATAGAAGGAGAAAAAGGCTTTCATTTTGATACCGGAGCTAGTAATCCGAAAGGGTCGCCACTCGCTGTACGCCAAACCAGGGCATAAAGTTTGAGGGGATTCCAGACGGCACTCATTGGAAAAAAGTCACCGCGCACCCTGAGAATTCCAATCGCTGCTAATCTGCGAGCACTCTCAGCCTCTCCTTAATATCCCCGCCGGTGAGTCGCAAGTACCGCCGCTTCAGTTCTTCTACTGTCTAAGACTCTAACGCCAGGCGCGTTTATTTATTAACAATCAGGTTAGTTCCGCGGTTGGTTGCTCGGCCGGCTTCAGCGCAAACTTGTCTGCCCAGCGGATTCTCCCGGTTACTTGCATCACCACGAACAGGGTGACGATTGAGCCAGTGGTGATGGCTAAACCGGTGAAGCCTTTCAAGAAAAACGCATACGAGAACATCACCAGGTAAATGAACTGGGCCAAAGCAGCTTCCCTACTGGCGAAGTGCAAACCGACTACGAGCCGAAGGTAACTGACGACCAGGAAGACTGAGACCGCAGCGGAAATCGCAAATGCAAGGTGAATTGAGAGGTGGTCGACAAGATAGGCCAGCAGTAGGTGGAATGAAAAGAATGCTGCTGCCAGGAAGAAGTAATTCATCGGATGAAGCTCGATGCCGCGCATCGTTGTGATGATGAGCATAAGGAAGAAAAAGAAGAAGAGCGAAACAGGTGCGAAAAAACTGATCCTTCCGGCAAGTGGTCCCGGCTGCAACTTCTCCGGCATTACCATGGCAATCTGATATCCCGACAACAAACTCTTGTAAGACCAGGTCAGGTCCCAGCCATTGTCGGTCTCGAGTTTGTAGGAAGGTGATAACGTGTTGTCCGGAAAGTCGATGTCCTTGAAGTTTGTTTTCATCTTGAGGCTGAAGTCGCGAACCTGCGTGACTTCCTGACCTCCAAAACTGTAGCGCCACTCATTTAGTCCCTGTGATTTGTACCCGACTGCGAGCTGAACGGTTTTTCCCGCTGCGACATTGATTCTCCCCATGGATGCGCCGTCGCGGCTGGTTACAGGTAAAGCGTTGCCTTCCAGCGTGAACGTGAGATCATCGTACATCGCCTGGGCCGTAGGAAACTTCAGGGTGAAATCGACCACTTGCTCCTCGTCACTCGTGTTGCGAAATCCATAGAGACCCGAAAACGCAACTTTGTACGTGCTATACCAAAGCAAGCCCTTCTGCCGATGTTCGAGCTCGAGCGCCACATCAATCGCGCTGCTTTCCAAAGGTAACGGCGTAGTCACCGTTTCCTGAATCGTCTTAACCGTCTTCTTGCCGTTCTCCGTGATCTCTTCTGACTTCGGAACGATTCGAGTGAAGGAGGCGCTGGGGGGCGCCTGGTTTTGCGGAGACCCCCAGGTTGAGGCCACACGATTCTCAGCTACCGCATCGAGCGAATAAGTGCGGGTGAAGATTGTGCCGCCGAGGATTGCCCAGGCAATTGATGCACAGACAAAGATTAATGTGATGGCAATGATTCTTTTTGTCATGACGGTACTCCCAAGTAGATAGTTGTATTGGACGCCTTAGCCCGGCAGCTGCCTAATGTCCGACATTTGGTTGTGGGTTTCTGATGTCAGCCCAAGTTTTTTTCAATTCTCAAATGCAGGCAACATCGCGACAATGTGGCAAGCCACAGTAAGAGGGTGTGAATAGCTACATGATCCCTGGCGACGGACATGTTCTCCCCGGTGTCGAACTTTGAAGAAAGGGTCTCGGCCCGCATAGCATTTAATCTGCGCTTGCCACAAGCTGCTGAGGCGCCTCGAAATTGATATCCGGAAAGGAACCACGGCCGAAGAACACATGCCAGGCAAACCGGTTGAGTATTGGCAGTCGCGAACCTGCGCAGACCAGTTCCATCAACCCGGGCTGACGCGCGGTCGCCATGATGCGACGCATCCATAATCGCGAAGTGAATCGAGCCCGAAAGAGCTCCCCGGAATATGCGCTGAGCACCTGTGCGTTTTGCGATTCGAGAAACTCCGCGACGACATTCGCGGCGAGCGTCGACAGCCGCATGCAGGGATCCAGCCCTCCTGCCGTCAGCGGTGAGACAGCACCGGCAGCATCACCAACAAGTAGCCCGTGCTTGTTTGAGATGTTTCGCAACACCCCACCCATCGGGATGCGACCACCTCGACGTTCGATTTGTATGGCGCGCCGTAAATCAATGATCCCATTTAAACCAGCACGAAAACTCTCCAGGGATTTGACCGGATCAAACATACTCGGGTAACCACCGACTCCGATGTGTGCTTCTTCGCCGTCGTGGGCGATCCAGGCGAGATATCCGGGGGCTAATACCGGATCCAAAAAACAATGGAGTCGCGGCGGACCTTCCAGACGGACATCGGCGAGTACGTCTTCCAAGCCCACAATCCATTCACGATTAGTTTCCAGGTGAAGGTGTCTAGCCACGCGGGAGTTGCAGCCGTCAGCGCCGATCAGGTATCGGGTTTTCACCCAGATGGAGGAAGAACGGCTGTCCAGACGGACCACGAGGTGATCTTTCAGCAAAGTATGCCCGTCATAACGTGTTTCCGGTATCCAGTCGACGCCGGCACTCAAGCAATGGTCCAGGTAGCGTTTATAGAGACGGCTCATGCGGCCGATGCGGAACTCCTCGTGAGGACTGCTGATCTCCAATGACCGACGTGACGGCGAATACAGGGTGACATGTCGCAAGGCCGATCCCAGACAGTCAACGGGAATATCAAAATCCTCAAGCGTCCGGCGCACGAAAATGCCGGTGGTGTGAATCGACGTCTCGAGTGAGGCTTTTCGATCAATCAGTAACACTCGCAATCCCTGCCGGCCCAGTAGGCGTGCGCATTGCAGACCGGCCAGACCGGCGCCAACGATGATCACATCCTGTGTTTTCATTTGGATTGCTTCGCGCCGTTGAACGGCAAGCCGGCGTAATGTTCACAGTTGAAAGCGCGTTTTCTTATGCAGCGGACTGTTCTCGTGGCCGATTATGAGTGGTGTCAGCCACCCGCCTTCATTCAGCAACAGCGTCGGGTTTGCGACAGCTGCGGGCAGGTCGAAGACGAGTTTGGTTGTGTACGTCTCGCCTGGCCGCAGGGCCTCGCTCAATGGAGTCCCTGGGTCTTCAGTCTGAGCCAGCGCTTTGGCGCCAGTCTCAGAAGGCCAGTACTTATGTCCCTGGGCATCAACCACGGTCGCGAGCCGACTATTGGGCGTGAGTGTTCCGTTTCCCCGGGTTGGACTGATGGTGTGCTCATCAAAACGAGTCTTGATGGTCACGATGTGGTAAAGGCCATCGGCCGTCGACTGGTTCGGACCATTACCGAGCGTTTTGGTTTGCCGCACATCGAAAATGGAATAAGCAAGGTGGCAGTCAATTTCGCAGAAGTGTTTTTCGTGACCGCGGGCAAGCACGGTCTCGTGGCTTGTGAACGAGAAGAGAAATAGGAACCCGATGTAGATTGCGGCCACTACCGCGATCGCGCTGACGACAACCTTCGTCCCGGCTAACTCTCCTTTAATGACGGTATAGAGAAAGATCAGACCGGCGACGAAAAAGAGCAGCCCGGTTCCCAGAAAAGCCATCGCTCCAATAGGAGCTGCGAGATTCACATTGGTAAACATTTGGTTTTCTCCTTAGGCTTCAATTGGTTGAAACGTCTTTCTAGCATTGCAGTAAAGCGCTTTGCGTTGCAAAGCCACAGGCCAAAAAAAAGCGGCACTCCCCGTTAACGATTCCGCATTTGCTGAATTAACATCTCCATGTGGTTGAGATAACTCTCCAGGGCTCGGCGACCCGCCGTGGATAACTTGTATTCGGTCTTGGGAACGCGGCCATCAAAAGACTTCGTGCAGGTAATGTATCCGGCATCTTCCAGCTTGCGTGCGTGCACGCTGAGGTTTCCGTCGGTTGTATTCATCAAGCTCTTAAGGTCATTGAAAGTCAGAGTCTCATTGGCGGCGAGAGCGCTGACGATCCCGAGACGAAGTCGTTCATGGATCAGGCGATCCAGCTCAGGCGCAAGACTTCTCGTTTTAGCGCCTTTGAGTTCGCGCAGGCCACTGGCGGTCTGCTCATGCTTTTTGTGTGTTGGTTGCTTTAGAGCAGAATGTTTAACCACCGTACCTCCTCGCGATGATGACGCCAAAAACTATGTGAAGCCCTCCGAAGCCGGCTGCCAGAAACCAATTAGCAAACGCTGGATTAGAAAAAAGTGTGATCGCGCCCATCGCCATGAAGCAGAGACCCATGATCGGTACGATCCGCACCGAGAACATCCCTCCCGTAACTACTCCAGTTCCATATAGCAACAACCAAACGCCGGGGATCGCGCTAATCAGGCCCGCTTGATAGAGCACCACGGTGAGCAAACCGCCTACGAACAGCGGTGGCGAGAGACTAAACGCCACCTTGCGACCCGGTCCTGACAGAAGCGGGATCTGCGCTGCCCGCGCTTTTCGATCCATCGACCAACCGGCAATCAACAGAGAAACCACCGCTTCGGCAATCCAGACTGCCAGCCAACCTTTGAAGGACGACTGCCGGGCGGCAATTAAAGCTGAAATAAGTGCCGTACCTCCAATGGCAACCTGGCCCCAGCCGGAAATTCCGGTGAAAGCTGAGGCGCGCTCCATGGTCTCGCGGATGTAGCGCAGATTGTCCATGGCGCGTTCGTGCAACGCCGGCGGGTGGTCTGTTTCAGAGGGAACTAAGCGTATCAGGCTCATCGCGAACCATCATAGGCGCCGAGGCAAGTGTTGTCAAGTACTTTGTGAGGCAAAGCCATTCCACCCGGTTCAACCGCAGTTAACGCCTGGCACGGATGTGAGGAAGCGGCAATGGGTGTCAATTTATTATAGAGAGGATGATCAGCGGCGGACCTTAGCGACCGGATCATAAGCTCAACACGGTCGGGGTTCTGTATTGAGCGGTCAGTCACGCTTTTGGAATTATGATATTGAGATCTACTCAGCGCTTTGCGACGGCTCCGCTAAAAAGTGGGTTCTCACCTCGATGCCTGCCGATGCGGCGCTCGGCCGCACCCTCTTTAAGAAGTTCCTGCCTGCCTTGGACCGATTAACGTCCACCTTCGTTCAAGTATCCGAGTACCCCTGGAAGGCCCCGGCTTGCCCTTTCCGCTTCGAAAGATCTACGGCGGCGAAGCCTGTTGCGCGGCGTCAAGGCTTACACGATTATTTCGATTGATAGGAAATATTCCTAGGCAAGGCCTGCCTAATTCCTATCCAGACTCAGTGCGTCGTGGACAAGGCTGGCCTGCTCAGACTGGTGAACGGAATAAGAGCCGGTGGCAGGACTGGCTGAGGCAGAGCGTCCGACGTAGATGGGGCGGTCGCAGGCCGGCAGAAGTTTTTCCAGACGCGGTTCAACGAAGGTCCAGCCGCCCATGTTTTTTGGTTCTTCCTGCGCCCACACAAGTTGTTTCGCGTTAGGATATCGGGCAATAAGCTCGCCCACGCGCTGCGTTGGAAATGGATAGAACTGCTCCAGTCGTACAATCGATACGCGTTTTTCCTCCGACTTCCTGCGCGCCTCCATTAGATCGTAGAAAACTTTGCCGCTGCAAAGGATCACGCGCTGAACTGAAGAGGGATCCTTGATTTCAGTGTCATCGATGAGAGGATTGAACCCACCACCAGTCAGTTGATCCAGCGACGACGCGGCGGCGGGCAGTCGCAAAAGGCTCTTCGGCGTCATAACAATCAAAGGGCGCTCGCCGCCGGGTCTTATTTGTCTCCGCAGAAGATGAAAATACTGCGCCGGCGTCGTCGGGTAACAAACCTGCAGGTTATTCTCAGCGCACATCTGCAGGAAACGCTCCAGGCGCGCGCTGGAGTGCTCGGGCCCTTGTCCTTCATAACCGTGCGGCAGAAGCATTGTTAGTCGAGAGGTTTGCCTCCACTTGTCTTCCGAGGCAGCGATATATTGATCGATGATGGTTTGGGCGCCGTTTCCAAAGTCGCCAAACTGGGCTTCCCAAATGACCAGCGCGTCAGCCGCTACTACCGAGTAGCCATATTCGAAACCCAACACACCCTCTTCTGATAGTGAGCTATCGAAAACTTCGAACCGCGCTTCCGGGTTCGTTTCTGAGCGCAACTCAGAAAGAGGCGTCCACTGCTTGCCGGTTTGTGTGTCATACAAAACAGCGTGACGTTGGCTAAATGTTCCCCGCCCGGAATCCTGCCCGCTCAAGCGCACGCGGGTTCCATCGAGAACCAGCGAGCCGAAGGCCGCGGCCTCGGCGAAAGCCCAGTCGATGGGCAATGCGCCTTCGCCCATTTTCACGCGTCGAGCGAGTTGTCCCACCATCTTCGGATTGATGTTAAAGCCCTCAGGCACCACGGCGATCTTCTGAGCTATGTTCCTAATCACCTCAGCGTCGACGCCCGTATCAATGACCACCGACCCATCAATCTCTGCAACTGGAGGCGCTGGCTGCTTTGGCTGTTGCTGAGAGACGACGTCTTTCGCTCGGGCCAGCGCATCTTCATA
Source organism: Pyrinomonadaceae bacterium (assembly GCA_041745915.1). Classification (GTDB taxonomy): domain Bacteria; phylum Acidobacteriota; class Blastocatellia; order Pyrinomonadales; family Pyrinomonadaceae; genus PSRF01. The sequence continues at coordinate 20,031 of JBGTHZ010000028.1, read as the reverse complement.
AAGTCGCACGCGTTCTTCAATCAAAGCTTTCAGCTCGGCTTCGTCAATCACTCCTTCTTTGATAAGTCTCTGCGCATAGATTGCCCGAACTCCGGGGTGGGCTTTCACTCGCGCGTACATCAGCGGCTGCGTGTAACTTGGCTCATCAGTTTCGTTATGTCCGAGTTTGCGAAATCCGACGAGATCGAGCACCACATCTTTATTAAACTCTTGCCGGTATTCCAGGGCGATCTGAAGCGCGCGGTAGGCGGCTTCCGGGTCGTCACCGTTGATATGAAAGATTGGCAACTGGGTCATGCGCGCCACGTCTGTTGAATAAATGGTGGAGCGCCCGGCCTCCGGCGACGTTGTGAAACCAATCTGGTTATTAATAATGACGTGAATCGTGCCTCCAGTGCGATAGCCTTTGAGTTCAGCGAGATTCAGGGTCTCCATCACGACGCCTTGCCCGGCGAAAGCGGCATCGCCATGTAGCAGCACCGGTAGCGCCTTGTCGATTACTTCGCCACGAGCGGCGCCCAGCCTGTCTCGCATGACATCCTGTTTCGCCCGAACCATTCCTTCCACGACCGGGTCGACGGCTTCCAGGTGACTGGGATTTGGAGAGAGTGTGAGATTGACCTTCCGTCCGCTGACGGTCAGGCGCTCTCCGACAGCGCCCTGATGATACTTGACGTCACCCTCATCCGCCGGAAAGGACGGATGAATCGACCCTTCAAACGAAGCAAAGATGCGCTCGCAAAACTTGCCAATGACATTCGCCAACACATTCAGACGCCCACGATGGGCCATGCCCAGGGTGATGTCTTCGACGCCGCGATCGCCGGCATCTTCAATCAACCGATCCAGCAACGGGATAATGGTCTCGCACCCCTCAAGGGAGAATCGCTTCTGACCGAGGTACTTGGTGTGCAGAAAACGCTCAAACTGTTCAGCCGAGATCAGTTTCCATAAGAGCTGTTTCTTGATTTCGGTGGGCAGCGGCTCGGGGCTAACAAAGTGCTTGCGGATTTGGTCGCGAATCCAGAGCTTCTGTTCCTTGCTCTGAATATGACGGTACTCAGTCGCGACTTTCCCACAATAGGCGCGTTGCAAGATGTCCAGAATCTCGCGCAGCGTCGCGCTCTCGGTGCCCGCCAATCCACCGGTAATGAACACTCGATCCAGGTCCCAGATCGTCAATCCGTAGGTTTCTATATCCAGCTCGGGATGGTAGAGCACCGGCATCGCGTGTAGCGGATCTACGTCGGCAAGCAGGTGCCCGCGCACGCGGTAAGCATTAATCAGCTCTATTACCCCGGCTTCCTTGATCGTTTGTTCGCGAACGTGGTCGCCCGGAGTGAAAAAGGGATTGCGGTCGAGGCTCCACCGCAGAGGGGAATAGGGAATTCCCACATCGGAGAAAATCCCATTATAAAACTGGTGTTGCCCGGTGAGCAGCTCGTGGAGCCTTGCGAGGAAGGCGCCGGATTCCGCGCCCTGGATAATGCGATGGTCATAGGTACTGCTAATCGTAATCGCCTTGCTGATGCCCAACTGCGACAGAGCTTCCGGCGCCATTGCCTGATACTCGGCTGGATACTCGATCGCCCCAGTGGCAATAATTACTGATTGGCCGGCCATCAGCCTCGGTGTGGACGCAACGGTACCAATCGTTCCGGGGTTTGTCAGCGAGATGCTTGTGCCCTGAAAATCTGCTACCTGCAGTTTTCCTGAGCGCGCACGCTTTATCAGACTGTCATAGGCCTGCAGAAACTCGGAGAAGCGGAGCTTGTTCGCGTTCTTGATGTTGGGGACCAGTAAACTCCGGGTGCCGTCCTTCTTCTCCAGATCGATTGCCACACCCAGATTGACGCTCTCCCTGCGCAGACGCGCCGGTTTGCCATCAACCACAAAGCCGTCGTTCAATTGTGGAAACTCATCAAGCGCACGCAAAATGGCCCAGGCAATCAGGTGCGTATAGGAAGCCTTGCCCCGATCGTTTTCGGCAAGGTACTTATTGATAATCCGCCGGTTCTCATCAAGAAGCTTTACCGGTATCCGACGTTGTGAAGTAGCTGTGGGAACCGAGAGGCTCTCCTCCATGTTCTCAACGATCTTAAGAGCAGCCCCTCGAATAGGTACCGCTTCAACATGACTCTCAACGCTCAAAACAGGTGTAGTGGTAACGCGCTCAACTGCTGGAGCTATAGCAGCCGTGGCAGTTGCCGAGACGTCCGCCTTTGCAGATACGTCAGCCCTAGCCGAATCTTTGGCGGATGTTTCATTCACGGCCTGAGGAGCGGAAGCATTGCGTCCGTTTTCAGGCGCGCCATCATCCCCTCCCAATAACTCCGTGAAATACGCTTGCCACGATTCATCAACCGACTGTGGATTGCTGCGAAATCTTCCCAGCAGGCCTTCAACATAGGTCGCGTTGGCGCCGAAATTTTCGGCAATAAGCTCAGATAGGTCGGTTGTAATTCTCTGCTCCAACTTCTTTTCGTCCTCCCAATTTACCGCACCCGGATATTTGTTGCGGGTGTCGAACACTTTCTTTTGCGGGTGATTTTTGACGATAGACTACCACCTTCCACATTCCAATGCATATCGCATCACATCGGGATCGGAACTACTCAACCTGCGCTATAATCCCGCGCGAATTAGCGGCTAGCCGTACCGTTCTCTGTCCCTTTACGTTCTTCCAGCAAATACAGTTGGAGCGATCCTTATGTTAAGAAGCCGGCTCTTGGTTTTGCTGCTCGTTATCCCGGGCCTGGCGGCAGGACTTCTGGCAGCCTGGTACTTCCCTGCCAGTCAGCCAGTTACGACGGTGATACTTGTGCGGCACGGCGAAAAGAACACCGAACCAGACAATCCTAATCCAGTGCTGAGTCCTGCGGGGCAGGAGCGGGCCCAAACTCTGGTGCATATGTTAGGTGGAGCGGGGATAACTGAAATCTATGCTACGCAGTATCTGAGGACCCAGGGAACCGCAAGTCCACTCGCGGATCGCTTGGGGCTTAAGGTAAACCTGCTCGACGCTCGCAATGTAGAAGAACTGGTCAGGCAGATTAAGTCAAACCACTCTGGCGGCGTAATGTTTGTCGCTGGCCATAGCAACAGCGTGCCGGTCGTTATATCGGCTCTTGGCGGCGGAAATTTTCCAGAAATTCCGGAGTCTGAATACGACAACATGTTCATCGTGACTGTACAGAGATTTCGCAAAACCAGAGTTCTCAAACTTAGGTATGGTAACCCATCGTCCGTCAGTAAAACAGTAAGCCTCAAACCGGTAAACGATCTTAAATCTTCAAGTCGGAGGCGAGAATGACCAAGAAACAAGCACGCGCGAAAAAAGGAACCACAACACCCGTTTCTGCATCTGCCGGCGATAACGCTTTGAACCGGCGCACGTTTGTGAAACTCATTCCCGCTCTCGGCGCCGCTGCCGTTGCCAATCCCCATCGGCAGATTATTTCTGCACTCGCGCAGACGCCTTCACCGACCCCGGCGGCTTCCCCTTCACCGTCACCTACTCCTCTGCGTGTGACGAAGGAAATGTTACGAGGAGCGGAACAACTGTTTGGCATTGAGCTGACAGACGCGCAGAAGCAGATGGCCTTGCAAAACGTCAACTCAAACCTTGGACGCTACGAAACCCTTCGCAAGATAAATGTTCCGCTCGACACCGAGCCCGCAACCCTGTTTCGTCCGGCACTGCCGGGGAAGGCATTCAACGTTAAGGAGGTCGCATTCAAGCTTGGCAAAATCGAGAGACTTAAGTTCAATACGGTCGAGGATATGGCTTTTGCCACGGTCCCGCAGCTCGCGGACTTAATCCGCACCCGCAAAGTTTCCTCAATCGATCTCACCCGGATGTATCTCGCTCGTTTGAAGCGTTACGGACCAAAACTCAATTGCACGGTAACGCTCACGGAGGAACTTGCGCTGGGGCAAGCCGCAGCAGCCGACCGGGAAATCAAACAGGGAAAATATCGCGGACCGCTGCATGGCATCCCCTGGGGCGCAAAAGATCTGTTTGCTACCAGGGGCATACGCACCACCTGGGGCGCCGAGCCCTATCGGGACCAGGTAATCGATTATGACGCCACCCTGGTAAGTCGGCTGGAGGATGCGGGTGCGGTTCTGGTAGCCAAGCTTTCAATGGGTGCACTGGCGCAAGGGGGTCGTTGGTTCCAGGGGATGACGAGAAGTCCCTGGCAAGTGGAAGAAGAAAGAATAGGATCCAGCGGCTCGTCAGCTGGACCAGCCTCAGCAACAGCCGCGGGACTTGTGGGGTTCTCAATAGGAACGGAAACGCTTGGTTCAATTGTCTCGCCTTCTTCGCGTTGCGGCGTTGTGGGCCTGCGGCCCACTTACGGTCGTATCAGTCGTTTCGGCGCCATGGGTCTCAGTTGGACGATGGACAAGATTGGCCCTATCTGCCGGGGCGTTGAGGATTGCGCCGCTGCATTGCATGCGACATATGGACCAGATGAGAAGGATCTAACGGTCGGGGATGTTCCGTTTAACTGGTCGCCTGAGACACCTCTCAGTCGCATGAGAATTGGATATCTAAAAGCGGAGTTTGATCAACAACAAGACGCTGAGCGAAAAACAATCTACCAGGCAGCCCTTGACGCTTTGAGGAACGCAGGCGCCAAACTGGAACCCATAGAGTTGCCCGCATTCTCAACGGCGGCACTGCGTATCATCCTGGTCGCCGAAGCAGCGGCAGCTTTCGACGATCTCACCCGGAACGGTGGGATTAACCAATTGTCGGGTCAGCAACCGGGGGATTGGCCAAACACGTTCCGCAGCTCCCGCTTCATTCCCGCCGTTGAATACATCCGGGCCCAGCGGGCACGCACGCTGTTGATGCGAGAGATGGACGCGCTGATGTCGAATTGGGACGTCTTTGTTTCGCCCGCGCCGGGGACCGCGAGTCTTCTGATCACAAATCTCACCGGGCATCCTGCGGTTTGCGTTCCCTGCGGCTTTTCTAACGGGATGCCGCAATCGATTATGTTTACTGGCGGACTCTACGACGAAGGCGCACCGTTGCGAGTCGCATTGGCTTTCGAGCGTGCCACTATCTGGCACACGATGCACCCGCAGATGGATTGGGCCTGAGTATTTTCATTGGTCATTTGACATTTTCCATTTGTCATCCATAGGACCGGGGGTTTCTGCTTCTAATTTCATAGACAGATCACGTTAATGAACTGTCCACTTTCAGTAGATGACAAATGAAAACTGTCAAATGGGAAATGGAAAATGATCCGGTAGCTACCGCTCCCCGTTGTCACTGGCGTCAGCTACTATGCCTTGAATCAGCCGGCGAAGATCAAGAACCAGGGCGACCGTGCCGTCGCGCAACTCGGTAGCTCCCGCAATCCCTGGCCAGCGTGATGAGTGACGACCGAGATTGCGTACCAAAACTTCCTCACTTCCCACCACCTTGTCAACGACGACACCCACGCGCTCCTTTCGGTTCATGTCGTCCCGGTAATCGCTTTCCGGAAGCTCGCAAGTGATGATATGCACCAGGTCGGTGGACACTGTTTCATGAGCTGGCTGTCCCAACAGTTCACGCAGGCGAACAACAGGCAGAACTTCGTTTTCAAAGCGCAGGATCTCAATATCTTCGATCTTCTCTATCTGACTGGCAACGATCACTTCAATCTTGACCACATGGCCGTTATCCAAGCAGAAGCAGCTGCCGCCCGAGGCGACCATAGTCGAACGGAGCAGACCAAACGTCGCCGGAAGGCGAATCTCAAAGGTTGATCCTCGCCCTGGTTGGCTGGAGACCCGAAGCTCGCCTCCTACGTGCTCGACTGCGGTTTCTACTACGTCTAATCCTACGCCACGCCCCGAAATAGTAGAGGCCGAAGTCAAAGTTGTGAAACCGGGGCGAAATATCATTCGCACGCTGTGATCCATATCCAGAAGAGTGTCTTTACCGATCACTCCCAGCTTGATTGCCGCTTGTGAGACAAGTGCAGGATCAAGCCCACGACCATTGTCGGTGACGCGCAAGCAGGTTTGTCTACCCTCGCTCGCTACTTCTATGCGCACCAGGCCGCGCTTCTTCTCTGGCAACTGCGCTGGTTGCTCAATGGTCTCTATCCCATGATCTACCGCGTTACGCACCAGATGAATGAGCGGATCCGCGATCGTGTCACTCAGTAGCTTGTCGAGTTTCAGGTTTGACCCGACAACTTCGAAATCTATTTCCTTGCTACTTAAACGAGCGGCGGCTCGACCCGCTCGCGCCGCCCGCTGTAGTACTGGCGCCAGGGAAACCATTCTGAGTCCGATCAGCTTTTCCTCCACGCTTAAAAAGGATCGCCTAATTTGCACGTCTAGACTTTCGAGTTCCTCCTGGACCGGATTGCTGGCGGGCGGTTGGGAAAGGGCCAGATCCAGGGCTTTGGCGGTCGTGCGGAAAAGGTCGTGCGTAGATGAGATCAACCGGTCCAGATCGTCAAGGTCAGTGCGAATGAAATTGGAAAGGGACGACGCGGGTGTAAGTCTTAGCCCCGCCACGAGTGAGTTGGCACCACCACCCCAATCGGTCTGTACGCCCAGGGACCACGGTTCGGCCTGGTCGCTCGAGGCAGGCCGTTCCGGTTTTCCGTCTATCTTCTGGATACCCAGGCCGGCGAAGCTGACGAGATCCGGATCTGCAGCATCCAGATTGGACCTGCCGGCGAAGAGGATTTGAAAGTTGATTTTATCGGCACGATCGGCGTCGACCATCGGCGAGCTGGCGATAACTTCACCGCGAGCGGCAAGTTTTTCCTTCAACCTGGAGAACTCTTCGTCGAAACTTGCGATATCGAAGCTGGTTGTAACGACAAAGAGGTCGTCCCGTTCCTCGACCGCTCTCTGCAGGCGATGTTTCTCGTCGCCCGTCAATGACAGCCAGGGTAAATTCTCAAGCACCGAACCAATGTCCGGACCGGCTTTCCCGCTGTTTCCCTGGGCCAGAACCTGAATCCGCTCAAACAACGCCCGGCGGGACGGTTCGATGACGCCCGAGGAAGCGAGATGTAAACTCTCGAACAAGGCGATAGCCGCACTCTCACACGCATCGAGGACATCGTTATCCACGCCTACCCGACCGGTACGAACCGCACCTAGCAGACTCTCAAACTCGTGGGCAATCTCGCTCAACCCCTCAAGTCCGAAAGAAGCTGCGGAACCCTTGATTCGGTGGATGCGGCGGAAGATGCGGTCTACTAATTCACGTCGAGCCCTACGGTCATCCGCTTTCTCGCGCAGTTCGTCCAGGTCGGCAAAGATCTGCTCGATTAGGTCTTCGGTCTCGGCAAGAAACTGGCGCTGGCTTTGGTCCACGATTGAATACTAAATGCTAAAACTGGAATGGGGAATAGCCTATGACGACGAAACATGAGGCTCACTTTCCACGTCGTCCAGGGCATCCTCGGATTCTTCCGTTAACTCGACGTTCTCCTGCGGCTGCTGTTCGTCGAGATCGCGCTTAATGGCATCAAGGATGCCGTTAATGAATTGCGTTGCTTCGTAGGTTGAAAAACGGCGGGCTATTTCAAGCGCTTCATTGATGGCCACGGTGCGAGGAGTTGGCTCGTAAAGGAACTCGTAAACGGCCAGGCGCAGGATGTTGCGATCGACAACGGCCATGCGAGCAATGCGCCAGTGTTCCGCCCGTGACCGTATACGTTCGTCCAGGGCTTCAAGTTGGGCCAGCGTCCCGGCTGCCAGTCGCGTTGCAAAATCGCGCGCCGGTTCTTCCAGATCCGCGTCGGCCAACTCCGCCCAATACGTCCGCACCACCTCGTCCGGGGGCGTTTCAGCAACATCAGCCGCAAAGAGCATTTGCAAGGCGCATTCTCGCGCCTTACGTCGCGAACCCATATATCAATTACCAGTACTTATTTATAGGTGACCAAGTGACAGCTAAACCAAATTTGCTTCTGCCACTCACCACTTATTACTTTCCAAGAGCTTCCCTGTAAAGATTCACCAGTTCAACTGCCGTTGTGGCCGCTTCAAATCCTTTGTTGCCCAGCTTAACTCCCGCTCGATCGATTGCCTGGTCGAGATTATCGGCGGTTATTATGCCGAAGACAACCGGCACTCCTGTTTCCATCCCAGCCTGGGATATTCCGCGCGTCACTTCATTGGCAATGTACTCGAAGTGTGGAGTCTGGCCACGAATAATTGTTCCCAGGCAGATTACCGCATCATACTTCTTTGAACCCGCGACTTTCAGGGCCAGCAGAGGAATCTCGAACGATCCGGGTACCCTGTAAACTGCTACCGCCTTCTCCGCGACACCCAGGCGCGTAAGCGCATCAAGCGCCCCTTCGACGAGCCGTGAGCTGATGAAATCGTTCCAACGACTCGCCACAATCGCAAACCGGAACCCTTTACCGTCGAGTTTTCCTTCGTGAATAACTGGCTGCAAAAGGTTTCTAACGCTCCATCAGCGCAAATTGAAAGGCTTTTGCAGTATAGGTGATGCGAAAGCGAGCATCAAGGTGATGCTTCGGTGAAAGTATCAGTAAGCTCTCGGCAAATCATCCCTTCAGATCCGTAAGCTTACGTTCCTTTGAAAGCCGGCGCGCGCTTCTCCAGAAAAGCACGGGTGCCTTCGCGCATGTCCTGGGTGGCAAACAGGCGGGCAAAGAGTTCCGACTCGAGAGTCAGAGCTTCTTGAAACGGGAGATCGAGGCCGTGTGTTACAGCTTGGAGGCAGGCACGAACCGCAAGCGGGGCCAGCCTGGAAATATCCTTCGCCAACAATTCTGCTGCGGTGAACACTTCAGCGGGATCCGTAACTCTATTGAGAATTCCAAACTGATAACCCTGCTCGGCTGAGAGAACTTTACCCGCAAGCATCACTTCGATGGCACGCTCGTATCCAATCTCGCGACGCAGTCGTTGAGTACTACCGTAGAAGGGAATCATTCCCAGTTTTGTCTCGGGCAAACTTAATTGAGCTGTCGTCGATGCGATACACAAATGGCAGGCGAGCGCCAGTTCGCAGCCGCCACCTGCAGCTATGCCATTGATCGCCGCGATCACGGGAACTGGAAAGTTCTCGATTTGATTACAGATGGCATGGCCACGCTCAGATGCGTCGTGGGCCCCGTGCTGATCGAGTCCCTCAAATTCGCTTATGTCGGTTCCAGCGCTGAAAGCTTTGCCCGAGCCGGTGAGAATCATTGCTCGCAAATCAGGCTGTTTCTCCAGTTCAATAAAAGTCTCGCTCAAATCCTCCAACAACGCTGGAGAGAGTGCGTTGAGCTTCTCGGGACGATTCAGTCGGACGATCGCAATTGAATCGCGTGTTTCGAGGAGAATTAGGGACATCTGTATTCAGTTTGGAGTGGCCGTGCTTCCAGAAACCATGAGACGTATCCTAGACTAGATTCATCGGCGTTGGATTCCGAGGATCCGTGGTGTAATCGTAGAACCCTCGCCCGGTCTTGCGCCCGTACAACCCGGCCATCACCATCCGCTTCAATAGTGGCGGCGGCGCGAATCGCTTTTCGCGAAACTCATTGAACATGATTTCGGCTATGTAGTAGGTCGTATCCAGTCCCACGAAATCGCCGAGCGTAAACGGTCCCATGGGATAACCCAACCCCAGCTTCATCGACGTATCAATGTCCTGAATCGAACCTACACCTTCTTCCAGAGCGCGGATAGCATCAAGCATGTAAGGCACCAGAAGACGATTGACGATGAATCCGGTCTTGTCTCCGGCGCGCACCGGCACCTTTCCCAATCGAGCGGCAAACTCTACACCCTGCTCGTAGATCGCCTCATCCGTAAGGATCGTGCGCACGACCTCAACCAGCTTCATCAGTGGAACGGGATTGAAGAAGTGCAGCCCGATAAAGCGTTGCTGCCGCGCAGGAGATGTCGTCGTCATCATTTCGGTAATTGAGATTGACGAAGTGTTGGACGCAAAGATCGTCTCAGGTTTGCACACGCCGTCGAGTTGTTTATAGGTTTTGCGTTTCTCTTCGAGGTTTTCAATGATCGCCTCGATGATGATGTCGCAGTCTGAGAGGTCTTCAAAAGAAGTCGTACCAAAGAGGCGGTCACGAGTTTCTTTCTGCTGTGCCGCGGTCATTGTTCCCTTCTCTGCAAATTTCGCCAGCGATTTCTCGATACCCGCAAACCCCTTCTTAATCAGATCGTCAGATACTTCGCGGACAACTGTCTCGAACCCTGCGCTGGCAGCAACTTGGGCGATGCCCGAGCCCATTAACCCGCAGCCCAGCACGCCTACTTTCCTGATTTCCATCTCTTATTGTCTCCTCTTTCTATTCGTCGAGCTATTGCGTGGCGTCGGTCGGAGTTACCGGCGTTGTCACATCTATTAACCCGCTATAAGTTTTCCCAACCGTCTTCAACCACTGACTGTAGTCTTTGGACCACGAGCTGAACTCCTCGAGCAGCACCTTCTCTTCCTCTTGCAGCTTGCGGGGACCAGCCGCGGGTGGCTGGGGTGATGAAGGGGCCTGTGAACCTCTAAGTTCTTTCGCCTTGCTCAGAAGAGCTTTAAGTCTTTCCGTCAGCTGCGCCGCTTCCTGGTCAAAGTGCGGAACAGTTTCGAAACTCTTAATTGCTTCATCAACTCCACTCGCATCTCCGACCATTGCCTGATAAAAGGTGTCCTGTGCGTGATTCATTGTCTTCGCAAAAACCAAAAACGCTGGGTTGGCGCTGCTCGAGTTCCGAACAGTTTGGTCTCTCAACAAAACCGGCAATGGATCCGTAAAGTGCTGAGCCACTTTCACGAAGCTCACCGCTACCAGAGTCAGGGATCCAACCCGCAGGATCTGCCAGACGATAGCGACCCCGGTTCGTTCACCCGGCCGCCGGTATCCCACGACCAGTGCCAGAACCGCACCAGTGACTAAACCACCGAGATGCGCGGCATTATCGAACAGGCCGCGCCCCATGTACCCGATGAACAGGTTCAAAAGGATCATGGGTAACAACCCGGTGCCGAAAGCGCGTTTGAACCCTTCCGGTAACTCGTGGCGATATTTAATTCCAAAAACAAACAGAACGCCGACCAGGCCAAACAAGGCCCCTGAAGCGCCGGCTGATGGCCCGTCCAGCCGGAAGAGGAAGCGACCCAGCGATCCCAATCGGGTACCGGGTTCAACAATTGTCAGATAGCTCGCTATCAGGGCTCCCACGCCACTCACAACCCAGAGCACAACGAACCGGGCCGACCCATAGAGCTTTTCAACGTATGGGCCAACAATCCACAGGCTGTACATATTTACCAGCAAGTGCAGAAGGTTTACGTGGACGAACATCGGCGTAACCAGACGCCACCACTGGCCTTCGTTGATGAGTACGTTGAGCTTGGCCCCATAGGCGATCAGAACTTCAGGAGGAAAAACGCCCAGAAGGCTAACCGGCATCCCGCTGGACTGCGACATGAGCAGGAAAATGAAGAAGTTTGCGACCAGCAGAATTATTGTGAACTTGTAGGGCCGAACTAAAACCGCTCGCGCAAAACGGACCGTCTCGCGGTCGGCAACCGGCCCTGGCGCAGGAGTGGAACTGAGGGTAGACGCGCCGCAGACTGCACAGTCGGTTTGGCCGGCTCCAATAATCGCGCCACAACCGCGGCACATGGTGGGCCTGGCTTCGTTGGTTCTATCTGAGTTTGTGTCGGCCAAGTCGTCAAAAAGCTAACGAGCGTGATGCTTAAATCAAAAGCACCACGCTCAAAATGGTGAATGGAGATTAGTTCAGGAGGAATGCCACGTGCGGCCGAATGCTGGCTAGCCTCCTATTTCCGAGAGGAGACTGACCAGGTCGTCAGCATGTTCTTCTTCCATTGCAAGAATCCCTTCCAACATTCTTCTCGTTGTAGGATCGTCATTGCCCACGTAATTGACCATTTCCCGATAGCTGTCTATAGCGATACGCTCAGCAACGAGATCTTCCTTAATCATGTCCAGAAGATTTTCGCCCTCGACGTATTCTGCATGACTCCTGGTCAATAACCCTTCCGGGTTGAAATCGGGTTCGCCGCCCAACTGCACTATTCGTTGGGCAATGAGATCAGCATGTCCCTGCTCCTCGTTGGCGTGCTGAAGAAACTCCGCCGCCACACCCTCGGCATGAATCCCAGAGGCCATGAAATAATGCCGTCTGTATCTCAAGACACAAACTATCTCAGTGGCCAGGGCCTCATTCAGAATTTTGACGACTGTATCTCGATCTGCGCTATAACCCTCAGTTACGGCGCCCTGCTCGATGTGTTGGCGGGCACGCTCGCGCAACGTTTTGATGTCGGTAAGAAAGGGCTTTTCACGCACAACTCCTACTCCTGATTGATCAGCCACGGATTTACTCCTGCAAACAAATTTAGCGGAGACAAGATATTACGCGCAGGACGTTTCGGGATCAAGCCAGCCCTCGATTGCAGCGGGGTCAGGTCTGACGTTCCCAATTCTTATGATAACGAAAGGCGATAACGCAAAGGCGCAAAAGAAAGACCTCTGCCAAAACGTGCTCAACGCTCCGGTAACTGCATCTTTGCGTCTTTGCTTCCTTGCGTCTTGCGTGAGACCAGCAGCTTTATTCAGCACTAACTCTTCCCTGGATCTTTATCTCGTTGGAGGCCACCGCACCGGCCACGACCTCAATAGGCGCGCGCCAGACCAGGGTTTTGATGTGGCAGGTACCCGTGTTGTCTTCACGGCAATAGAACAACGTGAGCTGAACGCGAAGTTCTGCCTTCCCCTCTTCGTAGGCCCGAAACGGGACACGCAAAGGCAGGCGCAGATTCTTCGAAGTCTCTTTTACTTCTTTAACCCGTCCATCGGGTCCAGTTACCGACGCGCCGAGTCCCACTTGTTTCGACCCGCTTTCGACTGCGACTCTGTACCGCTGTGGGGCCATGGGATTCAGGTGGTATCCTGCGGGCAAATCTACCTGAATCACAATGGTCCCATCCTGGTTCGCGCCCAGGCGCCGCGAGGGCAATACGATCTCCTCGGCATTTGGCCCGGCCTCGGACTCCGCTGCAATTATGGCCAGGGTCGGCGGCTCGAGACCTTTGATTCGTAGAGTTGATGTTACCCTCGTCTTCAGGTCGACGACGCGAATTGCGTGGTTATTGGTGTCGGCAATGTAAAGCTTATTGTTGGCTACACTCAGACCGCCAGGTTCGTAAAGTGAGGGTGAGCCGCCATCAGCCTGACCGGGCTTGCCGGTCCCGAACAGTGTCTTCACCGAACGGGCTGCGGGATCGAGTTGTTTGATCTTGTGATTGTACGTGTCGGCGATCAGTACTTTGCCATCAAGAGCGATGATACCCAACGGATGCTGTAACCGAACGTCGTCACCCGAGCCATCAACGTCACCAAATTTAAACAGGTCCCCGCCAACCACAGTCTGGACCTGGCCACTGCTGAGGTCGATAGCGCGAATAATATTTGACTCGCTGTCCGCTACAAAAAGGCTCTTTCCGTCCGTGGTTAACCCGGAGGGCTGGGCAAAGCCGGCCTCCAACCGTGGACCATCAAGGCGAGCTTCGCGACCCGACCCCGCAAACGTGGACATTGTCTCTTTCTCGAGATCAAGCTGCCAGATTTGATGGGGGCCGGCCATCGCAATATAAAGGGTGCGTCCCACTAACTGAAGGTCCCAGGGAGAACTCAACCCGACCTCACGCGCCGGCCCTTGCTTGAAGTATTCGCGCGACTGCTTTCCTGTGCCTGCGATTGTCTCGACTGTTCGGGTATTTAGATTTACCCGGCGAATCACATGGTTTCCGGTATCGGCGACGTAGAGACTGTCACCATCCAGGGCCATACCCTGCGGTCTGTAGAAACTGGCCTTATCGAATCCGCCGTCGACCAGGTCACGTTGGCCGGTGCCGATCGTTTCGATAAGCGTGCCGTCAAATTTTGTGATGACGATGCGGTTGTGATTTGAGTCAGCAGTAAACAGCCGGTCACCTTTGCCATCAGCGAGGACCTTACCAGGGAAGGCAAGCGGCAGGCTGCCAACCTTGGCGCGTTCCAAACTGAGCTTGAGGGGCTCTTCATTGAGTTCGCCCCGCTTGCGGAAGTCATCGACGAGCTGACCGATAGCCTTATCGATCGGATCGTAGTTGCCTTCGCCCGAGATCGATCCAATCACATAGCCGGCAGGGTCGATCAGAACCTGGGTGGGCCAGGCCCGGACGGCGTAACTTTGCCATACCTTAAACTCCGCGTCGTTATAGACAGGGTGCTCAATTTCGTAACGCAGAATGATGCGCCTGATATTCTCAGTCTCTTTCTCGTTATCGAATTTTGCGGAGTGCACACCGATTACTACCAACTGGTTCGCATACTTTTCTTCAAGTCTCTTCAGATCGGGAATAATGTGAATGCAGTTGATGCAGCCGTACGTCCAGAAGTCGAGGAGCACGACCTTGCCCTTCAGAGCAGCCAGGGAAAGTGGTTTGTCGGTATTGAGCCAGCCACGGCCACCAGAAATTTCAGGCGCGCGTACGCGGACACCCTGTTGTGCTGACATGAATGTGCCTTTCTTAATAGTGGGGAAAGATTGAGCTGACAAAGCCACCACCGCCGATAGCAGGAGCGCAAGGACGACAGTTAACTTTGAGCTTTGCAGAAAAATACTTCTCAATGTGCTTCCCCTCCGTTCGCTGAAATGAACTGCCGTCAATCGTGATGATGTGCCGGCGCGGGTCCATCACTTTGATGATCGAGAATTTGGTCAAGCCGGTCGATTGCGCGCCGCAGGTGAGGAATCGTTATCGAACCACCAACCACAAGCGCCACATTAAAGGCGTCAAGAAACTGCGGCCGGGTTACTCCCACTCCAACGCACTGTTTAATGTGATAAGTGACGCAGTCGTCACAGCGAAGAACGGTTGAGGCCACCAGGCCCAGCAGTTCTTTCGTGCGTTTGTCGAGCGCGCCGTCCTCGTATGCCTGAGTGTCGAGAGCAAAGAAACGTTTGATACCCAGGTGGGTACTACCAAGTAACTTTTCATTCGTTTCAGCCCGGTACCGGTCGAATTCATCCATAGAACCAACCTCCATTTCAGCCTCGATCAATGCCTGAAGTTCGTCATTCTAACCCGCGACGCGTGTACTTGCCAGATGCTTCGTTTCCGCGCATTCTGGAATCACAGCTCGATATTAGGAAATCAAGAGCAATGGTTGAGGTAACAATCAATTCGTTGGGGAGTGCGGTTGCTATTGATTTCGATTCTGCAATCGCTGCCTCGTTGCCAAGCCCTCGCGCTATAATGCCTGGTGGTAAGGGCCCACAGCAAAATCGATGATTGATGAAACACCCCAGGAGCGACCTTCGACTTTGATCACACGGGAGACCGGGTCGTTCCGGGAGGATCCTTCCCGAGAGCTTCAAGCTCAAACCACGCGCAAACTGCAACTTCTGTCAACGGGCCCGCTTGTACTCGGTGTTTTCGAAGATGAGATTACAACGATAGCGGAATGGCGCCGACCAACACCGCTGCCTCACGCGCCCGCGGCGGTGCTGGGTGTAGTTTCCATTCAGGGTCGCATGCTGACAGTTCTGGATCCGATCACTTTGTTCACTGAAGAGCCCACCCAACCGGAGTTCCCTACCCGGCTGCTGGTTGCCCTGAATGGGGATGAACAAATAGCGCTGGCAATTGAAAGCAAAGGGGAGCTGCTCGATTTGGCGATGAAGGACATACAACCGGCAACAAATTCAGGCAACAGGGCTGCCGCCGGAATTTTCTCTTATGGCAACCTGCTGGTAAACGTGATTCAGGTAAAGGGCCTCTTCCCACTGGCATTGCGAGGGAGGGAGCGTCGACAGCGTCGTTTCTGATCCACCTCAGTACGGAAATCCTCTCCCCGGTGTTAGAATCGTTTTTATTATTCAGGAGAAGTGTTCGGGCGTTCGGAAAGTGGCATCACCCCCGCCTACTCGCCACTCGTCATACCTTCGCCATACTGGCACATGAACGATCAGGCTTTTCAAACTTTGGAATTCGACCAACTGCGGGCGTTGATTCGCCGCGGAGCCCAGACGTCGATGGGACGAGCGCAGGTCGACGCCCTCGCACCCCTTGGTTCTCTGGAGGATCTGCAAAAAGCGCTGGCAGCTTCGGCCGAGTGTGTGCAGTTGAGAAAGCGCGGCGCCACCTGGTCCTTCAGCGAGTTGATGGACCCGACGGAAGCGATTGCGCGGTTGCGAGTCCAGGGAACATCACTTGAGCCAATCACTATTCTTGAACTTGCCCGGCTTTGCGAGCAGGTGATGTCGGCCCGTGCAGCCGTGATGGCCGAGAAGGAAGAGTCGCCCGTGTTGGCAGAAGTCGTCGCTGGTCTTCCGCGCGAGTTGAACAGCATCTCTGCGCGTGTTGCCAACAAGATTCTGCCCAGCGGAGATCTGGATGACCGGGCCAGCCCGGAGCTGGCTCGTATTCGTCACGAGATAACTAAGCTCCGTTCGAGTATTACGCGGTCGCTGGAAAACCTGATGAGGAGGGCGGAAGAAGCTGTACAGGATGAGCTGGTAACAATTCGAAACGACCGCTTTGTGATTCCTGTTAAGTCCGATCATCGAGGGCACATCAAGGGTGTGGCCCATGGATTCTCATCTTCGGGGGCCACGGCTTTCGTTGAACCGCTCGAGACGATTGACGCCAACAACGAATTGCAAAGTCTGCGCGAAACTGAAGAACGCGAGGTCTATCGCATCCTCTTCGCCCTGACCGAGGAACTCCGGCTCCAGTTGGCGGGAATCGAAATGGCTGCCTCCGCCATTGCTCAACTCGACTTCATAAACACTAAGGCGATTTTTCACCAGACCTTCAATTGCGTCATCCCCGAAGTGACACAGACTTCAGTCTGTGAACCGGATTCATCGCAAGATGCTTTCAATGCCAACGCACAATCTCAGACTTCCACACTTGAATTCGCAGAAGCACGGCACCCGTTGCTCGAAGAAAACCTTCGCGCTACCGGCGGAGCGGTCGTGCCCGTCTCGTTTTCGATAGACGACAAACACGACTCCTTGATCATCTCCGGCGCCAACGCCGGTGGCAAGACGGTCGTGCTCAAAACTGCCGGATTGCTTTCACTGATGGCTCTCTCGGGATTGCCCGTACCCGCACGCCGCGCGCAAATCCCCTTCTTTGCCTCGGTGCTGGCTGATATAGGCGACCACCAATCGCTGTCAGCGAATCTTTCGACCTTCACATCGCATGTGGCCAACATCTCGCTGATGATTGAAGTGTGCCAGTCGCCCGCCCTGATTTTGCTCGATGAAGTGGGAACTGGTACCGATCCGGAGGAAGGGTCCGCGCTAGGTGTTGCGGTGGTAGATCACTTTCGCAAAGTCTGTGGCGCATATGTGATGGCCACCACTCACTACAGCGGTTTGAAAGTTTACGCAGCCAACGAAGAAAGAGTGCTAAACGCGAGCGTTGAGTTTGACGAGCAAACCCTGCGTCCCACCTATCGACTGCTTGTCGGGGTTCCCGGGTCGTCGTCCGGTCTGGAAATCGCGCGGCGTTTCGGAATCTCAGACGAAATAGTGGCCGCCGCTTCGGCCAGCGTGAGTGACTCCTCACGTCAGGCTACAGAGTATCTGCGCCGGATTAAACGTGAATCCGAACAGGCCGCCGGCTTGAAGCAGGCACTAGAGGAGGAGCGGGTCGCAGTGGCAGAGAAGTATGCGGCGCTCGAGAAAGAAGCTGAGAAGACAGAACGCCAGCGCCAGGCTTCTTTTCAATCCGCGCTCGAGAGAATCGTGAGTGAATTTGAACGACGTTCTCGAGATCTGCTCGCTACTGTCCAGGATCGCTCCGAAAGGCTGAAGCTTGAACGAGAAACCCAGCGTCGGGTCGCGGAACTGAAACGTGAGGCCCAGCGCGCTGCAAGTGGGTCGCGAGGCCGCGTCGCAACCGCGACTCCGACCAGCACCAGTTCCCGGCCGGTCCGGGTTTTGCGCGAAGGTCATGTCGTTGCCGGTAGTCAGGCTGGTGCTTCGCTCAAAGCGCCGGGTGCTGAACCCGAGGAGGCACACTACGTTGCAGCATCCGCACGCGACATCGTCGTGGGCGATCGCGTGCGCCTGAGTTCGTTTGGGTCTGTCGGTATTGTTGTCAGCATCAAGGGAGAGGAGGCGGAGGTTAGGGTGAAGTCGCTGCGATTGAGAGAAAAGCTGGAGAACCTGGAACTGGTTGAGGTCGTTGCCCCGGCCAAAAGCAGCGGACGTTTTTCGAAGTTGCGGAATACGCGGCCGCCGGAAGTACAATTAAGTGCTTCGGAGCATACTCGTTCGGAGCTTAATGTAATTGGACAGAGAGCGGATGAGGCAGTAGACGCAGTTGATAAGTTTCTCGATGCCGCCTCTCTTGCAGGCACCAGCCAGCTACGCATCGTGCACGGTCATGGCACCGGAGCGCTTCGTCGCGCCATAGGTGAGCTGCTGAAAGACCACCCGCATGTTGCCCGCTTCACTGCCGCCCCCCAAGATCAGGGCGGCTCGGGTGCAACCCTGGTAGAACTCAGGCAATAGACAAAGGCATGCGTTACCCCCAAACCTTCATCGACGATCTCAAACGCCAGGCGGACATTGTTCGAGTGATCCAGGACTACGTGGCCCTGAAGAAGAAGGGTGCAAACTGGATGGCCTGTTGCCCCTTTCATAAGGAGAAGACACCCTCCTTTTCAGTGAGTCCAGCCAAAGAGATTTTTTACTGCTTCGGTTGCCACAAGGGCGGCAACGTTTTCAGTTTCGTGATGGAGATGGAACGAGTCACCTTTCCCGAGGCGATCAGGCTGGTGGCGGAAAAGAGCGGCGTACCCTTGCCCAGGTTGGTTGACGACAGCCGTTTCGAAGCCAGGCGACAGGAAGTGGATGAAGTCATTGAGCTTAACAAGTGGGCGCTTGAATGGTGGGAACAGCAGCTGGCGCATGGAGGTGCGGAGTCTCAGATAGGACGAGACTATCTCGAGAAGAGAGAAATTTCTGATGAGACGCGGCAGACCTTTCGTTTAGGTTATGCGCCGGATAGCTGGGAAGCCCTGTCATCGCACCTCCGGCAGAAGGGTGCGAGCCAGTTGCAGATTGAGCGCAGCGGCCTGGTAGTCAAGAAGGAAGAAGGCGGCTCTTATGACCGATTTCGCGGACGCCTGATTGTTCCGGTCATGGACATTCAGGGACGACCAATAGCTTTTGGTGGGCGCACTTTAAAGGACGATGATGCCAAGTATATAAATTCGCCGGAGACCGTTGCCTACGTGAAGGGCCGGAACCTTTTTGGACTGAACCTGACGCGGGAGGAAATCCGGCGGCAGGGTTATGCGATTCTGGTGGAAGGGTTTCTCGATCTCATTGTTCCGTATCAGTTTGGCATTCGTAACCTCGTTGCCAGTCTGGGCACAGCGCTCACACCGGACCAGGTGAAACTGTTGGCCCGGTTTGCGCGTAAGGTGGTAGTCAACTATGATGGTGACCGAGCAGGTGTGCAGGCAGCGAAGAAAGCAATCGAAACTCTTTTGGCAGAAGACCTTGAGGTCAAGGTCCTGGTCCTTCCGGACAACGCCGATCCGGACGAATTCATTCGAAGATTAGGTGTGAACGAGTATCAGCGGCGACGTGGCGAGGCACAACCCCACATACAATTCGTAATCGATCAGGCTGTACGGGATCGCAAACTTACTAGTCCTGCTGAGAAAGAGGCAGCGATTGATGAGGTGCTCCCGTTTATTCGTGCTGTCCGCAGTAAGTTTCAGAGGCGCGAGTATTTCGACATCGCCGCAGATTCGCTGCGAATCGCGGATGCTTCGCTGCGGCGCGAGTTGTGGCAGTTTGTTCGGGGTGGTGACACCGCGTCCGGCGCAAAGAGAGCCCTGACCCGGCAGTCTGATGTCACGCCCGCTGAACAACGACTGTTGAGCCTGCTCTTCGCTGACGAGGCGTTGCGCCAGGGCGTCTTGCCTATCTTGAGGGCTGAAGACTACGAGGACCTCCCGACAGCCGCCATAT
>JBGTHZ010000027.1:0-143956 GCA_041745915.1 Pyrinomonadaceae bacterium | reverse complement strand
ACGACCGCCATTGCCAGTTGCGGCCGCTCGAGTGGCGCAATGCAGAGAAACCAACCATCGATCCGGGGATTCTGTTCATCCATGATGGTTTCCTGGTATTCGCGAATGATGTTCCCCCGGTTGTCCTTCTCTACTCGGAGTCTCGTCTTCGGTGCTCCCGTCTTGGGATCGTAAACCGGAACGACCTTCTGCGCTGTTCCCGTTTTACCTCCCGTCGTGATACCGGCGGCTTTTACCGGCGCAAACACTCCTCTCGCCGTTCCGCTCGAACCGCCAGTTACGCGGCCCATAATCTCGCGCATTCTTTTCGCGGCCTGCGCGGACACTACCTGCTTGAAGACCTCTGGCGGGCGATTCGACTCGATTTTCGCCTTCATCAACTTTCCTTCCATGTTTCCAATGGCCGCAGCGGAAAGGGCCATTTGGAAAGTAGTCATCTGACCTGCATAACCCTGCCCGTAGCCGATCAGCGCCAGGTCATATCTGGTTACTTGTTTGCCCGTCACTATGGTGGATTCGCGTGGAGCCAGCGCACGCTTCACAGCCTCGGTGCTGGCGTTCCAGAGTTCGGGTTCCTTCCGGCCGCGGAGGGCTTCTACAGGGGTATCGTAAGCTCCAATCCCGAGCAGCTGGGCTCCCTGCTTCAATTGCTCGGGCCCCAGTTTGACACCCATCTGCGCGAAGTATTGATTACACGAAACCTCGTAAGCGACATCGATCCCAATCCTGCCATGGACCTCGCCCGGTCCGGCGTCGTCAAAAATGACGTTTGCGCCTGGGGCTGCGTAATATCCACTGCCACTGCAAACGAATTGCGTGTCCTGAATGCCGGCAACAAAGGCTGCTGTCATTGTCACGGTCTTAAAAGTCGAACCAGGAATGTAATAGGCCCCTAACGCGCGGCTGACCAGCGGGCGATCTCGTTCATTGGCTGACAGCCGAATCCATGTGGCTTCGTCTTCGACTTCCTTAAGGCTGTAAGAAGGCTCACTGTAAAGCGCTAAAACTTCGCCCGTCTGTGGATTCAGCACTACCACGGCGCCGTGTTTGCCTTTTAACTGATCAACCGCGGCCTGCTGCAGGTCTCGATCGATTGTCAGTACCACATCGGTATTACCTTTGTTCTGAATCGTCTCACCATTGACTACCTCCAGTGCCTCAGGCAACGCACCACTCTGAACGCCGAAAAGCGCGCGCTCCAGACCAGGATCGCCCCGGTCTGAGCCGAAAATGTGGGCCATCGCTTTGTCCATTGGATACTGACGCGTGATGGCGCCACTAGAATCACGACGGTAGAAAGCCAAAGCCCTGTCGAGCTTCCCGCTGCGGTCGAGCAGCCAGCCGCGGAGGGTGGACTCTGAAAGCCGACGATTGCGCAGATCCTTGTAGGATAATTCCTGAAACTTCTCGTTCTTCTCGTTTGCGTAGTGTGCCCAGTAGACGTGAAAACCGAGTAGACCAAGGGCAAGCATTACAAACAGCCAGCGCAGAGCGCGCAGACCTCTGTTGGTAGACGTGGAGCCGAGCCGCTTTTTGACCTCGGTTGGAAGATCTGCAGGGACTGATACGGCAGTGGTCTTCCGGCGTCGGCGATTTCGAAAGAGGGAGATCAGCAATAAAAGAATGATTAGCCCGAAGCCGCCGACATAAATCAAGGTTAGTAAGGCCGGCATCCGCTCGGGTACATGAGGAGCGATTGCGGTCGGGGTGGGGGACTGTAGCAACAGCAAGAGTGACATTTGCGACATTCTAATCCTGGATGTGAGCTCGTGTTCTAGTCTCTCTTGAAACGCACCTCGACGTCTCCGAAGCCCACCACGTCGCCGGCTTCAATTTGCCGCGCCTCTCCGTAGGCAATGCGACGTCCGTTAATGTAAGTGCCGTTGGTCGATCCGGTATCAGCGACCATCAAAGTTCCCTCGAAGTTCAATACCAGCGTGGCATGGATTTTGGACACGCTGGTGTCGTTCAGAGACAGGTCATTATCGGACGCGCGACCCACATTTAATCGTTTACCGCCAGGTTTGAAGATTAGCGGAACCTCGACAGTCCCATCGCGCCGCGTCACTCGGACGGCAATTGTCACATCCGGCACCGGTGGAGTCCCTTTCGGAATTCGAGGATCAATAACGACTCGTTTTGCCTCATCCTCTTTTTTGAGCTCTTCCTCAAACTCACCAAAAGTGGGGTCGACTGAAACGCCAGTGGTAAAGATGTCCACCTCCGTTTCGACCTTTACCGGAGCCAGGGTGCGGTACCGATGATCATTAATGTGATCTATAGCTTCGGCGAGAACTTCATGCTCCAGCTCTTTTAAGATTTCGGGGGGCGCTTCCGAATGCGTGCCCCATTCGACTTTGAGTTTTAAACTGTGCGGAGCGATACGACCCTTGCGCCCCTCATCGCGCACCCGCTCGTCGATCAGCCGCTTCATGCGTTCAATCAGCTGTGAGGTGGTAAGTCCACCTTTTGGTTCTACCGTTCGGCCAAATTTTCGATCAACGACGTCGCCCATGCTCTCGAACACTCGACGGAGCAGGCGTTCCGGCAACGCCTCTTCTCGTTTCTTCTTTGGGATGGGCTTCAGGTCTTCAGTCATTTATTCATATACGCCTGCGGTTGCAGCAGGTTCGACGTGGCATAGACTTTAGTCTGTGTTTCCCGGATGGGTTACGACGGCCATTAAGACAGTGTGACTTGAAATCACAGACTAAAGTCTATGCCACCCAGGTCAGCACCCTTGTGCAAAAAACGCAGCCCATTCTTGAACTGCGCGGGAAGGGAACTAAACTCCTGGGAACAGCGCTATTCTAGCTGAAACGACTGCGCGACAATAGGGCTAAGGGTCCGGAACGGCCCTGAATCGTTGATTTAATTCGTCATAAAAGCCAGGCTGTCGGTGTTAACATTTAGACCGGATACAGCAGTTAAGTTAAGAAGCGGCTCTCATAACCTACCCTGGAGGACTCAGTGAGCAATCGACTCGATCGGCAAGTATGTTCGCTGGAACGCGACTTTGAAACGCGGATTGACGCCTCAGACGCCGTTAGTTCCTGGTTTGCAGTGCCTGGCCCATGCACAGTGCGCGTGATCTGGAGAAACACTGTCATCGGCGCCGCGCTCTTATTGAGTTTGTTTCAGTCCGCCCCGGCCCAGGAATGGAATCAATGGCGCGGACCGAACCGGGATGGCCTGGTACCTGCCTCGAGCACCCCCTCGGCTTGGCCGGAATCTCTACGACGGCTCTGGCGAGTGGAGATCGGAGAAGGCTATGCATCCCCTGTCGTGTCCCGCGGGCGAGTGTTCATTCACGGACGCCGCGATCCCGAAGAGGTCGTTACCGCGATTGACTTAGTTAAAGGTGGGGTCGTCTGGCAGCAGAAATACGCAGCGCCTTTTCAGAAAAACCAATACGCGGTCAACATGGCGAAGGGTCCGAATGCGACTCCGCTCGTAGTCGGTCAGCGTCTCTTCACCCTCGGTGTGACCGGGGTGCTGAGCGCATGGGACACGGCAAAAGGCGGTCAGCTTTGGACGAAAGACTTCTCCAAAACGGTTGACACTTCAAAACTCTTCTGTGGGACGGCTGCGTCACCACTGGGCAGCAGCGGTTTAGTGATAGTCCAGGTGGGCAGCGACGTACATGGCGGTCAGATGTTGGCGCTCGATCCGGCCACGGGAGCCCAAAAATGGGAGTGGCGAGGCGCAGGACCCGGCTATGCCTCGCCAATTGTTATCGATGTTGCCGGCAAGACACAGATAGTGACGATGACTAACAGCTCGATCGTAGGTATTGACGCTAAGACAGGTGGTGAGCTCTGGTCGACTCCTTTTCCGGACGAGTGGCACGAAAACATTGTGACACCCTTGTGGACGGGTTCGCATCTCGTGATCTCCGGTACGCGCCAGGGCACTCACGCCTATACGCTCAAGCAGGCCAGTGCCAAATGGCAGGCTACAGAGGTGTGGTCAAACCCGGATGTGGCGATGTACATGAGTTCGCCGGTGTATGGCGACGGATTGATCTATGGCCATTCCGCCAAACGCAAAGGTCAGTTTGTTGCACTAGACGCAAGGACCGGCGCAGTTCGCTGGAGCACAGATGGTCGCGAGGGCGAACATGCCTCGGTGCTTCTCACACCGAGCCATATTATCTATCTGACCAATGGCGCAGACCTGATCGTGGTGCCGCGGGCCACCAAAGCATTTGAAGTAGAGCGTCGCTACGACGTTGCTGATGCCGCTACCTGGGCCATGCCGGTTCTACTTGGCCGGGACGTCCTGGTGCGTGATGCCACTGGCCTGATTCGTCTGACACCCGGAAAGTGAATGCCGGTACCGTTCAACTCCCTGAAGGTGTGAAAGTCCCTCAAGCCAATTCCGGGCAGCAGTAGAAGCTGTGTGAAAAGCGAAAGAGGGCATAGGTTAATTCGCAGGTTGGGAAGGGTGGCTTGCCCCCGCTCAAGCTACAGATTCTCTCAGCTTAAGAGGTTGATTCAATCTTGAGTGGCCTTGCAACTTGAGCGGGGGCAAGCCACCCTTCCCAACCTGCGAATTGGCCGAGCTTGGATTGTTCTTTTTGGGCTAGCGTTATCAGCAGGCTTAATTTGTCAATTTTCGGCGGCAAAACATACGAGTGACAGCAAGGAGATCTGAGATGGGACTCACCATGCAGTTATTGGCGTTGATTCTGACTTCCACCATGGCTGGGCAGGGATTGTTTGCTCCCGCCCCAATCGCCAGTGCGCAGTCGCCATCTACTGAGGCCGCCCGCATCGCGCGACTTGAAAGCCAGCTTGAAAGTTTACGTCAGGAGTTAAAGATACCGGCGCTCTCCGCCGCTATCGTGAAAGATCAAAAGGTGCTCTGGGCAAAGGGCTTCGGTTTTGCGGATGACGAAAACAAAATCCCGGCAACTGAGCTCACTCCTTACCACCTGGCGTCTTTAACTAAAACTTTTGCCTCGACAATCCTGATGCAACTGGTCCAGGAAGGAAAAATCAAACTCGACGATCCCGTCTCGAAGTATGGAATCAGTTTAGAAAGCGACGGTGTGATTAGAGTAAGACATCTCTTCTCTCACACTTCGGAAGGCAATCCGGGTGAGGGCTATCGTTACAATGGGAATCGGTTTGCTGAGTTGGATAAGGTTATCGAACGGGCCACGGGCAAGTCCTTCGGAGAACTCCTGATCGCAAACATTCTCGACCCACTGAACATGACCGAGACGGCCCCGAACGTGCCGCGTATTATCGGCACGAAATCTCCAAGCGGCGCTGATCCGGCTGCCGAAGCGGAAGTAAAAGCCGCGGTAATGGATATAATCGGCGGCTACAACTCCGGCAGCGTAGAACGAATTGAGCGGCGTTTGGCGCCACAGCAGAATCGCTTTCCGGGTGACGGAGGGTTCTTGACATCCTTTATTGACGCGGCTGAAATGGGACGCCTATTCCAGTCCGGCTTTAAACTGAATTTTCAAGTGACCAATCTGGAAACCGCGGTTTACGGGAACACTGCAGTGGCCACGTTTTTCATGAGCGGGACTATTACTCCCCCTAACGGAACTCCGCGCAAGGACGGCCCCTGGCGGAGTTCAATAGTTTGGAATAAGCAGAGTGGAGGCTGGAAACTTGTTCATTCTCATCAATCATCAATCAACAGGGCTTTGATCACGGAAAAGCACCAGCAGCGATTTGACCAGGTTTCAAAGTCGCTGGCTCAACCCTATGGTCTCGATCGTGAGAACAAGATCACCAAAATCAGTTACCCGCAGGGCTTCAGTACGTCAGCCGGACTGATGGCCAGTGTTCTCGATATGGCGAAGTATGACATCGCCATCGATCAGAACAAATTTCTCAACAGGGAGACGCAGCAATTGGCTTTTACACCTACCGTCTCCACCAAAGGAGAGGCGCTTCCATACGGCTTGGGTTGGTTTACTCAAAATTACAAGGGCATGAAGATGCTTTGGCACTATGGCTACTGGACTGCGAACTCGTCCTTCATTTTGAAGATTCCGGAGCGGAATATCACTTTTATCGCGATGGCCAACACAGACAATCTCAGCAGGCCCACCGACCTGGGCGCGGGTGATGCGTTGAGTTCTCCAGTGGGCATGGCTTTCCTCAAGACTTTCATCTTCCCGGAAAAATTCGGTGAGCCGGTAGCTGAGCTTAATTGGAACGCTTCAGCGCAGGAACTCAGGGATCAGTTGCAGCAGGTTTCCGGGAAACCCTATGCCGACGTCTACCCGAAGGATCTGATTACAAAGTTTCGCATCCACCAAAGCGTGGGGCAGGCTGCTGAAGCCACCCGCGTGATGAAGATGTATGGAGAACTGTTTTCAAGGCCCCTTCCGGAAGATCTCACGAAGATGCCGGTCGTGGCGCAATTGGTGAACGTCCTGGACAACGAAGATAAGACTGTGGAATTCAGCCTGCCTCGAGCCCAGCAGTTGCGAGTCTTTTCGATCGGCGAAGGCCAGGGCGGACAGATGTTTGACTACGGTTGGATTGAGAACGTGGACAAAGGCGTGCCTGTCTGGGAGATGCAGGAGCCGAAAACAACCCATGCGGGCGGTGCAGGGAAGAATCGTAAGGTCGACGTTGTGATCACTTTGGAGCCTGGGAAGTACAAACTGCGTTACAAGACTGACGACTCGCACGCATTCGATCACTGGAACGCCCTTCCGCCGGAGATCAACTTCTGGGGCATAGCGGTCTACGCTAAGTGAGACGTCCTAATCTTCACAACGTTGGAATACCCACGTCCCGGAGCCGCGTTTGCGGCGCGCACCCTACTGGCCACCTGTCTTCTTTCGCACTCCCGTAACCTCACATATAATCTCGCGCCTGAAGCTGATTGCAGGCCAGAGCCTCGGCCTGACTTCAAATAGTCAATCTGAAAGGTCCAGGATTACATGCTACTACGCTCAATTCGCTTCACTCAGGTTTTTCTGCTCGCGATTGTTTTGCCCGTCCTGGCTCTGCCGCTGGTTGCGCAGACACGGACAACCGACGCGCGCCTCAAAGAGATAGATGAGTATTCCGCGCGGGCAGGAGTCGCCTGGAAGGTGCCCGGTTTCGCCGTCGCGATTGTCAAAGATGACCGGGTGGTGTTTGCCAAAGGTTATGGCGTCCTCGAGCTGGGCAAAGCTCCCGCCGTTGACGAGAACACGCTATTTGCGATTGCCTCAAACTCGAAGGCATTCACCGCCGCCGCGCTCGCGATCCTGGTTGATGAAGGGAAGGTGAAATGGGACGGCAAGGTCAGAGAGCACCTGCCGTCGTTTGAGCTGTACGATCCTTACGTTACGCGCGAACTAACGATTCGCGATCTGCTCAGTCATCGGAGCGGGCTGGCTACTTTTGGTGGAGACCTGCTCTGGTACGAGAGTGATTACAGCCGCGATGAAATTCTACGCCGGATACGTCTTCTTAAACCGGCTTCGTCCTTCCGCAGTCGTTTCGGTTACCAGAACATCCTGTACCTTGCCGCAGGTGAGGTGGTGGCAAGGGTCTCCGGTAAGAGTTGGGATGAATTTGTGAAGGAGAGGTTCTTCGCTCCGCTTGCGATGAAGCGGACGGTCATTAGTCACGCCGACTTACTAAACAGTTCAAACGTTGCCATGCCTCACAATGAAGTAGATGGAAAGACCCGGGCGATCCGTTACGGCAAGGTTGATAACATCGGGGCGGCGGGAGCGATCAAGTCGTCGGTCGTGGACATGTCACAGTGGTTGCGGCTGCAACTTAGTCGCGGCACATACGAAGGAAGAAAGCTTTTCAGCGCCACGGCTTCACGCGAGATGTGGACCCCACACACTGTTTTCAGCGGCATCAGTGAACAGGCAGAAAAGTTCAACCCTACGCGCCATTTCAATCTTTACGGACTGGGCTGGATTTTGAGCGATTACCAGGGCCGGTTGCTCGTCTCCCACGGTGGTGGGCTCCACGGGATGACTTCCCAGGTCGCGTTAATGCCGGAAGAGAAGCTCGGTGTGGTTGTACTCACAAACAGCGAGACTCCGATCTCGAATATTTTGGCAAACAAGGTGTTTGACGTGTTCCTGGGCGTGCCTGCCCGCGACTGGAGCTCAGAGTTTCTCGCGCGCGTGAAAAACAGCGCGGCAGCGAGCAAGGAAGCGGATAGAAAACGTGAACTATCGCGTGTGCCACAAACTAAACTGTCGCTTCCGTTGTCAGCCTACGCGGGCACATACTCAGGCGAGATGTTTGGCGACGCCAAAGTGACTGAAGAGCAAGGCAAACTGGTCTTGCGTTTCTTGCCGTCACCTTTTTTCGTCGGCGACCTGGAGCACTGGCACTTTGACACGTTCCGCGTCCAGTGGCGCGACTCAATCGTCTATCCATTTCCCAGGGGCTTTGTCACCTTTACTCTCAACGCGCAAGGGAGGGTCGACGAGATGAAGATTGATGTGCCGAATCCCGATTTCGACTTCAAAGAACTGGAGTTTAAGCGTCGGCCCTGAGGCGATGAATTAGGCAACACTTTCAGCGTTAATTCTTAGGACACCACCCGATGAAGAAAGCCAAAATGGTCTTATTGATGCTAGTCGCCGTTTCGATTGGCATCACACTCGGTGGATATCTATTTTCCGACACCCAGGCTCGATCATTTCTGGCCGTCAACAAGTGTGGTGGAACCTGCTACCAGCCGAATGAGTTACTAGGTCTGCTGACATCTGTGGGCGTACAAAGATTCCCAGCCTTCTTTCCTGCCGTTGTCAAAGAAACGGATAAAACGATCGTCATAGAACACCCCGCTCCCGAGGCGCGCTTTCACTATCTCGTCATCCCCAAGAAGGACATAAAAAACATCGGAGAGCTATCAGAGGGAGATCTGGAGTCGTTGACTGATGCCTTTCGGGTCGTGGCAGAACTGATTAAGGAGAATGGCCTCGTGAACTATCGAGTGACTACTAATGGGCCAGGATACCAGGCGTCGACCTATTTGCATTTCCATTTGACAGCCAGGTGAAACTCTTTGCCAAGTCCTGATCGCCGGTGAACCGAGGAGAAAACTACATGGAACAGATCAACATTCTTGCAGTCATTGTCGCGGCCGCCTCCGCCTTCTTGCTGGGGGGACTCTGGTATTCGCCACTTCTGTTCGGTAAGATTTGGGCGCGCGAAGCCGGCGTTAGTGTGGATCAGCCAAAGACGACGCCCACCCCTATTCTATTCGCAGTCTCGTTTCTATTTTCTCTGATTGCAGCAACAGTGTTTGCCTTGTTTCTGGGAAGGAACCCGCCATTGAACACTGCTGTTCGCGATGGCCTGACTATCGGCGCCTGCTGGGTGGCGACTTCTTTCGGCATCAATTACCAATTTTCAAATCGCACCTTCAAGCTGTTCCTGATAGATGCCGGGTATTACGTGGTTCAGTTTACTCTCTACGGCGTGATCCTCGGTTTGTGGCATTAAGCGTCAACGCCTTTGGCGGGCCGCCTCGTAAAGGAGGATTCCGGCTGCCACTCCAACATTAAGACTTTCCACCTCGCCCTGCATTCCTATCCGAACAGCTTCATCCGCAGCGGCGACTTCTTGCGGGTTGAGGCCAGTTGATTCAGGTCCAACAATCAAAGCCCTGGGTATTGTCCAGTCTATATCCGTGTAGAGGGCGCTAGCTTTAACGTCTGCGCAGACAGTCGTGATGTTGTGCGCGGCGCACCAGCTGAGAGCGTCGCTGTAAGTGGTCCCTCTCCAAATCGGCAAACGGAAAGCCGAGCCCATTGCACCACGTAACGACTTAGCGGAGAAAGGGTCAGCAGTGTTGGCCGTTGTGATTGCGCCCGTTGCGCCGGCGGCCTCAGCGCTTCGCAAGATCGCCCCAACGTTAACCGGGTTATTGATAACGTGCAGGATGACTAATAACGGAGGCCGGCCATCCGATATTTCTAATTTAGCATTGCCGGATTCAGGTTGCTTCGCAAGAAGAATGATGCCCTGCGGGGTTTTGGTATACGAGACTGTCGCCAACAGCTTCTCACTGACTGCAGCCATGTGGCTACAGATTAATGCGACTGCCTCGAGAAAACGTGCGGCCCTTGCTTTTTCGGAAATCTCATCGGAGTAGATGACGGCTTCAATTTCCAACCCGGAATGAAGCGCCTCCTCCGCCAGCCGCAATCCTTCTACAAAGATCAAACCATCTATCTTCCCGTCGCGTACAGAACGTGCCTGGCGGAGAAGGGGATTGTCACGGCTGGAGATTTTCATTATTTCCGATTGCCGATTCTCAACATTGCCGATTGGCGATTGCCAATTGCCGATTAGAGGGAAGGCTCTTGTACTGCCTCAATAATGTGAGTAAAACCGTCATGCGAGTTTGCTGGTTTCATGATAATAGGAAAGCGCCTTGTGTTCGTGAGTTTTCGCGTGATTTCGTGGATCGTCCCCCAGCAGTTGGAAAGAGTCGATCCACGAAATAACACGAAACCGCACGAAAGATAGTCCACTATTATCCATGCTGAGAATCAACACTCAAGACTCAGAAGAAGAAATCGGCAATCGGCAATCGGCAATCGGCAATCAAAAAGAAACCTCGACCCATATTGGCCAGTGGTCGGAAATATTAAACGGTCGCGCGACCCCCCAACGAGTGACATTCAGGCTACGTACAAATATCCAGTCTGCGTGCAAACGTAGTCCCGCCCCGCGCCAGGTCGGCGTTCCCGTTGGAAACGGAGTTGTGTAGCCGCGCGACTCTAGCAGCCGCCGGGTCTCAATACACTTTCTCCTTGAAAGAGTATTGAAGTCGCCGAGTACCACCGTAGGTCCCTCAAACGCGCCTGCATGGTCAAGGACCACTTCGATTTGTTCCAGAAGCCCATCCGCAGCCGAATGCGGATCAATATGTGAATTGAACACGCGAATGGTCTCAGAGCCAACTTGTATCGAAGCTCCCACAGCAAGACGCGGACGCCAGGGACACTCGGCCCAGGGAAGGTCGATACGTGTG
This sequence comes from Pyrinomonadaceae bacterium, assembly GCA_041745915.1. Taxonomy (GTDB): domain Bacteria; phylum Acidobacteriota; class Blastocatellia; order Pyrinomonadales; family Pyrinomonadaceae; genus PSRF01. Next base: position 132,973 of record JBGTHZ010000027.1, on the reverse strand, counting down.
ACATCGTCCATTGGAAAATCGCTAAGCAGCGCCACCCCGGTGTCGCCTGCATCTTGCAGTCCAATCTGTTCTTCGAAGTCGAGCCACCATTGACGATCTTTCGGTTCGACGCCACGAGGAATTCCGGCAGGCGCATGGACCCAGGACATCTGCAGCTGCTCGGCCAGCTCACGCGCCACATGATGGCCTCCGGTGCGTAGGGTACCTTTATCGGCTTCCTGCAATGCTAAAATGTCGACCGCAGGCAGACGCAACCCTTCCGTGAAGGTGCGGGCTGCGAAACTAATGTTCTGGCCAACCCTTTGGGCACGATTCCGGGGCAGGTTGAAACCGGCCTTGCGCAGAAGACCAGTGGAAATGAGGAACTGCCCCACGGCGTATCGGATGTTGTAGGAAGCAATTATCAGACGTGAGGGCGTATCGATTCCCGCTTTCCGAGGAACGGTTGCGCCAAATTCAATTTCAGGTCCGTTAAGGAATGAGGGAACTTCGATCTTCTGGGCGGTGGCCATCGGCCACTATATTTACGCGAAACCAATCCGTTTTACAAAACTGGGACGTCACAGTCCCGTAGGGACCCGATGTTTATAGACCGGGAGCGTAGAGAGAATTTCAAAGCTCCAGAGGAGCGAAATGTGACGCCGCGTCAAATGTCGGTAAGAACATTTCGCTCCTCTGGAGCTGGCGCCATTTTTCCAGCCTACGATCTATAAACATTCCGTCCCTACAGGACTGGGTTGAGTCAGCCCACCCAAAATACGGACCGCGGACCTCAACAACTCATGAGTCGCACTGTCATAGCAGCCGTTGACGACATGTTCTTCATATCCAAGATCCGCGCCACAGCGGAGCATCTGGGGATCGACGTTCGGTTCGCGCGAAATTTGGATTCTTTGCTTACAAGTGCGCGAGAAAACAAAGCGGATCTGATCATCGTTGACCTGCATGCGCAAAAAATCGATCCCATCGCGCTGGCGACGGCGTTGAAATCTGACCCGGAACTACAAGCAATTGAGCTGTTAGGATTTTTCTCGCACGTACAGACTGATTTGATGCGCGAAGCTACGAAGGCAGGTTACGATCGAGTAATGCCGCGCTCGGCCTTTTCAAACGACCTGGCCACCATTCTTACCGGATAGACTTTGCGTTAGCAATCAGTGTTTAGGAGGACAGCTCATGTCAGGCCAATTTGCAGTCAGGAAGGCCGACCCTGTCCCCGCCTCAAGCTTGAAAGCCACTCAAGGTAAGAGCGGGGACAGGGTCCGCCTTCCTGACTGCAAATTGCCGTAGGTGTCTTTGGGTTTTCACATAGCCGCTATAGCTAGAGGCGGTATTAGCTCACTGCGGCGGGTGCGATCACTTCGTGGATCGCCCGCACTTCACTGACCAGCTGTTCATACTGCTGAAGTGTCAGCGCCTGGGCACCGTCGGATAATGCCTGGTCGGGCTGGTCGTGAACTTCGACAATCAAACCGTCAGCTCCAACGGCTACACCGGCACGTGCTAGCGGGGTAACCATGAAATTCTTTCCGGTACCGTGTGAGGGATCGACAATAACGGGCAGATGAGAAATGCGTCTTACGGCGGGTATCGCGGCCAGATCGAGTGTATTGCGTGTGTGCTGGGCAAAGGTGCGGATGCCGCGTTCGCAGAGAACAACCTGATAATTACCTTCGGCCATGATGTACTCGGCAGCCAGTAACCATTCGTCGAGAGTGGCCGAAAGTCCGCGCTTCAGTAAAACAGGCAAAGACGATCGTCCCACGCGTCGCAGCAGCGTGAAGTTTTGCATGCTGCGAGCCCCGATCTGAACGACGTCGGCATAGCGCTCAACAAGATCGACGCCGGATTCGTCCAAAGCCTCGGTTACGATCTTGAGACCGTAGGCGTCGCGGATCTCCGCAAGAATTCGCAAGCCTTCCTCACCCAGACCCTGGAACGCGTACGGTGAAGTTCTTGGTTTAAATGCGCCGCCTCGAAAAAACCTCGCGCCGCTGCGTCGTACGGTCTCGGCGACAGCAAACGCCTGATTCCTGCTCTCAATAGCACAAGGGCCGGCAATGATCGCTAACTCGTCTCCGCCGATGGCCGCGTCTCCCACGCGAACGATGGTTTTCTCCGGTCGGAGATCCAGCGTTATCAGTTTGTAGGGCTTGCTAACGCGAATTGCTTCGGCCACGCCGGGTAGCGTTTCGAAGTGAGAAGGATCAACAGATCCCTGGTTGCCGGTTATGCCGATGGCCGTGCGCGTGGCGCCGGGCATTGGATGGGGCTTGTAACCCAGGTCCTCGATTACACGCAACACCGCCTCAATCTGGTGGTCGGTCGCGTCCGCTTTCATAACAATCAGCATGGCTTCTTTATACTCTTAGCTTTTGTTAAATGTACAGTTCAGAGAGTTAAAAGGACAATTCAAGCACGGCAAATTTGCAGGTTGGGAAGGGTGGCTTGCCCCCGCTCAAGATGAAGTGCCAGTCAACATTGAATCAACATTTCAAGTTTGAGAGAATCTGCAACTTGAGCGGGGGCAAGCCACCCTTCCCAACCTGCAAATTGCCGTTGCGCTCGAGTTTACTTCTACATCCGCTCGGGGACATGGATTCCTAATGTCGCCAGGGCTGAGGTCAACTGGCGCCGCGCTATGTTAGCCGCGGCTATCAACACAGCTTTTTTCGACGGGTCCACCTCGGCGATGATTCGATGCCGGTGATAGAAAAGGTTGAAGGCCCGCGCCAGGTTGAAAGCGTATTTTGCCAAATTGGCCGGCTCGGCAGACGCCGCACACTGGGCGACGACCTCATCAAACCTTGCCGACAGCATTATCAGCGACCAGATTTCTGTGCCCGCTTCGCCGCTGAGTGCTTGACCCACCTGGTTACGAATCTCCGTCTCATCCTCCGCGCGCTGAATAAGTTTCTCAGCAGCCACATGAGACTCGGTATCAAGTTTGCGAAAGATGGAATTTGCACGCACTGCTGCGTACTGGCAATAGGGACCAGTCTCGCCTTCGAATGAAAGCGCCTCTTTGAAATCAAACGCGATGACTGAATTACGCGTAAACTTCAACAGAAAGTATCGAAGTGCACCCACGGCAATCTCGTTCGCAGTGACCGCTTTCTCCCCAACGGTAAGTTCGGGATGTCGTGCCTCGACCTCGCGCAAGGCATCTGCCTCGAGCCGGTCAATCAGATCATCCGCCTTAACACCCAAACCCTTGCGCCCACTCATCTCGATATAAGGCTTGGCGAGATCCTCATCGCTCAGTTCAATACCAAGCTCAGCGCAGGCGCTGGGCGATAACGCCACCATCTCATAAGCCAAATGGACGCTCGCGCTTCGACCTAACTCGGGCACCAGCGCGGCAACCCCGCGAGCCACGATCTCCTGGGGATACGACTGGCGCGAGTCAATGACGTTGTAGACAGTAACGCCGCCGCCGAAGTTAGGACGTGGCACCTCGGGCAGTATTTCCGAGTTCGGTTCCGTCGTCGTTACCCACGCCACGTGTCCCTTGGCATACTTGCGGAAAGGCTTGTAATTGAAATCAAGACCCAGGTGGCCCAGCTTCCAGAGTTGGTAGGCGATGTCTTTGCCGGTGTAGGTAACCGTTCCGTTGGAACGTACGATGATCTTGTCGGCCTCGTGCTCGTCCGTGCCGGTGTGTGACTCAAAAGGCATTACCCAGCAGCCTTTATTCTTGCCTTCGGTTTCCAGCCGGATCACACCTGCGTCTTTCATAAGCTGGAAGGCTCGATCCCAAAAGTGCAGGTGCAGAATCTCAGACTCACGCGCGAGCAAGTCGTAACGAATGCCCAGACGTTCCATCGTATCGAGGATGCATTCGACATTTCTGGTGGCCACGTAGTCGGCGAGTTCAGCCGTAGGATTGTTGCCTGCCTCGAGGGCGTGAAGGATGTCCGTTCGTAGTTTCAGCTTTTCAGGGTTTGGCTGTCCGTTAGGGTCATCATCGCGATAAAACAATCCCACCTTTGTGTAGAGATCCCAACAGTAGTAATCAAACGAACGATCTTCGGTAAGTGAATGATCGAGGTCCTTAATCTCATCGAGCGTCATCTGTTCGATGTGTGTAAAACCGACGACCACATCGGCGACCTGCACGCCCGTGTTGTCAATGTAATTCTGAACCTCCACTGGATTACCTGCAGCCTTGAGAATGCGCACAAATGTGTCGCCGAGTACTGCGTTGCGCACATGACCGATATGCGCGGCTTTGTTGGGATTGATGCTGGTGTGCTCGACCATTTGTTTAGGCCGGCCGGCGACAGATGCCCTGGTCGCATCGTCAATTGAGGGTGGTACTTTCGCGAAGCCGGAGAGCAGTTGTGCCCGGTCAAAGAAAATGTTTAAGTAGCCGGCGCCTGCTACCTCGATGCGGGATATCTGGTCATCTCCCGCAAGTTTATCCTTCAATTGCTCTGCGATGGCCCGAGGTGCGACTTTGTCTCCGGTGGTCTGTTTGATGAGTTTTGCGAGCTCGAAGGAAACAGGGAAAGCCAGATCGCCCAACTCCGGTTTCGGCGGAGTCTCAGCGCTGACTTGTTCCAGGTTTACGCCGAAAAGCTCCAGCGCGGCCTCTTGGAGTCGTTGCTTTATCTTGTTCTGAAGATTGATCAGGGTCACGGGTGCTATCGGCGCCTCAAGTCAGGTCTTGCGAAAGCGGAGAGTATAGCTTAGGGACTGAACGTCGCGCTAACAGAGAGTTTTCGAAGGTCGTTCACTCGCGCAATGGCTCTAAGCAGTAGTGCGATCCTCGCTACGGCTATGTCACCTTCTTGGAAAAAAGGCTCAATACCGCCATAGCCGTAGCCACGATCACTAAACGAATTGTGGTGACTTCTATTTCGGCTCGTCCACCTGTTTGGCTCACTTGCTTGACACCTTTCGCCAGCGCTCTGTTAACATCGAACCATTAATGCAACAGGCCCCGGAGTCATCCATATCTGACAAATTGCGCCGGCGGTTCTTGAACGCCAGGCGGGTCCTGGTGCTAACGGGCGCCGGAGTATCCGCCGAGTCAGGCGTACCCACGTTTCGTGGCGGCGGCAATAGCGCCGTGTGGAAGGGAATGCCTTTCGATGTGATCTCTTCGGCGCGCATGGTTGAGCGGGATTTGCCGGCTGTCTGGGAGTGGTTTGATTACCGTCGCGAACTCCTGCAAGCGTTGAATCCGAATCCTGCGCACGACGAAATTGCCACCTGGCAGCACCGTTTCTCCGAGTTTACGCTGGTGACCCAGAACATCGATGGCTTGCACCAGAAGGCAGGCTCGCGCGACGTGATTGAACTGCACGGCAGCATCTGGCGGGTCCGATGTATAGGCTGCGACGCTCGATTTGAAATCGTTCCAGCTCAGCCGTGCGCCGATGCCTGTCCTGACTGTGGCGATCCGGTGCGGCCTGATGTTGTGTTGTTCGGCGAGATGCTTCCGTCGGGTGCTTTTGAACAAGCTGCCGCGGCAGCAGCAAAGTGTGAACTTTGTTTTGTAATAGGGACGTCTGCCCTTGTGTATCCCGCCGCTGGTTTGCCGGAGATCGCTCGTGACGCGGGCGCTTTCGTTTGCGAAGTGAACCCGGAGAGAACACCGCTTTCGGATCTGTGTGATGAATCATTGATGGGAAGGGCGGGCGAAGTGTTGCCGAGGCTCTCGCGATTTGGCCTAGAGAGTGTGTGAGATTCAAGAACGACATTGCGAAACTTGCAGAAAAGGAACGCGGATCCTGTCACGGCTAAGGCTTGATACCATTTGATTTGCGGGTCCTAGCGACTTGTAGCGGCTCGTATTTTGATCTCAAATTTCAGATCTGAGATTTGAGATCGCAGGAACTAGATGAAAACTCTTTACTTTGACTGTTTCGCTGGCGCGAGCGGTGACATGATCCTGGGCGCGATGATCGCTGCGGGTGTTGAACCGCAAGCACTCCTGGGCCAACTGTCGCTCCTCAACGTGCAGGGTTACTCAATTGAGTTTCAAACAGTCAACCGCTCAGGAGTCAGCGCTACGTACGCCCGGGTGCAAACACCCCCCGAACATACTCATCGACACCTGAGCAACATTCTCAAGATTATTTACGACTCGCAACTATCGGCTGGCGTGAAAGACCGCGCAGGAAAAGTGTTCTCACGCCTGGCCGAAGCCGAAGCTCGTGTACACAACGAGCCCGTTGAAAAGGTGCACTTTCATGAAGTCGGAGCGTTGGATGCAATTATCGACGTGGTTGGCGCCGCGATCTGTTTCGACCTGGCAGGTATCGAGCGGTTTGTTTGCTCGCCGCTGCACGTGGGTAGCGGTTCAGTTGAGATGGACCACGGCAGGTTTCCGGTCCCGCCTCCGGCAGTTGTCGAGTTGTTGAAAGGCGCGCCGGTTTATTCAACGGACATTAAGGGTGAATTGGTCACGCCGACCGGAGCAGCCATCATCGCGACCGTATGCAGCGAGTATGGATCACTTCCGAAGATGGAGCTGTTGCGGACAGGCTATGGCGCCGGAACCCGGCAGTACGAAAAGTTTCCTAACGTCTTGCGTGTTCTGATCGGAGAGACTGAGGCTCAGGCCGCCAACGAGGAACAACTCTGGATGATCGAGACGAATGTTGACGATATGTCGCCCCAGGTTTACGGTCATGTGATGGAGCAAGCGTTAGAGATGGGCGCGCTTGATTGCTATTTCACTCCCATTCACATGAAGAAGGACCGACCGGGAGTGTTGTTGTCCGTTCTTTCACGCCCTGAGGACAAAGAGAGTCTTACTGAGATGCTCTTTGCGGAAACGACCACGCTCGGTGTACGTAGCTATTTGGTGCAACGGCGCGCCCTGGAGCGTGAAATCGTCAATGTGGAAACTGAGTATGGGCCTATTGATGTTAAAGTGGCGCGGTTGAATGGGCACGTGGTAAACGAGATGCCAGAGTACGAACAATGTCGCGCGGCGGCGAGACAAGCGAAGGTTCCTCTGCGCGTAGTGGAAGGTGCCGCCCGTTTGGCTTTGGAGTCGCAGAAGCCCGACCTGGATCGACAGTAGTTGGGTGAGGACTTAAATCCTTCCACGATTCGAGAGGTTCTAAATGGTTACAAAGTTTTCCGAAGATGAGAGGGCTCAAGATTCAAGCGGCGATCGACAGCCAGTGGATCTCGAGATGATCGCTCGTGGGGTGAGTTTGATTCTCGAAGGCATCGGCGAAGATCCGACCCGGCCAGGCTTGCAGGAGACACCCAACCGGGTGGCCGAGATGTATGCCGAGTTAACCGCCGGCATGCGTGAAGATCCGCGCCTGCACGTCGTGCCTCTGCCGGGAGACAAACACGACGAGATGGTGATCGTGAAGGACATCAGCATCGCCTCGCTCTGCGAACATCATCTGGCGCCCTTCGTCGGGAAGTGTCACATCGCCTACATTCCCAAGGAAGGACGCATTCTCGGCATTTCGAAGCTTGCTCGTTTGGCGGAAACTTTTTCGCGCCGTCTCCAACTTCAGGAACGCTTAACAACTGACATTGCCAACACACTCTTCGAAGGTCTCAGACCGATTGGTGTAATGGTGGTAATCGAGGCCGAGCACACGTGCATGACACTCCGCGGCGTCCGCAAAGCCAACGCCAAGACAATTACTTCGGCGGTTCTGGGCGGCTTCCGCAACGATCCGCGCACACGGTCGGAAGCGATGGCGCTTATCACTGGGAAGGAGTAGCCATTTTTCATTTGTCATATGACGTTTTTCATTCGGTCATTTTCTAAGATCTCATTTCGTGTCCGTTCGTGTGATTTCGTGGATCGTTTGTTTCGCGTAGATAACAGGAACGATCCACGAAATCACACGAACGGACACGAACAAGAAGTGAATGGAAAATGAGAAATGGAAAATGAGAAATGAAAAATGATCTTCTAAGAGTCCTGGTGAATTTGGTTGATACGAATGGCAAAAACCTTCTACATAACAACTCCCATCTACTACGCCAACAGCCTCCCGCATCTCGGTCATCTTTACACCATGATTGTGGCCGACTGTGTCCATCGTCACAAAGAGCAGCGGGGATTTGAAACCTACTTCCTCACCGGCACAGACGAGCACGGGATTAACATCGAACGGGCGGCGGAACGAGCCGGACGAACACCACAGGAACAGGCTGATTATGTTGTCAGTTACTTCACCAGGATGACCTCAGCGTTTGGTCTCGACACGGAGCATGGTGGTTACGACATCTTTATGCGCACCACTTACCCTTTCCACGCTGAGGGTGTGAGCAAGTTTTGGCGCCAGGTATCAAAGTCGAAAACGCCCAAAGGGCGGGACGCAATTTACAAAGGTCACTACGAAGGTTGGTTCTGTGCACCCTGCGCTGCGTACAAGACGGAAGATGAGTACACCAAACCGCAACAACCCGATCAGCCACCTCTTTGCCTGATACATGAGGCGGCGCTCGACCGCGTGTCTGAGGAGAGTTACTTCTTTCGGTTGTCGGATTACGACGATGCTCTGCTAGAGCATTACGAAGCAAGACCCGATTTCATTCGTCCTGAAGCCCGGCGCAACGAAGTAATGAGCTTTGTACGAGGTGGCTTGCAGGACCTGTCGGTTAGCCGGTTGCGAAGTTCTGTGCGTTGGGGTCTTCACGTGCCGGATGATCCAGCACACACAATCTATGTCTGGTTCGACGCGCTCACCAACTACATCACGGCCATCGGCTACGGTAATGAAGAGCGCGAGCGTGCCGTGGGTTTCGAAGAGTTCTGGCCGGCGCTGCACCTGGTGGGCAAAGACATCCTGCGGTTTCACGCCGTCTACTGGCCCGCATTTCTGATGGCCGCTAGCGTTGAGCTGCCACGCGGAATCATCGCTCATGGCATGTGGGTGGACCAGGCTGGTCGCAAGATGTCCAAGACCCTGGGCAATACCGTGGAACTGGATGTGTTACAGAAACACCTTCCGGTGGATGCCATTCGCTACTTTTGTCTGCGCGATATGGTATTCGGACAGGACGGTCGCTTCGGCTATGAGAGCCTAATCGATCGCACCAACAGCGATCTCGCCAGCGGCCTCGGAAATCTATCGAGTCGCACTCTGACCATGATTGAACGTTACTGTGAAGGCCAGGTTCCTTCGGGTCGGATACCGGAGGAAAAGTTGTTGCTGGCAAAGCGCAGCGGTATCGACACTGACGAGACGACCATTGCCGGGTTCGTGGAGCACGCGCGTGATGACTTTCTAATGCATTTTGAGAACTACGCCTTCAGCAGGGCGTTGGAAGTTGCGTGGTCCATAGTCGCGCGCGTGGACAAAATGATCAGTGACGCAAAGCCCTGGGATCTGGCAAAGGATGAAAACCAGCGCGAGACTCTCAATGCTGTTCTCTATCGCGCCGCCGAGTCGCTGCGTTGGTTATGTGTTTTGCTCTACCCGGTGATGCCGGTATCCGCGCAGGGCATTTACGCCCAACTTGGGATTGGTGGCGCGCCTGACTCGAACTCTAAACACTCGTTAGCAGCAATCGACCCGGCTGAACTCAAGTGGGGCGAGCTCAAGGAGGGAACCCGCATTGGCGAAGTCAAGCCGCTGTTTCCGCGTCTCGATAAAGGAAAACTTATGAGCGAGATCAAGAATGATCAGTCGTCCGGCACGCATGCCACCGAAGCCGATGCTGTTCCGGGTGGCCGCACTTCAGAGGAGACTCGACCTTCGCCGCCGATGCAGCATGCCACCGAAGCGGATGCCGTTCCCGGCCAGGCGGAAACACTGTCAACATTGAACGCCAAGCGTGAACAGGAAATCGCAATCGAGGGCTTGATCGACATCACGGATTTCACCAAAGTCGAGTTGCGCGTCGGCGAAGTTTTAACCGCTGAACGCATTCCAAAGGCCGACAAGCTCTTGCTCTTGTCTGTAGACATCGGAGAAGAGAAGCCGCGCCAGATCCTCGCCGGAATCGCGCAGCACTACGAGCCCGATAAATTGATTGGTCGTAAGATCGCCGTAGTTTCCAACCTCAAACCGCGCAAGATGCGGGGCTATGAATCGCAGGGGATGCTGCTCGCGGCTTCCGTCGGCGAGGAAGGGAAGCCGGTGCTCGCCACATTTACCGAAGAGGTCCCCAACGGCGCCCGCCTTAAATAAAAGTCCAACGTCCAATGTCCAACGTCCAACGTCCGGCATCCAATTAGCGTTAGGCGCTTCCGAGGTGAAGAGAGGTGAAATTATGATAAAGCTCTTATCCGCAAGCGTGTTTGTGCTGTCTGCTTCTTGCGTTGTTTATTCGCAAGTTGATGATTTAGACCCTGCAAAAATAAAGCGTGGGGCTGTTGAATATGTTGCTCCCATGGAACTTAAAAGGTTTCCGGTGCCGCCAATCATCTATAGAAATGATCTGTCTGAGCATGAAGACTTGAAGGAGTCGTTAGCTGACAAGGTCATTTATCCCTTTCTCTGTGAAAGTGAGGTGCCGGTATCGCTGGTCATTGTGGATTTCTGTTCTGACATGCTGAAAAGCGAGTACAAAGGCCAGAACGCGTGCCGGAAGAATTTTAAAGGTGAGATTTTTGTCGAAGTTGAGATTGTGGGAGCAGATGGTTCAGACTCAGTGGCTTGGATCGGAACGAACAAGAACGGTAGCTTTGACAACAACGCACACCTTAGATTCTTTCCACCGGGCTATGTGCCGAAGCGAAATTGCGTGGGCGAAGGTGAGAAACTAAATGACGCCGCGCCTAAGAAGGGCATGCACCCGACACCTCGCCGCGCGCCTCTCATTTTGTTGAATTGGACGCAGGTCATGCCGGCGTTAAACCTTTAGGTTCTTCCGATCCAAGGCAGTAAAGCGATCCACTAAACCACACGAACCAACACGAAATTGAGGCTTTCATTTTGTGCTGTTTCGTGTGGTTTCGTGGATCGTGTTTGTTTTGTTTACCCTGGTAGAACTGAGGGTAGAAGATCAGACCCTCTTAGAGACTAGGGCTCGTTTCGAAGGTTAAGGCTTCGGTCGCTAGACAGACTTTGGACATCGGACGTGGGACTTTGGACTATCGTCAGGCGCAAGTCTTCTCCCCTCGTTCGTTCATTTAACGGCTGGCTGGGCAACTCGCCGACGCAGTGGCAGTTCTAATGAACGACACATCGCCGCTCAAGTCCCATCGAGCCCTGAGTCAACGTCTCCCATCTTCGTCTTACAAACCGTCAGCTAGCGTGCGCGGCTAGCCAGAGTGAAAACTGTGCTATCGAACGGGCTACCCGACTATGAAAACAATCATTTCCCTCGCCACGCTCATTTTTCTGTTGCTTAACACGCCTGTTCAGCAATCCGATTATTCCCAGCTCAAGGCTGACGCGGAACGCTCTTACGCGCAAGGCTCATATGCGCGGGCACACGAGCTGTATTCAAAGGTCCAGAAGACTGGGCTTGGCCCAGATGAGGCGCGCTGGGTTGACTTCCGCCTGGCAGACACGTCATGGCGCGCGCAGGCTTCTACGGAGACGGCTGACACGACGAAGTATGAGCTGGCCCAGAAGCAGCTCGAAGAACTGATTCGCAGCCACGAAAAGGCAGACGACCGCGATCTAGTGTGGGCCGAGGCCCATGAGTCACTCGGCGACTTCTCTTGGACACGTCGCCATCAAATAAACTGGGGCGCCGCCTGGCCTCATTATCAACCGGCGCTCGATTGGTGGGCCGGTCAGCGCGACCTTGATCGCGCTCGAGATCGTTACCTCAAAATCGTTTTCAAAGCCGCCGAGCCACCCCGTCCAGACCAGTACTACTACTACACCTACTACGGCAACTATATCCCGCTCGACGTTCTGGAGAACGGACTGAAAATCAGCCGCAGCGAGAACGAGAGAGTTCACCTGCACTTCCTGATTGCTATGACCATGCGCTCCACTGGCGATTGGGAGTTGCGCCAACGTGTGCCGGAGGAGTTTGAGGGGGCGCTTAAGGGAGGCAAGAAAACCGATTGGTACGACGATGCGCTCTTCCATTACGCCGAGTGGATGAACAATAACGGTCTGATCCGACAATTGGAAGACGGCCAATGGCAACAAGAGGTCGACTACGTTAAGGCGCTCGAATTGTATCGTCGTTTGACCACAGAATTCGTGAAGGGCGAGACTCGTTACTTTGACCAGGCTGAGCAGCAAATCAAGAACATCACCACGCCCACAATCAGCATTGGCGTCTCTAACGTCTTTCTTCCCGGCTCCGAGCTTCAAATTGGTTTGAATGCCCGGAATGTGAGACGAGTTGATTTCGCTTTATACCGGGTCGATCTGACGCGTGACATACGTTTCACCAGGATCGCAGATGAAGACGAGGGCGAAGCGGAGGACAACCAGCAAAATTTTATTCAGAAGCTACAGGTCGGCGGAAAAGCGCCGGTTAAGAATTGGTCCAGGGAGATTAACTTTAAAGGAGACTACAAACCAGTCAGTGAACAAGTGCGCATTGACGGCCAGCTGCCCGTAGGCGCGTATTTGCTGGAGGCCAGGAGTGGGTCGCTCACACTGCGAGATCTGGTATTGGTTACCGACGCCTCACTTGTTCTGAAGACTTCGCCGAAGCAGGCATTGGTTTATTTTTCCCATGCCTTAACTGGCGCTCCGATTCGCAATGCAAACGTCGCCATTTGGGAGAATTACTACCAAAACAGCAAATCGCTCTGGCGCAAACAGAGGCAAACAACAAACAGCGAAGGCCTCGCTACATTTGCGTTGAAGGCCGCGGAGGGTCGCGGGATCCTGTTTGCATCTGCCGCCGACAACGAGCGGCAAGCCTTCGCTGCCGGCTATGCGAACCAGCACCGCACTGCTGGAGGGTGGCGCATCTACGCGTTCACCGATCGCCCAGCGTACCGGCCCAGGGAAACTGTTCAGTGGAAATTTATCGCGCGCCAACTAAACAGCGGAGTCTATTCGACGCCGGCAGACCAGCTTATCGAATACGAGATCCATGATCCGCGCGGGACGAAAGTCAGCGAAGGCAAAGCTACGCTCAACACCTTTGGTAGCGCCTGGGGTTCTCTGGAACTCGGCGAACAGTTGCCACTCGGGCAGTACAACATTCAGTTTTGGGACCAGGGGCGAAAGAACGGCATTGGCAGCGCCACGCTTTTCCGCCTGGAAGAATACAAACTGCCGGAGTTTAAGGTGGCGGTTAAGACTCCGGAGCAGGACGGAAAGAAAAAGGCTTTTCGACTGGGGGAGAAAGTGGAGGTGAACATCCAGGCCGACTATTATTTCGGTGGGCCGGTCAGCAACGCCTCGGTTGAAGTGGTCGTTTATCAGAAGCCCTTCTATCACTACTGGTATCCATATCGCGAGTACCCATGGTACTACCAGGACCTGGAACGACAGGGTCGTAATTACTACGGCGGGTCGGGTCAGGTTATCCAGCGCACGACGATCAAGACCGATGCTACCGGTAAAGCGACTCTCACGTTCGATACGCCGCGCGAGAACTACAACCAGGATTTTGAATACACAGTGGAAGCGCGCGTTGTCGATTCATCGCGGCGCGAGATTCTCGCCTCCGACACCGTGCGTGTGACCCGGCAACGTTATTACGTCTATCCCCGTCCGCAACGGAATATCTACCGCCCGAAAGACAAAGTCACGGTAGACATCAAGGCGGTTGACGCGAACGAGCAGCCGGTAACGACCGAGGGCACCGTGAAAGTCACACGGGATTACTGGTGGGAAATCTGGCTAGATCCCAACGGTCGTGAGGTACAAGGCGAAGAGCTTCGCTTGCTCCGCCAGAAGCCGGGAGGATTTCCGGCGCCAGTGAAAAAAGGGCAAAAGCCGTGGCGTCTCAAGTTCCGCGGCTACCAGCATGACGATGTGCTCACCCAAACTTTGAAGACCGACAAAGAGGGCCTGACACAATTGAATTTCACTCCCCATAAGGACGGTTACTATCGCGTTGCCTGGCAGAGTAGTCAAAACACCTCGACTGCGCAGGCTACCGCCCGAGTCTTGCCGCCCATCAAGGCGGAAACGTACGTCTTCGTTGCCACAAACGCTTCAACCGAACTTGGTTACCGTACCGGGGGTCTCGAGATCATTGTCGATAAAGACACGGTCCGTGCCGGACAAACGGCGCCGGTGATGTTGTTCGTTCCAGATAGTGACAGGTACGTTCTATTTAGTGTGGAAGCCGAGGATCTTTTGAGCTACCAGCTGGTCCACGTTAGCGGAACCGCGAAGCTGATTGAGTTACCAATCACGGAGAGATATATCCCCAATATTTATCTGAGCGCGGGGATGGTAAGCGACGCGCAATGGTTCATGGACACGAAGCAAGTGGTGGTTCCGCCGGTGCAACATTTCTTGTCAGTCGAAGTGAAGTCTGATCGTGAGCAGTATCAACCGCGCGAAGAAGGAACACTCTCGATCACTGCCAAAGATTTCGACGGCAAACCCGTGTCCGCCGAGATTGCACTGGGTTTGATAGATGAGTCAGTCAAATACATTCAGCAGGACTACGCCGGAGATCCGCGGCAGTTTTATTTTGGCAACAAACGCGGGCACATGGTTCAAACTCAGAGCACCTTTAACCAGAAGTCTTATACCCGTCTGGTCGAGGTCGCGAAATCGCAATTGATCGACTACCGACAGGCCCGGCGCAACGAAGAGGATGAGGTGGCTAGGGCAGGCGGAAAGGATCTTAACTACGCTGGGGTTGGCGCCGCGGCACCAACTGCGGCGCAAGAGAGTGTATCGATCGATGGTGTTACCAGGGTGTTAACAGTAACCGACGCGGCGGCTTTTGGCCGCAGGGACTCAAATTTTGCACTGAAGTCTGAATTGAGCCAGTTGAGGCCGGGAGCAACGCCAAATCAGGAACCCGCCGTTCAGGTGCGCAGCGATTTCCGATCAACTATTCTTTGGCAGCCTGACGTTAAGACCGACGGTGATGGGATGGCATTCGTGAAAGTGAAATACCCCGACTCGCTCACGACCTGGCAGGCTACAGCTCGTGTGGCCACCGCGGGGAATCAATTCGGTATCGGGAATACATCTACGCGAACGAAGCAGCCGCTGATCGTCCGTCTGCAATCGCCGCGCTTTTTCGTGGTGGGCGACCAGGTAACAGTTTCCGCCGTTATTAACAACAACACCGACCAGGCTATGCGCGTGGCGTCTGCGTTAAGCGCTGACGGCGTGACTGTCTCTGGTATGGTCATCGATGGTAAGTCAGTAAAAGGCGAGCAGGCCCCGGTCGAAGTGAAAGCGAACGGTGAATCGAGAGTCGACTGGCTGGTTTCGGTTGATAAAGCGGGTGAAGCAACGTTGAAAGTCGAAGCGCGCGGCGCCGTGCACGCCGATGCGATGGAGAAGACGTTCACAGTCTACGAACATGGGATTGAGAAGTTTATCTCCCGTTCGGGCAAGATGCGCGGCGACAATGTCGCGATCACACTGGACATTCCCAGGGAGCGACGGGGTGAGACGACCGAGCTGGTGGTTCAGGTGGCGCCTAGTATGGCCACCACGATGCTGGACGCGCTTCCTTACCTTATCGACTACCCGTACGGATGCACCGAGCAGACCATGAGTCGATTCCTGCCCGCTGCGATCACTGCGAAAACGCTGCGCGATCTGGGTCTCAAACCCGAAACTGCGATGCAGAAGATCTTTGGTGGCATCGAACAGTCGACGGCGGCTGAGACCCATCCGAAAGGAAAACATGATCTGACGGAGCTGGACGCAATCACTCGACAAAGTCTGGAACGACTCTACAACTTCCAGCACGCCGATGGGGGCTGGGGCTGGTGGAAAGAAGGTGATAGCGACCACTTCATGACGTCGTACGTGCTGTGGGGCATGACTCTCGCGCGCCAGGCTGGAATTGATGTGAAGCAGGACGTTACTCAGCGAGCTGCGGAGTACCTCGACAAAGAGCTGGTTGAAGAGGAAGTCAATTACGACGCTCAAGCCTGGATGCTGCATGCGCTGGCGGTTTATCACAATTCGCCGCAGAAACCGGATGGCCAGGGCGGGATTGGAGCATCCAAGTTTCAAAGCACTGCCTTCGAAAATCTCTGGACCAACCGCGAGAAGTTGAATGCTTACACTCGAGCGTTACTCGCATTGGCCGCGCACAACTTCGGCTACGCAGATAGAGCGAAGATTTTGGTTGAGAATCTTGAAAACGGGGTGAAACGCGACGCGCAGCCGGATATCTCAATTGTGCAACAGGGAGGTCAGGCTTCGGATCCTTCGGTGATGGGTACAGCGCACTGGGGCGAAGATGGTATCTACTGGCGTTGGTCTGACGGTGGTGTCGAAGCCACATCGTTTGCTTTGCGCGCGATTTTGGCCATCGATCCCAAGAACAAACTCATTGAGCCGGTAACTAACTGGCTGATTAAGAATCGTCGTGGTGCGCAATGGAGCAACACGCGCGACACGGCCATCGTCGTGCTCACGATGAACGACTACCTGAGGACCAGCGGGGAACTGCAGCCTGCGCTCGGATACGATCTGTTGGTCAACGGAAATTTGATCGCTACCAGGCAAATTAGTGCGGGCGATGACCTCAGCGCTCCGACCAAATTCGAAATCTCCCGCGAGTTTATGCGCGACGGCGGGAATGAAATTACGATCAGACGGCAGAATGGAAACGGTCCGCTCTATTTTTCGGCTCAAGCGAAGTTTTTTAGTCTTGAGGAGCCGCTTACTCCCGCCGGTAACGAGATCTTCGTGCGTCGCCAGTATTTCAAACTCGTCAACCATCCGACGCTGCTGAAGGGCTTCGTCGCCGAACGCATTCCACTCAACGACGGCGACACAGTGAAAAGTGGTGAGCGAGTGGAAGTGGTTCTAACCATCGAGGGAAAGAACAACTATGAATACTTACTGTTTGAGGATCTAAAACCCGGTGGCCTCGAAGCGGTGCAGATTCGCAGCGGCGAGAATCTTTACGTGCGAGAAGTGAAGTCCGGCGCCCTTAATGGTAAGAACGCCCCGCTCATGAACTACAAATCTGCGAGCGATTTTACCGGCCGGCAACGCTGGGTGTACCAGGAACTGCGCGATCGAAAGGTGGCACTATTCATCGACAAACTTCCCGAGGGTGTGTGGCAAGTGAGCTACGAAATGCGTGCCGAGAGTCCAGGCGCGTTCCACGCGTTACCCGTCTTGGGACATGCGATGTACGTGCCTGAAATTCGGACCAATGGCGCAGAGACCAGAGTTCGCGTGGTCGATTGACCGCGCGCTAGTATCAAACTGAACATGAGGCCTATGAACGCGGATAAGCGCGGATTAGAACCGAGGATTCGATAGCGACTGGGGCCCAAGTGACTTAAGGTAATTTGCATGTCAGGAAGGTGGACCCTGTCCCCGCCTCAACTTTGAAAGCCACTTAGCAATGCCTGTGAGATCAAGGTTCTACCATTTGCAAGCCATGTGAGAAGGCGGCTTCGGGTGAGACCAAATTGAATTGTTGGTCTAAACGATTCTTGTTTTCATCGTAGGAGCGGGGACAGGGTCCGCCTTCCTGACCTGCAAATCACCGGGCTTGACCAGTCTTTTGGATTTGGCCTGTGCTTGCGTGACATTGCGGCCTTTGAGCAAACAGAACTCGTGCGGCCTTGCCCTTTACATAGTCTTAGATAAGGACTAACGTGAAGTCAGTCATGCAAAGAATAGTTAGTAACAATCGAATTCTTGGTCTCTTAGTACTTGCGTTATCTTTGCACGCGGTTTGTCCCGCGACTGAATACACCCAGCGTTTAGAACTTTTTAACCCTACCGCAGCACCAGCTGACGTCCTGCGATCGAATCCAGCACCGCCTATAAGTCGGGTAGGTTGGGCACAAACCGGCGTGGCCAGCTCTGAGTTAGGCGCCGGTTTGTCGCCTTCTGAATTCCGCAGCTCGCAGATCGTTCATGCAGCAATTCCCATCTATCAGAAAGCGTCGCCGGTTGCCGATGCTTCACAACCTGTCGAAGATCCATACGAATCAAGTCTCTACTCTTCGTGCTTCGCCCCCCGCGAGTCAGGCCGTGGACCGCCCTGCTTAATCTCTTAACTCCTGCGATAAATTCATCGGGCTCATGGAAAAGCCATGGAGGCGACGTCATCGTCCTGCGGCTAATCCATGTAGGCTTGTTATCATTCATCCGTTTTTGAATTAAGGAGAAATGAAGATGCGAAAACTCAACCAGATTGGTCGAGCGCTTATCGGTGCGTGCCTGGGCCTTATGTTCGGATTCTGGGCCGGCGGTCTTACCATCACCAGGGTGGTGGCTTCCGAAGCCGGAGTTAAACCTCCAGTAGCGTTGACCAGGAGCCGAGCAGATCACGTTTTAAGCTTTCAACAGCCAGAGTCGTCGCCACAAAAGATCGAAGGCGACTGGGAAGGTACTCTGGATGCCGGAACGGCGAAGCTCAAGTTGGTACTGCACGTTGACAGAAAAGGTGCAATCCTGAGCGCCACGTTGGACAGTCCCGATCAAGGTGCTACCGGTCTACCAATTGATTCGATCACCCTCTCGTCCGCTTCTGTTCGCTTTGAAATGAAATCGTTGGGAGGGCTTTACGAAGGGGAGTTGGCGAAGGACGATTCCCAAATTGTGGGAAAGTGGATGCAGGGTGGTCAGACATTTCCGCTGACACTAAAGCGTCCCGGATCACCTTCCGCAGGAACTGCTGAGGTTGAGAGCCCGTTGAAGTTACATAAGGCAGACGCAGGCGGGCACAGCCTTAACCTGCTTATCGGTGGTCAGCGAGACGAAGCAAGGCCGGCCGTGATACTTGAAGGAGGATTTGGAACCGGTATCGCATCATGGTCCAATGTGCAGCGCGAGATCGCGAAGTTTGCGCAGGTGGTTTCGTATGACCGGGCCGGGCTGGGTCAGTCGGAACCAGGTCCAAAGCCGCGGGACGCTAAACGAATCGCAACTGAGCTTCATGCGGCTCTGCAAAAAGCAGGCATCAAGTCTCCTTACGTTTTAGTGGGACATTCATTGGGAGGACCATTCGTTCGTGTCTTTGCCAGTATGTACCCGACTGAGATCGCGGGCCTGGTCTTGATCGACCCGGCACAGGAAGCGTTTCATGTCTGGATGAAAGCTAATTCGCCATCGGCATTCAAAGAAGAAGAGGCGAAGCTCGCCAAGGCGCCTCAAGGTTTACGCGATGAGCATACGGCTATGGATGCCATATACGAGCAGGCACGAACAGCCAAAATTCCAGCCGGAATTCCCGTGACGTTACTGACGGCGATGCAGGGTGAAGGCATACCGGCGGAGGCGAGAAGCGTGTGGGCGGAGAAACATAAGGAATGGATTGAGAAGGTTCCCGGCGGTAAACGCATCATCGCGGAAAAGAGCGGTCACTTTATTCAGGCGCAAGAGCCTGCTCTGGTGATCGACGCAGTCAGCCAGATGGTTGAACCGGCCCGAGCGGGGAAGCCGCCCGTCCCGTAATTTCGAGACCCCGCAGTCCCGTTTCGAGTCTGTCGGAAACTGGCTCACGATTCAGTCGTGAGCCAGTTTGCTCAGAACTTCAAGTGGCCTTCAACGAACGTTCGTGCTATATTGCAGCGCTGAAACGCTTGGGCTGAAGACGTGATTAACCCTTAGGGGACAAGAGTGCCTGGCAAGAAAACAAACCGTGCCGCAAGTGCTTCCGCTGTTAGAGCGCGCTGCGCGCAAAATAAACCAAGCACGCCCGCGGCTAAGGTTCGGCAGGCCCAGGGTGAACGCAGTCGCCAGGCGATTTTGGAACTGGCGGTCCATTTGGCCTCTGCGGAAGGGCTGGAAGGACTCACCATCGGCCGGCTGGCAACAGAAACGCGCATGAGCAAGAGCGGACTTTTCGCCCACTTCGGTTCCAAAGAGGAGTTGCAACTGGCCACCGTTGAGGCGGCACGTGCAATTTTTATTAAGAATGTGATCCTTCCAGCCCTGAAGGTGGAGCCAGGCCTGCCACGGCTTCGTAAGTTGTGTGAACTCTGGCTCGACTATGCCAACCGAGAAATCTTTCGCGGGGGATGTTTCTTCGCCGCGGCCTCGGCAGAATTTGATAGCCGCCCGGGACCCGTGCGTGATCGCATTGCCGAGATCATGAAAGAGTGGCTGGGTGGGCTGCTGCGAACGGTAGTCGAGGCCCAGGAAGCAAACCAACTCGACAAGAAAGTTGACCCCGCGCAACTGGTCTTTGAGATCAATGCTCTGGAAATGGGAGCCAACTGGTCTTTCCAACTTCATGGTGACAAGCAGGCATTCAGGCGGGCACGCCTGGCGATCTTCGAACGCTTGCGTCGCCATTCCAAACCGCGTGGCGCGGCGATTCTGCCGCGAGGAAAAGAAAAGGGAAGCCCAATTCGGGGAGTGCCAGAGTAAGAGGGGATTACGCATCTGCATAATGAAAGCACAACCGAAAGATTCGTTGGCCTCGCTAAGAGTTGTAACAACCAAGACGTCTGGAAAAAATTCCAGCATAGAATAGTAGGACGGTAAAACTATGGAAACCAAAGCTCAGGACGCGCTGGCTATAATCGAACTGTACAAACTTAGGTGTGAACCCCTGATGCGCACTGCACGAGCCTGGTTCATTTCAGAGTTTGCTCCACAGAGTGGCAGGCAGATTGTGGAGTTGATGCTCAGTGGCCTTGAAGAGAGCGCGTATTACCGCATGGTTGCTTCTTACTGGGAGTCCACTGCGTCGCTGGTTAATAACGGCGGCATCGACGAGACGCTGTTTCTCGAAGCCAACTCGGAACACGTAGTGGTGTTTGCCAAGCTGCAACCGTTCATAGACGAAATCAGGCAGACCATCGGTGAACCGGACTACCTGGCACACCTCGAGCGGCTCGTGTTGAAGGTGCCCAACATCGAAAAGAAGTTGGAGAACCGGCGGCACCTTCTCAAGTCCTGGGCGAGAGCCGGGGCCGCGAAGTCGGCCGGAAGCAGTCATTCAGACTGACTACTGCGCGAACTGCGGCTGCTCGCCAAATTTTTCCGCCAGGTTCGTCAGGTACTTTTCCATTTGGGTGGTGTGGCCGATGACGTACTTCGACACGAAGCGGAAGAAGGGATTCGGAACTTTACCTATCTCCGTGATCTTCACGTTGCTGCCTGCCTGCGTGGGTTGAATGTCTATTTCCCAGCGGCCGCTAAAAGGACCCTCTTCGGCAATCTCACGCACCACGCGCGTGGAATTCCTCGACTCCGTAGTCATGAGTTCAAGTGTATTGCCGTCCTTGTATTTCTCCTGCCACACCGGCTTTCCATTGCGTTCGCCCAGAGAAGTGACGGCGTCGATGTCAGGGCGCCATTTAGGTTCATTGGCGTGATCATTGATCGTGTCCCAAATTGCCTGCTGAGGTTGCTTCGTGACGAGCGTGCGCGAGGCGTGGTGCTCCTCGGGCAACAGGAGTCCAACTACTATAACCACGAGCAGGAGGACGATAACAAACGCCGCCACGAGTCCAACTATCCGGATCAATTTGCGCATCGTTTGGCTCCTTCGTCTTGTTCGTGTCCGTTCGTGTGATTTCGTGGATCGTTCTAATCTGTCGGCCAAGCAAACGATCCACGAAACCACACGAACCATCGCGAAATGAGAGGACCAATACCAACCCTGGCTCTTCGCCCAGGGCTTCAAACCGGGGAGTTGTCTCTATCACCACGTGAATAACAGACCGGCGCCGAGTACGAGAGTTAATACGATTCCTTTTCGCTTCGCGGAGGACACCAGGTGATAGTAAACGGAAACGAGCGAATGGAAAATAGATAATCCGCCGCGCGCAAGTCGTCGACGGTGTCCTGACAAAGAAAATGCCGCGACTTGCATCGCGGCACTCTCAATTGTGTGGTCAATTACCGGAGTACTGAGGTCTGTCAGAAACGGTTACGGTCGGCCCAGGATACCGCCAAGGATATCCGCGATACCCCCGCCCCTGTTTCGGTAACCACCGTTGGCATACTGCCGATAGCCCTGGTCATAACCGCGTACGAAGCCCTCACGAAAAGCCTGGGTAGAGGCGCTCCGATAGTGGCGTGAACGCTGGGGGTTATAGCTCTGGCCGCGCTGGCCGTCGCTGGCACCAGTTTCGATACCCTGTTGGTAACCGCGATTCAATTCAGAATTGTTGTTGTAGCCACCGTTTCCATAGTAGCCATCGTTTCTTCCGTAGCGGCCATTATTACCATAACGTCCGTTTCGAGTATTGGCATACTGGCGATAGCCCTGGTCATATCCACGCACAAAGCCCTGACGAAAAGCCTGCGAAGAGGCACTTCGGTAATAACGTGAACGTTGAGGACTGTAGCTCTGCCGCCGTTGCGCGTCGCTGGCGCCGGTACTTAAGCCGTACTGATAGCCCTGGTTCAACTGAACCTGAGAGTTGTTGCGACCATAACGGTCATTCCGTCGATCTCGGTCGCGCCGCCAGCGCTGGTCGTCGTTCCGACGATTGTCCCGACGATTGTATCGACCGTCATTGTTGCGCCACTGCGCCTGAGTTGTCGCAGTGGTTGCCACGAAAACGCTGAAAACTGCCGCAAGCGCAAAAACAGCTCCGCCGATTCTTTTTCTCATATAGTCCCCCCCTTCCATTTGGCATTCCGGAATTGCAACCAATGTGCCGCTTTGATTTTTCAAGCACTTATACCCGGATTCCGAAGTGAATTGCAACCATATGGTGCAAAGATGGTCGCAGATGAGACATGGGAGAGGATGAGAGCAGCACTGATGCCACGGTTCTGGGGATGCTGTAAAACTTGTCTGCCGCAAATAAACTAACCGCACTCTGGCGGGCGAGCGTATAGTATGCCAATTCAAGAGGCCCGTCAGGCGGATAAAATTACTCTAATAACGTTCTGGTTTAACCGTGATTGGTGAGACGCTAGCCCATTACCGGATTGAGTCCAGACTTGGGGCAGGTGGGATGGGCGTCGTGTATCGAGCTCACGACACTCACCTGGCCCGATCAGTGGCCATCAAGATCCTGCCACCGGAAAGAGTTGCCGACGCTGAGCGTAAACGCCGTTTCGTCCGTGAGGCCAAAGCCGCCTCAGCCCTCACACACCCGAATATCATCACGATTCATGACATCGACGCGACTGTGCCGAGCGGATCTTCTGACCCAACCCCGGTGGACTTCATCGTCATGGAACATATCGACGGCCGGTCGCTCGAGCAGCTCATTTCGAGTGGACCTTTAGAGTCGGATGAAGTCCTGGCGTACGCTGTGCAAATCGCGTCAGCCCTGGCTGCAGCCCACGACGCCGGAATCGTCCACCGCGACATCAAACCCGCCAACATCATGCTGACCTCTGCCAGTCAGGTTAAAGTTCTCGACTTCGGCCTGGCCAAACTCCTCGAACCCACGTTCTCGGATCCAAGTGCTCCCACACTGACCCAACCCCGCACCGAACAGGGCCGCATCATGGGGACTGTGGCCTACATGTCGCCGGAGCAGGCCGAAGGCAAGCCCCTGGACGCTCGCACCGACGTGTTTTCGTTTGGAATCATGCTATATGAAATGCTGGCACAGCAGCGGCCTTTTCAAGGGGATTCACCACTCTCGATTCTCACTGAGATTCTTCATAAGCATCAGCCACCATTGAAAAAGTTTCGGCCCAACGTGCCAGCTGAACTTCAGCGGATTGTCTCGCGCTGCCTGGAAAAAGATCCAGCAGCCCGCTACCCATCGGCGACCGAATTGTGGAAAGACCTTCTGGCTAGTCAAACGCGTCCGGTTACTTTCAGCCTGTCCCTTTTGCGGAAACCGCGAGTGGTAGTTCCCGCTTTGCTTCTGCTGCTGACAGTTTTGGCGGCAGGAATATGGTTCTGGGTGCAAAGCTACCGCGCGCGTTGGGCCCGCAATGTGGCGCTTCCCGACATCGCGCGGTTGCTGGGACAGGAAAATTTCGACGCCGCCTTTCGACTCGGCAAGCAGGCTGAAGCGTACATACCCGGCGACTCGCAGCTTCTGGACTTACGGCGCCACTATGCAATGGGAGCCTTTGTGCAATCCAATCCGCCCGGGGCGGATGTGTACGTCAAAGGCTACCTGAACCCGGAAGCTAGCTGGTTGCACGTCGGCAAAACGCCGATTAGAGGTATTCCGGTTCCCGCTGGCTATCTCCGGTGGCGGGTCATCAAGGAAGGGTTGTCGCCGACGGAAGGCGCCTTCACCTCCTACGTCCCGGTTCAATTTACACTGCACCCACCGGAGGGCTCGCCGAGCGGCATGGTCTCCGTGCCTAGAGGAGGGTTTCAATTCCGCGGCCTCCCGACGGTAGAGCTCGAAGGCTTCTGGCTCGACGAATACGAGGTCACCAACAAACAGTTCAAAGAGTTCGTTGATCAGGGCGGATACGCGAAACGCGAGTATTGGAAGCATCCCTTTGTGAAGGACGGCAAGGTTCTTTCCTGGGAACAGGTCATGGCCGAATTTCGCGATACAACTGGGCGGCCGGGACCCTCCACCTGGCAGGTCGGAGCCTATCCCCCGGGGCGCGACGAATTTCCGGTGAATGGCGTGAGCTGGTATGAGGCGGCCGCATACGCGGAGTTCGCGGGGAAGAGCCTGCCTACCATTTACCACTGGCTCAGAGCCGCTCCGACGACACAGTTTTCCGACATACTTCGGCTCAGCAATTTCAGCGGCCAAGGGCCGGCACAGGTAGGCAGCCATTCGGGGTTGAGTACTTATGGCGGGTACGACATGGCCGGGAATGTGCGAGAGTGGTGCTGGAATCAGGTTGAAGAAGGGGGCCGGCGCTACATCCTGGGCGCGTCCTGGAGCGAGGCGCCCTACCTGTTCAACAATCTCGGCGCGGCGCATCCCTTGGACCGTTCGGCGACCAACGGGTTCCGCTGTGCGAAATACGGGACTCCGCTGGCCGGCGCTCTTTCGGCCCCGGTAGAGAGCGCGTCCCGCGACTACACCAAAGAGAAGCCGGTGAGCGACGAGATTTTCCAGGTCTACCGGAGCTTCTACTCGTACGAGCGCACCGATCTGAAGTCGGCGCTCGAATCGGTGGACGACAGTGCCCTGCACTGGCGAAGGGAGACAGTCACCTTCAACGCTGCATACGGGAACGAACGGGTGATCGCCCACATATTCCTTCCGAGGAACGCCGAGCCGCCCTACCAAACCGTCGTTTATTTCGCCAGCGGCCTCGCCCGTCGCGCCAGGTCCAGCGACGAGTTGGACTTGGAGTTGCGGTTTGTGGATTTTCTCCCTCGGATCGGACGAGCGGTCCTTTTCCTCGTATATAAAGGAACGTACGAGCGCCACATCGGCCGTCCCGCAGCGTATCCGTGGGATAAAGACCTCGTGATCAGTTGGTCCCGAGACTTCAGTCGCGCAATCGACTATCTGGAAACCCGAGCGGATATCGACCACCAGAAGCTGGGCTATTACAGCTTCAGCAACCCGGTCGTGCCCGTCCTGAGCGCGATTGACGGCCGAGTCAAAGCGGGTGTCCACATCGGAACGGGATTTTTCCCGGAGAGCGTGGCGCCCGAGTACGATCCGCTCCATTTTGCGCCACGGGCGAAGGAGCCGACGTTGATGATCGGCGG
The DNA here is from genome assembly GCA_041745915.1 of Pyrinomonadaceae bacterium. Lineage (GTDB taxonomy): Bacteria > Acidobacteriota > Blastocatellia > Pyrinomonadales > Pyrinomonadaceae > PSRF01. The sequence continues at coordinate 107,416 of JBGTHZ010000027.1, read as the reverse complement.
CCGGTACGATTTCATTGCTCCTCTGGAAACTTCTCAGATGCCAATGTTCCGCCTTCTGGGCGCCTCCGAAAAAGACAAACGGCTCGCGCTGTTCGACACCGGGCACGCCGTGCGGCCCGGTCCCGATGTGATCAAGGAGGTAATCGAGTGGTTCGATCGGTATTTAGGACCAGTGATTACAAAATGAATCTCAACGCCTCTCATGTTTGTCGATTCCCACGCGCACATTGATGGTCCTGAGTTTGACGCCGATCGCCTCGAGGTAATTCAAAGGGCTCGAGACGCCGGAGTGACGGCGATCCTAAACGTCGGCACAGGAGATCCGCACGGCGGCGGATTGGAACGCGCAGTCGAATTAGCAGAAAAGCATCGTAGTCTCTACACTGCAATCGGTACTCATCCTCACGACGCCCGCCTCTTCGACGACCGGGCTGAGCGCAGAATTACCGATCTCATCGCGAAGAGTGGGCGCGTGATCGCCTGGGGGGAAATAGGCCTCGACTTTCATTACGACAATTCGCCACGCGATGTCCAGATGTACGCGTTCCGGCGCCAACTCCAATTGGCCCGGTCGGCTTTACTGCCAGTAATCATTCATACGCGAGAAGCGGAGGCGAAGACCATTGAGATAATAAGGTCGGAATGGCAGGGTTCGGGTCTGCCGGGCATCATGCATTGCTTCAGTGGTACGAGTGAGCTGGCGCAGATGGCAGTTAAGATGGGGATGTTCATATCGTTCTCCGGCATCATTACTTTTAAGAAGGCGGACGCCCTCAGAAGTGTTGCGACGGAAGTCCCGATGGATAGGTTGCTGATTGAGACCGATTGCCCTTACCTGGCGCCGGTGCCTTATCGTGGGAAAAGGAATGAGCCGGCGTACGTCGTAGAGGTGGCGAGATGTTTGGCGGAACTTCGAGGCGTTTCGCTCGCAGAGATTGCACGAATCACCGCGGAGAATTTCGCCGGACTCTTCAAGCTTAATTTGAGTCCGGGCTGACGGACCCCCGGTCAGGCATCCTGTATATCGTACAAGCTCCAGGAACCATCCTGAGCGGACAAAGTGGAGGTCATAATTCGAGTTAGGTCGTGTGATTTGGTGGATCGCCTGGATGCTTCTATTGCCTGATACCGACATAAGAGACAAGTTTCACATGCTGGCCTTTTGATGCTATCCTCGCGCCATAATAGTTCCTAAATCATATTGGGGACCTTGACTATGGCCCAGCAGAATTCATTCGACATCGTCTCGCAAGTTGATCGCGCTGAAGTGACCAACGCAATCCATCAAACCGTTAAAGAGGTGCGCCAGAGATTCGACTTCAAAGGCAGCGCCGCCGATGTGGTGCTGGAGAAAGACGCCTTAGTGCTCACCGCTGAGGATGAAACGAAGCTGCGAAACATGAATGACATTCTTCAGCAGAAGTTGGTCCGTCGCGGCGTTCCTCTCAAGGCCCTGACTTACGGAGTTATGGAACCAGCGGCGGGCGGAACGGTTAGACAAGAGGCAGCAATTCAGCAGGGTATTCCTCAAGACAAGGCCAAAGAAGTCGTCAAGTTCATAAAAGACTCCAAGGCAAAGGTCCAGGCGTCGATCCAGGCGGACGTGGTTCGGGTTTCCGGAAAGGATCGCGACACGCTTCAGGACATAATCGCCAAACTAAAGGGAAAAGATTTTGGCATCGATATGCAGTTCACGAATTATCGCTCGAACTGAATCTCATACATTACGGCTAGTCGTAATTCGAGTCTGTAGGGAAAGCTTTAGACATTAGGTAGGCAGAAATGCAAATGGCCAGCGAAATACTCGCGCTCGACGACGCCAGGGTTGCGGCAAAGCGCATCTTCAGTCTGATCGCTGCCGAGCTCGGCCAGGTTGAAGTAGAGTTTGAGCGGCAGGCGCAGTCTAATGTCGAAGTTATTGCCTTCCTGGGAGACTACCTGCGGGCTTCGGGCGGCAAGCGCGTGCGTCCTGCACTCACAATTCTCTCTAACTATGCCGTGGGTGGTGAAGGCTCTCGATACAACTCCATTCGCATGGCTACAGTGATGGAGTTCTTGCACACTGCCACGCTGGTCCACGACGACATTATCGACGATGCGGACACCCGCCGGGACCGTCCCACCGTGAATGCCCTCTACGGTAATGAGACTGCGGTGCTAATGGGCGATTGGCTTTACATGTCGGCTTTTGAAACCAGTCTGGCCGAAAGATCGCTTCCTATTCTGGACATCCTCACAGCGGTTACGCGTCAGATGACAGAAGGCGAATTGCTGCAGCTGAGCCTCCTGGGCCGAACTGATGTTTCAGAGGAGCACTATCTCGATGTGTTGCAGCGGAAGACGGCCCACCTCTTTAGTGCCTGCTGCGAAGTTGGCGCGATGCTCGGTGGTGCGAGTGAAACACAATTGCGGGCGCTGGCCGATTATGGTCTAAACCTGGGCACGGCCTTCCAGCTCGTAGATGACCTGCTGGACTTTACTGCCAGCGATGACGCGCTGGGAAAAGCCTCTGGTGTTGATCTGATCGCCGGCAAAGTTACTCTGCCACTCATCTATCTCCTTGGGAGAGATAGTAGCGGGAGGCAAATGGTTGAGACTGTAATCAGGGAAGGCAACTACAACACGGTCTCGCGTAGTGACTTGTTTCAAGCTGTTGAGCGGGTAGGAGGCCTGGACCAGGCGCGCGCACGGGCTGACGGCTTTGCGGAAGCGGCGCGCGCTTCGCTCGATGTCCTGTCCGACTCTGAGTACTGCGAAGCGCTGAGATCAATTCCCACTTATGTCCTCGAGCGCGAGCGGTAAACCTCCGATAGCCGAACGTACAGCTGTCGCTACCGCTCCCAGTTCTGAGAAAAAGCATTGTGCAATTCCTGAAATCCCTCTAACATCAGTCCAATGGACCGACCACTTAACGAAAACCTGCTTTCCCGTTTAGAGCAAAACTTAAGGCAATCGCGAGCTGCTCGCATGCACCTTGGCGCGCGTTTGCGGGAGTTGGAAGCGGAAGCGGATGCAGTTCGGGCTGAACTCGCGGAAATGGACACGTTGGCCAGCCAGTCCGAGGCGGCGATCTACCGTTTGCTGTCTTCCGTGCTTGCCTCGAGTAGTCTGGCCACCGGTCTGCCCTCGGACGCTGAACTCGAATCTGCGATGGGCCATTCGTCGGCTCAGAATCGCGGCCTGGTGAACCTGAATACCAGGCGCCAGCAGATTCCGCCGGTGCGCAACAATATCGAGGCTCTGAGTGACCGTTTTATGGACCGCACCATTCCGCAGGCTGTAACTCTGCTGCTCCGCGAAGAGGGAGGGCCCCTCCACGTCAATGAACTCTACAACCGTCTGCTGGAAGGCGGGTTCCGCTTTACCGGCGAGAATCCTACAATCAGCGTCGCCGTCTCTCTCAATCGCAACAGTCGGTTCCGAAAGGTAGCTCCGGGCACCTTCGACCTCATGATTCGCGACGCGTCTAAAGCTTCCTAGCGCCGATGCGCGCAATGATCCTTTCCGCAGGTTATGGCACACGGCTTTGGCCGTTGACTGAAGACCGCACTAAACCTGCGATCCCGATTCTCGGGAAACCACTGGTTGGATACGTCGCGGAGTATTTAGCCGGTTATGGTTGCGATGAGATTGTCGTTAATCTTCATCATCGACCGGAATCCGTCCGCGCGGCTTTAGGCGATGGCAGTAAGTTTGGTGTCAAGCTTCAGTATGTTGAGGAGCCGATCATCCTGGGAACAAGCGGCGCGTTGGACAATGCTCGCGAGATATTGATGGGCGAGACGATCGTCGTAGTGAACGGAAAAATAATCACCGACATCGACTTGAACGCCGCGCTTGAAACACACCGGCGCACAGACGCTATCGCTACTCTGGTGCTATTGCCGAATCCCGAATGCCAAAGCTTTACTGTCGTCGAAATGGCTGACGGATTTCTCAGAGGTTTTGGCACAATGCCAATCAAGACCCAGTACGTTGGTCGAGAAGCGCCGCTGATGTTTACCGGTATTCAGATTTTGGAAGCGCGAATCTTCGACTACATCCCAGCCGGCGTTTTTTCTCACTCCACCAGCGACGTCTATCCGCAGGCGCTGGCTAAAGGTGAGCGCATCGCGACTCATGTGGCAAAAGGGAAGTGGTACGAACTATCAACGCCACAGCGTTATCTGGATATCAGTTTGTCGATGCTCGCGGAAAGAGGCGCGCACCTGACGGTTGGTTCCGGGTGCGTTATCTCGGAAGGCGCCGATGTGAGCCAATCCGTACTCTGGGACGAGGTCGTTATCGAACCCGACGCGCGCATCAGACGTGCAGTGATTGGCGACGGCGTTCGGATTGCTGCGGGCGAGGTGATTGAGGATTCAGTGGTCGTGCGGAACTCGCTTGTGCGGGGGAAGAGTTCGCCTCCAAAGGCACTCAAAGGAGTGGTCAGAGGTGATAACTTTGTCGTGCCTCTGAGCCAGTGATACAATCTGCGTTACCCTACTCAAGCTGGGCGGGACCGGTTGTCAGTCCCGCTTACTTTTGAGAAGACCTGAACCGCGGATTCCCTTCAACAGATGACGTCAGTAAAACAGGTGACTAACAGCGCTTTCGAACTCTCACCCGCTGACCGGCTTTTGAACTTCCTCCAGGCCCAGGGCGTAAATGCCCAGGGAATTAGAGACACCGACGTTGTAGCGCTCACTCCAGACGCATCTACCCGCAACTACTTTCGCATTCCCTGGAAGAAGGGTAGGGCGATAGCAGCCGTGTACCAGGAGGCCTTTGATCCTGCCTTTCATCCTTACCTCGATATAACGCACCTTTTCCTGGAAAGCGGCATCCCGGTACCGGCGATCTATGAGGTCGACGGCGGGACTGGAATTATCGTGCAGGAGGATCTTGGCGACCAGCAGTTGTGTCAGGTTTATGAAGTGGCATCGCAGGAGGAATGCGAAGATTACAAAGAGCGGGCGATAAATATTATCGCGCGGATTCAAAAAGCGACGGAGAAGGCCCACGAGTTAAAGTCTATTTCGAGCCGGCTGGCTTTCGACGAAGCGAAACTTTCCTGGGAGCTCGACTTTTTTGTCGAGCACTACTTTAAGAGCTGGCGGGGCGAAACTTTGCGCCGGTCCGAAGCTGCCGAGTTGAAAACCGAACTCAACGACATTTCCGCGGAACTTGCCGCGGCGCCACGCGTCCTGTGTCATCGTGATTTTCACACCGCAAATTTAATGCTCGATACCAGGGACCAATTGCGTGTGGTGGACCATCAGGACGCGCGAATGGGCCCGGCCAGCTACGATCTGGTCTCGTTCTTGTTGGATCGCCAACCGGCCCCCCCTTCGCTGGCTGAGTTACGGGCGCATCGCCTTCACCTCCTGGAGGAGCGCAGGTTGCAAGGTCTTGAACCGCTCGATCCGGACGACTTCGCCCGGGAGTTTCGTCTGATGACGATTCAGCGCGGTCTTAAAGCTGTTGGCACCTTCTCTTATCAAACCGCTATTAACGGACGCGGCGCGTTTTATGAACATTTCATTGAACCGACGTTTCTGATCGTATTGCAAGCCGCGGAATGGTTGGAACGGTTTCCCAGACTCAGAAAAATGATAGCGGACCGACTAAGCCATACTAATTAGGAATCAATTACAAGGCCATGGCCACGGAATCAAAATCATTGGAAATAACTAAAGCTTCGCAGACCTATATTTCAGAGCTCTCGAGGCACGTGGGCGAAGAGGTGGTGCTTAAGGGTTGGCTCTACAACCTGCGCTCGAGCGGGAAGATCGTCTTTCCACAGTTGCGAGACGGGACCGGTATAGTCCAGTGCGTGGCTTTGAAGAATACAGTCTCGGCCGAAGTGTGGGAGGCGTTGAAAGGCCTGGGTCAGGAATCTTCCCTGATAATTCGCGGGACGGTGCGCACCGACGAACGCGCTCCAGGCGGTTACGAAATCGACGTCCTGGACGCTCGGGTGTTACAGGAGGTCCACGACTATCCCATCACCCCTAAAGAACATGGCACTGAATTCCTCATGGACCAAAGACACCTCTGGCTGCGTTCCCGACGCCAGCATGCGGTACTGAAGGTCCGGCATACGATCGTGCAGGCGGTGCGCAACTTCCTGGACAACGATGGATTCACCCTCGCAGATGCGCCCATACTCACCCCCGCCGCGTGCGAAGGAACCACTACACTTTTCGAGGTTGACTACTTCGAGGGCGAAAAGGCGTACTTGACTCAATCGGGCCAGCTCTATAACGAAGCGACTGCCGCGGCATTCGGAAAGGCCTATTGTTTTGGTCCTACTTTTCGCGCCGAGAAATCAAAAACGCGCCGCCATCTGACAGAGTTTTGGATGGTTGAGCCCGAAATGGCCTATGCGACCCTCGAGGATGTAATGGCCCTTGCTGAAAGAATGCTCTCACACGTGGCCGAGCGTGTGTTGGAAGCCAGGCCCGAGGAGTTAAAGGTCCTGGAGCGGGACACCTCGAAACTGGAATCCATCAGCGCCCCTTTCCCGCGTCTGCACTACGACGATGCGGTAAGGATGCTCGAGGAGGGACATGCTGCCGGTGCTCTTGAGAGTCGCTTCGAATGGGGAGGAGATTTCGGCGCGCCCGATGAGAGTTATATCTCCAGTAAGTTTGATAAGCCGGTAATGGTCCATCACTATCCCGCAGCCGTTAAAGCGTTTTATATGGCGCGCGATCCCGAACGCGCGGAATTGGCGCTGGGTGTCGACGTGTTGGCGCCGGAAGGTTATGGGGAAGTGATTGGCGGCGGAGAGCGGGCCACGTCGCTTGAGTTTCTAAAAGAACAGGTGGCCCTGCATGAACTGCCGCAGGAGGCGTTCGAGTGGTATCTCGACCTACGCCGCTTTGGCAGCGTGCCGCACGCAGGCTTCGGTATGGGTATAGAACGGTGTACGGCATGGATGTGCGGCATCGAGCACATCCGGGAAACAATTCCTTTCCCGCGGATGCTTTACCGTATTCGACCGTAGGGTATGCCGGGAGCGGTCGCCTGTCAGAACCGGGAGCGGTAGCGACCGCACTCAACTAACGGATTGTTTATTCGGTACCACATTACAATGGGGAAACCTGCGACAAAGAAACCTTCTATCCAACTGGTCCAGAGTGCAGATTCAAAATCCATATCTTAGAGTGTCTCGTTCGTTGAGTGCGGTCGCTACCGCTCCCGGTTCTGACATGAGTCTGCTCGTTGAGGCGCAGAAATGAGGGAACCCACACCAGCGGAGGCGGTAGAGCACGGTACTAAGTTTTGCGGGTTGCCGCTACGCTAAGGCATGAAAAGAGTACTGGTTCTCGCCTTGGCTCTTGTTTTTGAGACAGGCTGTGGGGGTCGTATTGCCTTTCCCGCGAAAACCGATTCCTTGATCCAAGGCACAGGGACGCCGGTTAACTCGCGGGCTACTCCTGAAGTCGCTCGTACGGATGCTTCAGAAGAGCCAAAGCAGAGTAAAGGGGTTCCTCCCGCCTTCAGAAGAATCGACTTCAAGAACTTGACGTATCCGATAAGTTCGAAAAGTGAGAGGATTTCATTTCAAAATGGCGAGCGTGAGTATTACCAGCATAAAAATCTTGGGAATGGCTGGTTCGGTTTAGATAACGTTTATTATGTTGACGTAACGGGCGATGATCGAGAGGACGCAGTTGTTGTACTGCACGCGGTATTGTGCGGCGGTCATGTGATGGAGGCTCACATCTTTTTTTCTTTTATTCCATGGAGAAGCGCAAGTTGAAGTTGCTTTGGCTTGAAAGCGAGGGAGATCCTCCCAACACCCCAGGAAGAGCTAAAGAACTGCCGCGCGAAGATAACCATTTACAAATGACTGACGACACCCCTGAACGGATTGTGACTATCTTCGGCGGCTCAAAATGCTGTGAACCTGATGCGGAATATCTGCAAGCGCAGCGTGTCGGTGAAATGCTGGCCAATGCAGGATTCACTATCTGCACCGGCGGCTATCTGGGAGTGATGGAAGCTGCCAGCCGAGGAGCGCACGAAGTTGGAGGTCGCGTTCTGGGCATTGTGATGAATCAATTCAAGGGTGAGCCCAACCGGTTCCTCACCGATAAAGTCGCCACGCCGCACTTTTATGAGCGATTGCAGCAGTTGATAACCCGCTCGGTCGGATTTATCGCCATTCGAGGCGGCATGGGGACCGTAACCGAATTGTCGCTGGTGTGGAACAAGATTCAAACGCGCGTGATCGGACCCCGGCCGCTCGTTCTGTTGGGCGAATGTTGGCCGCCGATAGTTAAGGCATGGCAGCAGCACCTGGCGGTCAGCGACTCGGACATCGCCGTTCTGGATTTTGCGAACACTGCCGAGGAGGCAGTTGCCATCATTAAAGAGAAATCTCAAGGAGTGATTCTATGAACTGTCCCAGGTGCGGCACGCTGATGGGCGAGGGATCGAGCTTCTGCGGCAAGTGCGGTAATCGATTAGGCGCTACCGACGCGCCACCGCCACAGCAACCGTTTTCACAGCAACCCTCGGGCTATCCCGGCTCCGGTGGAATTCACATTGATGAGGATTCCAGGGGACAGGGTCGTGGCTACAATTATGAAGTACTACATCAACCCTCATTCTCTCTCGCCGTGATCAAACTCCAGGCTGAGCAGTCCATCCAGGCGGAAGCTGGGGCAATGGTCTCAATGTCGGCGAATGTGGAATTACAATCGCAGATGAAGGGTGGACTCTTCGGAGCAATCAAACGTGCCGCTGGTGGCGAGTCCGCATTCATTTCCACCTTCACTGCACGCGGCGGACCGGGCGAAGTTACCCTCGCCCCTGGCACTCCAGGCGACATAGCCGCAATAGAGTTAAGCAACCAATCGTTTTTCGTCCAATCAACCTCCTACCTGGCCGGGGATTCCAGCCTTACTGTGGATACAAAATGGGGAGGTGCGAAGTCCTTCTTTGGCGGGGAGGGTCTGTTTGTGATGCTGGTCCAAGGCCAGGGGTTATTGCTGGTTTCCTCCTTTGGCGCGATTCACCGTAAACGACTGCAGGCGGGTGAGCGATACGTCGTCGATACCGGGCATCTGGTAGCCTGGGAGGGAACGACCCAGTACACTCTGCGGAAAGCTGCAGCCGGGTTCTTTCGCAGTATGATGAGTGGGGAAGGGATCGTCGCCGAGTTTTCCGGTCCTGGAGAACTGCTGATCCAGACGCGCAACCTGGCAGCTTTGGCCGGGCTGCTAAAGCCTTTCTTCCCCACCCAATCAGGTGGCGGTGGGTTCAGTCTCGGCAGCTAAGGTTCTACGTGAGCTTATGAGTAGTAAACATTCCACCACCGAAACTTCGTTGGCGCACAGCGCGACGGTTCTGGAATCTGGGCGAACAGTCAGGATCCTGGGCGTGCCTATGGCCTACGGGGCCAGCATGGCCGGTGTTGACATGGGACCTGCTGCTTTGCGCGTGGCGCGCCTTCACGAAAGAATTGCAGAACTCGGCTACGAAGTTCAGGATTCCGGCGACCTTCGAGTTGAGCGACCGAAGTCGCGTCCTAAGTCCGACGAGAAGCTAAAATACCTTAGTGAGATCAGTAAGACCTGCGAGCAGTTGGCCGCCGAAGTTCATAAGGCTCTGACTGCCGGTGAACTTCCAATTATTCTTGGCGGTGATCACTCGATAGCAATAGGTTCAATTTCGGGCGTGGCCTCATTCTGTCGCGAGAGATCCGAAACGATCGGGTTGATCTGGTTCGACGCGCACGCGGACATGAATAATGCTGAAACCACACCCTCCGGCAACATTCATGGAATGCCCTTGTCCGCCCTGTTGGGTTACGGCGCACCCGCACTCACAAATATTGCAGGCTTTGCTCCCAAACTGGATCCAAAATTGTGCGCGCACGTTGGAGCTCGGGACATCGATCGGGGAGAGCGCGAGCTCATTCGCAAACTTGGATTTCGCTTCTTTACCATGCGGGAAATAGATGAGCGCGGGATGAGCGCGTGTATGGACGAGGCAATCGCAATTGCCTCCAGGGCTTCGGCTGGTTACGCCGTGACGTTCGATGTGGACGCACTCGATCCGGGAGATGCTCCAGGTTCGGGTACCCTCGTGCGTGGCGGACTCACCTACCGTGAGTCGCACCTCGCTATGGAGATGATCGCGGAGGCGGGCGGGATGCGTTCACTTGAGGTCGTGGAGATCAATACTGCGCTCGATGTTAACAACAGGACCGCCGAGCTGGGTGTAGAGATGATTCTTTCAGCGCTCGGTAAAACTATTCTTTAAGGTAACGGAGCAGGCCACTTGGTGAAAAAACTCCGCGTGGGAGTAATCTTCGGTGGAAGATCAGGGGAACACGAAGTCTCTATTCGTTCCGCTCGCGCAGTCATAGAATCGATCGATCGAAAAAGATACGACGTCCTGCCCATCGCCATCAGCAAAGAAGGGAAGTGGCTCCCGCCATCTGAGGCTGCAAAATTATTGCCTCCAAGTGCGCATTCGTTTCTTCCTTCTGATTTTGCATCAAAAGGCAGAGGTGACGTTGCCATTCTCGGCGACCCCTCGCATCAGGGCCTGATCTCTCTGGCAGCAACCAGCCGCCCGCTAGCTTCCGAACAATTAGATGTCGTGTTTCCCGTTCTTCACGGGCCGTTCGGTGAAGATGGAACGGTGCAGGGCCTTTTGGAGATGGCTAACATTCCCTACGTTGGTTGTGGGGTGCTTGCTTCGGCGTGTGGCATGGACAAGGTGGCAATGAAGCTGCTATTCCGTCAGGCAGGCCTTCCGATTGGTGACTACGTTTGGTTTCTCCGCTCCGAGTGGCAAAGTAATCCTGCAAGCGTGACTCGCAGAGTAGCCCGCGACATTGGATTCCCGTGCTTTGTGAAGCCGGCCAATCTCGGTTCCTCGGTAGGTGTTTCGAAAGCCACGGACAAAACTGGGTTGAGGGACTCCGTGGACCTGGCTGCCCGATATGATCGAAAGATCATTGTTGAAGCAGCGCTGGACGCGCGCGAAATTGAGTGCGCGGTGATCGGTAACGATGAGCCCGAGGCCAGTCTGCCGGGCGAGTACGTTGTTTACGACGAAGCGGCACGTTTTCTTGATTACAACGAGAAGTATTCCGACACCGGGCACGTGGAATTCGTAGTGCCCGCACCGCTGTCAAAATCAATGATCAGCCGGATCCAGCGAATGGCCGTCCAGGTTTTCAAAGCTGTGGATGGCGCTGGTCTTGCGCGAGTAGACTTTTTTCTGACGCGAGACGGCCAGAAACTGCTGGTAAACGAATTGAATACGATGCCAGGCCTGACCGAAGTCTCAGGATACCCAAAGATGTGGACAGCGTCAGGCAAGCCCTTTCCACAGGTGCTTGATCGATTGATAGAACTCGCCTTCGAACGTCACAAAGACAAGTCGCTTAACAAGACAAGTTTGTAGTCATTCATAGCGCTTTGGGCGCATCAGGATGAATCTCAACTAAAGATGAAAAGGGGGGCCAAGACGCGAAGCCTACAACGTTTTCATATCTTCTTCGCGTCTTTGCCTCTTTGATGCGTCTTTGCGTGTCAATCTTGCGCCGAACCAAACTTCTGCATTCTTGCTACACGGAGGGGTGGTGTCCTTAGTTGAGAATCGGATTAGTGAAAGAACGATCCACGAAACCACACGAACGAACACGAAGTGTGTTCGTGCTCGTTTAGTGTTTTTTCGTGGATCGTTTTGGTTTTCTGTATCTACGCCCTGGCACGAGATTGTTTACCTTTTTAAAGGCGTCGTTCAAAAGTATCGGCCAGACTTCATCATTCACCTGGCGAACGGAGAGCACCTGATTCTCGAAACTAAAGGACAAGAATCCGAAAGAGACAAAGGTAAACGTAGTTTCCTGGCGGAGTGGGTTCGAGCAATCAATGAACATGGAGGATTCGGTCAGTGGAGAGCGGCAGTGTCCAGGCATCCCGACGATGTGCTTGAGTTGTTTGCGATCCCTTCGGTGTGAGGTGTGCGCGGTGTGCAGAATTCTTAAGACTAGACGGCTGCCAACAGAGCGCGCAAATACACTTGCACCGTAGCAGCCACTCAACGCACAGAACCATTTGCGGTAGCCAATCGGTCCCAACACTCAACTTGAGCAGAAACCCCATTGTACTAGCTGCTCTCTCGCCATGGCTGGAATTGAGCAACTGTGCCCGTGTTGAGTGTGGGATCCATTGGCTTACCGCAAATGGTTCTGTGCGTTGAGTGGCTGGCGCTGGTTGACTTAGTGTCCTTTAGGTGAGCGATAACCTTTGCGGGTGCGAACGATCAGATCGGGGCGGGAGAGTTTTACTTCCAAAGAACGCCAGCGTCCATCACGCGCTTGATTCAAAGGTCGATAAGAGATCGTGTACTGGTGACCCAATTCCCTGGCTATGCTGGTGAACGCATCCCGCAAGGCTGGACCACCTGGCGTGGCTACAAACCGTCCTCCGCTCTTCTCCGCAAAGCTTTTCAGAATCATGGCGCTCTGCGCGTTGCGTGGACCACCCGCGTCGCTCGCTGACATATCGACCGCGTAGATGCTGGCGCCAATCGCCATGGCCGCTTCCAGTGCCTTTGACGATGAAGTCTTACTATAAGTATCCATTCCGTCAGACAACACCACGATTGCTTTGCGCACTTCCTGACGCGCTGTCAAAGCATTGACGGCCTCGAGGATGGCATCGTACAGCGTAGTCATCCCTCTCGCCTTAATAGAATAAGCCATGTGAGCGAGATCACGCCCAGAGGAGAAGTCCTGCACCTGCTCGATCTTATAATCGAATTTGAAGACCGCGGCGACATCCTCAGGACGAAGCCCATCGAGAAACCTGATTGCCGCCGAGCGTCCCAGCGACAAGCGGGTTTCCATGCTCCCTGAAGTATCCAGAAGGACAACGGCAGCAAAGGGCGATTCGTGGACACCAAAATTCGCTATCACGCTTGCGGGCACCTCTTTGCCATCCTCAAACACTTTGAAGTCGGGTAATCGGAGTTCCGGTACATACTCACCTGCTTTGTCTGTAACGGTAACGTTAAGCACGACCAGATCAGTGTTGACTCGAACTACCTCGTCATCCTGTTGGGCGAGCGCCCCGGTTGAAAGCGACAGCAGAGTACAAGTAAGCAGAATGGCAGGAATCAGCGTAGAGGTGAATGGCTGGCGCCGGAGGGAAGTCACTGGCTATACCTTGCTAGAGAAACTGCGAACGATGCGAATGAGTTCAAGTAATACATTAGCTTTGTCGATAATTGTGGCTGATACTACTTGTCGGGGAGTTTCCTGAACCTTTTCATTAAGCGAGGCTGATACTTTGGCTACGCAACTCATTGCCTCCACAAGATCGCTCGGCCTCTTCTCGATCTTGACCTCGTCTTCAGAACCGCCCGCCTCGCTTCGGATGCGTTTAGCGAGTTTCTCAAGCTTCTCCAACTTCTTGATATCTTCGCGGTCAAGGGAGCTATTCTTCTTGAAAGAGGCAAACAGCTCTTGCCCCAGATCCGAAACTTCTCTGGCTCTCTCAAGGTTCTGTTCATGCTCTTTCTCAGCGAACCTGATTTCTCGTTTAATGCGCATCTCCTCGGCCATCGAGTTCCCTCTTTGGTTATTGGAAGAATGCGGCGACGCTTTGTCCGCGCTGATTGAACCGAGTGGGTCGACCGGCCCCGTCGCTTGAGCCGCAGCAGCGGTACAAGCTACAGCAAGGACGCCGATGATGAGTATCAATCGTCCAGCCAAGCAGCTGGCCCTGAGAACTCTCGATTTGACTGTGTCAGTTGCGTATGTCACGGCTCTCGATTCCACCAACCAACATTGGGACGGCCAGAGACTGGTAATGGTTGTACCGCAGCTCACTTAAGCGATACCATGCTGCTCGAGGACGCTGGTAGGTCACTTCCATGAGCGCGCCTCAATCCAGGCATCGACCATCAAGGGCTTCAAGACCGCCCACGCCTAAAGATCCACCTTAATTGTGGGTATGCCGACGTCTCATGAACAACTTGAGAAGCCATAGTTACCAGACCGGCAACCTTGAGACAATTGATTAAGTCTCGGCGCGCTACGGAACGCGCGCCGGATTTTCGGGCGAGTTCAGAAACTCGCCTGCCCGTGGGCCGGGCCGCGGCACGGTTACCACCTTCGGCTCAAGTCTCTCAGGCGGTCGTTTTTGGCCAGACGCCGTGGTATAGGCCAGCAGTACGGAGTCTGCTCCACCCTTCAGGGCCACAAGGCGGACTGAGAGATACTCCTGTGCTGACAGCTTTAGTACGTACCGGCCTTCCTGGTCCGGTTTCAAATCACGCGGCTCGACCACAGCCGACGTTTGCTCTAGAATTCCGTCCTTGCGTCTCCGAAGTTCCAAAGCCACTGTAAGTTCGCTCAACTTTTCTGGAGAAATGTTCCTCACCGTGCCACCTATAATCGTTTGTCCGCCTTTCAAGAGCGCGTCATCCACCAGAATGTGAGCTTTGGCAGGACCTTTAGGAGTATCCTCGGTCGGGCGTGCCTGGGCGGCGGTTGCGGCAAGCCTTTGCTGGGCGTTGCGCTTTCGCAGGTATAAAAAACCTGCAAACACGATCGCCGTTACCAGCACAGCGCAAACGACGGCCACTAACTTGCGGCCTGTGGATCCCTTTTCCTCGATGAGTAGTTCGGTGTGAGTTGAGTCTGTCAACATCGTTTAAAGAATAGCAGTTAAGGCATCACTTTAAGTTGATGCGTTATGGATTGGGAAGCGTGCGTCCCGGTGGAGGTGCGCCGGTGATGGCAGTCACCAGAGCGGAGAGAAACTCTTCTTCGGCTATTCCGAGGCTCGGTAAGGTAATCCACTCAGCGCCGGTGGCGCCATCGGTTCTTCCCTCAATCTTCGCGTTGACTGCCACATTTGCGCTAGTACCGTCGATCGGTTGGACTTCAACGTTAAGCGTGTAACGACCTCTAGTCCAACCGCGGGAATCAGAAACCGGCACTTCAGCATATCGATTCAACTCGGATTGAGATACCACCGCCCCCTTAATAAAGGTATAAGGTTGGCTCACGATGATGCCTTCGGCTGGTTTGGATGTGGCTTCATCGACTATTAGCTTTTCGTTGCGCATCACATCCTCGATGGCTTTCAGGATCATATCCCGACGCGCAGTTATGCGGTAGGGGTTCGGAAGCGCAGGCACTTCCGGAGTGCGGCCCTTTCCAAAATCCATGCCGCGGCCGGCCCCGGTGTCAGTCTTGCTTCCATTGTTTGCCGGTGCCTTGCTGCCGCTGTCCCGCACTCGTTCGCTCGACTTGTCCACCCCTTTACCCTGTGCCAGGGCCGCAGACACGGAAAGAGTTATTAGTAACAAGACGCCTGTCAGCCGCCACATAATTCGCACCTCGTTTGACTAGTAGAAAACGCAAGGGGGAGATTAGGCAATCGAGAATAGATTAAGGTCGGCGCAAATTCAAGCAGTCAATGCCATCACTCTGGTTTCAGACCCAAGACGCGAGACAGAAAGCTCCTTCGAGGACCGCCTGAACAGTCATCCTGTAAATCCTGGATTAAGCCTTGGTTGAGAAGTTGAAGGTCACTGCCGGCGAGTCACTGCGAGTTGCCCTCTGCCGCTTTCTTCCGGGCATTCTCTAAGTCCCTTTCCTGTTCCCAACGTCGCAGAGCCTGCACGCCCGTGAAGAAATCAGTTTCATTGTTGTAGAAATTATGAGCGCC
The DNA here is from genome assembly GCA_041745915.1 of Pyrinomonadaceae bacterium. Lineage (GTDB taxonomy): Bacteria > Acidobacteriota > Blastocatellia > Pyrinomonadales > Pyrinomonadaceae > PSRF01. Next base: position 91,718 of record JBGTHZ010000027.1, on the reverse strand, counting down.
ATCGTCTCGTGAAGGTTCGCGCACGTAATACAGGTAATCAGTCTGAGCGGGATTGATTACTGCGCTTAGCGCGCTTTCACCAGAAGACGCAATTGGGCCTGGAGGGAGTCCCACGTTCAAGCGGGTATTGTATGGTGACCTGCGATCAATATCGCTTTTGTAGACCTTACCGTCATTCCGCCACTTTCCCTCAAGCTTTGAGGCATAGATAACCGTTGAATCAACCCCCAGTGCCATGTTGAGTTTCAATCGGTTGTAAATGACTGACGCGATGATAGGACGTTCGGTCTCGAGCTTAGCCTCCGTCTCGACAAGGGAAGCAATGGTAACGATCTGTCGCGGCGACATGCCGAGGCTATGCGCTTTCGCTGTCCAGTAAGGTTTCCACACTGCTCGGAAGCGCTCCACCATAATCTCAATGAGTTCGGCAGGTGCCGTGTCGGGCGGGAACTCGTAGGTGTCCGGAAATAAGTACCCCTCAAGGTTCTTCGCGCTCGGATCCAGATCTTGAATGAGCGTAACATCGTCCATAAGCGCTAACGCTGAATTCGGGTCTGTGAGTTTCAACTCCGGGAGCCGGGTCATTGCATTAGCGATGTCCCACCGGGTCCACCCCTCAACTACTGTCAGACGAATAAGCCGCTGCTCGCCAATTTGAAGTTTGGCCAATACCGCATATGGAGTAATAGGGGAGGGGAAGTCATACTCTCCGGCCTTGAAACGTTGACCAACCCCGCTAACTTTCATGTACATGAGTACAGGTTTTTCATGCTTGATTATTCCCGCGGCCGTGAGTTTCCTTACCACCGCGGCTGGGGACGTGCCTTTGGGTATTTCGATGTATTGACCGCTTTGTCCGTGATGAACCGGTGTGCGTAAGTCTCTGTAGGCCCACGCAACCGCACCGACAGTTCCGACGACTAGAAGTAGAATTATGATTATTAAGAATCGTTTCACGATGATTGCTAAGCGACGTGACCAGTCACTTCCTCTCCTCCAGCTTAAGGTACAGGAACCAGGACCTTTGGTTGTCCTCCAGCGATAAAGTCCCTGAGGATAATAGCAGCTGCCTGACAATCAACCAGATCCCGCATCTCCGAGGTGGTCTTTCCGGCAGCACGAAGCTGCTCCTCGGCCTCCACGGAACTTAGGCGTTCATCCTGGAGATACACCGGGATAGTCAACGACCGTGCAAACTTTCCGGCGGCAGCTTCGGCCTCGAGGGCTGCCGAACCTCTGGCTCCATCCAGTTTTAACGGCCAACCAACAACCAGTGTTCTAGCGTCTAAGCGGCGGACTAGTTCACCGACATCACGGAGCAATTGTTTCCAGTTAGAGCGTGTAAGCGGGGCAAGTTTAGTAATTGAGATGAGCAACGAGTCTGAGGCTGCGACGCCGACCCGTTTCTGACCGAGATCGAGAGCGAGGACGGGCCCGATTATATTCTCTACTCTGTCTGAATGATTCATTAAGACTTCGATCAAGAATCGCTCCGACTTAAGGCTCAAGCATCACGTAACTCAACCATCGTAAAGCCCGCAAGGCCACTGACTTGCGCCCTTTTATCGTCAACGGTATGATGCTTCAGGCTCGGTTGAGCGGCTCGCACCTGATTTAATAACGAGAGGTACCCAATGTCATTTCGCGCCAAGTTTGTTTTAATTCTCGTATCGGCCACTCTGGCTCTTTATACTGTTGTAGGTGGTTGGATTTCCACTCGGGCCCAGCAGCCGGCCAACGACCCCAACGCACAGCTGCGGATCTTCGAGAGCGTTCTTCGGCACATCCAGGACGACTATGTGGACGAGCCAAACATGGAGAAGGTTCGCGCTGGCGCACTGCGTGGCTTAGCCTACGGCCTTGATCCTTATTCGACATACCTCACTCCCGACCAGGTGCGTGAGTATAACGGAACCGGAAGGGACAATCAGGTCGGAATTGGCGCCGAAATGTCACAAGTCGCTTCATATCTTTATGTCATTGCGCCCATGAAGGGTTCTCCGGCCGATCAGGCAGGAGTGCGGGGCGGAGATATCATCGAGTACATCGACGGTAAAGCCACTCGCGATATTTCCCTCTACGATGCGAAGCAGCTCCTTAACGGTCCGGCGGGGACCGAAGTGAAATTGCGTATTCTGAGAGCCAATAGCCGGCCCCTAACGCTGGCAGTGAAACGCGGCTCTTCCCGTGCGCCGGCTGCCGAAACCAGAATGGAAGCAGGCAAGATTGGTGTACTGCGTATTAATAGCTTAGCCGACGGTGAAGCCGATGAGGCCCGCACTCGTCTCCAGGAACTGATCAAACAAGGCGCGCAAAAGGTGGTTCTTGATTTGCGAAGCACGGCGGGTGGCTCCATAAGTGAGGCAGTGGCCGTCGCAAACTTTTTTATCAAAGACGGGACGATAGCCCAGACCACCGGCCGGGAAGGGAAGACGCTAAAAACATTTACCGCGGATCCGAAGGCGACGATTTTCTCAGGCCCGGTTATCGCCCTGATCGACACTGGAACTGCGGGAGCTGCCGAGGTAATTGCCTCTGCGTTGCTTGAGCGCAATCGCAGCCAACTTGTGGGTGAGAAGAGTTTCGGCGCCGGTGCTGAGCAACAATTATTTACCTTGCGGGGCGGTGATGGGTTGCTGCTAACCACGGTTAAGTGGGCCACAGCGAGTGGAAAACCGTTCCTGGGCGAGGATCGTGCACATTCTGGTGTGACCCCTTCAGTCGAAGTGAAACGACCGGAACTTGCCGAGACCGTGGATCCCGAAGACCTTACGGGGAATGACGACGACCCGGTTAATAGGCCCGCGCCCCAGAATGAGAAGCCGGAACCTCCGGTCACGCCAAATGTTGCTAAGCCCGCGGCCGAAGACGTCCAGATGAAGAAAGCACTTGAACTGCTGCGAGAGAACAAACCAGCGGCAATGCCACGCGCAGCCTAACTAAACAACACATAAGTAGAAGACGGCCAGGGACTTTTCTCTGGCCGTTTGTTTTAAGGTGAAGGACTCGGTGCTAATCAGCGCGCCAAGAATCTGCATAAGTCTAATCTGAGCCATCTAGTTGTTCCCACCCTGCTTAGCTGGGTGGTGGGCTACCGATGAACCTGATCATTTCGCATACAGGACAAACCTATATCGGGTACAGAGCTAAAAGCGGTCTATTTAGGAACCATTGTCCTTGATTGCAAATTCGTTATATCTCGCACTATTAAGTAGTAAATCAAGCGGTTTTTGGCAGGTCCAGCAGTTAAGTGATTGAGGGAACCCACTGAGGAACACATCTTGCCCATTAGGTTGTGCAGCAAGTAAGCGACATTGACACTTTTCAGGCGCGAAGGAGAATTTGAGCGATGATCATGACTAATAAATTACTACCGGTTGCTTTGATAGCAGCCCTCGTGGGCGGCTCGGTTGGCGCTCTCGTAATGCATTCGAAAAATCAGCCTACGACAGCTGCCCAAAACGCGGCGCAGGATACGCCCGCATATAACACGGTGGCCACGCAGGGAGAGACTAGCAACGACCAGTTTATCCCCGCCGAGTTCAACACGTCAGACGAGCAGAGCGCGTATAAAGTCGGTTTTGCCGATGGATTTCGTGCAGCGGACGCTGGCGCAGTTGGCACTCGCTCATTAGCTCCGGTCGCTGTAGTTAATCAACCCGCCCGCGTTGTTTATCGCAACTCAGGTCGAAGGTATGCGCACAGTTCCAACGCGCGACCTGTCTATTCCTCTAATCAACAGCAGCCGCGTAGCCGGAGCTTCTGGCAGAAGCACCGGGACAAACTGACTGTGGCGATTGGAGCCGGGTCGGGCGCAGCAGTTGGCGGACTCGTCGGTGGCAAGAAGGGTGCGGCCATTGGCGCCTTGGCAGGTGGGGGTGGTTCAGCTCTCTATACCTACAAGCTTCGCAAGCGCGACCGTCGTTACTAACCAATCGGCTAAGCCAATCTTCTGGGCAGCCCCCCTCGGGGGCTGCCCATTTGAATGTAGGTAGCATAGACTTTTTAGTCTGTGTTGCCGGTTGAGTAGGACAGACCCCGCAATAGCCGACCCAGGACCACAGACTGAGTCAGTGCCACTTGGTATGACTATGCTATCTAAATCAAAACTCAAGTTATTCATCGCGTTAACGATGCTGGCCGCCATCATTTCAGCCGACATCTACGCGCAGACCAACTCCCAGCAAAACCAACGTCGCCCGCGCACGGTAAGCCCCAGGCAACCCAATACCATTCCCGATTCGGTTAGAGAAGAGACCGAAACGGAAGTTGTGCGAGTGGAGACCAACCTTGTGAATACGGTCTTCACGGCCGTTGATAGAGATCGACATTTCATCACCACTCTTCGAGCGGATGATCTCAGGATCTATGAAAATGACACTCCTCAGACAATCAGCCTTTTTGAACGCGAGACCGATCGACCCCTGACACTTGTGATTCTGGTTGATACCAGCAAATCGCAGGAGCACACGCTTCCGGACGAAAAAAAAGCTGCTAAGGAATTCATACGCTCCGTTGTCAGGCCGGACAGGGACAAGGTAGCCGTTGTTTCATTCACCGGCGTTCCCAGGGTTGAGCAGCAACTTACCGAAAATGTTTTAAGACTAAATCGCGCGATCGATCAATTACGAGTTGAGCTGCCGGCAAACAACCCGAATTGCGAAGAAGACAGACCGGTGCAAGAAGATCCTTTGTGCTGGACCAGCATTTGGGACTCGGTTTGGGAAAGCGCCAGCGAAGTGTTGGGGGCGGGTGACGAGCACTCGCGCCGAGCGATAATTCTCCTTAGCGACGGAGATGATACAAGCAGCACTATCAAACGCCAGGATGCGATTGACGCTGCGCTGAAGAACAACGTGGCCGTCTACAGTGTTGGGATTGGAGATCCTGAGCGTTATAAAGTCGAGCAGGATTCGCTGAGGAAGATTTCAGATAAGACAGGCGGCCGCGCCTTTTTCCCGCGCGATGAAGCCGAGCTGGGACGGGCTTTCGCCCAGATCCAGGAGGAGTTGCGGTCGCAGTATGTTATTGCTTACTCACCCCAGAACAAATTGCGCGACGGATCTCACCGCCGGATTAAGATGGAGATTGTGAATCCGGAACTGCGCAAACAGAAGCTGCAGCTAATCTACCGCCAGGGCTACTACGCACCGAAACAGTAACACGTACCTCTCGCCTTTCGCCTGACTGGAACTCGACCCTAAAGTTCCTGGGCTTTGATAAGTTCAAATTGCTGGCCATCGCCGCAGCGATTTGGATTAGCCGTATGCATCGGCTGCTTTTGACGTCGGATACGTGCGCCCAGCACTCAGGGCTGACCGAAGCGGGAGCGATACTCACCGGAGACGAGGAACGATTTGACCATCTCGGCCTGAATGAAATTCCCGTTGAACTGGTTAAGCTTTGATAGCCAGAAGTTCAAGCCGTCGAGATTATTATCGGGCGCATCATCCGGGTTGCGCCGCAGATACCCGACGTACTGCATGTAGACGAACGCGCGGTTGAACTCGCGGCGGTTGAAGGCGGAGTTTTCGGCCACCGCGCGTAGGACCTGGGCGCGCGTCTTCAAACCCGCGACCAAGTCGGCCACGAGCTGATCGCGCTCTTGTTGAGTGAGCGAGCCTTCGGTGTTGGCGTTCAGGGCATCGACGAATTGCCCGGGCGTCATCGTCTCCGGGTACGGCACTAGAAACGAAGCGCGGGTGACGAAACTGTCGGCGAACGCCTGCTTGTTCGCCTCGAGCTGTTCGGCCCAGTTGCCCTGACCGACCACGACGCCACGACTAATCTCCTGCGAGTCGCGCAAGAACTCACGGTAACGCGGCAGGCGACCGTAGGCGGCGCGGTAGGTGCGATGGACCAGGTAGCCGGTTTCCTGAAACTCAATCGAAAGGTAGAAGGCCGCCGAGACGTTGATGCGCTTGATCTCGATACACTGCGCATCAGCACCACACTCTGTGATCTGGTTGGTCCAGAATTGAAGCCCCGCAGCGTCCGGCTCACGGTTGAGGAAGTCGTGATAGTGCTGACGAACGAAGAACGCGGCGTCCTGGTCCAGAGGGTTGGCTCCGGTGCGGCCGGAATCGGTGAGGGTTAGAGTAGCCGCAGCCTGACTGCCCAACCCGGCACCGACCGGGTTCGAGAGCGTAAGGTTCAACGCCTCACTTTGTTCAGCGAACGAATCATCGTTAACCAGTACGTCAAAAGTCTTCGATACTTCTCCAGCCGCAAAGTGCAAAGTACCGAGCGAGGTGGTGTGGTCACTGCGCTCCGAAGCCTTGTCGTCCGTTGTCTGGTAATCGACGGTCGCTGGTGTTGTCAGGTCGCCGGTGCGCTGGACGGTTATCTGAACGACGCCGGCGTTTTCAGCGACGCCGTAGGTGGCGGCGCTGAACTGTAGACTCGACGCGTTGATGCGGAAGGGAGCGGAGGCCACCGTTTGCGTAGTGCCCCCAATCTCGCCGCGCAACACCAGCAGATACTCCCCAATATTCATCCCGGTCGTGTCCAGGCTTCTGGTGGTGTTGAATGCCTGGCCGCGATTGAGCGCAAACTGTTCGCTGAAGGTCTGCGCAACGCTTTCGTCGTTCACGTTGACGACGAGCAAACTCAAGTTCAGGGCGTTGAGATCGACGTTCCCCACGTTGTTGACCTGATAAGCGAGCGTGGCCGTTTCGCCGCGGTTCAATATGGCAGGAGTCGCCGTGACGCTTCCGGTGAGAGCAGTGCCCTGAGTCGCGCTCGACAGGATGGCGAAGGTGGCCTGCGCCTGGCAGACCGTGTTGTTCCCGTAGCGGATGGTAAGCGCTGCCTGATACTGGCCCGGTGTCCGCGCCTCGGTGTTGAACGGGACGACGGCGCGCGAGGCCGCCTGTGGCGAAAGACTGTTGAGCGGGAGACTCGAGTCGAACACGCCCTGCCCCGCAGAGTCGGCCACAGTAACCTGAGCCTGCAGACCGTTGGCGGTCGTGGCGGGGCTCGTATTGCTGACCCGGGCAGTCAGTTGGGCCAGCGAGTTCGAGTTGTAACTGCGCTTGTCGCTCACGAGGGAGCAAGTCAACGCACTCGGCGGCAGTGTGTCGGGCGTCTCGGGATTGCAGTCGTCGTCGAGACCGTTGCCGGGGATCTCCACGCGACCGGGGTTAACGTTCGAATTGGTGTCGTCGCAATCCTCCGGCACAAAGTAGCCGTCGCCGTCACCATCCTGCGGCGGATCGATGTCCACACTGGCTCTCAGTTCGACGGCGAAGGACTGCAGACTGCTCCCGCCTCGGCCGTCTTCGGCCACCACGGTGAAGAACTGTGTGCCGGTCTGCGTGACAGTCGGCGTCCACAGGAGGCGACCGGTGAACTGGTCCAGGGTGGCGCCGGCCGGGGCCTGGCGCATAGTGAAGATGATCTGATCGCCGTCCGCGTCAGTCGCGGTGATGTCGTACTGCAAGGTCTGACCCTGCGCGATGGCCACAGGCGGCGTGGAAGTGAACTGCGGCGAGTGGTTCCCGCCTGGGCCCGTAACTGTGATGATGAACGATTGCGTGACCGAGCCGTCACGGTTATCGGAGACCTGAACAGTTACTGCTGAGGTGCCGGCATGGGCGTCTGTCGGAGACCAACTGATTAAGCCGGTTGTGCTGATGGTCATGCCGGTCGGGGCAGTGACGAGCGCGAAGGTCAGCGGGTCATTGTTGGCGTCGGTGGCCTGCACCTGGTAGCTGTAGACCGTGCCGGCGGTGGCCGTGATAACGGGCGCGGAAGTGATGACCGGCGGCTGATTCGCTCCAGCATCACATGGCGAACCAGTGAAATTGGACGCCGCTTTGTTGTTGCCCAGCCGGCCTGTGCCTTCGTTGATGCGGAATTGTGGCTCGACGTATGAGCCGGCAACGATGAACTCCGAAACACTCGGCCCGTCGGGGCGCGTGGTAGCGCCGATCAGGCGGACCCACGAGATGTTCTGCTGTTCGGGGAATGTGATTGCGCCTTCGCCGAGAGAGTTGAACACGAACGGAGTGCTGAAACCGTTTGAGAACGCAAGCGTGCCGGTGAGGAAGCCGGAATTTGAGTTGGTAAACCCGCTGGTGTTGTTTTGAATCGTGACGGACGTCGCGTTGACGGGAAACTGGAATCGCACCTCGTAGAAAGGCGGGCCGCTGGGAACGACGCTGTTGGAAATGTTCTGAATCCAGCGTGTGTTGTTCAGGCCGTCAATGCCGCGATAGACGAAGATATTTGTGAGCACGGTACAACTCACGCAATAGCCGCTCGCCTGCGCCCAGGTGTGCGGCCGGCGCGCGAGGTTGGGGGACTGAACAAGCGATTCGACGGGCGGATCGCCTACGGTTACGAAGACCTCCGTCGCGGGCGGCAAGGTGACGTTCGCGAGCGTCACGTCCTCGAACTCACCTGGGTTGAGCCCGCACCGCCGGTCGGGGTGGAGCGGGTCGGGGGGGAGCGGGCACTTCGTATCCTGCGTGCCGATGAGCACGCCGCCAGCCGCCGGATCGCCGGCGTAAAATTTGACCGTCTGGCCGGGCGCGACGTGGAGACTGCCGCCGTTGCCGACGCGCGCCGTGATGCCGACGCCCGCCGGGCAGTTCTCTGTATTGATCGTGACTTTCGATACAGTCAGATCAGGCGCGGCAGTCGCTTCATGGCCGTCCGCGGAGACCTGCGTGCGGCTGTTGTTAAAGGTCAGCCAGTTGTTGGCGGTGACGAGGGGGATGCCCGCGTCCTCTTCAACATTGGTGACGTGGTAAAGCCACTGGTTCCAAGTGCGGCGGGCGTTGCGCCAGTTGCCTTTCGTGTCGCCCAGCGCGAGCACGCCAGCGCGCGGCGGGGAGCCGGCCCCGAGCACCGCCGCGGGGACAACGATCTCGGCGAGGCCATCGTTGTCTACATCTGCGACAACGGGATTGCTGGTCCCGCAACAGCGGTGTTCGACGCCTAGCTCATAGAGCGTCGCACCGTCGCGCCCGTTCAAAATGTAAAGTTTCTGCTCGTCGAGATAGACGATCTCCGCCGCGCCGTCGCCGTCGAAATCAAACGCTGCCGCGGTGCGCGTGCCGGCACCGGCAGAGTCGTTGGTGGGAATCAAGTCGCGTTGCCACTTGCGGCTGCCGTCGCTCTCATAGACGGCCAGCATTGTCTGTGAAATGTTGTTGCCGTTGACGGCGCCGATGACTCGTTTTCCAGCCGGGATGGCGATCTCCGGCTCGCCGTCGCCGTCGAAATCGGCGATGGTTGGCGGCCCGAGGTTGTAAAACTCCTGGTTGATAACCTCCAGATAGAGGCCGACGGGAAAACCGGGCTTGATCCGGCCGTCGTGCTCGAAGACCCAAAGCGTATCGGCGAACACGCCCGTGCCACTGTTGGTGTTGTCGCTGACGGCGATGATCTCCGGGTTCGGATCGTCGTCGAGGTTGGCGACGGCTGTGAACGAATCCGTCAGGATGAAGTTGGAGTTGGGTATCGTGATGGTCGTCGCGCCGCGATCCAGCGTGCCGCGCACGGTAAAGATACCGTTGAAGTTGAAGGTCTCCCAGAACCAGATGGCGTTGCCGTCTCTGTCGAACGCAGCCGGGCCGGCGATGATCTCCGGCACGCCGTCGAGATCGAGGTCGGCGACTTGCGACGCGGCCGCCGTCTGAGAGTTGCCGCCGACATAGCTGGGAATGTCGAAGGGGCGATCCAGGCGGCGGATCGTGCCGTCGAAGTTGAAAATGGTCCAGCCGTAGAGGATTTCGGCGTGCCCGTCGCCATCGAGGTCGGCAATCGTCGGGCTACTCCTGAAACGGACATCTGGACTGGTCCAGCGCAACGTTCCATCGCTGTTGAAGCAGTGAATTACACCGCGGCAACATTCCGCGACGACGATCTCAGGCACGCCATCGCCATCGAGGTCGCCGACCGCCGGATTGGTGTTCGCGCCCAATGAAACTCCCGGAGGCTCGGGAACGTCGAAGATCACCGCGCCGGTGTCACCGCGGAGCGCGGTCAGGCGGGTGGCCCGGTTCTGGCCGTTCAGGAAGATGACTGCCGGGACATCCCGCTCGTTGACAAAGCCGTCGCCATTCGTATCGATCAAAGGCGCGACGAGCGGCGCCGCCGCGACGCCGAGTTGGTTGGGGTTGTCATGCGCCCACTTAACCTTCGGCAAGAAGTCGTTAACCGGCGGCTGATACTTGCTCCCGACGCCGCTGCTCCCAGTGTTGTTCGTCTCGTCCAACTCCGGTATCTGGCTTGCGCTGTCAACAAACGCATAGATCAGATTGTCGCGGAACTGCACGACGCCTGAGACCGGCACGTCGAGTTGCGCGACGGCGTTGCTGTCGATGGTCCCTGAGAATGTTGATATGCCAAGCTGCGCGTCCACGCCGCTCTGGTACGTCCCATTGTTGTTGCGGTCCTCAAACAGCAGCGTCTCGAAGCTGCCCGCGAACATGCTTCCGCCCTTGTTTTGAATGCCGACCCGCACGTTGCCCGTAATGACGAGGGTCTGCGTGTCGGTCTGCGTCTGGCTGATATCAACCGAGGCGACCGTCAGATCGATACCCTGCGCCAACATCGTGACGCGATACTGCTGCAAGGCCATGCCGCCCCGGCCATCGCTCACTTTGACGATGACGGTGTGAGTCCCGGCCTGATTCGTCGCCGGCGTCCACTCGACCAAGCCGGTCGCCGAGAGGCTCATCCCCGCAGGCGCGCGCAGCAGGGTGTAGGTCAACGGGTCATTGTCAGCGTCTGTGGCCTGCACCTGATAGTCGTAGGCCTCGCCTTCGCGCGCCGTTGTGAGCGGCTGGGAAGTGATTGTGGGCGCACGGTTGCGGCTGGACGCGTCGCACGGGTCGCTCCCGTTCGCTAGTTCCTCGCCATCACTCAAGCCGTCTCCATCAGTGTCGGGGTTGTTAGCGTTCGTACATCTGCGTCTACACTCTTCGAGGTTTGGCAGTCCGTCGCCATCGTTGTCGAGCACGGCGTCAGACGGATCATTCGGATTGAGACCATTAGCGATTTCGCAGTCATCGGACATGCCGTCGCCGTCCGTGTCTTGCGGGAAACTGATCGCCCGCAACGCGAGCGCGGTTGAGTACGCGTCATCCGCCCAACTGCCGTTCGTCAGCTGTGTAGTGTTGAGATAAGCGACGGCGCGCCCTTCGGCCGCAGTGAGTGGCTGACCCGCACCCAGGATTGCCAACAAACTCAGACCAGTCTCAAACGGCGTGCTCTGCGGATTGCCGTAGCCGCCATCTGCGTTTTGCCTGGCACGAAGATAATTGAGCGCGCGCGTTTGAAAAGAAGAAACACCGAATTGCAGGCGCAAACTATTGAGAGCCTGCAGGGCGTGTGCGGTGTAGAAGACCTGACTGTCTTCGCCTTGCGTCAGCGCCCAACCACCGTCCGCGTTCTGCGTGCGTGCAAGATAGTTGAGTCCGCTGATAAGCGTCGTTTGAGTGTTGACGTTGGCAGCCTTCAAGGCAATCAGCGCGAGACTCGTGTCGAGCGAATCGCTCTGGCAGCCCTCATCCGTGCCCCAGCCTCCATCATCGTTTTGTCGCGCGAGCAGCACGTCTACATCCGCACTCGTGTTGCTCACGCCGCTCAAGGAAATTACACGAGCAGCCAGAAAAGGGGTTTCCACGACGCTTTGCGCCAATAGAAAAGTGCTTGCATTTACTTGATTGCTTGACCCTGATGGTTCGATCGTTCTTAAGCTCTCGAGCGCGGCGGCAGTCGTCGGGAAGACGTCATTCAGAGAGGTCGGCGTCGCGCCCCAACTCCCGTCGGTGTTCTGAGTGGACTTGAGGTAGTTCAGTCCGCTGTTGATCGCCTGAACCTGTGTCAGAGCGCTAGGCTGGAAGAGCAACGCGGTGAAGGCCAGCGCGAGGCCCGAGATCAATAGACAAGCAGTTCTTTTCAATTTCATCTTCCTCCACCTCGCTCACATAGTCTGGCCCTTGGTTGCGAATGACCTCTTGGTTGCGACGGTCAACAGTCGATGGGCTAAAAGGACAATCGGTTAGCACCGACATAAGAAGTTGAGCCATAAATCCGATTACTGCTCCGATTAGCAGACTCGTTATCAGGCCAACGCTGAGAAAGAGGGCGATCAGTATCGTAACTATGGCGGCGGCGACGAACACGGCCAAGTTTAAGGCGAAACACCTAAGAACATCGCCGGGACCCATGCCCCCCTGCCTCCCGGCTTCGAAGCACCGCCGAAAGCACGTCACAAAAGTATCGAGAAGCTCCGCGATGGCATCCACCGTGCTAGCGAAGGCTCCAGCGAGTTCAGTCAAGATTGACTCCAGTAGTTCCGTGAAGAAGCCCTCAATGTCACAATCGGCCTGCGCCTGCTGACCAGATAGCGCCGTGCCCGGTGGGACGCACTCCAGTGGTAGCTCGGGGCCGCTATAGCCGCTGCCTCCCAGTCCCCCGGAGATGAGGTAAGCGGCTGATCCTGTCGTCGGGTCCTCGACAACATAGCCGACTCCCTGATAGCGCACTTGGCTGACCTCCTGCTGGGGCGTCATGACTCTCATTCCGGCGTTGACGGCGTCGGCGATGTCCCTCTCAATATCCGCGGGCAGGTTCAACCGTGGCAGAGCCGCCGATATGTTGGCTTGGTTGACTTCAAAGAGTGGGATGCCTTGCGCGTTGGCCGTCTTGATGAGGGTCGTAGTGCTGGCCCAGGTTGGTTTGCCCCGCAAGCGCGAGAACATTTGCTGCGGAACCTGCGCCTCGAGTGCTGAACCCAGATTACCCTGCTGCTTAGTGAGGGCTACGACCCGGCCGCGGTTGCCGTCTCTGGCCTCGTTGACCACGATGTCGCGGTCGATGTCGAGGCTGATCCCTGTTAGCCTTGAACTGATAACTGCTCCGAAGAGGGTCGAGGGCTCAAGGTCCAGAAAGGCGAAACCGGCCGAAGGGTATCTGAGCGTGATTGCATCCGAGCCGCCGGCGACCATCGCGGAAAGCAAATCGGTCTGCGCGAACCACGTTTGAATGATGTAGTCGAGTACCCGAGGCGCGGGCTTTTGGCGCGCGATCTCGTTGTTCCTGTTGGCGGCCGCCAGTTGCAGGATGTTGTTGAAAAATTCACCATCCTTCAACAAGCGAGCGGCCGGGACATTCCCCAAATTAAGCCCCATTGCAATCTGCTCGCCCGCCGTGACCGGGCTTTGAATCTCAGAGGTGTTGATCGTGGGAGCGGTAAACGAGAGCTTGATGATTTGCTGTGCGCCAACTCCTATGGGGGCGGCGATCCCAACAGCTTGTTCATCAAGCCTGAACTCTGGCCTCACCAGAATGCTCGAAGGAAGGCTGCCGCCGCTTAGGGCTAGGAGGGCGGTTTCATCCGCGCTTGACGCAGCTCGGTAGTTGAGCGCAAGACGCTTGTTACCAACCTCCGGGAGAGATAGCGAGAGACTTAACAGAACATTGGCGTATCTGTCTTCGAGTCGAAGCGAAAGCGAGTGACGCAGATTAGCCGGGATTGCCGAAACTGACGGACCCGAGATTAGCTTTCGGTAGGTCAGGCCGGCCGGTGATACGGCAGGGGCGGCTTGCCTGATCACTTTTCTGCCAATCAGTTCGTTGGCGATTTGGTCAGGAGTCAAGCCGGCTTGGGCCTGCCGGACTTGTGAGACTATGTTGTTGAAATTCGACTGGAGCGCGGCGGTGTTCAAACCGGTCAACGAACCCGTCGTGTTGTCAACTGTGGCACCGTTCAACAGCTGGGCAAGAAATTCCTGCGGGTCGATTGCAGTAATGCTATTGAAGTCGCGGCGAACAGTGTAATTGTACTGTTTGAAGCTCGCGTCTAGTTCTACCCACGTGTCGCCCTGACGGTTGACAGCCCCGCCCGACGGCGCGTAGTCCATGAAGGCTTTTGCCCAAATGTGTTCCAGCCTGACCGTCACGACTTGACCGCTCCCATCTATGCGCCGTACGACTGATGGAGTGCCGCCGCTGGCGAAGAGCGAAGCAGCGGCCTCGGTGTTCGTGAACCCGCCGGCCCAGTTCCTAAACTTCTCCACCGGCACTTCAATCGTCCCCATCTGGTAGCGTGCCGGGACGCCGGAGTAGCGGAGTAAAGAGATGAGCAAGGAAGAAGTGTCGAAGGCGTTGCACGAACGCGTCTCAAGGCAAAGCTGCCCTCCCTGGATGCTGCCCCAAATGGGGACGAACTCGATGTTGTTGCGGACCCAGTTGTAAATGCTGACGGGGTTACGGTCTAAGCTGGCGGCCAGTTGGCGAATCTCTGGAGTGAATTTCACTTCAATCGTTTCAGCTAAGTCTGCTGACGTGGGTGGGCCTGTGGCCAAGCGTCCGACGGAGTTCTTTGAACTTGTTGACGATGGTTGGACCAGGGAATCGGCTTTCGCAGGCGAGTCCGCAGGAAAAGCGTTGAGCCACTCTTCACGCGTCAGCTTAGGCGAAACGGCCTTGTCTGCTTTCAGCGATCGATGTGGTAGATTTTTGGGATCAGATTTGCTCCGGGCTGGACGAGAACTGTTTGCATCCAGGAAGCTCAGTGTTTTCCCGATCACTCCATCCCAATCAACACTCTTGTTTTTGCCAGTCAGTTTTGCTACCAGGCCGGTCGCGGCACTGTGCGTCGATTGGATTTCCTGCAAATGCGCCATCAGCGTTTCATACTTAGAGGCATACTGGCGAACGAACTGCGCATGGCGGGTTAGAATCTCGTCTGCGAATCCCTTTCGCGTTAAGGAATTCTCAAGTTGGTCGAATCGCTCCTGGATCTTGTCATTCTCAGCTACCAGACTTTCCTTAAGCCCCATCAGCTCGTTGAAATCCGCGAACCCCTTTTCCGGCGCCAATTTGGTTTTCATCGCGCCATTTCTTACGACCGTTTTCATTAGAGAGAGCAGAGAATCGAAGTGGTTACCTTCAATAGCTTTGGGGAGAGGAGCAAACCGGGCAGCTTGCGCTTCTTTCTGACTTTGAGCGGCACGGGTGGGTGGGTAGAGCCAGACTCCCTCGTAATGCCAGAGAATGAGGGCGACAAGAACCAGGCTCAAGAATTTCGCTTTTGATAAAATCGATGTCATATATGAAATTCTCTCCGCTCCTCAAATTAGCTACGATCAAGAATAAGTAACGAAGGATTCGCTAAAAATTGGCCATGGAGCGACGAGAGTTCAGCTATAGCGCAATTGACGCGTCATCGACCGAAACCGCGAAGGGTTGCGCGAGGAGCAGGTTGGGGCCACATGTATACCCCCAGTCCTGTAGCTGCCTGCTCCGCATTCAACCCAACAGCCATTCCCCTCCAAAAAAAGTCTGCGATTATTTTCGAACCCTCGAGAGAGATAGGCGCTCTAATCCCCAGATGTGCCCCTCCGAAATCGCAACTACCATCCGAACCCCGATTGCAAAAGATCAGGTGTTGAGTCCAGAACTGCTGCAGTTGGACGTTTTCACTGCAATTAAGAGGGCCGCCGTCTTCGATTTCGAAAAGGCACTCGGCCCCTGTTTTTGCGGCCAGAAAGGCGATCGAGAACTTGCGTCCTACGGTGCTGAAAGTAGTGATCTGCCCTTCCACGTTATCCAAAGCTAAATCGCCTCTAAGCGAGGAAGGACCGATATAACAAAAGACATCTTCAGTAGTCAGATCTCCAGTTCCCTGGACGAAACTCACAAAGTTATCCGCATCCACATCGGCCGTGTAAACGTTATAGCCCGCCGAACGCAGCTCTGCTCCGATCGACTCTGAAACTCTCCACTTATTCACATACATCCTGGCAATCATCTTCTTTAGAGCGCCACGGCCGACAGGCCAACCCACGGCGACAATCGCGGTTGGCCAGCGCCGCAGAGTCGGCGGCAGTCTGCCTCCAACAAGGTGGGGCTGTAAGAGTTCAATCGGTATTGCTCCTCCCGATGAGCCACCGCTGATCCGGTACGCGCCCGCTCCCGTGAGCGGGTCCTCAACGATGTATCCCACGCCGCGCCACCTACCAAGCTGCAAATCACTTGCTGGTGTCGTCACGACCAGGCCCGCGTTGACGGCATCAAGCATCGCTTCCTTAGTGTCGGGCGACACTCGAAGCTGTGAGATCACCGCAAGGTTGGCAGCATTGATCTCGTGGATCGATATTCCTTCTCTCCTTGCATGCTGCAACGCCCGAACAGTTGACACGGCAGGTTGACTTGGATTGGTCCCTTCTGGTTCGAAGATTCCATGCTCCCAATATGAAGACTCCAACCCCCGCAGTTTCTCAAAGGTGAGACTCGGGTTTGCCGTTCCATCCCTTGCCAGCGCGACGTCTTCCAGCAGGTCCGCATCAATGCTTATCCCCGTGAATTGAAGCGCCGCCGGGACCCCAAAGAGCGATGATCCCTCGACGTCGGAGGAGACATAGGCAACAAACGCAGTCTTGAGTTGCACAATCGGAAACAGTCCCTCCAGAGTGTCGGTGGATGCATCCAGACGGTTGAAGAAGTAGCTGCTCAAGACCTGCAACATTCCCCCGACCGACGGATCCCGATCGGAGTTATCGATGTTCAGCGTCCCGAAGCGGTCATCGGCTTGTCGGAATTCTCGGGCCAGGTTATTTCCGATTACCTCACTGTTGAGGTGGGGAGCAAAAAGGATCGTCAGGTAAGTGGCTGCCGTGACGGTATTCTGGACAGTTCGCCGACCCAATCCCGGAAGGTCTAAGAGGAACGTCATCTGGAGAGTCTGGCCCATACCCAAAGGCGGACCTGTAGCGACCACTTGGCTGTTCAGACGGAGCACCGGCTTCACCGACATGAGATAGGGCGGTGTCAAATACAAACCTTCAAAACTGGTGGCTGTCTGGACATCAGAGGCCGTCGCAGGCTTGAAAGAGAGCGTGAGACGCTTGCTGAGGATGTCCGGTAAGTTGGTAGTGTAGGCAGTTTGCGAGCCTGCGACGCCTGCGCGCTCCACCTTAATCGTGATTTGTTGACGCAGCGTCTGCGGAAGTTCAGCGAAGTTCACGCCTCTAATCAAGGCCCTATAGGGCAACCCACCAAGCACGACCATAGGAGTGCCTCGGATCGTTCGTCTAGTAATAAAGTCACTTAAGGTTCTACCGGGAAAGTTCTGAGAGACGTAGGTGGATAGGGTTTGGTGATAGAAGGAGGTCGGCGATTCGCTAGTCGGGCTGGACAGATAGGCATCTCGGTTGAAAGGGACCACGACTGTGAGGTCTTGCAGCGCGGTGGTTATGGCGTATTGCTTAAAGCCTCCGTCCAGGTCAACCCACGTGTCACCTTGAATATTGATTGCGCCGCCCGAGGGTGTGTAGTCCACAAAGGTCTTGACCCAAACGTGCTCGAGCTTGACGCTGATGACCTGCCCGCTTTGATTGACGCGCCGTACCACCGACGGCACGCCACCGCTGGCGAAGAGCGCGGCGGCGGCCTCAGCATTCGTGAACCCGCCGGCCCAGTTCTTGAACTTCTCGATGGGAACCTCGATGGTTCCCATCTGGTAGCGCGCAGGGATTCCGGAAACGCGAAGAAGAGCAATCAACATTGAGGCCGTGTCGAAGGCGTTGCAGCTCTTGGTTTCCAGGCAAAGTTGCGCTCCCTGAATGCTTCCCCACGTGGGGACGAACTCGATGTTGTTGCGGACCCAGTTGTAAATCTTGACCGGGTTGCGGTCTAAGCTGTCGGCGAGTTGGCGGATCTCGGGCGTGAATTTGACTTCGATGGTCTCGGCTAGATCGGCGGCCGTGGGCGGCGAGGTGGCTAAGGGGGAGTTTGTGTCGCGCGTCTTGGCGACGGTGCTTTGAACAGAGCTTGGGTTAGAGCCTGATCCAGACGTGGCCGCTTCTTTCGGAAACGCTTGGAGCCACTCCTCGCGCGTCAGCTTGGGCGCGATGGGTTGTTCCGCTTTCAGTGAGCGGTGCGGCAGGTTGTGCGGGTCGAAGTTCTGTCGTGGGCGCGGCTGCGGAGTGTTCGAGTTGAGGAAAGCAGTGGCTTTCTCAATAACTAGATCCCAGTTGACGCTCTGGCTCTGGCCGGTCAGCTTGCCCCACAAGCCGGTCGCTGTCTTGTGCGCCGACTGGAGGCCGTCAAGGTGGGCCATGAGCGCGTCGTACTTCGCTTGGTATTCGCGGACGAATCCGGCGTGACGCTCGCGAATCTCGGCGGGCAATTTCTTATCTGCGATGGTCCTTCCGACCTGCGCGAAGTATTGCTGGTTCTTCTCATCTTCAGCAGCCAGTTTATCTTTGATGGTGTTGACGCGCTCGACACCGGCGAAGCCTTTCTCCGGCGCGGCTTTGGTTCTCGCTCCGTCATCACGGATGACTTCTTTGAGTTCGTCAAGCAGCGCGTCGAAACGGTTCTCTTCAATGCCTTTGAAAGCAGTCTGCCCGGAACGCGCTTCTCGCTGACTCTGAGTTGTGAGTGTTTGTGCGTATAACCCTACTCTGCCATAGTGCCAAAGCATCAAAGCGGCAAGAATCAAGCTGATCGATTTGGCCAACACTAAACTCCGCGTCATAGGACCTCCTCAACGGACGAAGATCGTTCAAGCAACTAGCAACATTGATAATGGGCGCACTACCGACATACCTTGACGGCCGGCAAGCCCGAAGAGAGGAACCCTCAGGGCGGGTTGACCGTTGTGCTCACGGTAGCTGTGTTGTTTAGAGTGTTCGGATCCGGCTCATTGGCTGTCGCGATGGCAATGTTGGTGATTATGCCGGCAGGCCCAGCGAAGCCGGTGAAGGTCAACGTGGCGCTGGCTCCGCTCGCCAGCGTACCGAAGTCGCAATTAATCTCGAACGGACGATTCGTCCTGGTGCAAGTTCCCTGGCTGACCACGATCGTGGAGCTATCTAGCTCGAATGGAGGTAGCTTATCTTTCAGCAGCACACCTGTGGCCGTCGCTGGCCCGTTGTTGGTGACTGTGACGGTGTAGGTCAGAAGGCCGTTCTGCGTAACGGGATCAGGACTACCGACTTTGATGACTGATAAGTCAGCTTCTGGAGGTGCTTCCGGAGCAGTGACTGTGGTCTCTGAAAAGTTGGGGACTTCAACCTCGATTGGATCGGGCGTACCGGGCGTTGAGAATCTTATTCTTCTTATACGATTGGTGATCGTTCCCGCTGCTAAGGGTCTGATCACGATCGTGACCGTTGCGCTTGCGCCCGAGTCGAGGTCGCCGATGTTGCATATAAGAGTATTGCTGACGGCGCCTGGGCCACAGCCTGTCGAGGCGGAAACGAATTCGGCCTCCGCTACCGAAGGCAGTTCGTCCAATAGACTAACGCCCGTCACATTTGAAGATCTGATGTTTGTTACTGTAATGGTGTATGTGAGGTCGCTCCCAACGCTCACCGGATCGGGTGAGTCGTTGACAGTGACGTCGAGCGATCTCACAGTAACGATGAAAGCACCTCGACCAAAACGAAGGCCCCGCGTAATCATGTGCTCCACCCTCTCGACACCATCTGGTGCGTCCGCTGCTGCACAAAACTGAAACCCTGCAAGTTCATTCCCTATAACGCTGTAGCGGTCCATCGTGTCTTCTAGCGTGAAAGCGAGCTCCAGCTCGGTATCGCTATTGGGATCTACCGGAGGAGCAGGGAAAAACGTACAGTGTCCCGGCGACACATCGACAGTAAAGTCGATGCTGAGGTTGCCGTCGAGATTGGTAACAATGAGCCCACATCCGTGGGTTCCCAGCACGAGCGAGACCAGGGCGACGAGGACGAGCAGGGTTCTCGGCTGACGATTGCGTTGAGCGGCTTTACTTATGGTGATCATGATTTTTCTCTCCGCGTGTCGCGCGACTGTCGTTTTTCCTCGACGGGGCAACAATCTCTCGCTCTCAATTAGCTCATGCTGAGGGCAGGGAATAAATGAGAGGCGAAAAGCTTGCGCTACTGCACGTCGGCCGTCCGTCCGTGGTTCCCTCCGACGCGCATGTCACCCTTGAACCTCAGACTTCTTAGGTCAAACAGGTTCCCCTTCACGCGCGCTCTCTCACCTGCGCGGAAGCCTTCGGTGACGGTCCCGTTCATCCCCAGTTTTCCCGTCTTAAAGTTCCATGAACCCTGCAGACGTGCTTTGAAAGAGAGTCCACCGGCACTGACAATCCAATCGAATTGCACCGGCACCACCTCTCCGCCCAGCGTCAGCGGCAAACCTAGCAAGCGCGCTCGCAGATCGCCTTCGATATCCCTGCGGACGGTGCCCTGCCACGTCGCCAGTTCGCCGAATGAAGGATCGCAGGGGCTCGGCCCGACGAGTGACAGATCAAAAGTGAGCTTGGTATGCGAGCCGTCGTCATCATCGTCATCATCGCGAGCCACGGCGTTCGGAATGCCGGCATAAGCGAAACACAGAGCCGCCAGCGTCAGAGCGGCGATCACTGCGCCAATTGTCGGTTTCAAGTGCTTCTTCATAATCAGCTCCTTTCAAAGTGCGCGAGGGTCGCGGGCGAGTTACCTTCGGGACAGCCACAGGCGTTTTGCACGACCCGTGCTCGGACAAGGAAGCGACAGATGAGCGGCACTGCGTTACTGCGGCTCACGATGGTCTTTGCTTCGACCGGTAACAGTAGTAATCTTCGCCTCAAAGAATAAGGACGCAGCAGGCGGGCAATCCCTCTCACGAGGCCGGCCACCCAGGGCTAAAAAAATGCAGCCCCCGCATGTCGAAGAGCAAATTCGGCTTGGGGACTGTTTATGGTTGGTCCTAAATTCATCGCCGGTCCCCAGGGCGCATCGATGCTGGTACGGTGAGATACGTAAAGGTCGTTTGCACCAAAACCTCCCGGTTGGTCTGAATCAAAGTAGAGACTCAGACCCTGGTGCGTAATCGATACCTGTCGCTCGCTACTTGCAGCGTTAACATTCGGCCCAACATTTACCGGATTTGACCAATCTGAAAATTGTGGAGTGGTCGACGACAAGTGGGCCAAGACGACGGGGTAAAACGCTGGACGGGTGGTGGAAACGAGGCTGAGCAAAACCACACCGGCCAGTAGCTTTAGCAACGATTGGTTCTTCTTTCGCCTGATAGTAACAGGAGGGTGTTTCATCGGGGTTCTCCTTCGTCATTGATGTTCGCCGAACGGCTGACACTGATCAGTTGGTTCTTAACGGGGTTTCAGGCGTGCTCAAATGCGAAGCGACCGATTTGCTTGCCTTGATTTAATCCGTGCCTGACTACTGTATGGAAGTGGAAGCCGAGCCAGACGCGCGACATGCCGCATTCTTCGGCAGCTTGTGAAAAGCCGTGATACGAGCGCACTGCACCGTTGGGCGCGGTTGAGGATGACGACACGATGAGCCTCCTTTTGAGGACTAGTCCTTAGCGACAGTTGCACCCACCGTCACCCTTGTTTTCTCAGTCGAGATTTTCGTTTAGAACAAAAAGTGCTGTTCACCTAATGACGCGAGAATCACACTGAGGACCTATCACACTTGAAGAGTCTTTTTCACAAGGGACAATCGGGACATTAGCAACGCGTTCCAAACAGGCGTTATTATTGGAAGCATTCTGTTAGTCTCGTCGTCTGTACTAGTGACCTCAATGACCCGACCACCACATGAAGTGACCCAGCTGCTCGTTGCCTGGAGCGAAGGGGATCGAGCGGCACTGGATGAGTTAACTCCACTGGTTTATGAGGAATTGCACCGGCTGGCCCATAACCACATGGGTCGCGAACGTCAAGGGCATACACTTCAAACTTCAGCGCTGGTCAATGAAGCCTATGTGCGATTGATTGATCAGAGAAATGTGCGTTGGCAGAACCGCGCCCAGTTCTTCTCGATTGCCTCGCGTTTAATGCGTCGTATCCTCATCGATCACGCGCGCAGTCACCATTACGCTAAGCGAGGCGGTGGTACACGCCGAGTATCTTTAGACGAAGCGGCGGTCGTGGCGCAGGAACAAGCCGCGGAATTAGTGGCGCTCGACGATGCTTTGAAGAGCTTAGCGGCTATTGATCCAAGAAAATGCCAGGTGGTTGAACTGCGCTTCTTTGGCGGAATGAGTGTAGAAGAATCAGCCGAGGTATTGGGTGTATCGGCTGTCACAGTCATGCGCGACTGGAGCACCGCCAAGGCCTGGCTTCAACGCGAAATGGAAAAAGAAGTGAGCGCTGAGGAGTGATGAGTCAGAAGCGATGAGTAATGAGAGATTTCATATTCATCAGCAATCCGTCGACATCACCGCCTCGTTTCTCGTCACTGCATTATGAACCCTGAACGCTGGCAACAAATCGATCAGCTGTTGCAATCGGCTCTGGAGCAAGAGCCAGGGCAGCGTTCCGCCTTCCTTGCTCACGCCTGTGCGGGTGACGAACCTCTGCGCTGTGAAGTTGAATCGCTCATCGCTTCGCACGAAAAAGTGGGAAATATTCTTGAGAGGCCTTTGTCTCAGGTTGCAGCTCAGTTGTTCATTGATGGTGAAGCCCGGTTAGCTGAGGGCCAGATTATTGGCCGCTATCAGGTTAAGGCTTTGCTGGGCGAGGGTGGAATGGGAGAAGTTTACCTGGTTCAAGACACCATGCTCGGACGCCAGGTTGCGCTTAAGCTTCTGCCCGCACGATTCACTCGTGATGCCGACCGGCTGCGCCGCTTCGAACAAGAAGCGCGCGCGGCATCAGCACTGAATCACCCGAACATCGTCACCATTCACGAGATTGGACAATGGGACGGCGAACATTTAATTGTCACTGAATTCATTGAGGGCCAAACGCTGCGACAACAGATGCCCGAGATACGGGTAAGCTTACGAGAAGTGCTCGATGTGACAAGTCAAGTCGCTTCGGCTCTGGCAGCAGCGCACGCGGCTGGAATTGTGCATCGCGACATAAAGCCGGAAAACATCATGCGCAGGCATGACGGGTTCGTAAAGGTCTTAGACTTCGGATTGGCTAAGCTCACGTTGACAGCGACAGTCGAATCCGAGGCCCGACCGAAAGCACTGGTCAATACGAACCCCGGCATGTTGATTGGCACTGCCCAGTATATGTCTCCGGAGCAGGCCCGAGGAGGACAAGAGCTGGATGCACGCACAGACATTTGGAGTCTGGGCGTGGTGCTTTACGAGATAATCGCCGGCCGTCCGCCATTTGATGGGGAAACCCCCAGTCACGTCATCGTCTCGATCCTGCAAGACGACTTTGCTCCGCTAGAACGCAGCGCACCAGAAGTGCCTGTTGAGCTTAAGCGGATCGTCAGCAAAGCACTCCAGAAGAACCGGGAGGAGCGATACCAAACGGTCAAGGAGTTGGCCATAGATTTATTAAGTTTGAAGCAGGAGCTGGAGGTCGATGCTCGACTTGAGCGCTCCATCCGGTCAGAGACGAGCGATGGGGAGGAGGTGGCTGCGAAGAAGGCCCGCCAGGCAGCAGTTGTGACCCCGAACAAATCTGCTTCACGCACTGTTGGTGTTGGGACGGCACGCCCGACGTCAAGCGCGGAGTATGTAATCAGTGAGATCAAGCGCCACAAGCGAAGTGTAATACTTATTGCGTCGGCAATGGCCATCGCGGTCGTCGTCTACGCTTATGTTTTCTACTTCGCTAAATCTGGTGGGCTCGTAGAGTCAGTTGCTGTATTGCCGCTCGTCAACGTTAATGCCGATCCAAACACGGAATACCTCTCGGACGGGATCAGCGAAAGCATCGTCAACAGTCTTACGCCATTGCCCAATCTAAACGTGAAATCATTCAGCTCGGTCTTGCGTTACAAGGGGCGACAAATAGATCCTCAGACCGCTGGACATGAGCTGGGTGTTAACGCAGTAGTAATGGGCAGACTCTTTCAGCACGATGACGAGCTTTCCATCAACATCGAGCTTGTCGATGTGCGTGATAACCGCCGCCTCTGGGGAAACCAATATGACCGCAAGGTGGCAGACGTACTTGTGGTGCAGAAAGAGATCTCCCAGGAAATCTCAGAGAAGTTGCGGCCGAAGTTGAGCGGCGAGGAGGGAAGGCAGACAAAGAATTATACGTCGAACAAAGAAGCTTACCAGGCGTTTATTAAAGGCCGCTATCATTTCAACAAGAGAACCGCGGAGGAACTTGCCCTCGGTAACAACTTTTTCCAGCAGGCTGTCGACATGGATCGCAATTACTCCGTGGCCTACGCTGGGCTTGCCTTGTCCTACGCTACGCTTGGTAGACGCGGCGCCCTCTTGCCGATTGAGGCCTACCCAAAAGCTAGTGCAGCCGCGTCCAGAGCTCTGGAAATTGATGAGACGTTAGCCGACGCACACAACGCCCAGGGAATGGTGAAAATGGATTTCGCCCGCGACTTCCCTGGCGCTGAGAAGGAGTTCAAACGAGCGATTGAACTAGACCCGAGGAATACGGATGCCCACCACGCCTATTCGCACTTTTTAGTTGCTCTGGGCCGCACTGAAGAATCCTTGGTAGAGAGTAGGCGCGCTTTGGAGATCGATCCCCTGAATCTGGTGATGAATTCGCACCTTGCCTGGCATTACCTGTTCGCAAGAGATTACACGGAGGCCATCAAGCAGGGACGGCAGACACTTGATATGGGAGAAGATTACTGGGCCCACTTTTACCTCGGACAGGGTTATGAGCAAATGAAGAGATATGACGAGGCTATCACGGAGTTCAAGAAAGCAATAGACATGTCTCCCACCAGCACGGAAGCAACCGCTGCCTTGGGCTACGCCTACGCGATCTCAGGAAGAAATGCTCAGGCCAAAAGGCTGATTACTGAATTGAACGAGTCGGCAAAGCACCGCTATGTCTCCTTGGGTTATCAAGCAATCATCTACGCAGGCCTGGTGAGAGAAAGAACAGGCGCTCAGATGGTTGCAAGAAGCTTATGAGGAGCGCGCCGGCTGGTTGGTTTACCTCAACGTTGATCCGAGATACGACAGTCTGCGCTCGGATCCCAGATTCAAAGAACTGCTCCAGCGCATGAAACTCGTTCGGTCTTAATTGAAGACCTTCCCTAGAGTGATAGCTATTTGACGCGAGTCCCGCGTCTATACTCGCGTCTATAAGTGGGCAGCAAGTGCTGCTTTATGATCAAGCGAACCTGAAGGCGGCCGGAAGATCCTTGATGCATTGTTACCCAGAGGACTCATTGATACCATCCAAGTAGTTATTACTGAAAACAAAGAGCGGTACTGCCGGAGATAGCCAAGGCATGGTGAGTGAAACCTACTCGGGCGAGGAAGCAACCGATGACCGGCGCTGCTGAACTGCGACTCACGACGGTCTTTGCTTCGACCGTGAACAGTAGTAATCTTTCGCCTCAAAGCATAAGGACGCAGCAGGCGTGCAATCCCTCTCACGAGGCCGGCCACCCAGGGCTAAAAGAATGCAGCCCCCGCAAGTCGAGGAGCGTTTCAACGCTGTCATCGAAGAGTTCGGACAATTCCTGCGTCAATCAATAGCCCGCCTGTGCCCGCAGGACCTTGGGATCCAATTCGACGATATCGAGCAGGAAGCGCGGCTTCGTCTCTGGCGAGCGCTTCGCAGTGAGACGGAAATCCAAAATCTTGCGTCTTATATCTATAGGATCGCGGCGACGGCGACGATCGATGCGGTGCGTCGGGCGAAGGTTCGACGCGAGGAACAATTGCACCTGATCGATGAAGAGGAGGGGGAAGGGGAGCGGCGACCGTTGACGGAGGATCCTGCGAAGTCGCCCGTCCGTCTGACAGAACAGCGACAGGTAATGCAGAAAGTTAATGAAGCGCTCGCACGGCTCCCCGAGAGTCGGCGTCGCGCCGTGGGATTGCATCTAGAGGGAATGACCAGCCGGGAGATCGCTGATCTGTTGGGGTGGAGTGAGCCGAAGGCACGCAATCTCATTTATCGCGGACTAAAAGACTTGCGCAACCTGCTCCAGCCCGAGGGGATCGAATATGAAATTGACTAGCGAAGAGTTGAGGGGACTCTATCAGCGAAGCACCGCGCGCGCGCAACGCGGGGGGTCGGAGTGTCCAACGAAGGAACTGATGGTGCGCGCCGCCGCTGGTGAACTCGACGCCTCAGAGCGCGGGCAGGTTGCGGACCACTTGATGACTTGCTCGGATTGCGCCAGTGAATATCGCAGTCTCCTGGCGCTCAGGTCATGGGCGGATGCGGCCGCGGTAAGCGTCAGTGAAACACCGGCCGCGTCGAAGGTGGGCACCGTCCAGCAGTCTGTCCCATACAGAGCCCAGGCAATGGAAAAGACCGGCTCGGTGCGTTTAGCGTGGGGGCAACGACTTGCTGAGTTGTTCTCTTCATTTCGTGTTCCGTACGCAGTCGCGGCGCTGCTGCTTGCCCTTAGCTTCGCGTTGGTCGCGGCGTTAGTTTTTCAACGCCGAGAGAACCAGCGTCTCATCGCGCAACTCAATGAGCGTCCAGTTGAGCGTCCGGATGGAACGGTTGCTCCCTCGCCGGAAACAATCGAGGAGATGCGTCGTCAACTCGAAGAGGCAACACGGCGCGCCCAGCGTGAAGAAGCCGCCCGCGTAGCGGCGCAAGAGGAACTAGCGCGCCGTCGCACGCAAGAGAACATCCAGGAAAGACCGTCCCAACCTGCCGCAACAGACAAAACGCAAATCGACGAGCTTCGCCGGACGGTCAACTCGCTTTCGCAGCCGCAGATCAACGTCCCCATCATAGACGTGGACCCCCAAGGTTCGACCCGCGCTCAATCTCCGGGTGCGTTAACGACAATTGAAGTGCCGTCGGGCGCCAATCTCTTCACGCTGATTCTGAACGTCACCGGGCAGCCGTCGCATCCCGCCTACGCTTTGGAGATTTCCAACGATCGCGGCGTAACGGTTTGGCGCGGGCGCGGTCTTCAAAAGAGTCCTTACAACAACTTCACCGTCGCGCTGCCACGCCGATCGTTTCCCGCCGGCCAGTATCGAATCAAGCTCTACGGCTTGAATAACGGCGGAAGGCAACTTGTAGAAGACTACGCAGTGCGGGTTCAGTATCGATGAGAGGTGAAAATCATGCGAAGGATAATGATGAGAGTGGCCTCGCTGTCGTGTTTGATGTTTTGCTCGATCGGTGTTGCGTCACAGACCCAACAAGAGGTGCGCGAGCTTGTGTCAGGCGCGGCCGTTGAACGAGAGTTGGCGGGCGGCGAAGCTCATGTCTATCGCATCGAGGTTGCGACAGGCGAATACCTGCACGTGACGATTGCTCAACGAGGGATCGATGTGGTCGGCGTACTGCGCGGACCGGACGGCGTGCAGCTGATAGAGATGGATGAGTTCGGCGGCACGCTCGGCGCGGAGGAATTGTCTTGTGAGGCGGCGAGCGGTGGCGGGCACACGTTGGAGGTGAAAGCTAGGGCCAGAAGCGGAAACCCGGGGCGCTATGAAGTGAAACTGGAGAAGCGGCGGGAGGCAACCGTGAAAGATCGGGCGAGAGTGGCGGCTGAGCGGTTGCTGATGGAAGGGAGGCGAGCGCATGGCGAGGGGCAAGGGGAAGCGTTGGAGAGAGCGATCAGGAAGTACGGCGAGGCGGTTGAGAAGTGGCAAGAAGCAGGAGAGCAGAAGTGGGAAGCACGGACGCTCCAACGTCTTGGCGTTGTCTATTATTACTTGAGCCAGTTCGAGAAGGCGAGAGACAGGTATAACCAGGCACTAGTCATCAGCCGCGAAATCAAGGATAGGCATGGGGAAGGCTCGACGCTTAACAGTCTCGGGGGTGTCTACAACGCCTTGAGCGAATACGAGAAGGCGAGAGGCTACTATGAGGAAGCGCTCGCTATCAGTCGCGAAATCAATGATAGACGTGGTGAGGGAGCGACCCTCAACAGTCTTGGGGTTCTCTACATAAATCTAAGTCAATACGAAAAGGCGAGAAACTCTTATGAGCAGGCCCTGCTCATTGGGCGCGAGACCAAGAACAAGCGCGACGAAGGAATGACGCTCAACAATCTCGGCAATTTCTTCTTTTATCTGAGCCAATATGAGAAGGCACGCGACTACCATGAGCGGTCGTTGGCCATCTGGCGTGAACTGAAGAGCAAGTTTGGTGAAGGAATGGCGCTTAGCAACCTTGGAGCTGTCTACGAAAGTTTGAGTCAGCACGAAATGGCGAGAGACACCCTTGAACAGGTGTTGGCCATCACCCGCGAGATCAAGGACAAGCAGGGTGAAGGGGAGACGCTCAACAATCTTGGCGAGGTTTACGAGAGTCTGAACGAGAACGAGACAGCGAGAGACTACCTTGAGCAAGCATTAACTATCAGGCGCGAGGTCAAGGACAAGCGTGGTGAGGGGTTGACGCTCAACAATCTTGCCGAGTTCTACCTACGTCTGGGCCAGAACGAGAAGGCGAGAGCTTGCTTTGAGCAGGCACTGGCCATCAGGCGTAAGATCGGCGACAGCGTTGGTGAGGCTGAGACTCTCTTCAGTGTTGCGTCCATTGAACGTCAGAGCGGCAACCTTTCAGGAGCTCGCAAGCAGATCGAGTCCGCGCTGGTTATCGTGGAAAGTTTGCGCGCTCACTACACCGACCCGCAACTCCGCGCCACCTACTTCGCCACCACTCAGAATTCCTACGAGTTTTATATCGATCTGCTGATGCGCCTGCATAAACAGCACCCCGCGGCGGGACACGACGCTGCCGCCTTACACGCTGCCGAGCGTGCCCACGCCCGGTCTTTGCTCGACACATTGGCTGAAGCTGGCGCAGACATCCGGCAAGGGGTTGACCCGCAGCTGGTCGAGCGAGAGCGCTCTTTGCAGCGCCAGCTCAACTCAAAAGCACAGCAACAGATGACCCTCCTCGGGGGCGAACACACCGCAGAGCAGGCCGCCGACAGTGCGAGGGAAATCGAATCGCTGACGCGTGAATACCAGCAAATCCAAGCCGAGATCAGACGGACCAGTCCACGTTACGCCGCGCTGACGCAGCCTCAGCCGCTTAGCGTCAGAGAGATTCAGCAGCAAGTGCTCGATACGGGTACGTTGCTGTTGGAATATGCGCTCGGCGATGAGAGGAGCTATGTCTGGGCGGTGACGACGAACTCGATCAGCAGCCATGAGTTGCCCAAACGCTCCGAGGTGGAGACTGCGTCGCGTCGCGTGTACGAACTGTTGAAGACAAGCCATCGGCGGGAAAGCCAACGAGCAGCGGAAT
The DNA here is from genome assembly GCA_041745915.1 of Pyrinomonadaceae bacterium. GTDB lineage: Bacteria > Acidobacteriota > Blastocatellia > Pyrinomonadales > Pyrinomonadaceae > PSRF01. The sequence goes on along the minus strand of JBGTHZ010000027.1, from coordinate 62,617 downwards.
TAGCCATCACCGAGCTGAGCCGAATGCTACTTGGGCCTGTCGCAGGACAGTTAGGGAAGAAACGATTACTGATCGTCGGAGATGGTGCGTTGCAGTACGTGCCCTTTGCGGTACTGCTGGTGCCCGAGAGAGACACGGAGAAGGGGAGACGCGGGGACACGGAGAAGGGGGGACGGGGAGACACGGCGAACAAATCCTTAACGGATCTCCGCGTCTCTGGCACGCCGTTGATTGCCAACCACGAGATCGTGAGCTTGCCATCGGCGTCAGTGCTGGCTGTGTTGCGCCGGGAATTGTCAGGGCGTAAACCAGCGCCTAAGGCGCTAGCAGTGCTTGCCGACCCGGTTTTTCGCGCCGACGATCTCCGGGTCCGGCAGGCTGGGATGGGAGGTACGAGATCGGCCGGGCGGGCCTCGGCAAACGCGAAGGGAGAGCGCGTTCCCGATGGCGACCTGACGAGGTCCGCCCGGGAGTCGGGGATATCAGGCTTCGAGCGGCTCAGATTTACACGGGAAGAGGCCGAGGCGATTGTGGTCCAGGCGCGCGATCGCGACAGCTTAAAAGCGCTGGACTTCGACGCCGACCGCTCGACTGTAATGAACGGCAGGCTGGATGAATATCGCATCGTACATTTTGCAACTCACGGCTTGCTTAACAGCCAGCATCCGGAGCTCTCCGGCATCGTCCTGTCACTCGTCGATGAACAGGGTCGCCCCCAGGATGGGTTTCTGCGCGCGCACGACATTTATAACCTGAAGCTCAGGGCGGAATTGGTGGTGTTGAGTGCGTGTCAGACGGCGCTGGGGAAGGAGATTAAAGGAGAAGGGCTAGCCGGACTGACACGAGGATTCATGTATGCGGGCGCGGAACGGGTGGTGGCCAGTTTGTGGGATGTCAAAGACGAGGCAACGGCAGAATTGATGAAGCGATTCTACCGGGGGATGCTGCGGGGAGGTTTGCGCCCGTCAGCGGCTCTGCGCGCGGCGCAAATTTCGATGTGGAAGGAGCCGCGTTGGGGAGCGCCGTACTACTGGGCGGGCTTCATGCTCCAGGGCGAGTGGAGATGAAGAAGCAGGTTACCCGGTCCGGGATCGGTGAGAGCTTGAAAGCCATGCGAAGAACAGTAATCAGTGTCATCGCGCTGTCGGGTGCGATGTTTCCGTCGATAAGCATTGCAGTTGCGGGAGAGCCCGTGCCAACAATGCAGGAGGCTGTTAATCCGATCAGCGCGGCACAGAGCCGGCAAGACGCACGAGAGCTTGTGCCGGGAGTGACTGTCGCCCAAGAGATTGCCGGAGGTGAGGCGTATTGGTATCGCATCACCCTCGCTTCTGGGCAATACCTGCGCGCGGCGGTTGGCCAGCCGGGCGTTAACGTGGTGGTGAAGCTGTTCGGGCCGGAAGGTCAGCTCCTCACTGAAGTAAACAACTGTGATGTAGGAGAGGCGGAGTCAATCTCTCTGGTGGCGGAGGTGTCCGGGGAGTACCGAGTAGAGGTGCGCCCGATCAAGAAGGATGCGGCTGGGCGTTACGAAGTGAAAATCGAAGAACTGCGGGGGGCCATCCCGCAGGACAGAAGCCGCGTTGCCGCCGAGAGGGCGATTGCGGAGGGGCAGCTCCTGCGCTGGCAGGAGACTGCCGAGTCACGGCGGGGGGCGATTAAAAAGTACGAAGAGTCGCTGCCGCTGTGGCGGGCGGCGGGAGACATCCGCGGGGAGGCTGAAGCGCTGACTAACATAAGCTCTGTCTCTCACGAGTTGGGTGAGAACCGGAAGGCGCTCGACAGCGGCGAGCAGGCGTTGCCGCTGTGGCGCGCGGCGGGGGACCGCCGGGGGGAAGCCTTTGCGCATAACATGCTCGGCCTCGCCCGCTGGGTGTTGAACGAGTATCAGAAGGCGCTGGAGGATTTCAACCAAGCGCTGGCGCTCAATCGAGCCACCGGAAATCTCAAAGGCGAAGGAGTAATACTTACCAACATCGGCAACATCTACTCTTCGTTAAGCGAGTATCAGAAGGCGTTGGAGCACTACGGCCAAGCCCACTCGCTCCGGCGCGCGACGGGGGACCGCTGGGGTGAAGCCACCACGCTTAACAATATGGGCGTGGCCTACAATTCATTAGGTGAATATCAGAAGGCGCTGGAGTGTTATGACCAGGCGCTGCCGTTGCGGCGGGCCGTGGGGAACCGCCGCGGCGAGGCCTACACCCTCGCCAACATCGGCGATCTTTACGAAGTCTTGGGCGAGTATCAGAAGGCGATGGAGTACCACGACCAATCTCTCCTGCTCGGCCGCGCTGTGGGCGACCGCAGTCTGGAAGCTCATCTACTTAACTCCATCGGTCGTGTGTCCGATGCGTTGGGTTATTATCAAAAGGCGCTGGAGCATTACAGCCAGGCGCTGGCGTTGTTTCGAGACATGAGTAACCAGCGGGGCGAGTCCAATACGCTGAGCGACATCGGATCGGTCCATCAAAAGTTAGGCGATTACCAAAAGGCGTCCGACTACCACAATCAAGCCCTTTCCATTCGGCGTGCGATCGGACACCGCGGGGGTGAAGCCCTCTCGCTCAACAACATCGGCCTTGTCTCCTCCGCGCTGGGCGAGAGCCAGAAGGCGCTCGAGAATTTTAATCAAGCGCTGGCGCTCCAGCGCGCTGTGGTAAACCGAAAAGGCGAGGCGCTGACGCTTTTCGCCATCGCGCGCGTCGAGCGCAACCGCGGCAACCTTGTAGAGGCCCGCGCTCGAATGGAGGCCGCGCTCGACAACATCGAGTCCCTCCGCACCAAGGTAACGGGCCAAGAACTGCGCGCCTCCTTCCTTGCGTCGGTCCGGGATTTTTACGATTTCCAGGTAGACCTTCTGGCTCGGCTGCACGAGCGTCAGCCTTCGGCGGGGCACGACGCCGCGGCACTCGTGGCCAGCGAACGCGGACGCGCACGCAGTCTGCTGGAGACCTTGGGCGAGGCTCGTGCAGACATCCGCCAAGGCGTCGATCCCGGGCTCTTGGAGCGCGAGCGCAGCTTACATCAGCAAATCAACGCCAATTCCGAACGCTTGACCCGCTTGCTCGGCGGCAAGCACACGGAGGAGCAAGCGTTAGCCGCTAAGAAAGAGCTCGACTCTTTAGTGAGGGAGTATCAGCAACTGCAGGCGCAGATCCGTACCACCAGCCCGCGCTACGCGGCGCTGACGCAACCCGTTCCGCTCAGTCTCAAGGAGATTCAACAGCAGGTGCTGGATAACGACACGTTGCTGTTGGAATATGCGCTGGGCGAAGAGCGCAGTTATCTCTGGGCTGTGACGCCAACATCAATCACCAGCTTCGTTCTTCCCAAACGGGCGGAGATTGAGACAGCCGCACGTCGCGCCTATGACCTTTTGATGACCAGTCATAAGAGAGAGAGTAAGAGACAAGCCGAACTGGCCGCGTCCGACTTGAGCCGGATGGTACTCGGCCCCGTCGCAGAACAGTTGGGGAAGAAACGTTTGTTGATCGTGAGTGAAGGTGCGTTGCAGTACATACCGTTCGGGGCGCTGCCCGCGCCCATTGGAGACACGGAGAAGGGGGGACGGGGAGACACGGCGACAAACAACACCTCAACCGATCTCCGTGTCCCCGCTTCTCCCCGTCCCCGCGTCTCTTCAGTGCCGTTAGTAGTCACCCACGAGATCGTAAACTTGCCCTCAGCGTCGGTGTTAGCGGTGCTGCGGCGAGAACTTACCGGGCGCCAAGTCGCGCCAAAGACCCTGGCGGTGTTCGCCGACCCGATCTTCCAAAGCGATGATCCACGGGTTAAACGGGCCGAGGTTAAAACGGAGATGGAATCAGGGCAGCCATCAACCAAATCTCAACACGGACGCCTTTCAGAGAGTGACCTCACCAGATCGGCCAGGGAGTCAGGATTGATGACGTTCGAGCGACTGCGGTTTACGCGGCAGGAGGCTGACACGATTGTGGCCCAGGCGCGCGACCGCGACAGTCTAAAGGCGCTGGATTTTGCCGCCAGTCGTGCGACAGTAACCACTACCGACCTGGATCAATACCGAATAGTACATTTTGCCACCCACAGCCTGCTGAACAGTCAGCATCCGGAGTTGTCAGGTATCGTACTATCGCTGGTCAATGAGCAGGGTCGCCCGCAGGATGGGTTTTTGCGCGCGCACGACATTTATAACCTTAAGCTCGGGGCGGAATTGGTCGTGTTAAGTGCGTGTCAGACGGCGCTGGGGAAAGAGATTAAAGGAGAAGGGCTCGCCGGACTGACACGAGGATTCATGTATGCGGGCGCGGAACGGGTGGTGGCCAGTTTGTGGGATGTCAAAGACGAGGCCACGGCAGAATTGATGAAGCGATTCTACCGCGGGATGCTGCGGGAAGGGTTGCGGCCTGCTGAAGCTCTGCGAGAGGCGCAAATTTCCATGTGGAAGGAGCCGCGGTGGGGAGCGCCGTACTACTGGGCCGGCTTCACGCTCCAGGGCGAGTGGAGATGAAAATGAGTTTGTGTTCATCTCCAAGTGTCCAGCCGACTGCAGTAAGCGCGGCGATCAAAAACGCTCCACGAACTAACACTAACGATCACCAAAAGATTTTTCGGGTTCAGTTCATCGGCTGGCGTGCTGAAATCCTGAAAACAGAGGTCGTTACAGCGGGATGTTGCCGTGCTTCCTAGGAGGATTGGTGTCGCGCTTGTTTTCCAGGAGTGATAATGCTCGAATCAGTTTGGGCCGGGTTTGAGCTGGTTCGATAACTTCGTCGACGAAGCCTCGCTCTGCGGCTACGTATGGGTTGGCAAATTTTTCTTCCAGCTCGAGAATGCGCTCCCGCCGCGCAGCTTCTTTGTCCATTGCTTCGTTGATCTCACGCCGATAAAGCACTCCCACCGCGCCTTCTGGTCCCATCACAGCAATCTCTGCCGTCGGCCAGGCGAAATTCACGTCGGTGCGAATGTGTTTTGAGGACATCACACAATAGGCCCCGCCGTACGCCTTGCGAGTTATCACAGTCACTTTGGGAACGGTGGCTTCCGCAAATGCATATAGCAGCTTTGCGCCATGTCTGATGATTCCACCATGCTCCTGTGAAACGCCAGGCAAAAACCCGGGTACGTCTTCGAAAGTGACCAGGGGGATGTTGAAACAGTCGCAGAAGCGCACAAACCGTGCCGCTTTGACTGAGGCATCGATATCGAGCACTCCGGCAAGGAACGCGGGTTGATTCGCAACAATCCCGATGGAGCGGCCATCCAACCGGGCAAACCCTATGCAAATGTTCGGCGCGTGGTGCTGCTGCACTTCGAAAAAGTAGCCGTCATCAACAATCAGATTAATAACTTCGCGAATGTCATACGGCTGGTTTGAGGCTTCCGGAATGATCGTGTTGAGTTTAGTTTCGGTTCGCTCCGGAGAGTCCGTAGAGTTAACAGAAGGTGCATCTTCAAGATTGTTTGAAGGAATGAATGAAAGTAGCTCGCGTACCATTCGCAGCGCATGTTCGTCTGAATCCGCCGCGAAATGCGCGACGCCGGAAACACGATTGTGCGTCATCGCGCCCCCAAGCTCTTCCTTGGTTACATCTTCATGGGTGACAGTTTTAATCACGTCTGGTCCCGTGATGAACATGTATGACGTATCTTTGACCATTATGTTGAAGTCGGTGATCGCCGGGCTGTACACAGCTCCGCCGGCGCAAGGCCCCATGATGCAACTTATTTGCGGAACAACCCCGCTCGCCAGCGTGTTGCGCAAAAAGATGTCCGCATATCCTCCGAGACTCAGCACGCCTTCCTGAATGCGGGCCCCTCCGGAATCATCCAGGCCAATAATCGGGGCCCCGACCTTCATCGCCAAGTCCATCACCTTACAAATCTTTTCCGCATGAGTTTCGGAAAGTGAGCCACCGAAAATTGTGAAGTCTTGAGCAAAGACAAACACACGACGACCATCAATCAAGCCGTGGCCGGTGATCACACCATCACCAGGGTAGAGTTGCTGTTCGAGACCGAAATCGCGCGAGCGATGCACTACGAGTTTGTCAAATTCCTCGAAGGTGTCTTCGTCCAGAAGAAAATCAACCCGTTCCCGGGCAGTCATCTTGCCGGCAGCATGCTGCTTTTCGACACGCTCCGCGCCGCCTCCGAGCTCGGCCTGCTGTGCTCGTTCTTTCAGCGTTTCAAGTTTGGACTTGGACTGCTTTGGCTGTTGTTTTGAAGTCATACTTAGATCGGGATGTGCGTCTGGCTGGCAGTTCGCTCAAGTTCAAGCAGCCGCGACGCCATTTACAGAACCGGGAGCGACCGCACTCAACTGACTAAATGATTATTGATCGGCGCCACAATCACATAGTAATCCTGGTGGAAGGATATTTTCACCATTTGGAGTGCAGATTCAAATTCGCTCGGCAGCCGATATCGTTAGTTGAGTGCGGTCGCTATCGCTCCCGCTCCCGGTTCTGTAATTGACTGCCGCTTTTTTCGGGCGATGTTGCTTCGTTGTTATCGGAATTCTGAGATCATTGCACTAGTACTTACCTACCCCCTGATCGTTGAAGGGAAACGCTCGCGCTTCGATTAGTTCTACCAGTCTTTCAAGTGCCTGCCTGGCTTTAGCTTGAACGTCCTCGGAATACCCAAAGCGGTCCGCGTTGTTTTCAAAGTCCTCGAGATCAACCACCCGGTACGATAGGTCCGGCTCTACCAGAATGTCTATGTCCAGGTCCACGTAGCTGAGCACCTGACCATCGAACTCCGGCGGGACGTTAACATTACAGTAATAGCTTCTCAGCTCGCCGGTCGGCTCAGCGAAGCGAAAAATATTGTACCAGCGGTCCAGCCAGTAGTATTCAATGCTCTTTGTGCCAGAGGCGATGGTCCCCAGCAGGTCGTGTTTGATTTCCTTATCGAAAGTTGCATCGAGAACCAGCAATGATCCTTCTTGTCGTAGCACGTTCGCATGCCAGCTGCGATGTTCCGAGCCATCGTATTTGTGGGCCCGAACCGTGATCATTGATCTACTTTCGCCCGCTCTTGCGCCAGTCAGCCAAAAATTGCGCCTGTCCTTTGTCGGTAAGTGGATGATTGAATAGCTGATCGATGACTTTGAAAGGCATCGTCGCTATATCTGCTCCCATGCGTGCCGACTCTATGACGTGCAGCGGGTGACGCAGGCTTGCCGCGAGCACCTCGGTCTTCCAGTCATAGTTTCCGTAGATCTCGACTATCTCACGCAACAGCAGCAACCCGTCGTGTCCGATGTCATCGAGTCGCCCCAGAAAAGGGCTGATAAAAGAAGCTCCGGCTTTGGCTGCAAGAATTGCCTGGCCTGCGGAGAAGCAAAGCGTGACATTGACTTTGATTCCTTCGCTCGACAATTGTTTGGTGGCTTTTAGACCAGCTCGCGTCAAGGGACACTTGATCACGACGTTCGGCGCAATCTTGGAGTACTCGCGCCCTTCGCGCAGCATCCCTTCGGTATCTTCGCTGGTGCATTCCGCTGACACAGGCCCCTTCACTATGTCGCAAATCGCAGCGATGTGTTGTTTAAAATCGACATCGCCTTCCTTGGCAATCAGGGACGGGTTAGTGGTCACACCATCCGCAAGACCTATCGCCGCTGCTTCCCGAATCTCATTAAGGTTGGCCGTATCAAGAAAGAATTTCATTATTGCCTCCAGCGTCAGATGCTGCCATCAGCGTCAGTATATTTCGACCACGAGCGTGCTTAAATTCGCAGGTTAGGAAGGGGGTTCATTTCCATTTTCCATTTCTCAGTTGCCATTAGCATTCGTGACTTCGTGTTCGTGTTCGTTCGTGTTATTTCGTGGATCGTTCTCATTTCTCTGCCAAACACACGATCCACGAAATAACACGAAACATCACGAAATAAGATCCAGAAATCAAAAATGAACCTCTTCCTAACCTGCGAGACACTCTATCCTGAGAGATCAATTGACACTATTCCTAAGTACACCGATCCCATCAATCTCTATTTCCACGACATCGCCATGCTTCATGGGGGAAACTCCGGCCGGAGTGCCGGTGGCAATCAGATCTCCGGGATTGAGCGTCATGATTTCGGCGATATACCTGATCAAGAAGGGAACTGAAAAAGCCATTGTCGAGGTGCGTGCCCGTTGCTTTATGTCGCCGTTCAGGCGCGTGGTTACCTGCGCGTCCAACGGGTCGATGTCGCTGACGATTAATGGCCCCACGGGACAAAAGGTGTCGAATGATTTCGCCCTGGTAAACTGCACGTCCTTGCGCTGCAGATCGCGGGCAGTTACATCGTTGACGCAAGTGTATCCAAGTACGTAGCTCAAGGGGTCTTCGTCGGCTGAGATGTGGCGCGCAGGTTGGCTTATAACGACTCCTAACTCCCCTTCGTGCTCAACACGCTCGGACTCCCGTGGCAGCTCGATCGTGGCTCCATCACCGATTACCGCGGAAGGCGCTTTCAAGAACAACAAAGGCTCCTCGGGCATCTTATTTCCGAGTTCGGCGGCGTGCTCACGATAGTTGCGCCCGACACAAACGATCTTCGACGGCGTGACAGGAGCGAGCATCCTCACCTCTGCCAGCGGAATCGAATATTCACAGCGTGACGACGTGAATTCGTCGAACCATTCCCCCTCATTTAAGGGATACACATCGCCGCCTTCGATGAGGGCATACCGTGGTTGCCCTAACGTCGGATGAATGACTCGACAAAATTTCATTTCGAACTGGTTAGGGCACACTCTCAGAAACAACTTCGGACGGAGGGCTGAAATTGCCGGCCTGATCGATTGCTCGAATGTAGTAGTAATACCGCTTTCCAGATTCAACGTTCTCATCCAAAAAGGTCGTCTTTGTCAGCGGTGCGGGTGTTACCTTGGTCCATCGCTCTCCTGGCAGATCCGGATCAGTTGATCGATAGATTTCATAACCCGCGATATCGGCTTCGGGATTTGCAGGGAAGAAGATTGACAGCCTGCCCGGGGCGGCGGCGATCGTAATTGAAGTCGGCGCGGACGGTGCAAAGATGTCCCGCGGCGACACTGATAGTGAATTCGAGTTGAGACTCTCAACCTGGGCTCCATCCGTTCCCAGCGACACGGAACGCACTACATAACGATAGTTCTCACCAAACCGGAAGTTCCGGTCGATATACTGAGTGCCTGATACCAGGGAACTATTAATGGGGTTTTGACTGACGTCTCTCTGTGATTCGTCGAGCCGATAGACGTTGTACCCCAGCAGATTGACAGGAGTTGAGCCGTCAATATTCGAGTCAGGTGGTTGCCAGGCTATGGTGATTGCAGTCTCACCAATTTCCTTGCCCGTAGATGGCAAAGTGGGAGGGTTCGCCACCCTCACCGAGGGTTCGATCAGGAGAAAGTTGGAGAAGGCTGCACGCTGTTCCGAAGCGTTAACATAACGAATTGCATATCGTAGCCGTGTGGGTTCTCCTGCCAGCTCAAGGGTGTCAGTGTAGCTCAAGGTGTCAGTCGCGTCCTTGATCTGATCGTAGGTGACGGATCCAATCAGCGTCGACCGCGCAGCGAACTCTTCTTCCGTTAGTGGCAGCGGCGCGGTGGGTTTTTCGGCCAGCCGGTAAACATCAATGCGCCTGATGCTCTGCACGCTTTCATCGGGAGCGTTGCGCAGAGGCGCCGGCCAACTCAAAACCACGCGGCTGCCCCTCTGCACGCCTGAGAGCAACTCGGTGCGCTGCTGCACACGTTCGACTGGCGGGAGGGGCGGTCTTCTCTTGCCACAACCAACCGTCGCGAACGCTAATAGAAGCGCTATACACAACGCCTTCCGGCTATTCATGAGTGGGGAAATCAAGATCCGGGAGGTAGACGGCAAAGTTTCTCTCACAGAATATACCGGCTAAGATCTTGATCCTTGACGGTCTCTAACAACATGCCATCGACGTAGGCGGAGTTGATCCGTTGGTTCTTAGGCTCCAGGTCAGGTCCTTCGAAGCTGATCTCTTCCAGCAGTTTCTCCATGATGGTCTGCAGTCTGCGGGCGCCAATGTTCTCAGTTTGCTCATTGACGCGGGCGGCAAAATTGGCAATTGCATCGATGGCGTCGTCGGTGAACTCGATAATTACACCCTCAGTTTCCATCATCGCTTGATACTGCTTGATCAGAGCGTTCTTAGGCTCAGTCAAGATCCGTTTGAAATCTTCGACGGTTAAAGAATCAAGCTCCACCCGGATGGGGAATCGCCCTTGAAGCTCGGGTATCAGATCGGAGGGCTTCGCGACATGAAAAGCGCCGGCCGCAACAAAGAGGATGTGATCAGTTTTTACCATCCCATAGCGGGTGTTCACGGTGGTGCCTTCAACGATGGGCAGAATGTCTCGCTGGACGCCCTCACGTGAGACGTCCGGTCCGTGCCCGGATTCTCGGCCGGCAATCTTGTCAATCTCATCCAGAAAAATAATGCCGGAGGATTCGACACGTTCGATGGCTGCCCGCGCCACCTGGTCCATATCGATCAGGCGTTCCTCCTCCTCTTGCATGAGATACTCCATTGCTTCGTCTACGCGCATCTTTCGTCGTTTGGATCGTCCCTGGAACATGTTGCCCAACATGTCCTTCATGTTGATCCCCATCTCTTCAATGCCTTGCGGTCCGGCGAGCTCAATAACCGGAAAGTTTTTTTCCCGCACCTCGATCTCCACCAGCCGGTTATCGAGCTTTCCACTTCGCAGCTGCGTACGAAACTTATCGCGCGAGCGTTGAAACTGTTCTTCGCTGGCGGTGGTCTCCGCTCCTGAAGGCGACTCATCCGTCGTTGGGGAATCAAAATCATAGAGACTTGTGGAGGAACGCGGTGGCGGCAGCATGATGTCGAGGACTCGCTCCTCGACGTTCAACTCCGCTTTTTCGGCAACCTCCTCTATTTTCTCCTGGCGCATCATATCAACCGCGATCTCGGTGAGGTCGCGGATCATGCTCTCTACATCGCGCCCGACGTACCCGACTTCTGTAAACTTCGAGGCCTCTACTTTTAGAAAAGGAGAGTCGGACATGCGCGCCAGTCGCCGCGCGATTTCTGTTTTGCCGACGCCGGTGGATCCGATCATGATGATGTTTTTTGGCATCACATCAACAGCCATCTCCGGTGGGAGTTTCTGACGCCGTATGCGATTGCGCAACGCAATGGCGACTGCGCGCTTGGCATTGCGCTGGCCCACCACGTGCTTGTCCAGCTCGGCGACGATCTGACGAGGGGTCATGTCGTCTAACCGAACTTCTTCGTCAACTTCTCCTGCCAAATAAATAACCATTACTTGTCCGTTCTAATCCTGTCAGATCTCTTCCACGATAATGTTTTGATTTGAATAGATACAGATCTCGCCGGAGATGTTCAAAGCCTCAACTGCAACCTCGCGTGCTGAGAGATTCGTATGCCTGATTAGCGCCCGGGCGGCAGCCAGGGCATAGGAACCACCTGAACCGATGGCCAGCACTCCATCGTCTGGAGCGATCACGTCGCCGTTACCGGAAAGAAGAAAAGAACTCTTGTTATCGGCCACCACCAGGAGAGCTTCAAGATGCCGGAGAATTTTATCGGTGCGCCACTCCTTGCTCAGCTCAATCGCGGCCCGCTCGAGGTTTCCGTGATACTGCTCGAGTTTGCTTTCGAACCGCGTCAACAATGAAAAGGCGTCGGCCGTGGCGCCTGCGAAACCGGCTAGTATGCGGTCGTTATAAAGGCGACGCACCTTCTTCGCACTACTCTTCATGATGGTTTCACCCAGAGTCACCTGGCCATCACCGGCAAGCGCCACACGACCGTCTTTGCGCACAAGTAAGACAGTTGTGCTGCGAATGGTGAGAGATTCTTTTCCCATTATTGTCAGTGAGCACTATAGAAAGACGCCTGAATGTAAGTCAAGGCGAGGTTATTCCCGGAGGCACAGGAGCTAACTTTGAGCTATGATACCTTGCTGATAAATTGGTCGTTGATTGTTGGAGGTATAGGTTCAAGAGATGCATGACTACCGGCCGCGCATCGGGATTACGATGCGAATTGAGTTGGAAACTGACCGGTTTTATCTTGCTCGCCACTACAGCGAGGCTGTTGAAGCGGCCGGCGGCGCTCCACTGCACATCAGCCTTATACCTAATAGTGAATACATCGCCGCTGTGACGGATGGACTGGATGGCATCCTTCTTCCCGGGAGTGATTCCGACGTAGATCCTCAGCGATACGGACGCGAGCCTCATCGATCTCTGGGTCACGTTCATTCCATCAAAGACGAGACGGATTTACTGGTGCTCAAAGAGATCGAGCGAAGGCGCCTGCCCTTGTTTGGAATATGTTACGGGATGCAGGTACTGAACATATCTCGCGGTGGAACGCTCATCCAGGACATCGCGTCACAGGTTCAAGGCGCCATAAAACATGAGCAAGGCGTTCCAAGAGACCGTCCCTCTCATCGTATTAGATTCCTCGAGGAAAGCCGGCTGGCAACTCTCGCCGGCAGGGATGAGGCCATGGTAAATAGCCACCACCATCAGGCTGTTGAAACTGTGGGACGGGATCTGGTTGCCGGCGCCTGGACCGCCGACGGTCTAATCGAGGCGCTTGAGGATCCGCGAGCGGATCGATTCGTCATGGCAGTGCAATGGCACCCTGAATTAGGGTGGGAGCGAGATCCCCTCTCACAGACTCTGTTCAGCCGTTTCGTCAACGAAGCACGGCAATATGCGCGGGCAACGCATTCACAGTTGGTGAATGCGGAACATGGTTACGCATGACGAGACGAAATCCGACGCCACTCAGATTTTTCAAATGGGACAGGAAAGGAACTTGTTGGCAAACGAAACCTTGCAGTTACGGAACCGGGTAGCCATTGTAACCGGCGGCTCTCGCGGAATCGGTAGAGCCGTTGTTGATCGATTGGCTGAGATGGGCGCGCATATAGTTGTTAACTATATGCGCGACAAAGCCGCTGCAGATGCGGCTGTGAATTCAGCTCGCGACAAGGGAGTGGAAGTGCTGGCAGTTCGCGCTGACGTTTCCAAGCTCGGTGACGCTGAACGTCTGATCAGTGAAACGGTGCAGCGCTTTAAGCGTATAGACATCCTGGTTTGCAATGCCGGTATCTGGGAGGGAGCCGCCGTTGAGAACATATCGGAAGAACTGTGGGATAGGACGATGGACATCAATCTGAAGGGAACCTGGACCGTTTGCCGCGCCGCAATTCCCGTCATGAAGCAGCAGCGCTCGGGGCGCATTGTCATAGTTAGCTCCACGGCCGGACAACGAGGCGAAGCAAACGTTTCGAATTATGCAGCGTCCAAAGGAGGACAGATATCCTTCACAAAGTCCCTGGCGCCGGAGCTGGCATCTTTCGGCATCAACGTTAACGCGGTGGCCCCAGGTTGGGTGGATACGGAATTGAACAAAAGCTTTTTCGCCGATCACGATCGGTTAGAACAGGTAAACCGTACAATTCCCCTGGGAAGCGTTGCTACCGCCGATGATATAGCCTGTCCGATCGTCTTCTTATGTAGCGACTGGGCCCGTCATATCACTGGTGAAATCCTGAACGTGAACGGGGGTTCGGTGCTCTGCGGATAAAGGTATGTTTGAACGGTACACTGAAAAAGCTCGGCGCGTAATTTTCTTCGCGCGATATGAAGCTTCTCAAGCCGGAACTCCAATGATTGAGCCCGTGCATCTCCTGCTGGGCATCTTAAGAGAAGACCGCGAGTTGATGAGCCGTGGCTCGACGAAAGTAAGCAACGGCAAGTCTCTTCGAAAGGCCGTCGAAAGACTCATTCCCGCGCCGAAGGGGAAGATCGCTACAAACGTGGAGCTTCCTCTTTCGTCAGACGCAAAGCGTATTTTGGCTTACGCCTATGAAGAGAGCGATTCCCTTAAGCATCGTCATATTGGAACAGAGCATTTGCTTTTGGGCCTTTTGAGAGAGAAGGGCACGCCGGCAGCTCAAGTTTTACATGAACATGGCCTGGAATTTGAAACGTTTCGTGGAGAACTGGGAGTGAAAGGCTTGGCTTCGCCTCCGGCGGCCGAGTTCCGGACGCTTCTCGGAGTTGAGAGATTACTTGAATGGCGACTCGATCTGGTGCGTGGGGTCAAGGTTGGTTTGGTATGTAACCAGGCTTCGGTTGATCATAGCCTTCGACATGCAGCTGACCTTTTACATGAGCATCCGGAAGTAAGCCTGACTGCCTTGTTTGGGCCTCAGCATGGCATACGCGGCGAAGTGCAGGACAATATGATTGAGACGGAGCACTCAATCGACAAGGTAACAGGAATTCCGATTCATTCTCTCTACAGCGAAACCCGAGAGCCCACGCGTGAGATGTTGGCGGATGTAGACGTACTGGTCTTTGATATGCAGGATGTAGGATGCCGCATTTATACCTTTGCATACACGATGGCCAATTGCATGCGGGCTGCAAAGGCTTTCAGTAAAAAGGTGCTGGTATGTGATCGCCCTAATCCAATTAATGGTAATGATGTTGCTGGAAACGTTCTGGATCCTGAACAGGCTTCGTTCGTTGGCCAGTTCCCAATTCCCACCAGACACGGCATGACGCTGGGTGAACTTGCATTGATGTTTAATGATCACTTCGGGATCGGATGCGATCTGGAAGTAGTGATGTTGAAAGGCTGGAATCGAAAATCCTGGCACGATGAAACGGATGCTCCATGGGTAATGCCATCACCAAATATTCCAACATTGGCGTCGGCAACAGTCTTCCCCGGAACTGTTCATTTCGAAGGCACGCAAATCTCCGAGGGGAGGGGAACTACTCGTCCCTTTGAGCTCATTGGCGCGCCCTACATCGTTCCTCACGAATACGCAGCAGAACTGAATAATCTGAATCTGCCTGGCGTGACTTTCCGAGGCTGCGTTTTCCGACCCACCTTCCAGAAACACGCCGGAATAAGTTGCGGTGGCGTTCAAATCCACGTGCTTGACCGGAATCGGTTTGAGCCAGTTACGATCGGAGTAGCAATGGTCAAGGTGGCGTACGACATGTACACAGAGAGTTTTCGTTGGAAGGACCCACCCTATGAGTACGTCTACGATCGGAACCCATTCGATGTGATTGCGGGGACCTCAAAGTTGCGGGAAGCGATCGAGCAGGGAAGTGCAGTTGAAGCAATAGTGTCAAGCTGGCAACCGGCGCTTTCGGAGTTTATTAAGGTTCGGGAACGGTACCTCCTCTACTGAGCGACCCGACTACTGTTAAGGTGAGGGTTTAAGAGTCGCTTTGCCGACGTTTAATGAGGAAGATGAGCCTAACCGGATCCGAGTAACTGGGTTGAGACGCTGCTCGGTTTAAAGTAAACCTGAGAGGATTCCTGTTCGTAGCAGACAAGAGTATTTTGTCGATAGGGGGTTGAATTGGCCAAAGAGCAAACGATAGATGCGTCCGGTGTCAAACCGCCCGCGAAAGCCTGGCTCATGGGGACGGCTGGCTGGATTTTCCCTGGCGCAGGACATCTGCTTCAGGGGCATTGGTGGCGGGCGCTGCTTCTAGGCGGAACAATTTGGATATGCTTTGTCAGCGGACTGATGATGGGCGGACATCTGTTTAAGTACTCCGGTGGAGAACAGGGCTTCTCATCATTGCTCCAAATTCCTCCCATGATCGCCAACCTCGGGACCGGTTTGCTATATATCGTTTGCTGGATGCTGGGACTGGGTTTTTCAGAAGATCCGCTTCAAGCCGCACGAGCGACTCACGAATATGGCAACACGTTTCTGTTAATCGCAGGCTTGCTCAACTATCTAGCGATGCTTGACGCCTTTGATATCTCCGCCGGGAGGAAGTCTTGAGACATTTTCTGGTCATGACGGTCTTTGCGGTCTTCGCTGCAGTGGTCTTCGGCACTGTGGCGAAAGACACCACCAGGGATCAAATTTTCTACGGACTTAAAGTATTTGCTGAATTCATGATAATTGGTTTGGCATTGGGCTGGATTCTTTACTTCCTACCTTTCTGAGAAGTGGCTCTAAGTTTAGGTGAAGCAAGTAAGAGGTTATTGAATGGCTCTTTGCGAGACTGAGGCACTGGTACTTCGCACCTATAATCTTGCAGAAGCAGACAAGATAGTAGTTTCCTTGACCTATGCCAACGGCCTGGTGCGAGCAGTGGCCCAGGGATGCAGACGACTCAAAAACAGATTTGGGGCAGCCCTTGAGCCTTTCACCCTTCTTCAGATCACCTACTATCAAAAGGAGAACAAGGACCTCGCTTCATTGCGCCAGGTTGAAATAATAAAGTCTCACTTCTACCTCTCATCCGATGCCGAAACGCTGACGGGTTTGGCATACATGGCTGATCTGGTGATCGAGTTTTCACCGCCTCACCAGGCTAATGAAAGACTATTTAGAATGGTGAAAGCGTGCCTCGGAGCGGTGGCCGCATGCCCCGGCGATTTACAACCCGTTCTGCGATACTTCGAAATCTGGTTGCTGAAGTTAGAGGGGTTTCTCCCAGACATCAAACGCTGCGCGGAATGCCATCTCACCTTCGACCCAGACAGGATAGCCTTTGTGGGTTCGGATCTGGTGCTTCGATGCCGGTCCTGCGGTCGGGGAACAGGAACACCTTTGTCCGACAGACTCTATCGGCAACTTCGTGCTACTCAAAAACTGCCGCCTTGTGTGTTTGCTGAGGAATCGCGAAAGGTCCCGACTGAGACCTTAAGAGAGTTGGCTGAGTTAACACACAGCTTTCTGGGGCGTGTGCTAGAGCGACAGCCGAAAGTGCGGTCGACCTTCCCATAAAGTATTACATTAACTTGCAACTCAATTTGTATCGGCCATGATATCCGGCAGAAGATTAATTTCGGGCTACATCGTACGAGCGGTCATTCCTTACGTTTTCCTTTCACTCTTCCTCTTGTCGGCAGTTTTATTCGCGCAGCAAGCCGGGCGATTTGCCGAGCTTGCCCTCTATACCCAAATCCCAATTTCCTTGCTGGGTGACCTCTCTCTGGCGTTACTGCCAAACGTCTTGGTTTTCACGCTCCCAGCCGCGGTACTCGCCGGGGTGATGATCGGTTTTGCACGGATGGGAAGCGACAGCGAGATAGTCGCTATGCGGGCCGCCGGTGTTGGGACCTGGATCTTGTTATTGCCCGTATTCTTTATTGGGCTGCTCGTAACAGTCGCAACAACGTACATTCAAATGAAGGAAGCGCCTCAGGCTGCGCGAGATCTTAAGAAGGCTGCGTTGCAGGGAGCACTGCGAAAACTGGATTCTCCGGTAGAGCCTCGGAACTTCAATACTGATTTACCCGGGTATGTAATTTACGTCAGAGACGGCGACAAGGCCCAGGGCTCCTGGGGAAGGGTATTTATTTATGCCCAGCAGCCTGATGGTTCGAACCGGGTCGTAACTGCTCGCTCCGGTCGAATTGATTCGTCGGGAGACAAATCGGAGTTGGTACTCAACGATGCAGTTGCGACCAAGATCCCGGCGCCGGCCAGTGTCGACCAAAGATCTTTCGTTGTTGAGCGCCTGGACCAACTGCGTATCTCAATAAACACGGGGCGCGCGGAGATACTTAAGCGCATGGATGAGAGTGAGATGGGGCCGGAGGAGTTGGACTGGAGGGAACTCAGAAAGCAGGCTTCTTCCGGGGAGCCCGAGGAAAGAAACGCAGGGCAGAGAACTCTTCATAGACGACTCGCTCTCTCAGTCTCTCCATTTTTGTTCGCTCTCATAGGCGGGGCGTTAGGAATGAGAGTTCGAAGAGGCGGACGCGGTATAGGGGTTTTGCTGGCGCTCTTGATCGTGATTGTTTATTACATGAGTTCCTTGTTTGGTGAGTCTCTGGCTCGAGCCGGAACAGTTTCACCTGCGATTGGTTTATGGGCGGCCACGGCATTAATGCTTCTTCTGAGCTTCGTGTTGCTGGTTGTTAATCGAGTTCCAGTTTCTTCCTGGTCCCTTTTACGATTCAGAAAAGGTGAAAGCATAACCGACGGAGTCAAGACTCAATCAGCAGCCTTACACATCAAGGGGGTCGGAGGTTTCGGCTTTCCCAGCCTTCTTGACATCGGCCTTTTCCGCACCCTTGGTTTAAGTTTTCTGCTGGCCTTCGCCTCATTAGTGTCGGTCTTCATTATTTTCACTCTCTTCGAAATGTGGCGTTTCATTGCCAGGAATGGGGTGAGCGCCCGGTTAGTCGGACGTTACATTCTCTTTCTGCTGCCATTAATAACGGTGGAACTTTTCCCTGCCACGATGCTCATAGCTGTGTTGATGACCTACGCGCTGCTGGCGAGGAGAAGTGAAACAATCGCTTGGTGGGCTTCCGGGCAAAGCATTTACCGCTTAATGCTTCCGGGTCTGTTTTTCGCGCTCGCGGCCGGCGCGGCTACCTGGATGGTGCAGGAGCACTTAATGCCGAACGCCAACCTCACGCAAGACAAGCTGCGCGCGCAGATTCGAGGTGGTGAGCCCAGGGCGATTACTGGAACCGGCCGCCAGTGGCTGGCTTCCGCAGAAAGCCACCGTCTCTATTCATATGAGTTCGACGAACAGAGTAATTCGCTTGGCGAGCCGGCGATTTATGAGTTTGATCCGGCTGGAGTTCATCTGGTCAGCGTGACCACAGGAACTGGTGGTAGTTGGCTTTCAGTCAATCGAATGGTGCTAAGCAATGCCGAGACATTCAACTTTCGAGGGCTTGAAGTGGATCGGGAAGTTGGTGAGACCAGAGAGATACCAGTTGAGCCTTTACAAGTGTTTAAGCCGACTATAGACAAGCCGTCTCAGTTAAGCTCTAAGGATTTAAGTAGCTATTTAAATACCGCTAAACGACGCGGAATGGAAGTATCGGCGCTTACGGTTGCGCTTCAACGAAAGTACGCGGCGCCGTTCGGTGTAGTAGTGATGGCGTTTATCGGAATTCCGCTGGCTCTCTCGTTTGGACGCAAGGGGACAATAGTAGCGTTGTGCGCAGCGGTGGGACTCAGCATAGCTTATTGGGGAGTAGGAGGGGGGCTACAACAGTTGGGTAATCTCGGATTACTTCCTCCGGCCGTAGCAGGTTGGTCCCCGCCAATCATATTCGCTGCTGCAGGGACCTACGTGCTTTCTCGAGTTCGAACTTGAGCGGGCTAGGTGCCGGTTTCCCAACTGGCAATGTACTCGACCTGTTCCGCAGTGAGGGTGTCGATATTCATTCCCAGTGCCCGGAGTTTCAGACTGGCGATCTCTCTGTCAACTTCTTTTGGTAGCAGGTGTACTCCAGGTTCAAGCTTTCCCTTTTCCTTCACAAGGTATTCGACTGAAAGAGCCTGATTCGCAAAGCTCATGTCCATAACACTGGCCGGATGGCCTTCTGCCGCAGCCAGGTTAATTAGACGACCTTCGCCTAGAACGATAATGCGCTTGCCGGTGGACTTGACCTTGAACTCTTCGACGAAGGGACGCATGTTCACTGGCTCTTCCGACATTTCGGCGAGAGCTCTCAGATTGAGTTCGAGATCGAAGTGACCACTGTTGCAGACAATCGCTCCATCTTTCATTCGTTCGAAGTGAGGCCCATCGATTACATGCCGATTTCCGGTAACGGTAATGAAAATGTCGCCAATTGCTGCGGCCTCGGCGATTGGCATCACCCGGAAACCGTCCATTACACCTTCCACGGCCTTAATCGGATCGATCTCGGTAATGATGACGTTGGCGCCCATGCCTCTCGCTCTCAACGCGACGCCTTTACCACACCAGCCATAACCGACCACAACGATATTTCTTCCTGCCAACAAAATATTGGTGGCACGAATTATTCCGTCCAGTGTCGATTGACCGGTACCATAACGGTTGTCAAAAAAGTGTTTGGTTTGCGCATTGTTGACGGCAATTGAAGGGAAGGTCAAGACACCGGCTTTCAGCATTGCCTCCAGGCGCTGAATTCCAGTTGTGGTCTCTTCCGTCGAACCAATTATTTCCTTGACCTGATCGGGTCGTTCCTTAATCAGAGTTGCCACCACATCTGAACCGTCATCAATTACGATGTCGGGATGGTAATCAAGTGCGGTGCGCACGTGCCGGTTATAGGTCTCGGTTGATTCACCCTTAATTGCATAAACTGGAATGCCCCAGTCTTGAACCAGTGACGCCGCGACGTCATCCTGTGTGGACAGGGGATTGGAGGCAATCAATACGGCCTCAACTCCGCCGGCTTGAAGAGCTCTGGCCAGATTCGCGGTTTCGGTGGTTATGTGAGCGCAGGCAAGAAGCCTGACCCCATTCAGCGGTTTTTCCTCACCAAAACGTTCCCTGATCAACCGCAGTACCGGCATTTCTCTTTCAGACCATTCAATGCGCTGCTTGCCCTTGCTGGCCAATCCCACATCTTTCACATCATATTCCAGCGAACGTGTTGCACTCATTTAATCGATTCCTCTTTTGAAAACGGAATTAATAATTTCAGACAGCGGACCGTCTGGTATGACTTAAATGCCTGCTGCGGCTCGAAGCGATTCAGCCTTGTCAGTTTTTTCCCAATTGAAACCCTCTTCCTCGCGGCCGAAATGTCCGTATGCCGCGGTAGCTTTGTAGATGGGCCGGCGCAGCTTCAACCCTTCAATGATTCCGTGCGGCGTTAATTCAAAACTGTCGCGCACAAGCTTCGATAGAGCCTTCTCGCTGATACGGCCGGTGCCGCTGGTGTCGACTAACACTGAGACCGGATCGGCGACGCCAATCGCGTACGCAAGTTGAACCAGACACCGATCAGCAAGACCCGCAGCAACAATGTTCTTGGCCACGTAACGAGCCATGTAGGCCGCTGAGCGATCGACTTTTGTCGGATCTTTGCCCGAGAACGCGCCGCCACCGTGCGGGGCATAGCCCCCGTAGGTGTCGACAATGATCTTGCGACCGGTTAAACCTGCGTCTCCCTGTGGTCCGCCGGTGACAAACCTGCCTGTCGGATTGATATGGTATTTCGTGTCTTTGTCCAACAGCTCTGACGAAACGGTATGTTGAATGACCTTTTCCTGAATCTCGGCGCGCAACTGATCGGTGGTGATATTCGGGTCGTGCTGCGACGAAATTACAACTGCCTCCACCCTGAATGGCCGGCCATCGCGATACTCAATAGTCACCTGAGATTTACCATCAGGTCTGAGGTAAGGCAGTTCGCCCGATTTGCGGGTTTCCGAGAGGCGTCGAGCAAGTAGGTGAGCCAGCTGGATTGGCAGCGGCATCAGTTCGGGTGTTTCGTTGCACGCGAACCCGAACATCAATCCCTGGTCACCCGCCCCGCCGGTGTCAACACCCATGGCGATATCCGGCGACTGCCGGTCGAGTGCGGACAACACACTGCAAGTCTCCGAGTCGAAACCAAACTTGGCTCTGGTGTAGCCGATATCCCGAATTGTGTCGCGGGCTACTCTGGTGTAGTCGATGCGTGCGTTGGTGGTGATTTCACCGGCGATGACTACCAGTCCCGTCGTGACCAAAGTCTCGCAGGCCACACGCGCTGTCGGATCTTCTGCCAGCGCTGCGTCCAGTACTGCATCTGAAATTTGATCTGAGATTTTGTCGGGGTGACCTTCGGTGACAGACTCTGAGGTAAATAGGTAACCTGATTCGTTACTCAAGCAGACTCCTTTTGTGGACAAAAGCTAGAAAAAAGCACGGTAGACAAAGACCGCGTAGGTTAGCAGTCAGCGTTTGCAAGTGTCAAGAACACCCTCCCCGGTTCAGGGTCCGAACTACCTGAACCGGTTCTATCCTCTAAGCGATTGGATGCAATAGAAGTCCAAATTCCGTGCAATCTGCGGGGCCGGACAGCATAAGACGCTTTAAGCTCGGGTCGACCGCAAAAACGCCCCTTAGGCCCCCCTCTGGGTGGTCAAAACCCACACCCTTAGCCTGTTGCCTTCATTTTGAGCGCGAAATCGCCTACGCGAGATAGGTATTCACACTGTTGTCCGCCCGTGTTCCAACGACTAACCTTTTGGAAGTTTCAGCTTGAGGTTACAACTGACGATCGTGAAATGAGGAAGCAAAGTTTTTCGGGACAGGGTTGTCTTAAGCACCCGTTCGAAAGGTCCCGCGTGGGCAGCGTATCGACAGGGCTGGTGACGGGCGCACCTTGCTCGATTGAAATTGTACGAGGTACTTAGTCGGTTGTTTGTTTCGTCGCTGGAAAGTGTTTGGAGCGAGCGTTCGTCGTAGAAAACCATCATCACCCAGTGCCTGACAGCGGCAGCAGGATGAGAGCCGTTTCGCGGGCAGTGATCTCATCCCGGTAACTCAGGCACCTATTCAGGCGGACAGCCTGTTCAAGTGTCAAAAGCGGGCGTTTGAAATTCCGTTGGCTCGGTTGTAGAATGCTTGTAATCAAAAGGGGAGTAGGTTGCCTGCCTTAAATGGTCCGGTGAAGCCGTCAACACGGTGCCGCTCGTAGGGCATCCGGCTCATCGGGAAGAGCAAAAACCAGCTCGACGACCAAGACCTTTTGCGGCTCACGCGGCGCGCAGAGGTTTTTTTGTTAGCGCGACCACGGCAAGTAAGACTTGCGTTGACGCGCGAAAGGGTTGAAGATGTTCGAGTTTTTCTGCTCTCCGAAGACCGGCAGTGTTCACCCTGGCCTGCCCGCCTCATTACTGTTTCTCACTGGCCTCTGCCAGGCTGTCTCCATACGTCAATCCTGCGCCTTAAGTCAACAGCTACCTTTTTACACTGCCTGGGATGGAATAATGAAAACTTCCACTGGCGGCACCTGTGTCAGTGGCATGCACGACAGCATGAATAACTGCTGTTTGCCACGAGGAGGTTGAAGATGGAGGTCTCGAGACTATTGATCGCTTATGACGGCTCTGCCTGCTCCGATTCGGCGCTTAACGATTTGGCGCGTGCGGGACTGCCAATGTCCGTCGAGGCAGTAGTCGTTACGGTGGCTGACATAATTCCCCCGCCGCCAGACGAGGCATTGGCCGCTGACGACCTGCCGGCAGTACGCATCCCCGAGGTTGAACGGCGCGCTCAAGCACACGCGGAGATGGCTATCGAAGAGGCAAGGACTCTGGCGGAGCGAGCGGCAAAACGAGTCAAAGGAGACTTCCCAGGCTGGGACGTAAGAGCCGAAGTTCGTTGCGATTCGCCTGCCTGGGCAGTGGTCAAGATGGCGGACCGGTATAACCCCGAACTCATTGTCGTTGGTTCGCACGAACACTCCCTGATAGGCGGTCGTCTCATTCTAGGCAGTGTGTCTCAGAGGGTGCTATACGAGACACGCTGCTCTGTGCGCGTGGCGCGATGTTCGGACGTGCGGCGCGAGGGGCCAGCGCGGATCATCGTCGGCTTTAACGGATCGCCGGACTCAGAACTTGCCTTGGCCGCCGTCGCTTCGCGCGCATGGCCGGAAGGAAGCGAAGCGCGCGTAATCATTGCGCGCGACACATTGGAGCCGGCGATGCACGGTGTCGCGGCAAAAGAATTGCGCACTGCAGGTCTGAGCGCATCCGAAGTCACCAGGTACGGTGACCCAGCGGACGTCCTCATCAAGGAGGCTGCCGAGTGGGATGCTGACTCCATCTTCGTCGGTACGAGGGACGTACATGGACTTCGACACGTCCTGCGCGGCAGTGTGTCTTCTGCGGTCGCTGCGCGCGCGCAGTGCTCGGTTGAAGTGACGCGCGCAACGAGAGGCTCAGTCTAAACAAAAACTTAAGAGGCCGATTATCCATGTCAGTTGATGTCTTGCCAGAAAAACCCGTCAACGCCGAGCAGGGCACGCATTGGCACACGCTGACCGTCGAGGAGAGTTTCGCGAGGCTTAAGTCGACCGCCCGCGGCCTGACCGCCGCAGAGGCCGCCGGCCGGCTCGAAGAAGTCGGGCCGAATGAGCTTCAAGCCGCAGGTCTCGTCTCACCGTGGACCATCCTGTTAGAGCAGTTCAAAAACGTACTCATCGTCATCCTTCTCTTCGCGACAGCACTCTCTGCCTTCCTGGGTCATGGAATCGAGGCGATCGCCATCACTGTCATCGTCTTATTTGCTGTCATCCTCGGCTTCGTGCAGGAGTATCGCGCGGAGCGAGCTATCGAGGCCCTGCGCGAGATGGCGGCGCCGGCGGCGATTGTGATTCGCGACGGGCGAGAGAGAAAGATTCCGGCACGCGACCTCGTCCCCGGAGACATCATCCTTCTCGCGACCGGGAACAAAGTTCCCGCCGACGTCAGGCTGGTAGAAGCCATTAACCTGCAAACAGTGGAGGCCCCACTTACGGGCGAGTCAGCCCCTGTTCAAAAGCACACCCGCCAGCTGCAAGACGAGCGACTTCCCACGGGCGACAGAAAGAACCTGGCTTACGCCGGCACGGTCGTCACCTACGGGCGCGGTAGGGCCGTCGTGACCGCAACCGGCATGGAGACCGAATTCGGCAAGATCGCTCGAATGCTTGAGGAGGTCGAGACCAGCAAGACGCCGTTGCAGCAGAACCTTGATCGGGTCGGCAAGACGCTGGCCCGCATTGCGCTCGTCGTCGTCGTTGTCATCGTTGCCCTCGGGTTGTTTCGCGGCCAGCCGTTTGTAGAGATGCTCATCTTCGGCGTGGCGCTGGCGGTCGCCGTAGTACCCGAAGCTCTGCCGGCCGTCGTCACAATCTCGCTCGCGCTCGGCGTCAAGCGGATGGTCAAGCGAAACGCTCTGGTGCGCCGCCTTCCTGCAGTCGAGACGCTCGGCAGCACTTCCGTCATCTGTTCGGACAAGACTGGCACCCTTACGAAAGACGAGATGACTGCCCGCCGGTTGTTTGTTGACGGTCAAACGCTGGACGTCTCAGGCACGGGCTACGAGCCGCATGGAAGCTTTTCAAGCAATGGGACCGGCGTCGACTTGAGTGAGCCGGTGTCGCTGCTATTGCGCGCCGCGGCGCTCGCCTCGGACGCGCGCGTCGAGCGGAGCGATGCCGGCGACAAGTGGGAGGTCAAAGGCGACCCGACCGAAGGTGCGTTGGTAGTGGCGGCGGCCAAGGCCGGTCTGGTGAAGGCGGAACTCGATGCCAGGTTTCCTCGCGTCTCGGAAATCCCTTTCACTGCAGAGACCAAGCGCATGACAACCCTGCATGAGACGCCGGAGGGCGTAGCGGCTTACGCGAAGGGCGCGCCGGAGGTCATCGTCCAGTCGTGCACCTGGGAGTTGACCACAGGTGGGGAAACGCCGCTCGACGAGGCGCGCAGGACGGAAGTCCTTGAAGTTGCCCGGCAGTTGGCGGGGGAGGCGCTGAGGGTTCTGGCGATCGCCTACAAAAGAGACGCCACGCCGGACGACGCTGAGAAGGGAATGACGCTGCTTGGACTCATCGGGATGATCGACCCTCCGAGACCCGAGGCGGAAGCCGCCGTCCGTGAGTGTGAAGATGCGGGGATTAAGGTCATCATGATCACAGGCGATCATCCCCTGACGGCGAAGGCTGTTGCTGACGAGTTGGGCCTCAGCAAGACCGGTTGCGTAGTCACGGGCCCCGAGTTGGAGGCCATGAGCGATGAAGAACTGGATAAAGCGGTGCAGTCGATCGAAGTTTGTGCCCGCGTCTCGCCGGCGCACAAGCTGCGCGTGGTGACCGCCCTTCAGAACGGCGGGCAGATCGTAGCAATGACCGGCGACGGAGTGAACGACGCCCCCGCGCTCAAGAAGGCCGACATCGGCATCGCCATGGGCATCACCGGAACCGACGTCTCCAAGGAGGCTGCCGCGATGACGCTCACCGACGACAATTTCGCCTCAATCGTCGCCGCCGTCGAGGAAGGCCGCGGCATATTCAGCAACATCAAGAAATATCTGATGTACCTGCTTTCATCAAACATCGGCGAGATCGGCCTGATGGCCGGAGCAACCCTGGCCGGGCTGCCGCTGCCGCTTACGGCAGTGCAAATCCTTTACGTTAATCTCGCTACCGACGGGTTGCCCGCGCTGGCGTTGGCTGTTGATCCGCCTGAGGATGATCTGATGCGGCGACACCCCCGTGATCCGCGCACCGGCATCTTTACGCGCCCCGTCGTCATGCTCATGCTGGTCGGAGGCGTATGGTCAACGATCGTCAACCTGAGCCTTTTCATCTGGGCATTGAATTCCGGGCGCGGTATCCAGGAGGCGATGACAATGACATTCGTCTCCCTTGTCTTAATCCAGTTCTTCAAAGCTTACAACTTCCGCTCCGACCGCCATTCTGTGCTGCGCCATCCGTTCGCGAACAAGTGGCTCAACATCGCTATCATCTGGGAACTGATCATGCTGGGACTAATCCTGTACGTGCCAGTTCTGGAAAGAGTCTTCGGCACCTTCGCGCTCACACTGACGGATTGGCTGATAATCATAATCGCGTCTTTTACCATCTCACCCGTCCTTGAACTGGCGAAATGGATGGAGCGGCGCGGATGTTTTGGTGAACTTCAATAGTAGCTAGGACGCTAGATGGTAGGACGGCAGAAACCAGCGTTTGCCTAATAAGTCACCCCAAAACCCGACTCTTGAGGCAAAGCCTGGTAGGACATAATATATATTATCGGACGCAGATGATACATTTCGTGAAGGTTCCCCTGCCCGGCCGGGCCGGGACGGTAAGCTTAGTGCTCTCCGGTAATCTTTCTCGGGGCACGAACGCTCGCTGGAGCGGCCGCTTGACGCTGTTCCGGCCTTGCCCTACATTACGGCTCACTTCTTCTTAAAAGGAATTCCGCAATAGTGCCGATAAAAACTGAGAATCAGTGTGAGAGAAAACTGCCCAAGAACACAGTTTCGCTTATTGAAGACGCATTTGACAGCCTTCCGCGGGAACATACGCGTGGTATTGAGCGAATTCGACTGGTGGAGTTTATTTCTGACCCAAGGCTGAAGAATACTTTTCAGGCGTCCGAATTACCGGGACTCTACCATCCACGCCAAGGGCCAAAAGGTTCCTGGCTCGAAGTAGCAGTTGGTGTTCTGCTTCCCGCCAACAAGCCAGTCCATAAACGAATAGTGCCTCGCATGTCATTCAAAGGAAACCTGACCGCTATTCTATTCTCGCTGGTTGGCCAGCACTATCATTTGACGCTTAGGCATTCGCTTAAGAAGACTCAGCTCGAACCAGCTGTGCGCGCCTACACCGAAAAGCACCTAAAGGTCTGGAACGAGAAGAAACACACTTTCCGTGCGCGCCTCTTCAAGCCCTTGCAACCTACTCTGGAACGTTGGGCTAAAGGTTTACAGAAACGAGCGGCAGCAGAAAAGAAAAAGACGGTTGCCTCGAAGTAATCTTGCAGGCCGAGGTTGTCGATATCTGGTCCACAACCTAAAGGTTGAACTCTAACTTCCGGCTCTCGTTCGTCAGGCCCTAACACATCTTCAGTCTGAACCGAGGTTATCGCTTTCAATACTCTCCGCCGCCGAGATGAGTGCCGCCGCGATATCTTCAGGATCTACCTTGGCCCGGCGGAAACGAACTTCCAGGCTAAACTCTTTCCCAGGCGCAACATACTTGAAGGTGAAGGGCCTGGCCTCCAGGGTGATCCGCGGGCCCATTTCCTGGCGTCTCACTTCCCTTGCGTCATCTCGTGTTAGACCCCGCGAGGCAATGTCCTTCGCCAGCCTTCTCATCCCATCGTCATCCGGCTGCCGCACAATTTGGAGCAACATTGATTTTGCCGACACGTCCGCATGGCGACAGATTTCGCGAACATCCGGGGGGATCGCAGCGATGGAAAGCGCTTCCGTAACCGTGCTTCTGCTCTTCCCTACTTTGCGAGCAACCTCTTCGTGTGTGTAACCGAAGCGTTCGCACAGAGCCAGCAACCCATCGGCTTCTTCCCAAACCGTCAGGTCTTTTCGCTGCATGTTCTCAATGAGCGCGATCTCGGCAACCGTGCCTTCATCGACTTCCATTTCCACACAGGGCACTTCCAGCAGTCCGGCTTGTCGCGCTGCTCGCCAGCGGCGTTCGCCTGCGATAATCATCCACCGACCGGTTGCGCGTGAAGGCTTGACCAGTAGTGGTTCCAGTACGCCTTTCTCAGCGATTGAAGCAGTGAGTTCGGTCAGGTCACCAAACTCCGTACGTGGCTGCTCCGGGTTGGGATCGATCTTATCGACCGCTATCATACGACCCACGGCGGCGGGCTGTTGCTGCGACAGCTCCTCGACGTAGTGCGCGTCGTGACGCATCTGAAGTCCAGTTGGCAGTCCCCTTTTAGACACGGCTCAGTACCTCTTCACAAAGTTTTGCGTATTCCAGTGCCCCTGAGGAGTTGGGCGCGAAGCTAAAAATCGATTCTTTGTATGCGGGTGATTCTTCGAGCCTCACGCTCTTGGTGATCACCGTATCAAATAACTTGGGCCCAAAGACCCGTTTAATCTGTTCATGCACCTCACGGGCAAGCGTAGTCCTCTTATCGTGTAAGGTAACCAAAACTCCCAGTAACTCAAGTTTGGGATTAGGTCGAGCTTTCACCTTCTCAATTGTCTCGAGCAGGTCGTCGGTACCTTCAAGCGCAAAGTAGGATGACTGAATCGGGACGAGGACATGCGAGGCCGCAACCAGCGCATTGACGGTGATAAGTCCCAATGTCGGAGGAGTATCGATGACTATCACCTCATACTCTTTTTTGAATGGCTCCAAACGATCTTTGAGGCGGAAAGGGGCGTCGAAATCACCAACCAACTTCGACTCAAGCTTTGCCAGACTGATACGCGCGGGAACGAGGTCCAGGTTCTCCACCGGAGTTCTGTAAATAGACTGCTGCACTGGTGCGTCGCCGTCCATCATCAACTCGTAGGCTGAGCGCTCGACGGTCAGTGGATCTAAGAATGAAATCGAACTGTTTGCCTGAGGGTCAAGATCTAGAAGAAGGGTGCGCTTTCCGAGCCTGGCGAATGCGGCGGCCAAATTGATGGCCGTAGTAGTCTTACCTACGCCACCTTTTTGATTTGCGATCGCTATTAGCATTCGCTGCACGAGAGCAAAAAAGCCATATTCCGTGACAAATCCAAACTAAGCCTCAATTTTTTCCTGCCTCCAATCACATCGGGAGGTCGCCGGCTTCGCCGATGACGTCTGGCCACTCTTCTTCACTCATCGCCGGCTCCTCACCTTCCTCCGTCGGCACAGCGTTACGAGATGCTTTGATCACTTCCATGTCGACGTAAATCGGGCAATCAGCGCGCAATGCAAGCGCAATGGCGTCGGAAGGCCTCGAGTCAAGAATCATTGGATTCCCGTCGCTGGTGCGCATTTCGATGACCGCGAAGAAAGTGTTGTCCCTGAGACTGGTGACAACCACTCGCTCAACCTGAATTCCAAGTTCAATGATCAGATTGCGTAACAGATCGTGAGTCATAGGCCGGGGAGGGGCGATTTTTTCAATTTCCAGAGCGATGGCATTGGCTTCATAAGCTCCCACCCAGATTGGGAGCATGGTGTCGCTTTCGATATCCTTCAGAATGATAATTGGCGTGCCACTGTTCGGATCCATCATCAGAGCTCTGATCTTGACCTCGATTTCCATAAGCTCTTTCCCTCTCTTGCTCTAGTCCTCTCAGCAGTGTCCGCGTGGGGATTCCGCGCCGCTAACCCAATTAACTTGCCGGCCGTATAGACTGTAGGACTTAACTTCTGTTATCGCCACGTTCACGGTCTGGCCCCGTTGAGTTGAGCCACCTTGGAAGTTAACGACCTTGTGGCAAGTTGAATGTCCCGTCAGGTCTTTTTCCGACCGAGCGCTCTGACCTTCAACTAACACACTCACTTCGCGACCAACATAGGTCTGATAGATCTTATTTTGTAGTTCGAACTGACGAGACTCAAGATCCAGGAAGCGCGCCTTCTTTAGGCTCTCAGGAACGTCGTCAATTAGCTGGGAGGCCGGCGTGCCCGGGCGCCTCGAGTACTTGAAAATAAAAAGGCCGTCATACTGGCATCTCTCAATCAACTTCATTGTGGCCTGAAAATCTTCATCTGTCTCACCCGGGAAGCCCACAATAACGTCGCTTGTTAACGACAGGCGCCGTTTGGAATTCTTGATCGTGTCTACTCGGCGAAAGTAGTCTTCGACCAGATGACCGCGACGCATAGCCTTCAAAATACGATCGCTACCCGATTGAACCGGCAGGTGAACCCAGTCACAAAGATTTGAACACTCCTCGATCGCCGCCACTATATCAGGGTGAAAGTCTCTGGGAAACGACGTGGTGAATTTGATTCGTTCCATTCCCGTTTCGGCAACCGCCCTGAGCAGCCGGCAGAAAGGCGTCGCGCCCCTGCTGTTTTCCATTCCCTCTTCCGATCTGGGCCGGTAACTGTTTACGTTCTGACCGATCAAGTGAACTTCTTTGTAACCCAACTCGCGCAACTGTTTAACCTCATCAACGATTTCTCCAGCTGTGCGACTTTTTTCCCGTCCTCTTGAATAGGGAACGATACAGAAGGAACAAAACTTGTTGCAGCCCTCGATAATCGGCACAAAAGCCACGAAAGGAGAATGTCTTTCAACCGGCGAGACGTCCCACGATTCGCCTTGCGCGCGCTCTTCGAGATCGACGACCGCTTCTTCCCCGTCCTTTAGCCGCTCGATCAAGGTAGAAATGCGATCTGTTGCGCGCGTGCCGATGATCATGTCAACGTCCGGCGCTTTAGCGAAGATTGCCTTCCCTTCCAATTGCGCTACGCAGCCCATTACCCCGATCAAGGGCTTCTTGCTCGAGGCACTTCGCAGTTGTCTAATGCGTTTGTATACCTTTTGTTCGGCCCGCTCGCGTACGGAACAAGTATTAAGCAATACTACATCCGCAGCCTCAGCTGATGAGGTCAGATCGTAGCCCGCTTGTCGCAGACCCGTCGCCGCCCGCTCACTATCAGCGACGTTCATCTGACATCCCAACGTCTCTATATAAACTGTACTCTTCATTTCCGGATTCACTATTTGACTGAACGCGGATTAGTCTATCAGAAATTCCCAGCCAGACGCGATACCACTTTCTTCGTTGCAACGCCCACCGTCGGTGGTGGCATGTATTGAACCTTATAAAGAACGATCCACGAATCACAGAACAAACACGAATAATTTAGTGCCGTTTCGGGTGATTTCGCGGATCGTTGCCGCAGCTTCAACAATTCCGACGATCTGACATTGAAAATATGACACTACTTCAAGTGACTCTCCTTGACCCTTTATTCTCCGGCTAGTAGTATCGCCCACGATTTTCTGTAACCCTAAGACACTGAGAGAGGTTCCTCATCATGTCATTCAACAAAGTAATTCTCGTCGGTAACCTTGGTCGTGATCCCGAATTACGCTACACGCCCCAGGGCACGCCCGTTTGCAGCTTCACGATGGCCACAAACGAACGTCGCAAGGACAAGACCGGCGAGATGCAGGATCAGACCACCTGGTTTCGTGTAACTCTCTGGGGACGGCAAGCAGAAACTGCCTCACAATACCTCACCAAGGGTCGGCCGGTTTATATTGAAGGCAGGCTACGCGTGGAGGAATGGACTGACCGTGACGGAAAGCCCAGGCACACGCTGGAGGTTAACGCGACGGATATGCAGTTCATTGGCGGCGGTAGAAGTGAAGAGGCTCCGGTTTCCCGAGCTGCTTCCGCTGCTGCCGGTGAACCCGTCCAGGAGCATGCGGATCCGTCTGACGACGATATTCCGTTTTAGCAACCAGGAATCGCAAGAGCAACTGGATTGCGGCAGTTAAGCTGTACCCCACCGACCAAACTGCCGCAGTTTAGCGTAGCGTTTTGCCAACCTGACTTCCTGGCTGCAACCGACGGCTTCTGCCAGTCGCTCGCTCAAGGCTGAATCCAGAAAGCGCGCGGCTTGATCATAATCCGTATGAGCTCCCCCGGGCGGTTCGCTAATGATCTGGTCAACGATCTTCTCCTGAAGAAGATTCTGCGCGGTTAATCGCAGACCGGCGGCCGCGCGATCTGCCTGGCTGGAATCTTTCCATAGAATCGCCGCGCACCCCTCCGGGGAAATGACTGAATAAACAGCGTTCTCCAGCATCATCACTTGATCCCCAACGCCAATTGCGAGCGCGCCACCTGATCCCCCTTCCCCGATGACAGTCACGATCACGGGAACTTTCAGTTTAGCCATCTCTCGGAGGTTGTACGCAATGGCTTCAGCCTGACCGCGCTCTTCGGCATCAATGCCTGGATAAGCTCCCGGCGTATCGATTAACGTCAGAATCGGACGTCGAAACTTTTCCGCGAGCTTCATTGCCCTCAAGGCCTTGCGGTACCCCTCAGGTTTTGGCATTCCAAAGTTGCGATAACTTCGTTGCTTGGTGTCACGCCCTTTTTGGTGGCCTATAACCACTACGGGAAGACCGTGAAAACGTGCCAGACCACAGATTATCGCCGGGTCGTCGGCAAATCTCCGATCCCCATGCAGCTCTACAAATTCTTCGAACAACCGCTCTATAAAATCCATGGTGTACGGACGATCGGGATGCCTGGCCAATTGCACCCGTTCGAATGCCGTCTTTTCCGCAGGAGCGATTTCGGCGCCCTTTTCGGTTGGAAGCTTTTTATTCGATTTCGCCATGGTAGAGCTGTTCTCCTCAACGTCAATGACGCAGGCTATCTTGATATCTCGCCTGCGCCAAGCAGCTAGCTATAAGAGGGGGGGTTAGCGGCAAAATGAGAGATAGCCGCGCCTGCAACCAAAATTGTATAAAAGAACCTGATTCTCAGCGCCGCTCAGCCAATTTTTCAGATAATTCCGGGAACATCTTCTTCGCGCATGGCTCGCACATCCCGTGACTGAAGTCTGCGTCGGTATGATCTCTTATGTAACGTTCGAGTTGCGTCCACGCCCCTTCATCATCGCGAATCATTTTGCAGTACATACAGATCGGCAGTATTCCCCGCAGAGTCTTCACTTCGGCGAGGGCGTCTTGCAACTCTTTAATGAGTTTTTCCCTTTCTGCCTCGACTTCCTTACGCTTTGTGATGTCCTGAAAGGCCCCCTGCAGGCGGATGATTCTTCCCTCGGCATCGCGCACCGCCTCGCCAATGGAGCGCACCCAGATCAGCCGTCCCTTGGCAGTGAACTTCGGAAACTCAAAGTCATAGGGAGTGCCATCCCGCGCGCATTCCTCCACATGACGGATGACTTCCGCACGATATTCTGGAGGAAAGTAACCGATGCCCTCTTCCAAGGTTGGCTTGTAGCCCGGCGGCACATCGTGGATGGCGCAGTTTTCATCCGACCACGTGAGCGTGCGCTCGGGCAAGTCAATGGTCCATCCACCCAGACGTGCGGCCTTACCAGCCATCTGCGCCAGCAGCGCCGTGCTCTGCGCCAATTGCTCGCGCGCTGCATGCCGCTCGGTGATGTCCATCACAATGCCCACACGGCCAATTGAGATGCCGGTCTCGTCGAACTCAGTAATGCCCCGTTCATACATCCAGCGCACCGTGCCGTCGGTTCGCAGGATGCGATATTCTGCTTCCAGCAGAGGTTGGGTAGGGGAAGCGCCAGCATGTGCGGCGTCATAGGCCGGCACATCTTCAACAAGGAGAAAGGTGTAGAAATGCTCTAAAGTCTCATCAAACTCCTCGGGTGTGATCCCATACAAATTACAGGTCGCGTCGGACCAGACCAGGCGACCACTACGCAGGTCCGAGCTCCAATTGCCGATGCGTCCGATGCGTTGCGCGTTGGCGAGTATTGCTACCTGTTCACGCAGCGCTACCTCTGCACACTTGCGTTCAGTGATGTCACGGATGTTGCATTGAATAACTTGGCGCGATCCCTCCGAATAGACGCTACTAATAAGCTCTAATTCACGACGCTCTCCCGCTTTAGTTTTGATCGCCAAGTCTTCGTAACGGATATAGCCTGTTGCCTGCAACTCGCGAAAGGCAGCCTGGGATTTCTCCTCATCCTTGAACAGACCGATCTCCCAGAGCTCCTTGCCCAGGAATTCATCACGAGAGTAACCCAAAAACTCCACCATAAACGGATTCACGTCAGTGATCTTACGACTATCGGCATCAAGAATCAGGATGCCGTCTCGTGCGGATTCAAAGAGCCGCCGGTAGCGAACTTCCGCAGCCTGTACCTCCTCCGACATCAACTGACGGTGGATTACTTTGTTGGTCTCATCGGTCATTTGAGAAATCCCATTTCAAGAGCGAATGGCTATGAGATTTTACTCCTCTCGACCGCTTTGTATGCAGCTTGTGATTGGATTACGCGACAGGCGGCGGCTTTTAGCATCATTCGGGCCTGTGGACCTGTGGAGCTTATAGCCATTATCAGACGCGCTTCGCGGTTTCCGCAACCGCTTCTATCCTGAGGGTACATCCCAGTTGCTTCAGGGCGGATTCCAACTGGGACGAGCGGGCGACCCGCAGCGCAGAATTGACCTTAACCCTAACCAGGATATGAGCATCAATTACTGTCTCAAGCGTTACATCGCAATTGCCAGGGTGCGTGTTCATCAAATGGAGAATCGAATCGAACAACCCCGCCTGATCGTCGGTTGCCGGCACGTGGAAAACAACCAGCTCCCGATTCTTGAGAATGTCGTCGAGACTCTGCACCTGATCAGCAATCACGGTGGGAGGATTGTCCTCGCTGAGTTCCAGACGACCTGTAACCAACACCGGCGATTCGTTCTGTAGCATCGCAGAGTATTTCCGATAAGTTTCCGGCCACAGAACACACTTGGTTCCTCCCGCTTCGTCCTCAAGGCGAAGCAGCGCGAACCTGTCCCCTTTTTTGGTCGTGCGTGGTTGCAGGTCGTTGATGATCCCGCCAATACAGATCCGAACGCCACTTACCATGGCCCCGAGTTCGACGGACCTCACGGCCTTAAGATTCTGTAGGAGTCCAACGTAATCTCCCAACGGATGTCCGGTGATATAAAAGCCCAGGGCCGCTTTTTCATTCGCAAGCAACTCGGTATGGGTCCATGGTTTGGGACTGCAAGGCAACTCTTCCGCTGGTCCAGCGTCATCTCCGACAACGGCAAACAATCCATTCTGACCTTGGAGGCGCTCACGTTTAGCCCGCAGTGAACGTGCCAGCGCTGGATCGATGCAAGCGTGAAGCGCCGCTCGCCACTCGCGCAACTCGCGCAAATCAGGTTTGAGTGAGTCAAATGCCCCGGCTCCCACGAGGCTCTCGAGCGCCCTCTTGTTGATTGCGCCCTGTTCGATGCGTTCAGCGAAATCAAAAAACGATTTAAAAGGACCCGGCTTACGAGCTTCAATAATCGCTTTAACAGTAGACTGACCTAATCCCTTGATGGCGGCCAAACCGAACCTTATCGCGCCGGTGAGCGGCGTAAAGCCCGAATAACTCTCGTTGACGTCAGGCGGTAATAGCTGGATGCCCTGCGCCCGCAGTTCCTTTGAATACTTGAAAACCTTAGCGGCATCCTGGGCTTCGCTGGAAAGCACTGCTGCATAAAAGTGTTCCGGGAAGTGGGCCTTGAGATAGGCGGTTTGAAATGCCAGGAAAGCATAAGCAACGGCATGGGCCCTGGGGAAGCCGTAATCGGAAAATTTTTGCATCAGGGAGAATATCTTTTCTGCTTTCTCCTTTTTGATTCCCCGCTCTACGGCGCCGTTGATGAACTTCTGCTCGTGCAGGGCCATTTCCTCGCGCTTCTTCTTGCCCATGGCTCGACGCATGAGATCGGCCTCGCTCAGGGTATAGCCTGCCAGCTTCTGAGCGAGCTGCATGATCTGTTCCTGATAGACGAGCACACCGAACGTATTGCTCAAGATCTCCTTCATCTCCGGAACCAAGTAACGGACGGTTTTCAGTCCCCGGTGGCGCTGGATAAACTCCTCAACCATCCCCCCATCCAGAGGTCCCGGCCGATAAAGCGCATTTAAGGCGGAGAGGTCCTCGACGTTTTTCGGCTTAAGCTTCCGGCAAATCTCCTGCATTCCGGAAGACTCAAACTGAAACACAGCGTCAGTGCGCCCCTCTGCAAAAACCGACATCGTTTTTTCATCGTTAAGCGCTAAATCCGCCCAGTTAATCTCTTGCCCAAGCGACTGCTTAACCGTCGTTAAGCAGTCATTTATAACGGTAAGCGCAGTAAGCGCTAAGAAATCCATCTTAAGCATGCCCGTCTTTTCCAGGTCGGACATGACGTACTGAGTAGTGACTTCATCCTTCCCGGAAACGGCAATAGGAATCAGTTCCTGAAGGGGCAGGGGTGAGATAACTACTCCCGCAGCGTGCACTGAAGAGTGTCGAGCACAGCCCTCTAATCGCTGAGCAATCTCCATTAGGTCATTTACCTGAGGGTTAGTCTCAACTTGCTTCCTCAGTTCCGGAACCTGTTCGAGCGCCTGCGCGAGGCTCACATTTCTGCCCCTGACCGGTGGAGGAATGAGCTTGGCAATTCGATCGACCTCAGCGTAGGGCATGTCGAGAGCTCTTCCGACATCCTTAATCGCCGCTCGAGAGGCAAGAGTCCCGAACGTAATGATCTGACAGACGGACTCGCGGCCGTAAAGGTCTGCCACGTGATTAATGACCTCTCCCCGGCGACGAACACAGAAGTCAATGTCAATGTCGGGCATGGATACCCGGCCGGGGTTCAGGAAACGCTCGAAGATAAGGTTGTACTTGAGGGGATCGATATCAGTGATCTCGAGGCAGTAGGCCACAAGAGAACCGGCAGCTGAGCCGCGGCCCGGGCCCACAGGGATGGAATGTTCCCGGGCGTATTGAACGAAGTCCCAGACCACAAGGAAATACCCCGCGAAGCCCATCTGCTTAATCATGGCTATCTCGCTGGAGAGGCGAGTCTGATAATCCGAAAGCGGATGCTCTAATTCGTTCCGAGATATCTGTCGATCCCATACCGTCTGCCGACGGCGTTCGAAGCCCTTCCTGATTACCTTCTCGAAGTATTCTTCGATGGACAGCCCGGCGTCTGAGGCCGGAATGGGATAATTGGGTAGATAGTTGATGTTCTCCGGCAAGCGAAGGTCACATCTCTCCGCGATTTCCACGGTGCGGGTTAAAGCATCGGGTAATTCGTCACCAAAGATTCGCCACATCTCTTCGGGGGAGCGAACATAAAAGTTGGGACTGGGATAGCGTAAGCGATTAGTATCCTGGACTGTCTTGCCGGATCCGATGCACAACAGAATATCGTGCGCTCTAGCATCTTCGGGCCTGAGGTAGTGCGCATCGTTAGTGGCCACCAGCGGAACGCCGGTGCGCTTCGAGAGTTCAACCAGGGGCTTTCGGATACGGTCCTGAGCCTCTAGTCCGTGTTCCTGGATTTCAAGGAAGTAGTTACCCTTCCCTAATATCTCTTCAAATTCGATTGCGGCGGCGGCGGCTTCATCAAATCTCTCGTGGGCCAGCATGGCCGAAGGCACTCCTGACATACAAGCCGAAAGCGCGATCAATCCTTTCCCATGTTCAGCCAGCAGTTCTTTATCGATACGCGGCTTGTAATAGAAGCCTTCCGTGTAAGCCTTTGAAGTAAGCCGGACAAGGTTTTGGTACCCCTCAAGATTCTTCGCCAAAAGTATCAAGTGAAAATTCGCCTTCTCGCCTGGGGCACCCGCGGAACGATCAGTGCGACTACCCCGGGTGATGTAGGTCTCGCAGCCAATTATTGGCTTCACCCCCTGCCCTTTCATAGCGTTGTAAAAAGAGATAGCGCCAAACATGTTTCCGTGGTCAGTCATGGCGCACGCTGACATACCAAGTTCTTCAGTTCGTTTTGCAAGTGGCTTGATCTGTATGGCGCCATCCAGGAGGCTGTAGTCAGTATGCAGATGTAGGTGAACGAATCTTTGATCCGGCATGATAAGAAGACTAAATTTTGGCTGTTACCTGCTCAAGCAGGAATGAAACTATGAATTTAATGTGACTGCGACACTATAGCATGTCACTCCCACTCAATGGTGCTCGGTGGCTTAGAGCTAATGTCGTAAACAACTCGATTGATTCCACGGATTTCCGATATCAATCTGGAAGATACTCGTGCCAGTACGTCGTGCGGCAGCCTCGCCCAGTCGGCCGTCATTCCATCGACGCTAGTGACCGCTCGGATTGCAATTACTCGTTCATAGGTGCGCTCATCACCCATGACTCCTACCGTCGATATTGGAAGCAAAACCGGAAAGGCCTGCCAGACTGAGTGATAGAGCTCCGCCAGCCGCAGTTCTTCATCGAGAATTCTGTCAGCCGCCTGCAGTAGTCTGATTCGCTCTTCAGTCACTTCACCAATGATACGGACTGCGAGCCCCGGACCGGGAAAGGGATGGCGTGAGAGTATATCTTCCGGGACGCCCAGTTCCCTGCCAATTAAGCGCACCTCATCTTTGAACAGTTCCCGCAACGGTTCAATCAGGCCTAACTGCATCTTCTCAGGCAAACCACCTACATTGTGATGGCTCTTGATCACGGCTGATGGTCCGCGCACGGAAACGGACTCGATCACGTCGGGATAGAGAGTTCCCTGTACCAGGTAGGAAACTCCGCCCAGTCTCTTTGCTTCGCGCTCAAAGACATCGATGAAGACTTTGCCAATCCGTTTACGCTTCAACTCCGGATCGGTTACACCTTTGAGGGCATCCAGAAAAAGGTGGCCGGCCCGCACTCCGGTAATATTCAAATTCATTGACTGTTTCAGCAATGCCAGGGTTGATTCAAACTCTCCTTCGCGCAAAAGACCATTGTCGACGAAAATGCAAGTCTGTCTTTCTCCAATTGCGCGGTGAACAAGGGCCGAGGCAACGGTCGAATCGACTCCGCCGGAGAGACCGGAGACTACGTTCCCGACCCCACCAAGCTGCTCGCGAATGCGAGTGGTTTGATCTTCGATCACTGCTGCGGGTGACCAATCTCCGCGACACTCGCAGACCGAGAAGAGAAAGTTGCGTAACACTTGGGCGCCCAGTGGCGTGTGAGCTACTTCCGGATGGAACTGTACGCCGAATATTCCCCGGCTTGCGTCCTCAATGGCATTCAGCGCATCGTCTGTAACCGCGGTCACTTGAAATCCAGGCGGCACACTGGTCACGTGATCCCCATGGCTCATCCACACATCCATTTCGCCTGGAAGGCCGGTGAACAAACGACTGTTGGGATCGGTCACCTTTAGCCGCGCATAGCCAAACTCCCGACTGGGAGAAGACCTTACTTCGCCGCCCATTTGAAAAGCCAGAACTTGAAGTCCGTAACAGATTCCGAGTACCGGGCAACCCACCGCTTCCACGAGACTTGCCGGCGGCTTTGGTGCTCCTTCCTGGTAAACGGAAGCCGGACTACCTGAGAGAATCATGCCTCGCGGACGCTGGGCAACGATCTTGTCGGTTGGAGTATTGAACGGCAGAATCTCGCAGTAGACCCCGGCCTCGCGAACGCGCCGGGCTATGAGCTGTGTATACTGAGATCCAAAGTCGAGTATGATTACAGTTTCGTGATGATTAAACTTGGTCAAGAAAGATAACCTCTGATGGTTTTCGTGCGTCTAAGCGAATATGATTGCAATGAGAAGCCGTGGATTATACTTACGCATCAGAAGAACTCAAACCTCCAGGTTGCTAATTGGCATATAGTAGTTAAAGTAGATTGAAAAGATGTCGACACTTACTGTAACAAAGGGAATCGTTCTTTTCCTCGTGATGGCTTTCTGCGCAGGGTTAGCTGTGAATGCGGGTCACACCCGTGCCGGAACGCAGTTAGCCCTTTCTCAGCCATTAACAATTAGGTGGCGTTACGACTCGAACCTAACGCTAAATCTCACGCCGGCATTTGATCAGGAACGGATCTACCTTCCCCTTGCCGGAGGAACAATAGTCTCGCTGAGAGCACAGGACGGGCAACTCAACTGGCGTTCGGAAATTGGTGGAGAACTTTCGGCATCGCCGGTGGCCGATATCCGAGGGGTGTATGTGGCCTCGGAAACAGGACCGGAAGGCGGCACCTTAGAGGCCGGAGTTCGTCGCGCTACCGGCACACTTCGCCTACTTGGTCGCGAAGGTGGCGTCACGCAATGGATGCGGACACTGGCGATGCCATTGAACGGCAGCCTTTCGATCAGTGGAGACAAACTGTTTGCCGGTGGAAGGGATGGGCGATTTCATGCTTTTGACAAAAGCAGTGGGGAGATCTTGTGGACACTGCCATACGGCGGGCGTTTCAATTGCGACCCGGTGGTGGTGAATGGGACGGTCTACGCGGGCAACGACGACGGAAATCTGCTGGCCATCGAAGAGACCAGCGGGAAATTGCTGTGGCGCTATCGCACCAGGGGATCGGTTCATGGGCCAGTAGCGATTGGTAATGACACTGTCTATTTTGGATCCGGAGATGGATACCTTTACGCGGTCAGGTCAGTCGATGGCCGCTTGCTCTGGCGTAAACGCACGGGCGCGGGAGTCGAAGCAGTTGCCTTGGTTGACGACGGGCTCCTGGTCGCATCCCTGGATAACTTTGTGTACCGATTTTCGCTGAATGGCCGGCGATCGTGGAAGCGACAGCTTCCGGGAAGGATACCCGCGCAGCCGCTAACTGCCGAAGACGGCGCGTTGTTTACGCCGCTTTCCAGTCCGGCAGGAGTTGTGCTGGGGTTGCGAGACGGGCGGCAGGTTAATTCCCTTCCTACGGGTGAGGAGATAACGTCCTCTGCTTCGCCCATAGCTGTAGGCGATGCGGTGCTATTAACAACCGAGCACGGCTTTCTAGCTTTCGCCCAGCCAAAGGAAAGTCCCAGGACAGTTACATCTGCTCCGCTTCAATCTTGGCTTCGCTGATCTCTGGACGCTTCCGGAAAACTCCTACCACGCGCGAAAGCAATCCATGCAAAATGTAGGAAACTACCAGCAGGAGTAGAACGTGGCGGGAGTATAAGAAGATGAGCATCCCCACGCCCACAGCGAGAATTACCGCACGCATGCTGCGACTGCGAGTCCCAACTGTCTTGAAACTCGAGAAACGAAGCGTACTGACCATCAACAAGCTGAGCACTCCCACCAGAGTCATAAGAAGCACGGAATAGATTTTCGCCCGCTCTGGTCCGTAGTACAGAAGAGGCAGTGGGTTAAAGTGGATTATTGCCGCTATCAGTCCGCCGGCAACCGGGATCGGCAGTCCCACAAAGCTCTTCTTGTCTACTTTTATTGTGCCCTCGGCAAGAATGCGTGGACGGGATGCCTGAACGTTAAAGCGGGCCAGACGAAAAGCGCCGCACATCAAGTACATGAATGAAAGAAACCAGGCTAACTGGTGTAATTCGCTTCCCTCTTTCAAACTCGCGCCAAAGCCCCACACATAAGCAAGCACCGCAGGCGCGAGACCAAAGGTGACCACGTCAGCAATTGAATCGAGTTGGACCCCGATCTCGGTTGTTGTTTTGGTCATGCGCGCAATGCGGCCGTCGAGCATGTCAAAAAGAACTGCCCAGCCGATTGCCTTCGCCGCATTATCAAGATAGGTAGAAGCGTGGACAAGGTCCTGCTCTGAGCCGCCGATAAACTGAAATCCTCGAACCGCAGCCATCACGGCATAGAAACCCATACCAATATTAGCAGCCGTGAAAACCGAAGGGATGAGATACACTCCCTTCCTTAATCCGCGCCGTTCCGGGTTCCTTACATGATGCTCAGGATTCATCAATCAATCCTATCATTCTAGTCGGCCGATAACCGTGATCCCGCCCTTCACTCGCGTGCCCAGAGTGACCAGAACCTCGACGCTTGACGGCACGATGACATCCGTGCGCGAGCTAAACTTGATCAACCCAAACCGTTCTCCCAACGCGACGACCTCTCCCTCGTGTTTCCAGCAGATGATGCGCCGCGCCAGGATGCCGGCAATCTGCTTGCACACGATCGTAATCCTGCTCCCCTCAATCGTGAGCGCGTTCTGCTCGTTCACCAAACTGGCCTTTTCATCCGTCGCCATTAGAAACTTCCCCTCGGTGTACGAGATATCGGTAATCTTGCCGGCAATGGGCGATCTATTAATGTGGACATCCAAAGGTGAGAGGAAAATACTGATCAGCGTTGACGAGTCCTCGCTGCCTGGCGCCAGTTGGCTAACACGCGTGACTCTGCCATCGGCGGGAGCAACTATTACATTGGGATCGACCGGCGGATCACGTCTTGGATCGCGGAAGAAGTAAGCCATGAAGGCCGCCAGCAGCACGAAGGGAAAGGCAACATACCAATAACCAAGAGCCAACAGGATTATCGACAACAGTCCGGGCGCCAGAATATACGGAAATCCTTCGCGAGCAATTCTCAAACTTCTATTCGATCCTCCACCAGCTCAGCCGCTCCGCTTGGGAGCGCTGTTACACCTCCGCGTGTTTGAATAAAGTCTTCTGCGATACAAAAAGGGGACGCGTACTGTAAATTCACGTCCCCAATCATTTCGGACCAGGAGAAGGTCCCCCCCCCTCCGTGGTGATTTAATGGCCCAGGCTGTTAGTCTTCTGGTATTGCAAAATAATCGAGTACATCTGGTCTTTGAGAGCTAGCTTCTTCTTTTTCAGAGTAATCTCCTCCAACTGTTCTTCGTCGCTGGGATAGGTCAGAGCTGAGAGTTCACTAAGTCGCTGTTCATATCGAGTGTGTTCTCTTGCTAACTCACGAAACTCAGGGTCACGGGTCATCAGCTCTTCCTTTACACTATCCGTCGATGTAGTTTCCATTTGCTTGTAAGTCTCCTTTCAGACGATGAACTTGCAGGTTGGGTGTGGTGGAGTTGGGTAATATCAAGGTCAACCACCATGAATTGGTCAGGCACGAAAAAATGGTAGCCCAATTAACCACACGAATCAAGCAATCTGCTCTAGTTGCGCGGTCATAACTAACGCATCCTCCAGCGGGGCCGAGTAGTAGTTTGGGCGCCGCCCGACGCCTCGGAACCCGCATTTCTCATAAAGTGCCTGCGCGAGGGAGTTTCCAGCCCGAACCTCCAAAAACGCCGCAGCCGCTGCCAAACGCTGTCCTTCCTCAAGGATACGCATCAACAGCGCACTTCCAATGCCGCGGCGCCGGTATTCGACCCGCACCGCGACATTATTGATGTGTAGTTCATTGGCTGCCATACGGGCGACGATGTACCCCGCTATGTGATCGGTCGTGACCTGTTCCAATGGCCGTGCGATTCGAGCGACCAGCATTAATTGCCGATTACTGCCTTGCAGCTCGGAATAGTAGGCAGCCCATCCCCAACGACTCAGACCCGAGTGTTCTTCAATTTCCACGACTTCGAGCAGATCGTGCTCGGTCATGACGGAGATGTGAACGGCTTCCGAAGCGTCGGAATATGCGGGGCCAGCTAAGGACATTTCAACTCTGCATCCGAAGGGCGAATATATATCGCACTTAGCGAAAGAGGATCTTCCAAATCGTTACTCTCCCATTTTTGTAGCGCTAGGGCTGCTACATGTTGACTCAAGTTCACCTGCGCTGGGGCCAATGTCCAGCCTGTAGACAACTCTCCTTCCCGCGGGCACTCGTGACTGAAGTCGATTCCCTTCTCTCGAGCACTTGATTGTAAAATATCTCGATACATATGTGCGCCTGGTCCGGCCCAAGTGAGGGTTTGCAGCACGCCATACTTCCCGACTACCTTATCAGGTGAGAGATGGACCGGCTCGTCGAGCGGGCTTACGCTTGCATTGGCTGACACGGACAGCATTTGCACAAACAGCTCCCCTCGACCAGCGGGTAGAAGAGCAATTGTCGCCGTTGCGGGTCCAGCCGCATGAGCCACGGCATAAAGCGTAGGTATTCCAACGCAAGGAACCCGGAGAGTTGCCGCCAGGGCTTTCACAGTCGCTAAGCCTATTCTCAATCCGGTAAAGCTTCCTGGCCCCGAGGCTGCGGCTAGTAGATCTAAATCATTCAACGCGACTTCGGCTTCGCCCAAA
The DNA here is from genome assembly GCA_041745915.1 of Pyrinomonadaceae bacterium. Lineage (GTDB taxonomy): Bacteria > Acidobacteriota > Blastocatellia > Pyrinomonadales > Pyrinomonadaceae > PSRF01. The sequence continues at coordinate 18,731 of JBGTHZ010000027.1, read as the reverse complement.
CTCGCATCGATATCTTTCAGAAGGCTATTGGAGTGTGAAACTGCTGGATCTCCTACGCGGGCCGCAAGTAAGGTCGTTCTTCGGGTCAAGCAAACGCTTCCGCCCAGGGTGGCTGTGTCAATGCTTAGAATTAGGGGCAGATGGTCCAACTTTTCCTCAAACCGCAGCAATATAAGCAGTCAAAAGTTAATACAGCTTTTTGCTCAAGGGAGCTCTTCGATAGAGAAACTATCCAACCAGAGGGATCCAAAGATAGGGCACGGAGAGGTCGTACAATTCTTGCGTTGGATACTGAGAGTGATTGCCTCGGTTTGGGATTCGGTTTGAAAATCAAAACTCACTATTTGCCAGTCGGTGGACCCCTGCGCCAACGGCCGCGACTCGCCCACCCGCTTTCGGGAGCCTGCAGAGTCGCTCACGACGGCGAGCGGTAATCCACCCGTAACAATTTCATGCGTTCGAGCGGCAAAGTTAAGTCGGTAACGCGTGGAGGGCTTGACGAGAATCACTTGTGATAATAGAGAGGTGTCCGGGTTAGAGTTTCCCCGAAACTCAATCAGCAAACTCTTCGACTCGCTCTGTCTTTGACTGGAATCCGCCACCAGCTTGATGCTTTGAGAACCCCGGAACAACCGCCAGCCAAAACCGAATTCGTCAAAGGTCAGTGATCCTTCAAATCCACCATCGTAAATCGCTGTTGGGGCCTGCTCTCCGAACTCGGGAGTCTTATCCCAACGCCAAATCTGAAACGCTTCTCTAAAAGCGTTAGCTGAAATCAGATGCCTCACGAGGTTGAGCCGCGTCTGGTCGGAGACCGTGCCGGCCCGTGCGAACTGTTCGACTGCTTCCCTTCCCTTACGCTGCTTGGCCAGAAACTCGGCAAAGGCAATATGCTTTTGGCTAGTGGTAATGTCCGCATAAGCTTCGGCGACTCGCTGATCACCTTTTGAGATTCCCCAGGATAGATCGATCAGGGTTGGAATGTAATCGGGGTTGCTGGCGGCCGCCTGGCGCAAATCCGCGAACGCTTCGCCGAAGCGCCCTTGCCGCAACAGGTAGTTTCCCCGTTGCCACCGAGGTAGTGCGTAATAGGGAGCGAGGCGAACCGATTCGTCAAAAGCGATCAAAGCCCCCGCAGTGTCATCCAATTCTTCTCTCAGCATCCCGAGTTGCAACCAGAGCGAGTCGTCGCGCGGTCTTAAACTCAAGGCCAGCTCGAGCTCCGCGGCCGCCTGTGGCAATCGCTTCAGCTTGTAGAGTACGGTGGCTTTGATTCGATGAGTCTCAGCATCTGACGGCGACATTGAGGTAGCTGTCTCCGCGGCTTCCAGGTCCACAGCAATCGATGCGTATTTTCCCAGGACCCTCGAAAAGCCTACCCTGGCGGAAATCCAAAAGACCAAAACCAAAACGAGGGCCACGGCCAGCGAAAGCAGCAGCCGCGACGAGCGTTGCGAAAGGCGACGGGAATGGTTGGGCATTTAGATTCGGCTCAGGTTCTGCGTAAAAGAAAACGTGCCCTTCCTTTTTCAGGAAAGGCACGTTCTTGAGATCGTTAGAACGCTTTGCGCCGGGCTCGATTAAAAAGTTGAAGGGCTCGGATTGGGTCGAATCGGGTCATCGTCCTTTGCCAGAAACACTGCGACCAGAACAGCGCCTCCCGCTCCTGCCAGGATGCCAAGGATAGCGGCGTTACTAAGCCCATCACCAACGGCTGTAGTTTGGATTCCAGAGATTGCGTTCGCCGCTGCGTTTTGATTCACGGTTGTCTGCCCGTTTATAAAGCAGACGTCGGCGACACGATCTCTGTCTTTGTCATTTTTGGCAGCTGTTCCCTGTTCAGTAACAATCTCGCCCTCGGCTTTGTTCTTACTGCGTAGAATTACACAACCACGAAGCAACGTGACTTTGGTGTTGCCATCTTGATCATACTCGAGTCTGATTTGTGTGTTAGGCGCTAGCTCGATACTTCCAAACGAGCCCAGGTTAATCTCAGCTGTCTGGTCAGATAACGTTTCAATCGTTGCTCCAGTAACAATGGATGCCCCCGGAGAGGCGCTGAGGCCGTTTACCAGAATGGGTTGATTGCCTCTGCTGGAGCTCAACCTGGCAATGAATTGGGGTCCTTGCGCAAGACCAATCTGTAGCGAAACCTGGGCCAGGGCAAACGTCAGTAATATTGCGATAGCTCTAGAAGCGGTCAGCTGTCTGAGTCTCATCTCTGAATTTCCTTCTTCTGGAGAACAATTTGCAAACTGTTTATTGGAAGCACCCAAGTGTCGGGGCGCAGTTTACTTCCGTTCCTGATAGAGGTCAATGCTTTTCTCCACTGGGTAGCACTACCTTTCATTGATACGGGGGGAGACGAGCGTTCATCCGGGCTCTGCCTGCGGCCGGGCAAATTCACTTCTTTAGAAATCTCTGAAAGAAGGCATCGGCCAGTTTTGGATCAAGGGTTCTTAGCGTGTTGTATTCGTCCAACGCTCCCTTTCGATCTTTCAGGGCCACGTAAGCCACCGCCAGGTTAAAGTGGGCCTCAGCGTAGTTAGGACGGAGCCGCACGGCGGTCTTAAGAGAAGCCGCAGCATCAGCATACCGCTGGATTCTGAAATATACGGTGGCCAGATTGTTATGAGTCTCGGCGTCATCCGGTTTTAGTACCAGAGCACGCTTATATGCGTCGATGGCCGGTTCGAATTGCTCAGCCCTGTAGTGCGCCGTACCAAGGCTGTTGTGAGCCTCAACATAGTCACTCTTGAGACGAACTGCCTGCTGCAATGCGCTCACCGCCTCTTTGAACTGGCCGCGACTGTAGGCCGTGGTACCGAGGTTGTATTGAGCCTCAGGAAAGTCCGGCTTAATTTGAATGGCCTTCTTGAGAACCTCCGCCGCTTCCGGATAGCGACCAAGTTTGTTCAGGACCGATCCGAGATTGTTGAGCGCTTTTGCATAGTCTGGTTTTAGACGGATCGCTTCCTGGTAGGCGGGAATTGCCTTGAGGAAATACTCGTTCATCTGAGCCGGCTCCGTTTCACCGAATTTCACGTAGGCGTAGCCGAGATTGTTATGTGAGACAGCGTTGTCGGACTTCAGCTGAATGGCTTGCTGTAATTCCTCAATCGCTTCGCGGTATTGGGCCAGCGTTATTAGGAGGCCGCCAAGGTTCGTGCGCGCTTCCGGGTAATCTGGCCTTAACCGGGTAGCTTGCCGGTAGGCAGCGGCCGCTTCGGGATACTTACCTAACATGTAGGAAGCATTGCCCAGGTTGTAGTGGGCGTCCGCGTAGTCAGGTTTAGCACGAGAGGCCCTGAGAAAATTGTCCAGCGCGCGCTGATATTGCTCTGTAATGTAATACACCGCCCCCAGGTTATTGAGCGCTTCCGGATCATCTGGTTTGAGTCGCACAGCATTCGTAAAGGAGTCTATAGCCTCCTGATATCTACCCGCCTTGTAAAAACTGGCACCCAGATTGTTATGGGCCACGGCATCGTCAGTTTTCAGACGAACTGCTTTTTGCAAGGCTTCCAGCGACTGCGCTAGTCTCCCCAACCGGTCATACACAAACCCGAGATTGCTGTAGGCGCTGGCGTTGTCTGGTTGCAGCCGAACAGTCTGCTCGTAGGCACTGGCAGCTTCCGCAAAGCGGCCCAGGCTGAGATAAGTATCCCCAAGCGCGTTTTGCGCTTCTGCCCACTCAGGCTTGAAACGAGCAGCTTGCTGGAATGCCTGGAGCGCATCTTCATACTTTTCCTGCGCACTATAGGCGATACCCAGGTTGAAAAAAGCATCCGGGTCATCTGCTTTCAGGGCCAGAGCATTCTTGAACGCTTCGGCCGCTTCGTTGTTTTTGCCGATACTGAAATAGGCCGCTCCCAGATTGTTAAAGATGAACGGATCTTTAGGCGTGTGTTTGAGGGCATTCTGATATGCCTCTATAGCTTGCGCATATTGCCCCAGGTCGTAATAGGTGTTGCCCTGGTTTTTGAATGCCTCACCTTTATCATCTTCTGTTACTCGCGCCGGAGTTTCGACCTCGCCTGGTCGCGTCCGTGGCCGGCGACGACTGGGAGGAGTGTTCCTGGCGATTTCGACCGGCCTGACGATGGGCCTCGGTTGCCTTTTCACGATGAGCATGGCGGCGCCACCCACCACATCGCGGACTCTTTGCGGTCGCTTAAAAACAATCGCCGCTCCGCCCATGATGTCCTGCCCGCGAAATGCGCTGGCGCCGCCGGCAAGGTCCTGAAGTAACAAGGCTCCTGCTGATGTGTATATGACTCCGTGGAAAACCAGGACAACCGCCAGCACTGCAGCAGGTGCACGACGACTTCGAAGATCTACCGGCGCCATTGCTTTCAGTGGTGTCATAGTCTGGACATCAGGACGTGACCTTCGCGTCCAATGTGTCCTCATCTTTCATATGGGTGGTCGCAATCACCATCAGGGTAATAAATATCAGGGCATTGACAATGATGTGCAAACCAAAATCGAAGAGGCTGTGGACGCCCACGCCTACAATTCCAAGCGCTGCACCGAAACTCGCTGCCCGCCGAAACCGGCTGGGCGATCGGAAACTGATCCAGGTGCGTTTGAAGAGCAGAGCGCAAAACCAGATTCCAATTGCCGCGCCGATGATCCCTCCACTAGCCAAAAGCTCCAGGTAGTCATTGTGGGCCTCCTGTGGCACGAGGGTTCCCGAAGCATTGTGGTAACCGGGAATCGCGACCCAATAGCCACCCATGCCGACTCCCGCAATGGGATGCGCCTTCGACATCTCCCAGGTTGCCTGCCAGATCTCCTTTCTGCTCACCGCGGCGGGATCGCGTTCTCCGCTTCCCTGTTCAAACCTGCTGACCAGCCGCTCACCACCAATCCAAAGAGTACCGCCAATCACACCCAGGAGAAGTATTGCCAGTAAGAAGAGTCGGACCGGCAGGAGTCTCACAACCCGAAGTGCCCTGAGGCCCCCGCGGTTTGAATTCGCCGGCGGAACAACGATTGGAAATAACAGCACCGCGGCAATTACCTGGGCCAGCATTGCCAGCAAACCTCCGCGTGAGTTCGACAAGACAAGCGCGATCCAAATCTGTAGCAGCGCAGCGAAGTAGATCAGAGATCTCTCCCGGCGCACGCCTCCAGCCAGAATCAGGCCCAACGTTAATCCGAAACCCATCTCCATTAAGAACGCGAAATGATTCTGATTCACGAATTGGCCGTAACCCTGTCCTGGCTCGAAGAGAGGTAAGATAAAACCGGTGCTATGCTGGGTTGTTTGTCGCATCATTCCAAAGATCGCACTGGCAACGACGACTCCGATAACCACGTGCATCGCGATGTTGAGACGTCGCTCAGTAAACGCGTAGCGAAAGAGGAGTGCGGCGGCCAGCGTCAGGCCCAGGAGCTGGAGCGCGAAAAAACGGGTCGCAAAGGGATCGGCACTAATGGCATTCCATGAGGCGTGAGGGATGCCCGCGACAGCTCGAGCACCAACAGACATGGTTTGCAAGAAAGCGAAAATAGTGATGACAACTAAGGGTAGTAGCAACGGCCAGCCACGAGTACTCCACGAGCCGCTCACCATACTCTCGACTAGCGCCAGCAGAGTGAGAGTGACCACGGCGCAGATGAAGAAGGCTTTCCACCAGGGCTCGGCCATTCCATACGGAATAGCGGTGAACGCGATTAAAGCCAACAGCGAGCCAAATATTACTTTCGCGGAGATGTTGGCGAAACCACTAACTCGATGTTCTAACGGTGCTGCTACCCCGCTCCCTGTGTTTACGTGGTCCATTAACCTAGGCGCTTTCCGGCGCCGACCGTCAATGCTAATTCGCTGGGATCGACGTTCTCGTCGGCGAATGTGTTCAGGATTCTTTCCCCTGCTTCTGAGAGTTGGCCTCGGAATAACGCGCTCAGGTAGTTCATGTCGACCAGCAATGGATCGCTTTCAAACGCTCGATAGAGATTCATCCATCCCCACTCTCCCTTTTCGGTGGCTAAAGGCAATCGCAGACACCAGAATGATCCTGAGTCAAACACTTCGTCTGCATCCCTGATAGTGCGGCTCCACGACCAGAAGATGCGGCCGTTGCGCAATTCCAGGCCGCACTGCGCCTGATGCTTTTCGCTTGACCTTACGGCTCGTTCGTTTACTTCATCACCCGCGGGATGCCCTATTTGCACGCACGCATAAGCGAACTCACCTGATTCCAGCAGATACGATACGGCGTCAAACAACTCCCTCAGATCAGTGGCTTTGGTAAGCGCGCGACTCGCGCGCCGAACGCGGATGTTGTTGGCCACTCTGATACGCCGGTCGCCCACGGTACGCTTCACACCAGCCTTCAATTCATCGACCTCGTGATAACGAAGGTGGCCCACGGCGATGATCACGACCACGATAACCACAAAGAGAATAAAGCCTGTCGAACGAGTTCCAGTTTGAGTGAAGAGCATCGCCAGCAGACCAAACGTGGCACACACGGCATATAACACCAGGGCCACCTGACGTTGCGACCAGCCGCGTGCCAGCAACATGTGATGAATATGTTCGTTGTCTCCCTGAAATAGCGGTTTGCCACTTACCAGCCGGCGGGTCATCGTCACTACCGTGTCAACAACTGGAAGTCCGAAGGCTAGTGCTGGAATCGCAACCGCTACGGCTGTGGTTGCCTTCTGGGCTCCCAGAACCGATAGTGCAGCCAGCGTAAAGCCCACGAAGAGAGCCCCCGAATCTCCCAAAAAGATCGAAGCGGGATTGAAGTTATACCGAAGAAAGCCGGCCAACGCTCCACAGAGAACAATTGTAACCACTATCATCAAAGGGGCTTCCCTGCTGAAAGACACCACCAGGATCACCAGGGATGAAAACAGAGCTGCCCCGGTGGCCAGGCCATCCATTCCGTCAATCAAATTGAAAGCATTAGCGATCCCCACTAACCACAACACTGTGACCAGGAACGAGATTGTCGATGAGAGTTCAACCGATCCCACGAACGGTACCGACAGAGCTTCTACCCGGCCACCCATCGCATAAAACAACACTGCGACGAGACCAAGCACCGCAAACTTCACGGCGGCATTTGTGCCGCGTAAATCGTCGTACACACCGAGACACAACACCAGCGTGGCTGGAATCAGCGCCATAAAAATCTGCGGCGTGTAGTGCCGCAACGACTGCGTCAGCAGATTGTCCACCAATGGCAGCGTGGACAGGGCAATGAGGCAGGAAAGATAGAGTGCGATTCCGCCCAGACGCGGCACTGCCCTGGTGTGAGCCTTTCGCCCCGCGAGCGGGAGATCAAGGAGGTTGAATCTCTCGCAGAGGCGACGGATCACCGGAGTCAGAATGAGTGATGAAAAGATTGCTATTAGAAAGAGAGCGAAGTAGGTATTCAAGGGGGGACACCTCCCGCAGGCTTATAGAAAAGGGTACCGGGCGCCAGCCGATAATTTGATTAAACTGATACCAGATACAAAAGGAAGCAGGAGCAGACGGCAGGAGGCAGAAAGCCCAAAGTGTAGGACCCAAATAACGGAGACTGAGGAATGCAGTTTTCTTACTGCCTCCTGCCGTCTGCTCCTGCCGCCTGGCTTTACTGGTGCCCGGCACCTGTTTTTCATTGTGACGATTCCAGTAGATGAATCATTCGCGGCAGCAGTGTGTTTTTGGAAAACTTGCTCGCCAGTTCAGAACAGCTTCCTTTTTGGAGAGACTTTTTCTGTTCAGCTGCTTTCAGGATGAGGGCCGCGACTCGATCAACCTCTCCATGGCGTGCCGAGTACATGGCAAAACCGTTGGTTGCCTGTTCAGCAATGTCGGTGATGTGGCTTTCTGGTGGCCCAATATACAGAAATGGAACACCTACCGAAAGGATGTTGTAGATCTTGCATGGATGAACTATTCCGGAAAACCCATCGCCCATTACCACTGTGTGTAGATCGGCGGCTGACAGCGAACCCGCCAGTTCTTCGACTGGTTGGTAGGGAAGACTGCAGACTCTCTTTAAGTTGTTTTGCGCGGCGAATGTTTTCACCTTCGCCTGTTCCGTGCCTCCGCCTACAAAACAGAACGCAATTTCGCTTCTATCTGCCAACCGCAGCGCAGCCTCGAGCAGGGTGTCGAGCGGATGACATGGACTGTGATTTCCGGAATACATCACAACGAAATTCTGACTTAGATTGTGCCGCTCCCGGAAAGCCCGCCGGCCCGATTCGTCAAAGCGCACCGCGTCGCCGTGGGCCCAGGGAGGCAATACGGTAATCCGCTCGTCTGAGATTCCATGCTTCAAAATGCGCTCCTTCATGAAGCGATCGAGCACGACCACGCGGTTCGCCTGCCTGAGGCTGTAGCGCAGAAGACTCTTGAGGATCTTTCCGGCAAAAGAGTTTTCCTTCAGCCAACCGGCAGCTATCGCTTCGTCCGGATTAAGATCCATGACCCAGAGAAAGAAGCGACCTCCTTTTATCTGAACGAAGATCGAGCCAAGCAGCGAGATCAGCGGAGGCGAAGTCAGGGCCACCACCACATCAAACCGCGGTAACACCAGCAGTCGCAACAAACAATTGATAAGGAAGCTGGCGAAGTTTAGAGCCCGGCGCCACCTCGAATGCTTTCCCAGCGCGAATGATGAAATGCGGAGAATCGTAATTCCCTGCCAGGTTTCGCGTCGCACAAAGCGAGAGGCCGGGTCATCGTAACCACGATCGCCTGCTATGACGGTGACCTGGTGCCCTTTCTCAGTCAATCCTACTGCCAGGTGAGTCAACTGCTGGGCCGTCGCCACGACGTCAGGATAAAAACACTGGTTGAGAAGGAGCACCTTCATGAGGGTCAACGGCGCAATCCAAACCAAGACATCTGAAGCTTAAGACCTTACTAGGAAGAAGATTGATCGGTTCAGAAAACTACTCAACACAGGGAAATTTACAGGTTGGGAAGGGCGGTTTACCCCCGCTCAAGATTAGTAGTCACTCAAGTTTGAATCGACAATTTATGATGAATGTCTGCAAATCTTGAGCGGGGGTAAACCGCCCTTCCCAACCTGCGAATTTCTGCCTCTTGAGTGTATCGGCGATCGTGAATAGATCGTTAGAGCGTTGGCATTGCGTTCTGGGTTGTCGCTGGCTCGCCTAAAACTCGCGGACCGAAGTATGCGGCGGTCCTTTCCAGGCCAGCGCGTAATTGAATCGTCGGCGTCCAACCCAGCAGGGTCTGCGCCCGGGTGATGTCGGGTTTGCGTTGCTTTGGATCATCGGCGGGCAGCGGCAAATGAATAAGCTCGGACTTTGATTTGCAAACAGCCATCACCTCCGTTGCCAACTGCTTAATGGTGAACTCCGTCGGGTTACCCAGATTCACCGGTTCGTGCAAGCCGTCGGTGTTCATCAATTTGATCAATGCCGAGACCAGATCATCGACGTAACAAAACGACCGCGTCTGATCTCCCGCTCCATACAGGGTCAACGGTTGACCACGCAGGGCTTGCACGACAAAGTTCGAAACGACCCGACCATCGTTTTCCAGCATTCGCGGCCCATAGGTGTTGAAGATTCGCGCAATACGTGTGTCAACCTGATTTTGCCGGTGGTAATCCATCATCAACGTCTCGGCAATCCGCTTGCCTTCGTCGTAGCACGACCTTATACCAATCGGATTCACGTTGCCCCAGTACTCTTCCGGTTGCGGGTGGACCAGGGGGTCACCATAAACTTCAGAAGTCGAGGCCTGCAGAATGCGGGCGCGGACGCGTTTGGCCAGACCCAGCATGTTGATCATTCCCATGACGCTGGTTTTCACCGTCTTGACAGGATTGTACTGGTAGTGAATAGGGGAGGCGGGACAAGCCAGGTTGAAGATCTGGTCGACCTCAAGCAGTATTGGCTCAATCACGTCATGCCTGACCAGCTCAAAACGCGGATTATCAAGCAAATGAAAAATGTTCTCGCGCCGCCCGGTAAAAAAGTTGTCCAGGCAGATCACATCGTGGCCTTCATTGATTAGCCGCTCACTCAAGTGTGAGCCAATAAAACCCGCACCGCCGGTTATCAAAATTCTCATAAGTTTCGAGTTCCGAGTTCCGAGTTTCGAGTTGTCAAGTGATCGTCCCCGCGTTGATAAACTGCCAAGAACGCCGGGAATTCAATCCGCAGATTTCGCAGATTACACAGATAACAATAAGATTTAGAAAAAGGGGGCCTCGTCATCACCACTTCATTCTCTGGCTTAATCACCTTCTTGATGTATCGAATCTGCGTAATCTGCGTAATCTGCGTAATCTGCGGATAACTCCTTGGCAATCTGGAGCCTTGGCGGTTCAAGGACTTCGCCTGACCGCATGATTGCCCATATACAGCACATCCATCCGCGTCTTCATAAAGCATTCAATCGCATGCCGCGGTGTGCAGACAATGGGCTCGTTTTCGTTGAACGAGGTATTAAGCACTAGCGGCACGCCAGTCAACTCATTGAAGTCAGAAATCAGTTGGTAGTAGCGCGGGTTGACCTCGCGTGAAACTGTCTGCAAACGACCGGAGCCATCCACATGGGATACCGCCGGTATCTCAGCACGACGCTCCGGCCTGATTTGATAGACCATCAGCATGGTCGGGGCCGGATGGTTCTGCTCGAAGTACTCGTCAGTGTAATCTTCCAGAATGGAGGGGGCAAAAGGGCGGAAGGGCTCGCGCTTCTTGATGCGATCGTTGAGTATGTCTTTCATTTCCGCGCGCCGTGGATCGACCACGATTGAGCGATTGCCCAGCGCCCGCGGCCCAAATTCCATGCGGCCTTGAAACCAGCCGACCACCAGCCCGTCTGCGATATCCCGGGCCGCATGCTTTGTCAGGTCACCGTCTGCATAGTGCTCGACTGCCAGGCCCCTTTGCTCTAACTCAGCTCTTATTTCGGCGTTCGTAAACTCTGGCCCAGTGTAAGAGCCCTCGATCCCGGATGCGCGCTCGTGGTTGAGGGTGCCATTATAAATCTGATAGCAAACGCCCAACGCCGTGCCGCTATCACCTGCGGCCGGTTGCACAAAGACACGGCGAAAGGGCGTGTTGAGCAATATCTTGCCATTCAATACCGAGTTGTAGGCCACGCCGCCCGAGAGCCCCAAATCGGTGAGTCCGGTTTGCTGGTGCAAGTACCGCAGCAGGTGAAAACCGACTTCCTCCAGCCGGAGTTGCAAGCTGGAAGCGATGTCCTGCTCGCGTTCGGTTAGCGGCGATCCGGGCTGACGTGCCGGGCCAAACGTTTGCGTAAACTGGTCCGAGAATATTCGTCCGATTACGGGCGAGCCATCGTCCCAGGTCATATCCACGCCCTCCACATGATGGCGAAAGTAGTCGAGATTCAAACGAAACCGTCCACCTTCTTCGGTGCGAATGATGTCGCGAAACTCCTCAATGAATCGTGGCTTCCCATACGGTGCGAGTCCCATGACTTTTCCTTCGTCGCCATAGCGTGGAAACCCGAGGAATTGGGTGGTGGCGGTGTAAACAATGCCGGTCGAATGAGGATACTCAACTTGGCCCAGTACCTCGATAGAGTTCGTTTCCCCTCGCGCCCACATGGTAGAAATGAAGTCGCCGAAGCCGTCGATGGAAAGCAGAGCCGCGCGCTCAAAGGAAGACACATAAAACGAACTTGCCAGGTGGGCGCGATGGTGCTCGACGTTATGAAACTGCGCTCGAAGTCTCTTGCTCGATACACCCAGGGCCTGGGCCAGGTCGTTTCTTAAGTCGCGCACTTTGGCGGCATTGCCCAGCCTGTCCGTCACCTGCCTAAAGCTGAATTTCGGATTTCGGATCTCGGATTTCGAAATTTGTGTGTCGCTGCCAACCAGAAGCGCGGGAGCGGATCGGTCTTGAGCGATGCTTCCCCACTGGGGCGCCAAATCATTTGCTTGTAAATCCGAAATCCGAAATCCGAAATCCGAAATTCCCCGGGCCGCCCTCCGGGCCGCGAACAATACTTTTTTATGCAGATGTGCAGCAGGATCCCTTGAAATTCCGATGTGATCGATATCCTCAGCCTTTATGCCCGCCACCTTGAGGCAATAGCGGACCGACTCCGCGGGAAAACCGGCGCAATGCTTGATGCGATTGAACCGCTCCTCCTCCACTGCGGCAATCAGCTCGCCGTCTTTGACGATCGCCGCCGCCGCATCACCGTGGTAGGCGTTTATACCGAGAATGTACATGGAAGTCTGGGAATGGTAGCCACTCAATTCCGAACCGGGAGCGGTAGCGACCGCACTCAAGTTGGCGATGCGAAATCGAACGAGCGGAGTAAACTATCTTCTATCCTTGCCTGGTAGCAGACACGGTGAGGACGTCTCTCTAGACAGAAACCCAGGTTGTTCTTAATTCAAATCTATGACAATGCCCAATTTCCTGGTAATCGGGGCCGCCAAAGCGGGCACGACTGCGCTCTATCATTACCTGTCCCAGCATCCGGACATTTATATGAGTAAGACAAAGGAGATCAGGTTCTTCCCGTTTGAAGACGAAATCCCAAACCTCTGCGGGCCGGGCGATCTCATTGATAGCTTCATTACTAAGATCGAGGACTACCGGGCCTTTTTTGAAGCGGCTGCCGGCTATCCCGCGCGGGGTGAATCCAGCCCCCTTTACCTTTACTATGCGAGAGCCGCTGAACGCATTCATCACCACATCCCGGACGTGAAATTAATCGTAATTCTCCGACATCCAGCAGACAGAGCCTACTCACATTACATGATGCTGAGGCGCGACGGATTCGAACATCTGAGTTTCCCCGCAGCTCTTGCCGCCGAGGACCAGCGTGTCGCCGATGGCTGGGGGCATCGTTGGCATTATCGCCGCAGAGGTTTCTACGCTGCTCAACTTCAACCGTACTTTGATCTCTTTAAACGCGAACAACTAAAAATCTACCTTCATGAGGACCTCACCAGCGACACCCTTGTTGTCCTTCAGGACATTTTCCGTTTTCTCGATGTAGATGACGCTTTCGTACCTGACACGTCAATCCGTCACAACGAGTCCAGACTCCCGAAAAGCCCGGCCTTACATTCATTCCTGGTGGAGTCTCGCACCACCAAAAACTTGCTAAAACCCCTGGTCTCTTTCAAGTTACGGCAGCGGATCAAAGGCGCCCTTAATCGGAGAAATCTAGTTAAACCGCCACTCGATGAAGAACTGCGACGCCATTTGATGGACGGTTACCGGGAGGACATTATCAAGCTTCAGGGCATGCTTCAGCGCGACCTCTCTGATTGGCTCGAGTGATGCTGCCTATTTCACGTCTCGAAGACCATTATGACTTAAGGCTGCTTTAAGAGGACGAACTAACTTTCTTCCCAGCTGGCGTGGAAAGACCGCCGGTCCATATCGCATCAACTCCATCATATCCCTCGCGGAGCGTCGCCACTCTTTTCCCTTTTTAGCGCGAGACCATACCTGACTCACCAACTGCTCGCCCCAGAGCTTACGCCAATTGCTTATCCCTGTATGGTAAGCCTCTTCCCAGTCTTTGTTTTCCAGCACTCTCGGTCGCTGTTCGCGCATAACCTCAAGGCACACTCTTAACATGTGCGCGTTATCGCCACTCATATTCGCATCATGCCGGCGATATTCTGCGACGACTTCGTCATAACTAAAGAGAGGGTATTTCCTGGCGAGGCGCAGGTACAGATCATAATCCTCAGCGCCCGCGAAACGTTGATCAAAGCCTCCTACGGCGTCAAAGGCGTCTCGGCGGAACATTGCCGTGGAAGGTGTGTAAACGCAGTTGTAGAGCAACAATTGTCGATAAGGATCCTTTTCCGCGCTGACAAACGGGGTGGTCCGGGGACCCGTCCCATCGGCGTTAATCTCCTGATGGCGTCCGAACACGAATGCGCACTCAACATGGTCGCGGAAGTGCTGAAGACCAAGCGTTAGCGCATCAGGCAGGAGCCGATCATCGCTATCAAGAAAAACCAGCCAGCTCCCTTTACTCTCGCTCACACCGCGATTGCGCGCCGCGGAAATGCCCACGTGCTCTTGTGGAACAACGCGCACTTCGGAATAGAGAGCAGCTACTTCCCGGGTGTTGTCGGTTGAACCGTCGTCTACGACTATCACTTCGAAGTTCGGAAAGCTTTGTAACATTACACTCTCGATCGCCTGACCCAGGAACCGTCCCTGGTTGTAGCAGGGAATAATTACTGAGACCAGTTCGTTACCAGCCGCCCCGGCCGTTCCTTTATCCTGCCTGGTAACTGGTAGCGTCATTGGTGTGGATTGCTGGCCCGAGCTACCGTGGAAGCGCAAACGGTGGAGCCGAGCTGGCAACCATCGTCGCAACATTCGACCCAGTCTCACCTTTAGTCGCAAACGGTGAGTTGCCGGCGGAAAAAGAAACGACGACTTCCAACCAATCAGGTGAACCGTGTCCTTGTGTGTGAGGTGAACACTCCCTTTCTGAAAGGTTAACTGCACTTCTCTCGAAAGCGTTTCATCAAAGGCTCGTGACAATTCTGAAGCCAGGGCCGGGTAACCAATCCTTTCGGCTATCTCAATACATTGGAAAAGGTAAGACTTTATTACGCCCCGACGATATTCGGCGCTTCCGGAGTAAAGAGCGGCGGAGTCCAGGTGATCTTCCAATTCATTCGCAAGATGAATCAGTAGAACCTCACGAGCGACTGTACCGGGTCCAGGCAAGTTCTTAAGCAGCGCCGAAATCGTTTTTTCATCCCATGGAGAAGTCGTGTACTGAGCGACAAGGTGCTCGGCCTCCACACCGGCGACAGGTTGAACTTGTTTGCGCTTCGCTGCCGAGATGCCCCGTGCGCCCGTGCCAAACTCCCCATGGCTATAAGCGGAATGGAGCAGGCCCGCGGCCACAGTGGTCGCCGGCGCTCGGCACTCGACCAGAATGCTGGCAGTGCCGACGAGATGAGAGATGAAGCTCTTTCCCGACTGTCGGAAGCAGCCCGTGAATAAACACATCGCCAACGAGTATGCGTCACAAACATAGGCCAGATCGGCAGGCTCGTACCCGGAGTCTTGCAACTGGTTGAAGAGCTGGATATTAGTCTGAGCGTAAGAGTACATGGACAAGACCGAGAATATTTACCGCCGCATTTCAGTCTGAGACAAGACCCTAGGAAAGAAGGCGAACCAGGTAACGATTTACTCGCTCCTCCGCCGGGAACAGACACTTTTGCTCCATGCTGTTAGGATGCCACCTACAAAAGCGACTGAGCCGCCTCGCAACTCCTCGAACCAGTCTCAGTGAAAGCCGTCGATGGCTTCGAGCAAACTCGCGCGCAATCGCAATGTTCTTGTCGTCCTTGCTTATTCCCCATTTGTCCCTGAAATGCTGGTGGCTCTTAGCGTTCCAGGTTTCGCTCCAACGCAGCATGAAAAACGGTAGATCCGACCAGGCGAACGGGGGTGGAGCGGTGTACGTGATCACGCTTCGAGGCTCGAAGTAAACTGAGCCTCCGCATCCCCGTACAGCCAGGCAAAAGTCCTCGTGCTCATGCATGCTCAAAAGTCGTTCGTCAAAGGGACCAGTTCGCAGGGCCGCCTCCGTGAGTACCAACATGCAGTGAAACTCCGCGAGCTCCGATGGTTGGGGATTCAAATCAGCGGCAACGTCAGCCAGAGACTTTCCGGCGAAGCCATGCTTAATATTGAATACGCGTTGCCCCTGCTCTTCTTTGATGTTTAACGTGCCGCCCCCTGCGTGAATCGTCTGAGTACCCGGCGCGCCGATAAGCGTCAGAGGGCTGACAACCCATGCACTCGTCTTCTCGGCGCAGTCGACCAGGGGCTTGAGCCAGCCGGGACTTACGATCACGTCGTTGTCTACAAAGACTGCATACCTGGTCTCGACTTGTTGGAGGCCAAGATTCCGTGCCTGGTTCGGAGACAGGTAACGCTCGATCCGAATCAATTTAAAGTTTTTCTGCCGAGCTTGCTGAGCGAGATATCGTTTGACCCGAGCAGGCGATCCACCATCAATGTAGACCAAGGAAAACGGGATGTCGGTATGCTCATAAATGCTCTCGAGCGAACGAGCTGTGTAACTAAAACGCTCTCGCGGCACAACCACGACGGTAACTTGAGGATTTGTCATGAAATCAATTTTAGATTTTAGATTTTAGATTTCGGATTTCCACTATCTCGCTTTTGAGCCGAAGTGGACGCTCAAGCTCCGTTAAATTGCTCCCAGAAGTGAGTGGTTCAAGCTCCGCTACCTCGCAGGTCAGGAAGGTGGACCCTGTCCCCGCCTCAACTAAGCAATCCACTGCCCTAGAATAGAACCTCTGCTCCGTGGCTAGGAACGCGGATAAAGTTCCACCTCAATGTGACAACTCCTCCGCAGACTTGTAGTCATCCTGATCTTGAACAGCTTCGCTAGCACTTTCGTTTCTTGAGACTCGATTGCAATTTGGTTGATTCCAAGCTTGAGGCGGGGACAGGGTCCACCTTCCTGACCTCGAGGTTACTTAGTTTGAAATGGTTCATGGTGTTGAGTGGCTTTCAAGGTGGATCCGGCGGCAATCCGAAATTCTCATCCAACATGTTTCTTTGTCCATTCGTTCAGTACGTAGAGGCTCCAGGGCCGGGACCAACTCGTGTGGCCGTTTAAATAACTCTTCCAGACTCCATCAATCTTCTCCCGGTCAAGAACACGCCCCAAATCGGGTGATAGTTCGGCAAGTCCCTTTTCAACCACCTGCTTTAACGGACCTTGCAACCACTTAGCCCACGGAAGTGTGAACCCGCGTTTTGACTGTTGGACCACTTCCGGCGGCAACAGATCCCCGAGAGCGCCAACCAGCAAGCCCTTCGGAGTCCCATTGTGCCGTTTTAGTTTCTCTGGAAGGTCAGTAACAAACTCGACGAGCAGGTGATCCAGAAACGGAACCCGAACTTCGAGAGAGTGGGCCATACTCATCGAATCAGTGTCCCGCAGTAGGGTGCTTACGAGGTAAGACCTTGTCTCCATCCAGGAAACGGCTGTGAACGTATCTCGGCCTTTCCCCTGGTCAACATTCTTCGCCAGCCAGTTCCACCAGGGAAGATCCTGATGTCCGGTCTTATCTCCCTTCATCAACTCCTTGACCTGCTTCGGAGTGAAAAGCGCTCGAGCGAAAAAATAAGGATGTGGTAACGATCCCGCGTCACCCCAGAGCGCAGCCAGCTTACGCGTCGCATCACCTCGCACAGTCGCTTCGCCCGCGCCGGAGAAGGCCGTAGCCATAGCCGATCTCCAGCCTTTCGGGACTCGGCTTCCAAGGGCGGCAATCTTCTGATATTGCGGCGTCCTGCGAAAAGTACTGTAACCACCGAAGACTTCGTCACCGCCCAACCCTGAAAGTGCCACCTTCAAGCCCGATTGTCGCGCGCCCCAGGAGACGAAATACGTGTTGATGCCGTCCATGCTTGGCTGGTCGAGTGCACCCACCGCTTCGCCCAGTCGCGCAAGCAGATCGTCACCACTCAACATCAGCTCCTGGTGAGTGGTGCCAAACTTTTCCGCTGTCCGGCGTGCAATTGCCGCTTCGCTAAACTCAGTTTCGGGAAATGCGACCGTGAATGTGTGCACTCCAGCGACTTCTCTACTCGCTATCGCCGCGATTGAAGTCGAGTCAATACCACTACTCAAGAACACGCCAACTGGCACATCCGCAATCAGGTGCTGGCGAACGCTCTCTTCCAGTAACTCTCGAACCTGATGTTTGGCACTAACTAAATCAACCTTCCTCGTATAACCGTTGCTTGCAAGGTTCTCCGCGTGCCCGTGTCTCCCAGTCTCCCCGTCTCCCAGTCCCCCCGTCTCCCCGTCACCGCGTCCGCGCTCCGCAATGTTCCAGTAACTCTCCGGTCTAGCTGCTATGGTCTGAGCCCGTAAGGGGATCGTCATCCGGTGGCCAGGCGGCAGCGACAGAACTCCTCCCACTAATGTCATTGGCTCGCTGACTGAGCCAAACAGGAGATAACTCTCCAGCGCGTCTCGCGAAAGCCGGCGCGGCACAATTCCGCTCGCTAACAACGTCCTCACCTCGGAAGCGAAAAGAAACACATTCTGTATTTCGGATTTCGAATTGGGCATTTCTGAAGAGTGGGCCGCCGCGTCGCGTTCAAATCCGAAATCCGAAATCCGAAATCCGAAATTCGTATAGTAAAGAGGCTTGATGCCCAGACGGTCGCGAGCAAGAAACAGTCTGCCGCTCAATTCCCCGTCGCTTCCCTCTAGAGAGTCACGCCGGTCATACACAGCGAAAGCGAACATCCCTCGCAGATGATCGACGCAATCAGGACCCCATTCTTCATAGGCGTGAGCGACGACTTCTGAATCGGAGCGAGTACGAAAACCGTGGCCGCGATCCGTCAACTGTTTCCGCAGTTCCTGAAAATTATAGATTTCTCCATTGAGCACGACGCCAACCGAGCCATCTTCATTAAAAATCGGTTGATGCCCTCCCTCGAGATCTATGATGCTCAGGCGTCGCATGCCGAGCGAGAGTGGTCCGTCGCTAAGATAACCTTCGTCATCCGGCCCGCGATGCGACATCGCCGGCATCATCCGCCGAACCATCGCCGACGCGTTACCAGACCCACTCAGATCAATTGCCCCGCAAATACCACACATAATATTTGTAGGGGCGTCCCTCCGTGGGCGCCCCATCGTTGCCGTGCCGTCAACGCCATTCGGCGCCCTCAACGATGGGGCGCCCACGGAGGGACGC
>JBGTHZ010000026.1:0-49346 GCA_041745915.1 Pyrinomonadaceae bacterium | reverse complement strand
GCTCCAGCACTTCGCCCGACAACCGATGGAAAACACCATGTTGAATAACGCCCGGAAACAGGCGATTCTCGATGAAGCTTACATAGGGGCTGAGCTGGTAAGAAGTCATGATTCACTCTCGACCGACCTGACAATCTCAGTCGGAGACTTGTAACTGGCGCAGTCGTGGTTTCGATTCAGCAGGAATGAGAAACGGGAGGAACCCAGATCATTTCCAGGTAGACTGAATCACCACCGATTCGGGAAAATCCGAGACGTTCATACAGGCGCCTCGCGTCGCCCGTAGCCAACACATGAAGTCGGACCGGTTTCCCAGCAGTGGCTGCTTCCTTCAAGAGACTCTGCATTAGATGCGTTCCAATGCCGATATTCCGATAATTCATTAACAGGGCTACATCCACCAAAGTGAATTCGCGGTCGCCTTTGTCGACGAGCAACCTGCCGATAGGCGCCTCGTTCCATAAAACAATGCTATGGTTCGCGTGCGGGTAGCTCATACCATACTGGCGGCGCTGCGCGTTAAACTGCATCGTAATAAAAGCCTCTTTTTGATGCTCGGGCAAACCCATTAGCGCCAGTTCCTGCACGCGAGTGCTAGCGAAAAGATCCCACAGAAACGGCTCGTCCTCCGCGATCGCGGAACGCAATCCGAGAGACCGAAAAGCGACTTCAGCATTATGGGAATTTTGCATCTCAACTGTTTGGTTTTAATCGGATGTACCAACTGGAAAGGGCGACACCAGCTTAGTGGGCGGAGCCGCCCTCTCCTGAGTGAACGCGGTAGAAGTGTTTATACACTCAAACTGCCGTGTAACGCTATACTTTGATGCAACGGTTTTTGCGTTCCCCAACCTGTGAAACCAACCTCGCTGGGATCGTTAACCAATAGCTTTGAAGCGGTCAGTAATAAGGATCACCATGAGAGGAAACATCAAACCATTTCCAAACCTAAGCCGCGCCGGAGTCGAGTTGGCGGAGAGGTTTCCCCCCGGTAGCGAGCGAGACGACCTTGTCGTGCTGGGGATTGTGTCAGCAGGTGTACCAGTGTCTCTGGAAGTCGCCAAGCATCTTGGAGCCGCACTTGATCTCGTTATTATCCGGCGTCTGCTGGCGCCAAGGGGACCTGGATCACAGGCATGCGCAGTGAACGTAGCAGGCAATCTCGTCGTCGATGATGAACTGAAAGCTCAGTCCCCGAAACCGCAGACTCCCTTCGGCTACTTCATGGAGGATGCGCTTAAGTCACTCGTCCAACGCGCGGAGATTTGTCGCGGCGATCGCCCTCCCACCGAGCTAGGGGGAAAGCCAATCCTCCTGATCGACTGCGGAATTCGCACAAGTCTCACCATGCAGGCAGCAATCAATGCCGTCCGCACTCTTAATCCCGCACGCATCACGGCGGCGGTTCCGGTGACGTCTGACGACGGCCGCAGAGTCGTCGAAGCACTCGCCGACGATCTGATCTATCTGGCGGCCCCCGAGCCATTCGGGAACGTCGGGGTTTGGTATCGAGACTTCGGGCGGCCTGCCGATAACTCTATAAGTCGACTTTTGTCCGACCACGCCTGCGTGACCCGTGGGTTTTGATGAAAAAACGAATAACTTAGATTCGAGCCTGAGAGCGAAGAAAGAATTCCGCAGTCGACGCACTAGCGAAAAGTGATCGACTGGTACATCGCGGCGAGTTAACCAAATAGTCAAGGGCACGGCATGCCGCGCCCATAAATTTTCGTCGCGCTGTCATCAACCCAATTTGGGGATCTGGGCGATCAAAAGATCCCTTAAACAACTCTGTCTCTTATGAGTCCTTTGAGTTTGAGATTCCTGATCAAGCGATGCAGGTAATTAGGATGAACTCCCAACAGCTTTGCTGCTTCAGTATAGTTTCCCTTCGAGTCTTCCATTGCGCGAATGATGATCTGCTTCTTAGTTTGCGCGACGGCCTCGTGATATCTCGTAGCAGTAGCTTCCGGACGTGGCTCAGTTTCAAGCACGGCTTCCGGCAAGTCTTCCAGCAGGAGGAAATCTGTCGTGCCCAAGACCACCGCGCGTTCGATCGCGTTCTCGAGCTCGCGCACATTGCCGGGCCAGTCGTATGTCATCAGACACTTTTGCGCCTCCGGGGAGATGCCGGTTATCTTGCGATTGCACTTGTCACCATATCGCACGGCGAAGTAGTTCGCGAGCAGTGGAATATCTTCGGGGCGATCTCTCAGAGCCGGCATCTCCATCTGCAGAACGTTGAGCCGATAATAAAGATCCTGTCGAAAAGTTCCCAGCGTGATCAACTCTTCGAGATCCCGATTCGTCGCGGTCAAAAGCCTGATATCAACCTTGATTGTTCGCGTACCACCGACGCGTTCAAACTCGCGCTCCTGCAACACCCGCAGCAGCTTGACCTGCAAGGCCGGCGATAACTCGCCCACTTCATCGAGGAACAGCGTGCCGCCGTCGGCAACTTCGAGCCGGCCCTTGCGTTGGGCCATGGCGCCGGTAAACGCGCCCTTTTCGTGACCAAAGAGCTCACTCTCTAACAGGCTTTCGGTTAACGCGGCGCAGTTGAGCGCGATAAATGATTTGCCGGCGCGCTTGCTGTTCTGATGAATCGCCCGGGCCGCCAGTTCTTTGCCAGTGCCGCTCTCGCCATAGATCAGAACTGTCGCGTCCGTCGGCGCCACCTTGGCGATGAACTGGTACACGTGGCGCATCGGCAGGCTCTCGCCAACCATGTTGTGTTCGATCCCGGCGTCGGCAATCAGTCTACGGTTTTCATTTTCCAGCCACTCAAAGTGTCGTGCGTTTTCAATCGCAACTGCCGTAATCGAAGCAATCGCCGAAACCAGTTGCAGATGATCTCGGTCGAAGTTTACGTCGGGATCGCTCGTATCGAGATAGATAACTCCCAGCGTCTTACCGGTCATGGTCAAAGGCACACAGAGCAGCGAGTTGGTTTGGTTCTCCGCGAGGCTGTTCGTTTCAAAGACAGCGCTCGCGTCGGCCTTACCGATTAATAACGCGTTGCCTTCCTGCAACACTCTCCGCGCAACACTGCGACTGACTCTCGTGGTGTGATCGGGTCCCTGGATGCGGTCCCAGCCAAACATCGACGAAAATTCTTCGTCCTCGGCGGTCTGTCGCGAGTCGCTCAGCAGAATCGCGCCGCGTTCAGCAGGAACAACTTCGAAGAGGAGCTCGAGTAGCTTCTTCTGAAGTTCAGGCAGGCCGCGAATTGCGTTGATGGTCGTGCTGACCTTCATCAGCGCCGTTAAGTCACGCGCCATCAGGTACAGCGCATCATTGAACCTGAACTGCACAGTCGAACCGCTCAGGGGATTACTGTCGTCAAGCACCACCTCGTTCGATTTCGACTCTACGTCGCCGTCATGTAGCAGAAAGAGAAATTGCGAGTCGCCAATTCTTACGCGATCGCCGTGTTCGAGGGCTCGTCTTCTGATCGGGACATCGTTAACAAAAGTGCCATTGAGACTGTCCAGATCTGCGATGAAGAAGCGAGAGTCTTCGCGTTCGATCTGTGAATGACGACGGGAGACAGAAGGGTCGGCGATACAGAGAGCTGCTGCGCTTTCACGACCGATTATCGACGGCGAAGCGACGACGGAAAATACCGTGCCTTGAAGTTTTCCAGCAATGGCGGCGAGTCGAGGGTTCATGTCGATTGGAGAGTTGTAACCGTGTGGCTAAGTTTACGCGTACGCGTGACGTGCGGCAATGCGGTTGAGGTTTGGCCCGGCAATCAGCCGAAGTTATTGGGGGTTTAGATGTCCGGTTCCGCGTTGGAATCTCTTACTGGGGAGTTACCCAAGGGAGCCGAAGCGGCAACCTTGGGCTGGAGGACGTAGCTCCTTCGGAGGAAAGAAAAGAAGCGGGCTGCACTTGCCACCTACAAATCCCAACCTGAAAATTCTCAATCTGCGAATTTCCCAACCAGCTTCTTGATTATCTAACGGTCCGTCTATCTGATCAGATAAAACCTATCTAATCAGATAGCGATTTCCGCCAGGAACCTACTCGCTGCACAACCCGCTTTCTCGAGTTTGCTGAACCAAATCTCAACCTAAAGCCGGCGTTCTCGCTGATCGTGCTTTGGCACAACGATGGCAATGCTCTCCATCGGCTCACAAATTAAATCGAGCCGCCCAGAAAAGAGTCGGAGCAGACTCCCACACCAGTTTTCAGGTCGAGACTTCGACCAGGCCCACGAGGCCAAGGAGAAAGAAATGACAAGGCAAATTCTAAAAGCTTCCGCGATGGTTATGTTGTTAGTTGGATTAGTGTTGGCATCCGCAGTTGCATCCGCTCGCGCCCAGAATTCGCGCATAATCGCTGCCGCCGATGTTCCCTTCAGCTTCATCGTCGGTGACAAACAGCTTCCCGCTGGAAAGTACGTGGTCGTGCCAACGACCAGTGGCGCAGACGCTTTGTTGATTAGCAGCCGTGATGCTCAGGCTGCGGCGATACGTTTGAGCAGTGGCCTCGAACGTGGTAGTGGTCAGACAACTTCGAAACTCGTGTTCCACCGCTACGGTCAGCGCTATTTCCTGGCTGAGGTATGGGGCGGCGACCGCAACGGCCGGCAACTCATGAAATGTAAACAAGAGCGGGCCATCGAGCGTGAACTTGCCGCCATGTCATCGAAGAACGATCTGGCATTGAACACTTACGAACGAGTCGAGGTACTGGCGCTCGCCCGTTAGCTGAAACGAAACCCGCGCGACAGGTGGCGAACGTGAACTTTGACCTCCCACCTGCTTCCCAGACCAGAACGGCAACCCAACGCCCCCGGGTTGCCGTTTTGGTTTCGATGGGAGAACTAGGAAGAAATCTCTAAGGTCAGGAAGGGTGGTTTACCCACGCCCGCTTTTCGCTACAACGAGCCGGGGTAAACCACCCCTTCCTCACCTGCTATTTACTTCACCTGTTTTCTGGATCTGAGAAGCCCGCCTTCATTAAAACCGAAAGCCAACCCCCGCGCTGAACTGAAAATTGTGAGTGGTACGAGCGGGAGTAGTGAATGGAACAAGGATTGGCAGCCCTGTCGTAGGATCCGCTATCAAAAAGTTACTCGTGCGACGACCGTAATGAATGAGCGTGTCGCCCGCATCAAAGCGCGTCACTATTCGCCGGGTAGGATAGAACTCGAGCACCGCGCCCAAGTCGGTGGCAAAGTGGGTACTCCGTTTGAACTCGAAAGTGAAAGGGAAAACGCCCCCACCCGCCAAGGGTAGAACATTAAAGGAACCCTCGCTAAAGCTCACCAATCCAGGACGAGCCTTTCCAAAGATTCCCCACTTCTCAAACCGCTTACCCGCTTTCACACCGCCCAATGCCTGGACCATGGTCCCGTTACGCTCGCATTGGAAAACACAGCGGTTGGGGAAGAAATAACCCACCCCTTCGAAGGCGACATTCTTGTTGAGATTGAAAGTGAATCTCCCGCCGACTCCCGGATCCATCCGATCATCACTGGGCTGGTCGCGATGCAACGCGGAAAACTCGGCGCCCACTTCATACTTTGGCGGATCATCAGCTTGGGGATAACTCACAGTCACGCAAAACAGCATAGAAAGAACACTCAAAGCCATCGTAACGAATGGATTTCGTTTCATCATCAAAACCTCATTTCAATCGGAACCCAGGTTCCAGTTAAGTTCTTCAGCGGAGAGAAATCGCCTCTTGAGGCACACTTATCCCCGCCTCCTGACTTCACTTTTCGAAGCCAGGAAAAAATATTCGTTCAGTTCTTGGGGAAACTTGTTTCAGACTCGGAAACAATTAGCTTCCGAGGAAAGAGAAAACACTCTCGCAGAGAGCCCTTCTGAGCGACCTGGATTCAGAGACCCGCAACACCACTTCAGACCTTCATGAACGGCTTAAGCACTTGCTATTGCTTGGGCCAAAGGTTTTCGATTCGGTCAGCGCCTCCGACCATTACGCGAAAGCGCTGGGAAGGCCTTACATCCTCCAAGGGCGTATTGCTGTGCGAAGTACGCGTATCGTCCTTTGGGTTTCTTGATCGTACGCCCTTGATCGCGGCCTCCCACTTCTCCCACCTGGACACTTCATCTTTTGTGACTTCGGCCGGGCCGAAAGGCGTGTAAGTTGGATCGTGCAACACCCAAAGACTCCAGAGGCCCGCTTGCGGAAGCACTAATGCGCTTGACTCCAGTTCGTACCGCTTGCCCTTCCACATGAATTCGATTGTGTTGTCCGTGATGAGTCCGGTCTTCTGGAAATCGTAGCCTTCGCGGGGAACGAGCGAGAAGATGAAGCGGCCTTTACCTTCGAGATAAAACCAAAGCAGTGTGGCTGCCAAGGCACTGCCCGGTTTTCCTGCCGACACCAGATTTCCATCGACCAGCAATCGATGCTCTTTCAATCTTAGCTCGACCGCATCGAGCGTAAAATCACGCGGTACCGTTGCCGGCGGCCTGTCCCAGAGCTGTGAGCGATCAAATGAGACCTTAACTACGTCAACAATCTTTACGCCTGTTTCCTGATTGATCAGTAAGTCGAGAGCCAGCGCATCGCCGTCCTCGAGCACTTGCGGTTCCGCGGATTTTGGCAGTGTTGCGATCTTGCCGCTCGGCGCATCCGCGCTTCGCTCTCGCAGCTTGCTTTCGAACTCAGAATCGATCGGACGTACGGTGATGCGGAATTTTCTCGCAGCCAAGTCGGGAGTGATCAGCAAGTCATATCCGAACAGGAAGCGACCAGCTCCATCGACCAGCACGCGGTGAATGACCTTGTTGTTGTCGATGAGCGCTTGCGATCTGAACTCGCTATTTAAATTAAGATTGCTGACTGACGTTCTATTTTCACTGGCAGTGGCAGCCTGACTCTTGAACGAAACGTACCCACCTTCTGGCAAGGGGACGACCAACGGGGTCCGCGTCTCCTGGCCCACGGCAAATGCAGGAACCACGAACAACAACATCAGCGCCAGGCACTTACCACTCATTCGATTCACTTCCTTTAATCACGGTGAGCTTTACCTGATCGATAGGCCGAAATCCCGCCAGACTTGATTCCGATTGTGGCGCAGCAGCGGCTGGAGTTCCGCGTTCGTCCTTCTTGATAACCGGCGCGCGAACGAACCTGATAGGCTCGCGCGTCTGGTTTCTGTTGACGTAAACGACACGAGTAACCACACGTTCCTGAATCACCGGAACTTCGACATTACGTGTTTCAACCACCCGTTGAACGGTTGGGATCGGAACCACCGGGTTGTCCGAGCGGACGACCGCTACGGTTAGAGCTCCCAGAACCACCAGGAAAATTGCAGCGATGGAGACTGGCACTCGAACCGGTATGAGAAAGGCTCGCCACAGCTTTTGCAGAAACCCATTCGTGGCAGGGGCCACCGATGCCGCAACCGACAAAGGCGTACTTTGCGCTGACTGTTTGAGGCGCTGAGCCAGACGGGCGTTATAAGCGGGCCAGAAGTCTTCCGTGGGCTGCGCCGATTCCATCGAGTATTCGACGGTGTCGAGCGTTTGGGTCAAAGAGGCGTATTCGGCGCGGCACGTCACACACTCATTCATCTCAACCTTCAAGCTCGCTTGCTGGTCCGCATCGGCTTCGTTGAAAACCAGATCGAGTATCGTTTCTTGTGTTGCTTTGCAGTTATGCATCTCTAACTCCTGAGTTCAATATTCCCCAGCCGCGCAGGCAAGGTAATCGAAAGACCCAATATTCACATCGAGGTGCTCGCGTAACTTCTCCACTGAGCGAAACAACGATTTCTTTACCGCGCCTGTCGAACAACCCAACGAGTCAGCAATCTCGGCACAAGTCATCCCTTCGCTGTGCTTGAGCAGAAAGACGAGTCGTTGTCTGGCCGATAGTTGCGAAAGTGCCCGCATCACCTTTTCAACTAGTAGATTGTTATTCAATTCGTTTTCCTGGTCCGACGAGCAGCATCGTATCTCAGCGACGGTGACCGAATCGAAACTAACGAGCCGGATGTTAGTCTTTTGTCCAAACTCTTCGATGGTGGGAAACCGCTGATGATTCAGGAAACAGTTGATCGTGATCTGTCGCAGCCAGGTGTAGAAGGACGACTCGTGGCGAAACGCTTTCACTTTTTCGAAAGCCTTGAGCCAAACTTCCTGGGAAAGGTCCTCAGCATCCTGTGGATGACGACAATAGTGCAGTGCGAGAGAGTAGATTCGCTGCTGGTGTGTCCGGGCGAGCGCACAAAAGGCTTCGACATCGCCGGCTTGCGCACGCTTGATCAGGTCACCCTCGCCGCTCACTGCCACCTGCCTTATGAAAATTGAATTTTCCTTTTAAAGAAAGATCGTGCAAATCAATAGACACCGCGGCCTGCCATTTGGTTGGCAATGGCAGATTGGGTCCTTCTGAGATAGGAAAGAGGATCTTGGAAAATTTGCAGGTTGGGAAGGGCGGTTTACCCCCGCTGCTTGGCAACCTCTCACGCCAGCATTGCAAGCGAAAGCTGCTACTCCCCCAGCGCGGCGTACTTGAATACCCGGAACCTATAGCGCTGCTGGTCGCGAATGTTCTTCGCGATAGCACCGTGCAGATTGTCATCCCACTTTGTGTACTGCTCGATGAATCGGGCCACCGCCGTTTTGTCTCCCTGATATTGCACTTCCAGGACGTTGCGCAGCAGCTTGCCGACAACCTCGTGATATTTATCGTAATGAACTCGAAGCTTGCCGTTTTCAACACTCAACAGGCCGTTTTCCAGGAAGAAGTTCCACTGCATGAGTTGCATTGTATTGTAAGGCTGGTCCCGCCGCGGCTTATTGTGCTGGAGCACGCTGAGGATACCGCTGGCGTATACGGAGCGTAATTGCGCGTCAGTGTAGTAATCATTCTTCCGCAGTGCCCGGGCCACAAAGAGCGAAACGAGATCAGCCTTCATCTCTTCAATAGCACTGGAGTCTTCCTGAAGGGCCTCATCCAGGTCACGCCCGTCTTTAGTTCGGTCGACGCCGAGATAGTGTCCCACCTCGTGCCAAAGCGTACGATAAAAGTTCGCGTCGGCACTCAAATCGTTCTTATGCTCAGCCGCGATTGCCGCTTCCCACGTCCGCGAGGTGCTCTGAAAGATATTCGGTTCGCGCATGATATTCGCGCGCAGGAGGATTGTCCGTCCATAACGCCGCGCCAGGTAGCTCTCGTTAGGCAGGATGGTTGCCGTGTTTCCGCCGCGCGACTGACCAAAATCAGCAACCACATCATATACGCCGACGGGTATGTCCTCTCTGATCCTCTTGTGATTCTCGTAGGGTAGTGAAGCCTCCAGCGCCTGCAATCCTCGCATTGCCTGCCGCAGTGCGGTCGTTTCCTGCCGGCGAGTACTCAAGACATTGAAAGAGAAGAACGTCTTGACGCCGTAGAGTTCGTCGTCATAGACCTCATACGAGCCTATCTGAGCGTTGAGATTCTTGAAGTGTCCGGTGATCCAGGCTGCGTCGCCCGACTCATAGTCGTTGGATAACAAATCTCTGGCACGATTGCGCAGATACCTGGCAAATTCCTCGTCTCCCTTCGCGACCGCATCCGCCGCTTCGTTCAGCAAGGAGTGCGCTTTGACCAACTCATCTGCGTAGGCTATGGCGTAAGGCACAGCATAAAAGCCAGAGTCCAAAGTCCCACGTCCAATGTCCAACGTCTGGTGATCCTGGATTGGATCTGTTCTTGACGTTGGACTTTGGACGTCGGACTTTGGGCCTCGTGGGGTCTTCTCTCGCGACATGTCCTCTAAGTCCTGTCGCAGACCCGGGTGGAGAGTATCGAGGGCTGGATATTTCCTTAGCGTAGCCAGATCGTTCTGAACGTTCGCTAGCGTAAGGTTCCGGACCACCGTGCGGAGATCCAGAATGCTGTCTCGCTTCTCAGGATGTGCCGACAGAAACGCGTCGAGCTCTTCTTTCTTCACACCCCACGGATAAACATTCTTTCCCGGCTTCACGTCGTCAACCGGCAGAAACGCCTCACGTTTATTATCAAGTGTAGTGGCAATCGGGCCCTGATTAAGACGATAGAGAGTGAGTAGATTCTGTGTAGCAGCGCTCGCTCCGGTGCGGGTGTCGAGCTGAACAAGATCCCCATAAGCGGCCAGCGCCTGTGGGTGACGCTGTTGTTCAAAGAGGCGTTGAAAGATTTTTCCCACTTCCAGCAGCTTTGCAACTGCCTGCCGCTCGGAGTCGCTTAAGTGTGAGACATCCGGCGCCAGTCTTATCGTTTCAGTCTTGTCGATAATCGACTGGCTCTTCTCAAGCGACCAGTAGCCCGCAGCCAAACCGTCGCGAGAGTTTGTTCGTGACCCTGTTTGTGCCATGGTGCCGGTAAGCATCCCTATCATCAGGGCAGACATCAAAAGTTTACTCAGCATACGAGTATTATTCTCATTATGAAACTTTGGCTATCAGCGCGAAGCTCCGGAAGCCAGTCTAAAAACGGGCTTGGGAAAAGGTATAGCTCCTGGTGAGGCGAAGCCGAATCATTGGAATATTGACCGCAGGCTTTGTACGTATCGCGACTGACTTCAAAACGATCCGATGCACTGCGGCGCTGACAACCTACTTCTTCTGGAGGTCTGCCAGCGAAGCCAGCACTTCTTCGCTGTTTGCCGCGGGTTTTACTTTCAGGAACACTTGAGCGATTTTTCCTTCAGGATCGATGATGAAAGTGTTGCGTGCCGATAGTTTCATACCGTTATAGTCCATCACGGAACCATACGCATCACTTACTTTGGCATCAGTATCGGAAAGCAGTTTAAACGCCAGTCCTTCCTTGGCACAGAAATCTTTGTGAGAATCGGCGGTGTCGACGCTGACTCCCAGGACGACAGCATTCAGAGCTTCATACTTCGCCAGGTCGCGCTGGAAGTTACGTGCTTGGAGCGTGCAGCCACTGGTGAAATCTTTTGGATAAAAATAAAGGACCACCCACTTACCACGAAAATCCTTCAATGCAGCTTGCTTGCCCTCGTTCGTCGCAAGTGAGAACTCCGGCGCAACAGCTCCTACCGCTGGCGCGTCAGTGGTCGCGCCCACCGACCCAACCGCCACTAAACCAACTACTACCAAAGCACAGATAAGAAGATATTTAATCATGATCATCCTTTCACTCCTTTTGCCGTTCATTATACTTAAATCGCTTGGATCGCAAAGCCAGCACAATGCTGGTACTGATGCAGCTTGAGCGTTGCCCTATGAAGCCTTGCAGTATCACTCGACTACAGAACCGCGAGCCATAGCGACCGGATGCAGCCCTCAATCTTAAGTAAACCGCATTTAGGCGACTTGAACGTAGCATCCGGTCGCTACGGCTCGCGGTTCTGTAGTCGAGTGGGAATTTTCGACGATAAGTCAAACTGCACCAGTACCCAATGTTAGGTAGTGCTCCGTAGGAATATTGTTACTCCGAGGACATTTTTACCGTTCTTAGTATTCCGATTACCTCCATAACAACAAACAGCAAACCAAATGCTGCTCGAATGATTCTCGTCACAATCTTCGGAATTCCGATCGCCTGATCAAACGGCTCGCCTGAGAAGGAGTGCCGTGGTTTAGCCCAAACGGTATAAATGGCGAAGCAGCCAACGCTAATTAAAACCAAGGATGCCATAAGTCTCGCAATCATGAAATTTCTGATCAGTTTCTTGCCGTTTGTGGATTGCGACTGAACCAAGTGATCCACGAAATCACACGAACCGACACGAATCTGGTTAGTGTCATTTCGTGTGT
Organism: Pyrinomonadaceae bacterium; assembly: GCA_041745915.1. GTDB lineage: Bacteria > Acidobacteriota > Blastocatellia > Pyrinomonadales > Pyrinomonadaceae > PSRF01. The sequence goes on along the minus strand of JBGTHZ010000026.1, from coordinate 37,602 downwards.
GTTCGTGGATCGTGTTTAAGGCCACACTTGGTTGAGGTAAGCGCCGAGTGATTAAAACCAGACAGACTACTTAAGGCTAAGAGCAGTTCAACGGAGTCTTTATTTAGACTAAGTAGCGAATTGTGTTAACTCGCCCGGCTTGCGCAGCATCTTGGTAACCTCACCCAGATGCATCTCTTCTTCCGCAATCATCCGGCGAGCGTACTCTTCCAGGAGCACGGATCGGTCGCGAACCAGCTCGAGCAATTTCTTATAGAGGACTAAACCTGCCTTCTCGGCTTCAAGTGATTCAAGCAAGATGTCGTTAATCCCGTGCTTGTGCGTTTCCAGCAACGCGCCAATTTTTAGCGAAGGGTGATCTCCAAAATGGGTAACCAGCTCGCCCGCCTGGTTCGCATGTTCCAGGCAGGTGCTTGCTTCTCCGCGCAACCAGCTGGTTATAGGAATGCGGTTATGACCAAAAACCATCAGCGCGTAGTGTGTGTATCGCACCACTCCCGCCAGCTCGATTTCCAGGATCTCATTTAACAATCTTATAGCGCTCGCTTTATCAAACGGTTCCTCAGACATAGACGCTCCTCCGGATGTCAGCTGCTTTCATAGAGAGAGTGAATAGTAAATGGTAAATCGTCAATGGTAAATAAGAATGTACCGAGGGGTCGGTTGTGCTGTTTTAAGCTGAATAATCCATTCTAATAGTCCGGTTTCTGGTTTTCTTTATCTCTGTAATTTGCGTAATCTGTGGATTGATCCGACCGCATCTGCACCTTTACTCCTCTACGAGGTCAGCGACGATTGGTTCTGAACCAAGCCCGGATCCTACAGCCATTCCTATCAACCTCTTAAGATTAGTCTGTTGCTCCTCATTCAGGTCGACGAACTGCACACCGAAGCCAACCCCTGCGGTGTAGTGCCTGACCTCACCTTCGAGGTAAAGAAAGTCACCGTCTGGCATCAGGACGCGAAAGCCGACAATTTCACCGCGCATCACTTCACCGACGGTGTCCAGGTAACAACCGCCTTCGGAGAGGTTTGAAATTCTGGCAGGATGGTCGCGATCCCAACTTGCGTCCAGGCTAACGCTTAGCCGCGGCGTTGATCTTCTCTCATCGTCCATTCACGGACTCCTGGTCGGGTTTAGCCTGGAGGCTATCGGTGTCATGAGGTGTACTGGTTATGACGGCAACCCGAGACTGATCAGTAAGCCTTACGAGATGACCGCAACGATATGCCGAACACTCGTCGCCAGTCAATTGGTTTTTAATGTGGAACTTTTAATGTTGCCTGGGCTCTGCCCTAACCGTTAGGATGCGAGGAGCAATCTCGAGTTCGATCAGGAAAGCGGGAAACCCATTCAAATGGCCCGAGACGCTGCTGTTCCCGAAAAAACAAACACCAAAATCAAATCGTCGCCTGCTAGAGTTTACGACTACAAAATCTGGCAAGTCATCGGAGCCTCTGCGGTCGGGACCATGATCGAGTGGTACGACTTCTACATTTTCGGAAGCCTGGCCACAGTCATTTCGCCACTCTTTTACCCTCAAGGCAACGACACACTCGCGTTGATCGCTTACCTTTCAACGTTCGCGGTCGGGTTCGTCGTGCGACCCTTTGGGGCGCTCTTCTTCGGACGCATCGGCGACCTTGTTGGCCGCAAATACGCCTTCCTCGTAACCCTGCTGATCATGGGCGGGGCAACGGCTCTCATCGGCTTTCTGCCCACGTACGCGACGATTGGAATTGTAGCGCCGATTATTCTGCTGGTGATTCGCATCTTGCAGGGACTTGCCCTGGGAGGGGAGTACGGCGGGGCTGCAGTCTACGTCGCCGAACACGTGCCGGACGAGAAGCGCGGCTTCTACACGAGTTTCATCCAGATCACGGCGACCCTCGGCTTGTTTCTTTCGTTAGCGGTGATCCTGCTGGTCCAGAACTCGATGAGCCGCGAAGAGTTTAGCTCCTGGGGTTGGCGGGTGCCCTTCGTGATCTCAATCGCACTGGTCGGAATTTCGCTGTACATTCGACTGCGCATGAAAGAGTCGCCCATCTTTCAGCACATCAAAGGCGCCGGCATGACCTCAGCCAAGCCCCTGAAAGAGGCATTCACCGAGTGGAAGAATCTCAAACTGGTTCTGATATCACTCTTCGGAGCGACGGCAGGTCAGGGTGTAGTGTGGTACACAGGACAGTTCTATGCGCTCTTCTACCTGCAGGCAATCCTGAGAGTGAACGCCACCGCGGCCAACTATGTCGTGGCCATCGCGCTCCTGCTCGCTATGCCTTTCTTCGTGGTTTTTGGGGCGCTGTCCGATCGCATCGGGCGCAAGCGAATCATGATGGTCGGTTGCCTGCTGGCCGCAGTCTCTTACATCCCAATTTATAAGGCCATGCAAGCTGCCGCAGGCTCGAACGTAATCACGGCAGTGTCGCAAAAGCATCCCGTAACGGGAGCGATCACACTGACACCGCAAACGGTTATTGACGGCGCCCTGCAACCGGCATTGGAGGTTCTTCCCTACACAAATCTTGTAACTCTTCTCAGCGACCTGATTGCCTGGAAGCTAATCGGGCTGGTATTCATCCAGGTAATTTTTGTCACGATGGTTTATGGCCCCATCGCCGCTTATCTTGTGGAAGCGTTCCCGGCAAAGATCAGGTACACGGCGCTCTCTCTTCCTTACCACATAGGCAACGGAGTGTTCGGAGGGTTGTTGCCGCTCATCAGTCTCTGGGTGGTCGCGGAAACGGGAAACATTTACGCCGGGTTGTACTACCCGATATTCGTCGCCACACTCACTTTTGTTGTGGGATCGCTTTTACTGAAAGAGACGAGGAGTGTTCTTATATGGAAAGAGTTGGAAACAGGTGAGCCGCGACGCAAGCTACCGGAAGCGTGACAACCCAGAATGTCCGACGTTACTGGTATATCCTGACTGAGCGATCTCGACGACAAGCTGAAGCATGTCGGACACTTAGTTGTCTCATTCGATAGGCTGACGAGCGAGATGGACGGGCCGGTCTGAGGCCAGCTTTGATCTTAGACTGATTGCCAGGGCCCCCAAATCGCCAGGGTAACTCCGGGCACCTGGATGTTGGCGAACAATGTTTTGAAGTCAGGACTAAAAGTGACGCCTGCGAATTCACGGGTCTCAAAACCTGCGAAAATATTCTTTGCCAAATCAAAGAGCTCACCTTTCCGGTTTAGCACCCTGATGAAGTTGGTGACGCCGTTATCTTCACAAATGGTCAGATTGCCACCAGGCGTAAGACAAATATTGTCCGGCATGTTTAAGACTGACGGATCCGTGGGCTCGAAAAGCAATGTCAGGGATCCCTGATCCTTTCCGGAGGGAACGTATTCCCAAATCTGACCCACTCCTTTGTCGCCACCGCTGGTGGAAGTGAAGTAGATCCGGCGATTCCCGTAAAAGCATCCTTCCAGGCGAGCAAAGGTGGCCCCGCCCGCGGCAATTCCTTGTTTGTAAACAGCGAGTGGATCCAGTCCAGCTTCTGCGGGATCCGTATTAGTGATGTCAACCCAGATGACAGGGAGGGCAACACCAGTCTGCTGTTGTCTCGAGGCGATCAAGTTTGGCCGATTCTTTACGGCCAGCATTTGTAGTCGTCCGCCCGCAGCAAGCTGACCAGGCTTGCGAGGAATGAAACGATAGAAGCCCGCTGTAACTCGATCCTCGGTCAGGTAGACGATTCCACTGCGAGGATCCACTGCGATCGCTTCGTGCTGAAAACGGCCCATCGCCTTCAGAGGTACAGCGGCAACCGGCTTGTCGGCCGAAGCTGGGACTTCAAAGCAGTAACCGTGATGCTGCGTAAACCCACCTAGATCCAGACCGCTCGCGCTCTTAATTCTGTCTTTGCCCAAAAGCGTTTCCTCACAAGTGATCCAACTTTTCCATGGTGTCGGGCCGCCAGCGCAATTAACGAGAGTGCCGCTCAGACTTACGAAGTCCCTCACCACTTCGCGCGTCTTGGAATCAATTACCAGGGTGGTAGTCCCTCCTCCGGCAAGGGGATCATAGGGATCTGGCCCAATAGCATTACCGGGCTTACCGGTCTGGTTGTTTATCTCGTGATTGCGGACCAACCTGAGCTGGCCATTAATCTGAAAGGCCGCCATTCCATCATGCGCACGAGGCGTGCGCAGGCCGTCAGACATGATGGCTCCTGTCTTGCCAATGACCGTATATTGAAAACCCTTTGGTAAAGCAAGCAGAGTCTCACCCGTGTTGCTGCTCTTGGTGGGGAAGAGCAGTCCGTAGCCCAGCGCGGATAACGATGGTGACCGGGGGTTCGCACTTAATAAGGCAGCACGGTTTACTAGGCCGCTAAACGCAAAAGCGCCAGCGCCCGCCATGCCGGCCGTGAAAATAAAGTTTCTCCTAACCAATGTTGACAAGCTTTAATTCCCTCTTTATCCCAGGTTTGTACTTCGTCCGCCGCTATGCTAACACTGAAACCTATTGTCAGTCACAAAGCCGCATAGCGGAGTCGCATCGTTTGAAGACAGGCGTAATCTGCAAAATGGCCGTGGCATTTACCAAGAGGTTCACTCCATCGGAGTGAGATGTTTATAGCCTTGTGTCCACCCCCCATCCCGCGCCGTTCGGAGGAGCGGAACTCAAGGAGTCTGGTACCCTCCAGCCACCCTTCCGCTCCTCCGAACGGCGCAGGTCGTGTGTAATGTTGTGGTCTATAAACATCCCACCCCTAACGGGGTAGAACCCCTCGGTCCTAAAAGAGAAAGCCCGCGCACGAACGAACTCTCCATGCGCGGGCTTTTCATTCCAGTTGTGGTCAAAGACTTATAGTTAGGCGTGCTGCGGCAACGGCTCCTGAACGTCCGGGAGAAAAATCCCGGCAGGCTGCGATGGATGTATAAAGCCGTCGGGGAGGTCGCCATTGTCGGCGCGCAGAAACTGCCAGTCGTTAGGCCGCAAAGTAGCAATTAGTTCTTTGCGCGTCTTTATCTTCAGCGGCTTGCCCATATAAATTTTCCCCATGCGGTTCAGGTTCTTTTCAGAAATCGCGCCGGAGAACATCCAAAGCGGCCAGGTGAAGTTAGGTCCGTTGAGACGGCGCAGCTTGTAAAACCACATCCCAATCGAGCCCACCCGCCAGGCTGTAGGTCCCCACCAGCTGTACTGTCCCGGACGCAGGTTCATCTTCCAACACTTCATCATTAACTGCCATTGTAGCGGCGTGAGCTGTTTTGTCTCAGTCACGCCCTTGGCTTTTTCCATCCGAGTGTCGTGCAGCGGAGTGAAGATCGAAGGGATAAGAAAAGCAAACAAGCCTCGGCGCTCCATCTCGTAGATGAGATCGATCGTTGCCATCACGTCTTCATCGGTTTCACCTGGGTTGCCGACAATTAGCGTCATCGCGGGAAACCAGTTGTTCTCATTCAAGACGCGCAAGCCCTCGATCACGATGCTGGGCCAGTCGTCGATATGGAACGGCACACCTTTGCTCGGCATAATCTGTTTCGCCATTCGCACCGAGCCGGTTTCGAGTCCGATGAGCGGCGCCAGGGCTTTTTTCTCCGGATGGCTGCTCAAATACGGGAAGTGAATGGGACTCTTCGGTAAAAGCAACTCCGAGAGCTGCTTGATTAGTGTCGGATCCACCACGGCCGGCGCGATGGTGCTGTGGCTCAGAACGTGTTGCTCGACACCTGGCGTATTAACGATGTCCGAGTAGAGATCAACCAATGCTTCGCGATTGGGGAAATAGAAAGGCGTGCCCGTGTGCACCTGGCCCCAGATAAACATGTCCTCGGTGGCCAGAGATATCTGCTTGTTCCCGTCGCGAACGTTGGCGCGCACGGCGCCCATAATTTTGTCTTTAGGAAGATCGATCTGCGGATTTAGATCCGGAACGCAGAACTTGCAACGCCGGCCACATCCAGTCGTCATCTCGACTACGCCAAAAGTGGTTCGTGAATCGGGAAAGAGAATGCCTTCGCGATCCAGCGGATGTTTGACATCGATTTGTCGTGGTATCTCCTCGCCTCGAATTGCTTTGCGGAACAACTCCAGTGTGTCAACTGACTCACTGCGTCCTTCGACCACGCAGTCGACGCCAAGTTCTTCGAACGTGTCTGTTTGCGTAATCTGCCAACCCCCTGAGCCGCCCACAATGACTTTAAAGTTGTTCCGGTAAGGGCTGGATTTGATACTGTCAAACAACTCGCGGGAGTAGTGAGAATTGATCGGCATACGCGAAGAGCCGAATATGGACGTATAGACACCTGCAGCAAAAGTTACGCCCAGAGGATTGTGAGTTGACACGGCTACAACGCGCGTGCGGGACCCGACAAACTTATGAAGATCCTCCGGGAAACAGGCAACGATATCGTCTGGTTTATATTCGCGCAGCAGCGACGTTTCAACCAGTCGCACACCAGCCGGCATGTAGCGCGCTGAGCTGTCCTCATTCTTCTCAAGGTCACGCCATTTCGGGTACTTCTTGTTGATAACGCCCTCCATCCAGATGGGCAAAGAGGCCATGGCCATTTGAATGAAGTATCCGGCGTGGTCAATGGCTTCCGTGAGGGGCGCCGTAAGTACAATCAGCTTACCGCCATCCTTCGGCTCCGGGTGGGCGACCGGGGAAATGACACCTTTACTTTTAGTCTTATGATGTCCGTTTCCATTTCCATTTGCATTCTTGATCACTCGGGGGCTAACAGATTTCATCAATATTCTCCCAAATAGGCTAAGACTATGAAGCGCGTCATCGAGTCCACGCTATCCTTGATCAGTATTAAATTGTCCCTTAGGTTAAGACTGATAGAACCCTTATTGGTGCGCTCCGGTAAGTACCTGCCACTCAAAGCTGTTTACAGTACTTTAATTGCAGTTGGAATTCAAGTAAAACCTTAAGAAAAGTCCAATTAATGAGGGCTGGGCTCAATATAGAGGCCTCATAACAGCTAGGTTCGAGAAATGATCGGGACCTACTCGAACCAGATTTCAATCTCGTAGCCGTCCGGATCATGCACATAGGCGAAGGGCAGCCCTGGCGCAAATTCACCGCGCCTTACGAGTCTTCCTCCTGCCCGTTCAACTTCAGCGACGGCAGCATCGATATCTCCGGGCTCAATAAGACGGAAGCCAAAATGAGCGATTCCGCCACCTTTGCCGGCATTTGTCACATCCTTGTCAAACGCAATAACGTCATGGCGTCCTGGTCCGAGAACCTGGATGCTGTTCTCATCCCGGTAGTACTCCTTTACCCCAAATACTTTTTGGTAGAAGGCCAAAGAGGAATCCGGATCGCGAACCGCGAGACTTATATGTGTGAGCCCGTGGGTTCTTATCATTTCTGCCTCCCTCTATGCCATTCGGATCCCATAGCGAACTTACGGGGTCATTGCTTTGGGCTACCCGGTAGTGGAGCTTGCCGCAGTTCTTCTATTTCTTTTAGAATTCCTGACACCAACGCCTCTGTGACCGTCTTTCCTTTCCTTCTGGTAGCCAGCGTCGGGTCACCCCAAACGCCGGTCGGAGAATACACACCTTCTTTCTGCGGGTCTCTCGTCAGTCCGCCTCTTGCACTGTTCCCATGATAGTCCTTTACCGCTTTCTTCATGTCTACACTTGCAGGATCGATGTATAACATTAGTGAAGTCTCGATCTCGTCCGCGTGAGTCCCGCCCTCTTGTTGCCGAATTAGCTTTTCGACTGGTTCCAACATCCTGAGATCGGTGTATCTTAGCAAGATGCCGTCTGCCGCCAGCAATTCGGCCGTCGGTCTGAGCGCTCTGAGCGTAGAAATACCGGTGTTCAGAATATAGAAGCGCCGAGGACCAAAGCGGGCCAGAGTTGTACAAATATCAACCACCATATCCCGCGCCGTTTCCAGGCGAAGAGTAGTAGAACCCGGATACTCCACAAAAGCCGGATAAAAATGATAGTTGAGTGTAGGCGCGACAACCACCACAGTCTGCTGAACCACGCGCCGCTTCAAATACTCAGCAATAAGAAAATCGTTCTTCAGTTTCAGATGCGGGCCATGCTCCTTGGCCGCAGCTCCCAGAGGTATGACGACTACGGTCGAAGGCGTTAATATTTTTTCCGCCTCTATCCAGGTAAGGTCTTCAAGCAAGATCCCCTTTGTCCTGGGAGCGGTTTTGTCCTGGCCGGCAACCGCGAACGGCAGAGCTATCCACAAAGCAAGAACGGCTGGCATCAACTTCATTTGTTTCCTCCATTCGAAGATATTGGACATTTTGTCAGCTATCTAAAAGCGCAATGATAGACAGCTTAATCCGCCATCCATCTTCTGAAACTCAGACATCTCCAACGCAATAGTCTGATAACCCAGGTCGGTTAACCTTTTTATCAGCTCGGGGTAACCGGCCGCCAACAATACTCTCTCATTAACGCGAACACAGTTCGCTGCATACTCTTGTTGCCTTTTCACCAAAATGAGATCGTAGTCTTGAAACTCTTCGCGGTTTGAAATCGCCTCAATTACCACCAGCCGATTGTCGCCCAGGTACGCAAGGCCGCTTTTCAAATGAAGAATTCCGTTCACGCCGCGGATGTCCACGAAACTCGAGGTGTAGTCTAACGACGCCAGCCACTCAGCCAACTGCCGTGCACCGTTCTCATTCGTGCGTTTCGAGATGCCGATGAAAAAATGATTCCCGGCTTCGCAGATGTCTCCCCCGTCCAGAGTGCCAGGGTCGCGAATAAAACTCAGTCTTGGATAAAACTTCGCGAGCGCTTCCTTTACTCCTTCCACCTCTCCAGTTCGGCTGGTAGCGCCCGGGCGCGTCAGCATCGCACCGCGCCCGGTGATGACGGCGACATCCTCAACAAAAGTGGAATCGGGATAACGCTCGTCGGCCCGCAAACGCACCAGTTTCAGCCCACACTCTTCAAGCGCTGCGCAATAGGCGTCGTGCTGTTTCAAGGCCTGCGCATAAACCGGGGTACCTGACCTGACAGAGGTCAAGCCTGCGTCAAAATTGGCACTGGGCGGACGAACGATGGCCCTGGAAAACATTGAAACTCCTTCGCACAAAGCCTTCTAATATCCATTTAGCTACTGCTGCCTGCGAGCACTAAAATCCCAATTACCAGCAGTGAACCTCCGAGAACAAAAAACAGGAGCCCCATTCCGATCATGCAACCTGGTACGAACCAGCGGGAAGTTACCGAATCCACTTCGGCTTTCTGCGGATCTGCAACTTCGTAGTGAACCTGGATCGTCTGCCCCACCTGATGAGTTGCAGGCATCGTTCCAAACTGAGACTCAAACCTCACAACCTGGCCGGCGGCGGTAGTGAATTCGACCACAGGGCAGTAAACACCACCGCTTCGCGCGGTAAAGACTCGCTTTACCAGATCCGCGACTGTGCCAGTAGCTGCGACGCGGCGCACGTGATTGCTTGACGGCCGAGACGGCGCCGCCAATCAGAATCGCGAGTCCGATTAAGATGAAAAGCAAACCGATCAGGATTAAGGCGCCCATTATTCCCTTTCACTGAGGATGAGCCAAGAGGCGTGCCGATTACTTTGGTGCTATTCGCGTGTCTTAACAAGGTGGCGAGGATACATACTACCGAAAAGCCTTTCAATAGGTTAATGCTAAGGTGAGTGCTAGCATCCGCTGGCTACAGCAAGCGGTTCTGTGACTTGAATGATCGTATCTCTGCAGCTGCGACAATCCACCCTTACCGCGTGTGGTACCGACCTCACGAGATCGCGGCTTGAATGAACAACAGCCAGTTGATGTGTGAGCTAAGCGGGACAGCGAATGCGCAATGCCTGAGGAACAACCTGAAATGATGCCGGAAGGCGGCCCGGCAGTTCACCATCCACCTCGAGCATGACATCTGCGTCTTTCACTGCCGGGCGCGCGACAACCTTTCTCGCTAGTTCGTGTCTGACTTCCTGCATTCCCAGGTGCGCGCCGAGATAGAGTCGCGGTGCATTGGTCAGTATCTTCAAAGGGCCCAGGTCACCGATCATGATCACATCGAACTGGCCGTCATCCAACTTAGCCTCCGGCGCGACCTTCATGCCTCCGCCAAAGAAGCGCGCGTTGGCAATGCACAGGTTTGCCACAGCCAGATGTCTTTCGCGCGTGTCGTCAAGCTGCACCAATACTCTGGTCGCTGAAGACTGGACAGCTGTCTGCAACATCGAGACTCCAAAAGAAAGCCGGCCACTGAGCCACTTCGGCGCTTTGGCTGGCAGCCACTGCGGGCCACCCCCTTTCACACGTTCGATCACGTCAGCGCTCATTCCGAACGACGCCACGCCCAGAAAGTAGCGCGTGTCGGTTTCGCCATCTATTTTTTTGAAGGTGACGCGTCCAACATCTATCCGCCGCGTTACTCCTTCGCGCAGTATGCGAGCGGCGTTGCGTGAACGGGCAGGTATCTTAATCGTCTTGCGAAAATCGCCCCCCGTGCCGCTGGGTAATATTCCAAGTTCCGCATCCTTGCCTGAAGCCAGAATCCCGTTAGCAACTTCCGAGATGGTCCCATCGCCGCCACAGGCAATAATCAGCTTTGTGCCTTTGCGGACAGCCTCCGCCGCCAGCTCAGTTCCCTCGCCTTTTTCACCTGTGAACGCGCAACGAAACGCGCCAAAATGCGAACTCAGATCACTGGCAATCCCCGGCCAGGCGTCGCGTGTAGAGCCACCGGCAGATTCTGGATTGACGATTACTAAGGGCAGGGGCATTAGGATTTTCTTCGTGTTAGTTCGTGTGATTTCGTGGATCGTCTGTCGCCGGCGGAAGCCACAACGATCCACGAAATCACACGAATTTAACACGAACAGGCTTCGGTTTACTGTTAACCGGAGCCGAGGTAAGCACATCTTATCTCCCGAACATTTCTCGGTCCTGAAGACCAAGCTCGGCGATCTTGCTCATCACGAATTCCGAAATCTCTTTATAGGTTCGCACATGGTCCTTCTTCTCCAGATATTGTTGAAAATCAATCTGCTTTCCGAAGTGGATCCGAATTGGCTCGCCTCCGGTCCAGTTTCCCAGCACCTGCCGCCCCAACTTATTACCCAAGCCGGCAACGAACACTGGAATCACTTGTGGAGCCGCGTCCTTAATTAGTTTTCCAATGCCGGGTTGCGCAGGCAAATACGAATACGAATCGGCGGCTCTATTCCGAGTCCCTTCAGGGTGGAAACCAATAACATTCCCCGAACCGTTTCGGCAGATCTCAGTTAGCAGACGAAACGAAAACTTGTCAAAGGCGCGCTTCTCAGGAATCGGCTTTTCTCCGGAAGCGAAGAATGGTGGATACATGGACCACCATCCCATAACCAGATTCACAAAGAGGCCCAAAAGCGATTGGTAAAAGAACCTCCCACGCACGGGGAAGAACAGTTGCTTACGCCATCTCGTTTGCCGGAAGAGCACCGTCGATACGGTATACATATCGAAAAACGATCGATGATTGGCTACCAGGAGTATGGGACGTTCGCGTGAGGCGGCCTCGACGTGCTCGAGCCCGTAGACCCGCATGAGATTGTAGGTAGCAAGATGAATCCAGCCTGCCCCGAAGACTTTCTGGCACCAGGTCCAGAAACGTTTCCAGCGGCCCCGGTTCATTCTTCTCACCAGTCGAAACGCAAAGCGCTCGAACCCGTTCAAGACGGCAAACTCTTCAGCTTGAGGAACTAGTCCAACGTCCAATGTCCAATGTCCAACGTCTGTCGTGACGGGTTCCGTATCTTGCACCCCGGAAATTTTCGGTTCAGGACGTTGGACATTGGACATTGGACGTTGGACTTTGCGCTTGCTTAGTCGACGGAAAAATACTTCGCCTCCGGATGGTGGACAATGATGGCGGAGGTTGACTGCTCTGGGTCAAGCTGAAACTCCTCTGTCAACTCAACATCGATACGCGAGGGGTCGAGCAACTCGAACAGTTTGACCTGATCTTCCAAATTCGGACATGCCGGATAACCGAAGCTAAATCGGGAGCCTTGATAGGACTGATGAAATAGCCTGGCAACTTCCGGAGCATCTGAGCCTGCAATCCCCAGCTCTTCACGAATTCGTTTGTGCCATAACTCGGCGAGCGCTTCGGCGCTTTCGACACCGAGACCATGAAAATAGAGATATTCGGCGTAGTTGTCAGATTTGAACAGCTCTTGCGCGTACTCCGTCGCCCGCCTGCCAACCGTAACCAGATGGAAGCCCACAACGTCCACGCGGCCTGAATCTGTGGCGGCAAAGAAGTCCGTAAGGCATAGATGCTTGCCAGCGGGTTGACGTGGAAAAGTAAACCGCAGCCGTTCGTTCTTTTGGTCATCATTGTAAATAATCAGATCATTTCCGTCCGACTGACAGGGGAAGTAGCCGTAGACAACGCGCGGCACGAGAAGGCTTTGACGCTTACTGCGGTCTTTTAGCTCCTCGTAAATCGGGCGCACCGTTTCTTGCACCAAAGTCTGATATTCATTCGGCGGTTTTCGGCCCTGCTTGAACTGCCATTGCCCCTTAAAGAGCGCGGTCTCATTTACGAAAGCAAACACCTCATCGAGAGGAATGTCCTCCACGACCCGGGAACCGTAAAAAGGCGCTTTGGGTACCGCGACATCCGTACTAACCGATGACCGCGTGGTGTGCGTGGTATCGCCCGGAGTTTTGGTTGAGCCTCGCGGCTTCAGAGGTTTACGAATACCGAGCTTCGCTTCCTCACCGACCAAATCTTCAATATCCTCAACGACCTCCGCACTCTGAAGGTCTCCGCTTCTCTCCGTCCCCGCTCCAGCGGACACCGGCTGCCCGTTTCCGCTCGCCAGTTTGTCCATCGTATGCAAGCCGGCGAAAGCGTCACGCGCGTAGAAGAGTTGTCCCTTATAGAGTGATTTAAGATCGTCATCAACATAGCGTCGCGTCAACGCCGCACCGCCGAGCACGACCGGGACAGTAATGCCACGCTCGTTCATCAGCTCGAGGTTCTCTTTCATTATCAGCGTTGATTTAACCAGCAAGCCGCTCATACCGATCGCGTCAGCCTGGTGCTCTTCGTACGAATTCAGAATATTGTCAATCGTTTGCTTGATACCCAGGTTAACCACCTTGTAACCGTTGTTGGTCAGGATGATGTCGACCAGGTTCTTGCCAATATCATGAACGTCGCCTTTGACGGTCGCCAACACCATTGTTCCCTTGGCCGTGGCGCCACCCTTCTTTTCCATGAAGGGCTCGAGAAAGCGGACCGCCGCCTTCATAGCTTCAGCCGATTGCAGCACGAACGGCAACTGCATCTGTCCACTGCCGAAGAGATCCCCGACCACTTTCATGCCATCGAGCAGGATATTGTTGATGATGTCGAGTGCGGGATGCTTTTCGAGCGCGGTTTGCAACTCAGCTTCGAGTCCGATTTTCTCGCCATCGATGATGTGGTTCTTCAAACGCTCTTCGACCGTTTCGCCCTTGCTGGCCTTCTTGGCACTCTTGGCTTTGACACCTTCAAACAGCGTCGTGAATTGGGTCAGCGGGTCGTAAGTACAAACATCTCCTTCAAACTGGCGTTGATCGTAGATTAATTCGCGCGCGACCCTTAGTTCCTGTTCGCCGATGCGGTTCAACGGCTCAATCTTGCTGGCGTTGACTATAGCAGCGTCCAGCCCAGCCTCGACGGCGTCATGCAGGAAAACGGAATTTAGCACCACACGCGAGGCGGGGTTGAGGCCGAACGAAATGTTTGAGACACCAAGAATAGTGAAACAACCTGGAAGTTCTTTCTTGATCCGGCGAATTCCTTCGATCGTTTCCAGCGCGTTGCGACGATCCTCTTCAATTCCAGTGGAGATGGGAAGTGCCAGAGGGTCAAAGAAAATGTCCGACGCCGGTAGACCCAATTCTCCGGTGGATTGCTCATACGCCCGTTTGGCGATCTTGAACTTTCCCTCAGCCGTGCGCGCCATTCCCTCTTCATCAATCGTTCCGATCACCACGCTCGCTCCATAGCGCTTGGCAAGGTCAATTACTTTTGTGAACCGGGGTACGCCGTCTTCGTAGTTTGTGGAATTAAGGATGCTCTTGCCGCCGGCATGCTGTAGCCCGGCCTCCATCTTCTGCCATTCGGTCGAGTCGAACATCAGAGGCAGCTTGATGTTGGTAACCAGACGCGAGGCCAGCTCGTGCATATCGGCTTCCCCGTCACGGCCTACGAAATCGACGTTAACATCCAACACGTGGGCGCCTTCTCGCTCCTGGTCTTTAGCCAACGAAACCAGACCGTCCCAGTCTTCCGCATTTAGCAGGTCGCGCATCTTCTTTGAGCCGCTGGCATTGACGCGCTCCCCAACGATCAGGAATGACGTGTCCTGTATGTAAGGCTGTTGGAAGTAAATCGACGATGCGGCCGGTGTCAGCCTGGCATCGCGCGACTTGGGCGTGATGCGCTGCATGGCTTCGACTACCAGCTTTAGGTGAGCTGGCGTGGTACCGCAGCAGCCGCCTACGACGTTGACACCAAAGTCCCCTGCGAAATGAACCAGCTGTGCGGTGAAAGTCTCGGGTGTCTCGTCGTAGTGCATCTTGCCGTCCACCACTGACGGCAGTCCGGCGTTGGGAAGAACCGATACCGGCAACGGGGCATTCTCGCAGAGGTAGCGGATGCTCTCGGTCATATGACGTGGACCAGTGCCGCAATTCATGCCAATTACGTCAATCGGAAATGGCGCCAGCGCCGTTAACGCTGCGCCAATTTCGGTGCCATTGAGCATCGTGCCAAACACTTCGATTGTCACCTGGGCAATGACCGGAACGCGCGCGCGCGCACTTTCGAAATGCTCAAAGATTGCCGACAACGCGGCTTTGGTTTGCAGTAAGTCCTGACACGTCTCGACTATCAACAGGTCTACGCCGCCATCTATCAATCCCCGCACTTGCTCGCGATACGCAGCTTTGAGGCCGAGAAACTTTATGTGGCCCAAAGTAGGAAGTTTGCGCCCAGGCCCCATCGAGCCGGCCACCCAGCGTGGCTGTGCTTTGGTTGAATAGTCGGCGGCGACACGCTTCGCGAGTTGGGCCGCGAGGATGTTCATGTCATAAGCTTTGTCGCCAATGTCATACTCGGCAAAATCCACGGGAGTGCCATTGAATGAATTGGTCTCAATGACGTCGCAACCAACTTCGAGAAAAGCGGAGTGCACGTTCTCGACTGCGTCAGGCCGAGTCACCAGGAGATTTTCATTACAGCCTTCGAAGCGCAGTCCCCCGAAGTCGTCCAGGCTGAGATTCTGAACTTGCAGGTTGGTACCCATCGCCCCATCGAAAACCACGATGCGTTCTCTTAATGTGTCGAGAATGCTATTCATTATTTTTAATTTTGGCTTTTTTGATTCTTGATTTCGTTAATGCCAGGCAGTAGGCCCCTTCGGCCTTCAAATTGGCAATCAAAAATCTAGAATCAAAAATGGCAAAAGCCCCGCGCGAAACAACGCGGGGCTTTCCTCAAACCCTTTTCGATTAGTCTTACGGGAAAGACTCGCCGAGCTGTTTAGCGGATTATTTTACGTGGCCGCAAGTCGCCTTAACTCACCACGTTTGCTCACCGTTGGCTATTGAAACATCGCCGTTATGGACTGTCAAGCCGCTGAAACGCGCAAGCTGTGTATCTGCCGCCTTATGGAGTCTAAGAATGCGTTGGATCGCTTAATCTCCTCCGATAAAAGCAGTGATCAACCACTTGTCGCGAGTTCTCTCGAAACCTAGCCGATAATCAATAGCGCTCCGAGCATATCGTCTCGCGACATAACCATTTCTTCCATCCGGAACAACAACTTTTACCCAGCCAGGGATATCGTCCTCCCGATTATTATCGCTAACAAGAAGGGTCGCTTTCACGATGTCGTACGAGAGATTTGTGACGATCTTCGCTGTTATGTTGGGCTTGGTGCGCACCCTTACCTTCTCCCCGATGATGGCGACGTACTCGGAAGCGTCCAAATCATGTGGGAAAGTGCTGAAAGTATAAGGCGCCCAAAAAACTCTCTTCCCTTCAGCTTTGCTGAACGTTCCTCCCAGCGAAAGAATAGCCGAGAGCTCATCCCACAGCGCAGAATCCGGGCTATCGGGTTTCCACAAGTCCAGGAAGTCTTTTTCTCCGTAATGTCCGCCGAAACTGAGATGAACTCTGGGGTGAAGAACACTAAGAACAAATCGCGTGTTGCGCTGCTTCACAGCCTCAATAAGTTTGTTCCTAAAGGCTTTGAAAGAAGCGTCCTTTGCGCCTTCATCAACAGGATAAAGTTTGCGCGCTTTTGCCGTCGCCGAAGGCGTGAGTATTACAATCATCAGCAGGGAGATAAACCCTTGCATGATTGCTCTTGGTGCAGCCGTTTGCATTTTTAATCGATCGAGCAACTACCTGGTGGAGGACCGTATCAGTCTGAGCCAAATCCTCATCACTACCACAACTCATGCAGATTCAAGATGAATCCGCTGAGTATCGGCTCTCCAGAGACTGTCTCAGAGTCGTCAAGCACTTCCATGTCATGGTCGGGTCGGTAAACGTATACCTGCCGCTTGAGCGGATCTATGAGCCAGGCCAGGAGCGCGCCGTTCTTAACGTATTCCTGCATCTTGTTCTGCAGTCGTGACAAGCTATCCGAGTGCGATCTGAGCTCTATCAGAAAATCCGGACAGATGGGGGCAAACCTTTCCTGCTCTTCATTGGTCAGGGCATCCCAACGGGCGCGTCTGATCCAAGCGGAATCAGGCGAATATTGAGAACCGTTTGGGAGAGTGAAACCAGTCGATGAGTCGAAACACACTCCGGTCCCGTCAGTTTCGGCCCAGGTTGCGAGTCTTTGAGTTAGTCTCGCGTTACGTAATCCAGTTTTTGACCCGGCGGGGGGCATGATGATTAGTTCTCCTTCGAAGGTGAGTTCGAGGCGCAGGTCGCGATTGTCGCTGCAGAGTTGTTCAAATTGGGCTGGCGTCAAGCGGATGCTCTTAAAGTTGACAGTGAAGGGCGGCCAGATGTCCCGTGGGGTTGGTGAGAGGATTTGAGCCATTGGTTCTCCTTAACTGTTGGCAATCTTACTATCCGACTACGGCACTGGCAACGGGAATGCTTCTACTAGGCGCCCTCAATCGGAATTTCTCTGTAAGCATTTACCATTTGCCATTTACCATTTACCATTGCTCCCTCATGCGCCGTGCCATCTATCCTGGTTCTTTCGACCCAGTAACCAACGGACACCTCGACATCATCGAGCGTGGCTGCAAACTATTCGACGAGATCATCATTGCCATTCTCCTGAACCCCGAGAAGCAACCATTTTTTACAATCGAAGAACGCCGGGAGATTCTCAATGAGGTATTGATGGGGATTAACCGCTCGACTTGTGCGCTTAGGGTAGATGACTTTAAGGGGTTGCTTGTTCACTATGCCGTGGCTCAGGAGGCTGACGCCATCGTACGAGGGATTCGCGCGATTTCAGACTATGAGTACGAGCTGCAAATGGCGTTGATGAATCGCCGCCTGGAACCCAGCATCGAGACTGTATTCATGATGCCCGCGGAGAAGTACTCCTACGTGAGCTCGCGTTTGGTCAAAGAGGTATTCCTACTCGGTGGCGAACTTCAGGGCCTGGTACCACCGATTGTCGAAGAACGCATGAAACTAAAAATGGCCGGCAAGTAATTAAACGATTGTTCCTGCGTGGTATACTCCACGGCGTTCCCTAAACAACTAAAGTCTCCGGTTTTGACTGACTATTAACGATTCATGATGACTAAACCCGCCGGGCTCGTCTTTCTCGTTTCTAATAACGTGTCGAGGATGCAGCCATCATCGACGCTGGCCGCGATGCAGGCCGCTGACGCTCTGCGCGCGGCTGGCGCGAATGTGGTGGACTTTGGCGCGGGCGAGCCGGATTTTGACACGCCCGAGAACATCAAGCAGGCGGCCGTCGAAGCAATGCGAGCCGGACAGACGAAATACACTCCTACTGCCGGCACACGTCAGCTCCAGCAAGCAATTATCGACTTCTACACAAGAGAATTCGGCGCTGATTATCAACGCTCGCAGGTGATGGCGACCTCCGGTGGAAAGCAAGCCATCTTTAATGCCGTCGTCAGCCTGATTAATCCCGGTGATGAGGTGTTGATGGCGAAGCCCTACTGGGTGACGTTTCCTGAGATCGCTGTTTTCGCAGGCGGAGTGCCGGTGTTTATCGAGACTGAAGAAACGGAATTTCTTTTAAGCGCCGAACAGATCGAGCGAGCCATTACTCCCCGAACGAGGCTCATCATTCTGAATTCGCCCAGCAATCCTTCAGGGCGTGTGATTCCACCCGCCGAATTCAGGCGCATCATGGAATTGCTGACAGAGTGCGGGATCTATGTCATCTCGGACGAGTGCTACCTTCGGTTTGTCTATCCACCGGCCCAGGTGTTCAGCGCGGCCAGTCTCCCGATCGAACTGCGGAGCCGTCTCTGTATAGCCGGCTCGTTTTCAAAAACCTATGCCATGACGGGCTGGCGCATGGGTTACGCCTTAGCGCCGCGCGAGTGGACCCAGGCGATGCTGAAGGTCCAAAGCCACTCGACGAGCAATCCGAATTCGATTGCCCAGCGCGCCGCGGCTGAGGCCTTCAATGGACCACAAGAGTCAGTTGGCGAAATGCTGGCTGAATACACAGCCAGACGCTCCTGGCTTCTAGAATCGCTTAAAGAGGTTCCGGGATTATCTTGCAATGCACCCGAAGGCGCTTTCTACGCTTTTCCTAACGTCAGGGGTTGCCTAAACGGAACGATTCGGAGTTCAGCCGAGTTCGCCCAAAGGTTGCTGGACGAGGAGCAGACGGTAGTCACCGATGGCGGAGGGTTTGGTTGCGAAGGCTATCTGCGAATGTCTTATGCTACTTCGATGGATCAGTTGCAGGAAGGCGTCAAACGAATCAAACGCTTTGCCGAGAGCTGCCTTAAGTAGCACAGACTTTAGTCTGTGAAGAACGTGAAGGGATTCAAGCAAAGACGCCAGGGAAAGCTTCTAATTTTCCCTGGCGTCTTTCGATTTCAAGTAGATCACAGACTGAAGTCTGTGCCACTTCCTAGTACAAGTTGAAGTTGTATTCGAGCTGGATGTACATCGAGACCGGACGGCCATCCTTCGTCGCCGGAATGAATCTAATCTGACGCGCCGCTGCAATAGCCCGCTCAGTCAGTCCGTAGGGTAAACCGGATACGGAGCGAATGTTCGTCACCTGTCCACCTGAAGTAAACACGGCCCGCAATACGACAGTTCCTGTTATCTGGTTCTTTCTGGCCTCTTCAGTGTATTGCGGTTCAGGCTTCGAGAGCACCCGAGCTTTAGAGTTCACGTCTTTGCCACTGAAGATTCGATTGTAGTCAGTGCCTCCACCCCCGCCTCCGGGCCCGCCGCCGCCATCATTTCGATCGCCACCACCGATATTGCCATCACGACCTGGCCCAATACCGCCGCCTTCGCCTGGTCCGATACCACCGCCCGTGCCAGTTCCGATACCATTACCGCTGCCTGGGCCGGACGAAGGATCGGTACTCTTCGATTTGAAATCCCCGTAAGGGAGGACGCGCGAATCCGGTGGAACCAAAAGCGGGTCTGCCACAACGGTTGCGGCAACGGGTAATGAAGGATTTTTGATTGCAGGTGGTTTGGGATCCGGTGCAACTACCTGCGGAACGGTCAAAGACGCTTGCGGGGTTTTTCCAAACGAAGCCTCTTTCTGTTCCTGACGGCCGCCGCCGCCACCGCCGCCTGCCTTCTCCGGCTTGGGCTTACTGCCACCACCGCTGCCTTTGTTAAGTCCCGCCGTTCCCGGATCGGGAGTCGGTTGCTCACTTGGAATGTCTATGAGTTGATCTACTAACTGTTGTTCAGTGATCGCGGCTTGCTCCGCTTGCCGTGTTTGAACCCGATCTAACCAAAATAGAGCCAACACGAGCGTCATCATCAGGAACAACGCTGAGAGTACGCCGGTCGCCACGTTGGGTTGAGACAGACCGCGCCAGCCGGCCTGACAGTAGCCGACCGCCATCCTTTTGGAAAAGCCAAAAGGATCACGTTTAAATTCAGGCCAGGTCAGCTCAGATTCGTGAGCGACTTCCTTAAGCACTTCGATTAGCCGGTGCGTCAAACCAGCATCATCCATAATGGTCAGATGATATTCGGGCTTTGCAACAATGGATCCGGCGACTCCGCCAGCAACGGCTCCCGCAGCAGCCGTGGCATAGGCTGAGTCATCCGTTACTCTGGGCTCAGGTTGGTACGCAGCGGCACGCGTAACGCTTTCCTCGTCCCGGGGAACAAATCCGTTGAGTGGAGTTCCATCCACTGGACAAAAACTAAACTTCTCAGCGAATTCTTCCTGGCATGTGGAACAAAACTTCATAGTCACTACCTCTTTTTGGCTCTGGGGGAGCGCTACCGGCTGGGTCGCAGCACCTTCGTTTCCAAGCTCCCTATAATAACTGTTTGAGACGCGCTCATCGAGCTTTTTTGAAGGCTCTGGAGGAGTCCACAGCTTGAGCACTCTGTTAAGCTCAGCTTCCGAAAACAACGGGTCTTTTGGCTCGATGCTGCTCATTAAGCCTGCTCCAAAGTAACAATTTCCCGGCTACTATTCAAATATGGCAACAGCGTATTTCTGAGTCCCTGGCGGGCCCTATGCAACCGGGCTTTTACGGCTCCAACGTCTGTCCCCACGACACTGGCAATCTCACTAAGAGCTAACCCTTCATACTCAAAAAGGACCAACGCCTCCCGCTGAAGTGGAGGCAAACTGAAGACGGCTTCTTTTACTTTTAATGACAACTCCTGGTCCAACAATCTATCTAACGGCTGTTCTCTGATAGGAATTGACGGCTCCTCACCAAACTCATCAACGGCAGCTTCTCTTGCGGTGTTGCGAAAGTGCTTTAGAGACAGATTCCGCGCGGCCGAGTAGAGATAAGTTTTCATCGAGCCTCGGGCGGGATCAAAGTTCTCGGGGCGTTTGATCAAACTCAAAAAGCAATCGTGCGTGATGTCTTCAGCCATTTCCGTGGATCCCAACATCCTGTAAGCAAAACGAAAAATTCCGGTTCGGTGCCGTTCGTATAACTCGACGAAAGCTACCTGGTCCCCGCCTTCTGCCCTTTCAAGCAAAAGTTCGTCTGTAGTTCTATCTGGCAATCAAGCACTCGATCCTGTAGGAATCGCTTCCTACGTTAATTACCGCCAAAAGGCCAAAAGATACGACCTTCCGCCGGCTTTTTTCGACTTTATGCTAAACGATAACTCAAAGACCATTCCCGACTGGGGGGAATTATACTCCCCTTTAACATGATTGGAGCATGCAATCCCGGGCCGTGGCCGGAAGATCAAACTCAGGCCTTTGATGCACCTACGCGCCAAACGGTTGACGGCTAAATATCGCGCATCTAAGATGTTTTTGCCCCCGCACCCTATTGACCAGCAAAGATTCCGTGCCGCTCCTGGAACCTTGTCTTTGCCTCACGTAGTATCATCGCGCTTATGAGCCTGACTTTCCTGACCAATTTATTACCAAAAGCCCTGATTATTGTGTGTCTAACGTCCCTGATCTCGGGTGTTCGCGCTCCAGGTTACGGGCAGGTCGTGGCTGAGCCTGAGCGGGAACAGTTGCTCAACGGTCTGCGGGTCCTAATCTGGCATCGGCCAGGGGACCAGGATGTCCTTCTGAAGCTTCGGATCCATAGTGGGGCAGCTTTCGATGTAGCTGGCAAGGGCGGTCAGATGGCCATCCTGGGGGACCTTCTTTTCCCGGATGCCACTACCCGGGAGTATTTCACTGACGAAATGGGTGGACGGCTGGACGTGGACACCGACTATGATTCGATCACCATTACGCTCCAGGGCCGTGCCAGAGAATTTGAAAGAATTGTCGAGATTCTGCGCACCGCGTTAGTAACAACCCAGATCACACCTGAGAACGTTGGCAGAATTCGTGACGGACGCATTAAGATAGCCAAAGAGACGAATATCTCGCCAGCACTCTGGGCGGATCGCGCGATCGCCGCCCGTCTTTTTGGCGATTTCCCTTATGGTCGTCCCCAGGCCGGCACCGCTGAGAGCCTCGGGCGTGTTGACCGAGCCGATCTGTTGCTGGCTCGCGATCGCTTTCTTAATTCTAACAATGCCACGCTTGTAGTCTCCGGTGGCGTGCCAAGAAGCAGAGCCATCCGAGCGTTACGGCAACTGTTAGGTCCGTGGCGCAAGAGTGAGCAGATCGTTCCGGCAACCTTCCGGCAGCCGGAGCCGCCGGACGTTCGCACCTTGATAATCAATGCGCCCGCTGATCTGAGCGCTGAAGTTAGGTTGGCTACCCGAGGCGGTTCACGTTCTGATCGCGATTTCCCCACCGCAGTGGTCCTGGCAATAGTCGCCCGCAAGCGCTGGGAGTTGGCATCTCCGGAGCTAACCCGCAAACCTGTGTTTGTACGAAACGAGCCGCACGTGCTTCCGGGCATGTTTGTAATGGGCGCCTCAGTTGACAGTTTGTTGGTTGGCAAGACACTCAAGACTGCTCAGGATGTGCTCCAATCCCTGGCAACCGGCCCCATACCCGCGACGGAGTTGGAGCAAGCGAAGAGCGACGCTAGTGCTCAATTTACCAGGGAACTGGAAAGACCGGACGGCACTGCGAAGGCGTGGCTCGATATCGATACATTTGGTCTGCCGTCGATCAGCCAACAAATTCGCGCGTTCAGCTCAGTCTCAGCAGCCGACCTGCAACGTCTCGCTTCATCGCTCTTCGATAAAACGAGAATTGCCTCAGTCGTTATCGGAAATTCACAACAGCTAAAGGCCTTGCTTGAACCAAACGTGAAAGTGGAATTTATGGGTGGACTTGAGAAGCAGCCTGACAAAGCTGAAGTCAAACCAGAAACCACGATTCCCGTCAAGAAGCCTGACTAATCGCAAATCATTCGCAATCTGCTTGCAACCACACCTCGATCTGATTTCGCTTAACTGTGCCTGACAATCGACCGGCAAACGAAAAAGAACATGCTATTCGCGTCCGCGAGATGTTCGCGGCCATCGCCGGTCGATATGATCTTTTAAATCATCTGCTGTCAGGGCACATTGATAAGAGATGGCGGCGACTGGTGGCGCGCAAGCTTCGGGAAAGGGTTGGCTCCCCGGGCGCGCGGATTCTGGATGTTGCCTGTGGCACAGCGGATCTTTCGCTCGCACTGTTTGAAACGACTGGAGCGCGAGTTGTCGGGACAGATTTTTGCCGTGCGATGCTGGAAATTGCAGTTCGGAAGACTGCCAACCGCGGCTCCGATATTCCGTTCATTGAGGGTGACGCCTTGCGTCTTCCGTTTCGGGACTGTTCTTTCGAGGCCGCAACGATTGCCTTCGGATTGAGAAATCTCTCGGACGTCGAAAGTGGCTTAGCGGAACTTCTGAGGGTGCTGAAGCCCGGCGGCTATGTGGCTGTACTTGAGTTTTCGAAACCAGTCGTACCGGGGTTTAGCTTCTTGTTCAATGTGTACTTCACCCGTTTGCTGCCATTCGTAGGCGGGTTGATTAGCGGATCGAAGAGTGCCTATCGTTATTTGCCTGACTCGGTGACGCGATTTCCTGATCAAAAGGGACTTAGTTCACTAATGCGCAAGGTGGGATTTGAATCGGTTGAGTATCGGAATTTAACTGGAGGAATCGCGGCGCTGCATACAGCTAAGCGCCGTAAATAGTTTCGAAGGATTGGTTGCAGATCACTATCTGAGTTGCAGCCGATAAAGAACGCAGTCCGAAGAGACCTTGTGAGCGTGCGGTTGTCGGGGCCATGCGACTCATTTCGGGTTTCATTTCGGACTGCGTTCTGTTTATGTGGGTACTCAATTCAATTCCGCTACTGGTGCAGGTTGGTTTCATTGACGGTGCCACTCAACTACGGAACCGCGAGCGGTAGCGACCGGATTATAGATTTCAATTCGTCTTGACTCGATTTACTGGTCGTTGACTGTTGGGATCCGGTCACTACCGAGACTGTGTGAAAACGCAACCGAGTGTCATGAAGTCAGTACCGTAACGCGGTAGCGTCGGGTCCACGGTTCCAACCACAAACTACGTATCAATTGGTATCCACCGATAGCGACTATAGCACTGGGAGTCGAGATGCGGAGGCCGGACCCGGCGCTACCGCGCTACGGTACTGACTTCATAACACTCCGTTGCGTTTTTCACACGGTCTCCACCGCCTAGTGGCACTAAGCTCATGAGAGCCTGGCTTGAGTGCGTGCCATCGAGGACCCACCCGCTACCGCTCGCGGTTCCGTAATTGAGTGGCACGATCTGCTCGACTGTCTATGCTATTATCCCAACCGATTACCTATCTCCAACTGCGCAGTTCGAGACTCGCCAGAGTGCGTTTACTTTCTAAGCATAAGGTTCTTGGATCGCTCAGGCGTATTGCCATCCTTTTGCTCGTCGTCTGGACTGTCGTCTCCCTGGTCACGATACTGATCGAACTCGTTCCCGGCGACCCCGCGGTGGCCGTGCTTGGCGAACAAGCAACTCCGGAACAGTTCGAGCAGTTTCGTCAGAGGCACGGTCTGGATCGTCCGCCGTTCTTTTTCTCCGTTCCCCGCGATTCTCAGGGCAACCGGCATTTTCAATGGCACGGGGCTGACAATCGATACACCGATTACTGGAAGGGCATACTGCAAGGAGACATGGGTCTTTCTTTTCGGACTGGCAGACCCGTCGTGGATCTGATACTCGAGCGGTACCCGGCCACTATTGAACTCGCAGTTGTCGCGCTCTTGATTGCCGTCAGCATCGCGATACCGCTTGGCGTGCTGGCCGGGAAAAACAAAGGCACCTGGATCGATAACGCAGCGTCGGTAATCGCCTTAATTGGTATCAGCCTCCCCAGCTTCGTAATTGGACCGATGCTGGTTTACGTCTTTGCCGTGAAACTCGGATGGCTGGCACCGTCCGGGCGTTTCGATTGGGCCGATATTATTCTGCCGGCGTTCACTCTCGGCGCAGCCCTTTCAGCCATCCTGACAAGAATGGTGCGTTCGTCCGTAATTGAAGAACTCGGCGAGGACTACGTGCGCACGGCCCGGGCAAAAGGTTTGAGCGAGACTCAGGTGGTTTACAAGCATGTTCTTAAGAATGGCCTGATTCCCGTGGTCACTATTCTTGGACTACAGCTGGGGATCCTTCTTGCCGGGGCGATCATCACAGAAAAAATCTTTGGCTGGCCTGGACTTGGTTTGCTGCTGGTGGAAGACGGTATCGGCAAACGCGACTATCGCGTGGTCCAGGGTTGTGTCCTGGTGATTAGCCTCACATACATTGTCGCGAATTCATTGACGGATATGATCTATCGCTGGCTGGATCCAAGAATCAGAGTTTCGTGAACTGTTTTTGAACTTTTGTTCTTTGTGCTTTGATCTTTGTTTGTGTGATCGCCGGTTGCTGCGTTCTTAGCAAAATAGCGAGTTTGATTAGCGAACAAAGATCAAAGTACTAAGAACAAAGTACCAATTGAATATGAATCGTTTGTCTATAGTTGGCTTAGTCATCGTTGCGATTCTGATCGTCGTAGCCATCTTCGCTCCATGGATTGCAACGCACGATGTGGGCGCGACGAATCTTTCCATCCGTTACCTTCCTCCTTCAGCGGATCATCTATTTGGCACTGACGCTACCGGACGCGACATATTTTCCCGCGTAGTCTTTGGTGCGAGAATCTCGCTGCAGGTCGGCTTGATCGTAGTCTCCGTCTCGGCTGTGGTAGGGACGCTGCTGGGCGCCTTCGCGGGTTACTATGGCGGTTGGATCGATCGGATTATTTCAGGTTACGTATTCAATGTGTTTCTCGCTTTCCCGGGACTCTTGCTGGCGATCGCCATGGTGGCTTTTCTCGGAGCGGGATTAAATAAACTTATTCTCGCACTCTGCATTATCGGCTGGGTCGGGTATGCGCGTTTGATTCGCGGGCAGGTTTTGAAGGTGCGAGAATACGACTTTGTTCAGGCGGCGCGGGCGCTCGGCGCGAGTGACTTCCGCATACTGCTGAACCACATTCTGCCGAACGCAATTCAACCGCTGATCGTTCAGGCTAGTCTGGGCATGGCCGGGGCAGTCCTGGCTGAAGCGTCCCTGTCATTCCTTGGACTCGGAGTCCCGCCTCCGTCGCCTTCGTGGGGAGTGATGATTGAAGAAGCGCGGGATTTGTCTACTCTTCAGGCAGCGCCTCACGCACTGATCTTTCCCGGACTGGTAATCGCCCTGACCGTTCTGGCGTTTAACTTCATTGGCGACGGCTTGCGCGAATATCTCGACCCACGCCAGCGGGCGCGCTGACTGCCGGGATTAGGATGTGACTAATCGCTCACGTGTTTCTGAGCCCATGCAATTAAGCCCCCCACTGAACTCCGACCGTGACTCAGCCCTTGCTTCGAACGCTCCAATGCCCTTCAGTGGCGGCGAACCAACCATCTCCATCAGCCACCTGTCAAAGACCTATCCGGTTCCTTTTGCGCGCCTAAAAGCATTCCTGCGGCGCAAGACAAAACCCCCGGTTAAAGCCCTTCGCGATGTCTCGTTCGAAGTCTACCGCGGCGAGATATTCGGACTAATCGGGCGCAACGGAGCCGGAAAAACCACGCTCACGAAGATCGTAGCGACCCTGGTGCAACCGACGCTGGGGAAAGTTACGGTCAACGGCTTCGACAGCGTGCACGACGACGAAAGAGTCCGGATGCAAGTAGGTCTATCCGGCGCAGAAGAGAGAAGCTTTTACTGGCGACTCACCTCGGAACAAAACCTCCTCTTCTTTGCCCGGCTATACGGTCTTGGCGATCGAGTGGCGAAACAGCGAATTACAGAACTATTTGCCCAACTTGAACTTGAGGATGTTAGGCGTAAACGTTTCGGCGAGCTCTCAACTGGGAACAAACAGCGGTTGGCGGTGGCCCGGGCGCTGCTACCGGACCCACCCGTACTGTTGCTTGACGAACCCACTCGTTCACTCGATCCGCTAGCGGCGTCGCGGATGCGTGAATTGATCAAGACATTAGCCCGGCAGGCTCCACCGGTAACGATACTCTTCACTTCTCATAATCTCGCCGAAGTTGAGACGCTTTGCAGCCGCGTGGCTATCCTCAGCGGCGGCGAGATCAGGGCAGTTGATTCGCCAACTAACTTGCGTTCGATTAATTCCAACGCGGAAGTCATACGTCTTACAGTATCAGGGCTGTCACGCCAGCAGGCCGAAGCCGCCATGAACTCGCAGTTCGAGCGTCTTCAGTTTGAACCTGGCGAAAAGGTCAACCATATTTCTTTTACGCGCCGAAGTGATGATGATCGACTCGATGAAGCGCTGCGAAAGGTTCATCAAGCCGGAGGAACCATCCTGAACGTCGAGTCAGAGCGACCAACATTACTCGACGTGCTCGAAAGTTATGAACGTAAGGAAATGATATGAACTCCTTAAAACTCCTTCCGCGCCGCATCTACGCTTTCGTCGTCCGCGACTTTCGCCTATTTGTAAGCTACCGGATGCAGTTTGTCATACGGGTGGTTTCGATCCTGGGCGTAGTCACCACGATGTTCTTCATCTCCAAGATTTTCGTGGGATTCACTGACGCGCGGTTCTCCCAGTGGCGCGATCCGCTGGCGGCCTGGCTCACCGGTTTCGCAGTTCTAAACTACTTCATGACGGGTTTCTCGAGTCTGGCAAACGCTATCCGGCAAGAACAGATGCAGGGCACACTCGAAAGCGTACTCTTAACTCCCATCAATCTCCCTACGGTCATTGTGGCCAGCTCAGCGTGGGACTTTCTCCAAGCCACACTTTTCTCTTTTCTATACCTCTTCTTTGGCTGGTTTTTCTTCAACGTCCAATACGCGGGGAGTTTTCTCCTGGCGCTGGTGTTCCTCATCCTGACGACGTTGGTACTCGCCTGCCTGGGCATCCTTTCTGCGAGTTTCGCAATGGTCTTCAAGCGTGGGGACCCTTTCGGGATATTTCTGGGCACCGGTTCCGCGTTGTTCTCGGGCGTCTTCTTCCCCACCCAACTCTTAACAGAGTACGCAGGGTCGGGTTTAAGCAGTGTCTCTAAAATTCTTCCGGCGACCTACGGTCTCGACGGAATCCGAAGAGTATTACTTGAAGGAAAAGGCTTTGCTGAAGTTACTGAACCATTTGTCACCCTACTCATCATGCTTGGCGTGCTGCTTCCCTTCTCCCTCTGGGTGTTCGGCCGCGCGGTGCGTCGCGCTAAGCGCGAAGGCAGCCTGATTCAATACTGAATCCAGAACCGCATCTGTTCCACTACAGAACCGGGAGCGATAGCGACCGCACTCAAGTAGAAAGAAAGTACGCCTCGTTGACTGCGGTCGCTATCGCTCCCGGTTCTGTAATGAGCTGTCATGAAACAAGAGTGATCGCTTCCGATAGTCTTTATCACTCCACCCTTCTATAGTTGCGTGCCGGTCGCCGCCGACCGAGCGATGCCAGACCCGCGCGGTTGACCGGATTGCACAACGCGCTCGTGTCGCCGATGGTTAACGCCGCGCGAATGAACTATAATTTTGTCACCGTGAAAAGGACTCCATCGACGACACCTCTTGATCCTTCGAAAGTAAGGGTTCACCCTACGCACGACGAAACCGAGGATGAACCCGAGATCCCTGACCTCGTCCTGGTGGTGGATGATTCTGTCGATAATCTCACCATGATCAGTCTTGACCTTCAACAGAACGGCTATCGTGTGGCGACGGCTACTAATGGAGAAGAGGCCGTCAAAATCGCAGCCATGATCAACCCTGATCTTATCCTGATGGACCTGGCAATGCCGGGAGTTGACGGATTGGAATCAACTCGTCAAATTCGAATGAGTGAAGATTTAAGAGATATTCCCGTGATTGCGTTAACCGCGTTCAGTACAGATGGGTTTCGCCGTGCCGCACATCAAACGGGCTTCGACGGTTACCTGACCAAGCCTGTTGATTTTACTCGTTTGCATGACCTGATGAGGAGATTGATAGGCTTGGCCAGAAGCTCGCGTACTGGTCCGAGGTCCTCGTGATTTTCGAGAACCGTGAAACTGGTAGGCCTTCAATAGACTCAAATTTAGTCTGTGGCAGCGAAAACAAACCTAACGGTTGAATTCTAAATTCCGTAATCTATCCCCGGAACTCTCGATGAAGCTCGGCGTAGCTGAAAGCATTCTCGACCTCGTAGGCCATACTCCGCTGCTCCACCTTTCTCGCTTCGCCAAACCTCCACTGGCAGATATTTATGCCAAGCTCGAGTGCTTTAACCCTGGCGGTTCGGTGAAGGACCGGGCTGCGTTGGGAATGATTCTGAATGCCGAGCAGTCAGGCAAACTTCAACCTGGCTCGACGGTCATCGAACCGACTGCCGGCAATACAGGGATCGGGCTGGCCCTGATCGGTGTGGCAAGGGGATATCGTGTTATTCTCTGCGTTCCCGAAGGCTATGCTGAGGAAAAGATGAAGTTGATGGAAGCGCTCGGCGGCGAGATCGAACGCGTTCCGAACGAGGCCGGAATAAAGGGAGCGATTGCGCGCGCTCATGAACTGGCTGATAGAATTGAAGGCAGCTATATCCCCCAGCAGTTTGAAAATCCCTCGAACCCCAGCTTTCATGAAGAAACTACAGCCCAGGAGATTATCGAGCAAATGGAGGGACGCATCGACGCCGTGGTGATTGGGGCCGGGACCTCGGGAACCTTTGTTGGAGTGTCTCGCGCCGTGAAGAAGATTAACCCGAGCGTTTTGTGTGTACTTGTAGAACCGGAGGGATCGATCTATGGTGGTCATCCGCCCGGTCCCAAGAAGATAGAAGGCATCGGCCAAAAGGACTTTATTCCGGAGATTTTCGACGCCAGCCTTGCGGACGAAATCATGATGGTGATGGACGATGACGCATGTGCCGCAGGTCGCCGGCTCGCCCGCACTGAAGGACTCCTGGGTGGATGGTCATCGGGCGCTGCGGCGGCTGCAGCTTACCGGATGGCAGAACGGTTGGGTCAGGGCAAAAGAATTGTTACCGTGTTTCCAGACAACGCCGAGCGCTACCTGAGCCAGGGAATCTTTGACAAGTAAATGGTGAATGGTAAATGGTAAATGGTTCAATCACTTTAATAGTGAGACGTTCTCTTTAACAATAACCGTTTCCTGGTAGCCGATTGACCATTTACTATTTACCATTCACCATTTACCACTTATGGGCTTCGCTACAATAGCAATTCATTCGGGACAGGAACCCGATTCGGCCACCGGTTCGGTTACGGTTCCCATCTACCAGACTTCTACTTACGCACAGGATGGTCTGGGCAAACATAAAGGCTACGAATATGCGCGTACCCAGAACCCTACCCGCGCCGCGCTGGAGCGAAACATCGCCGCGCTCGAGGGTGCGCGATTTGGATTCGCTTTTGCCTCGGGCATGGCGGCCATAGATGCCACTCTTCGGCTTGTGAAAGCCGGTGAGCACGTGGTGGTTTCCGACAACACCTACGGCGGAACGTCGCGTCTGTTCACCAAGGTGCTGGCAAACTACAACATCGAGTTTGATTTTGTTGACACCTCAGACGCTCTTAATGTCGAAGCTGCGATCAAGCCGAACACCAAAATGGTTTTCATTGAGACGCCTACAAACCCGGTGATGATAGTCACTGATATGCGCGAGGTTTGCGAAATCGCACATCGGTCGGGCGCTCGAGTGGTTTGCGACAACACATTCATGTCCCCTTACCTGCAGCGTCCACTTGATTTCGGAGTTGATATCGTCGTCCATTCGACGACCAAGTACTTGAATGGGCACTCAGACGGAATTGGTGGCGTCGTGGTGCTTAATAACGAGGAAGATGCTGCCTGGATCGGGTTCATCCAAAACAGCGCCGGGGCCATTTTGTCGCCGTTCGACTCCTGGCTGGTAATGCGAGGCACGAAAACACTGGCGCTGCGGATGGAACAGCATGATAAGACTGGCCGCGCCGTCGCCGCTTTCCTGGAGGAGCACCCGAAAGTAATAAAAGTTTACTATCCCGGCTCTGCTTCCCATCCCCAACATGCCCTGGCGAGACGTCAGCAAAAAGGCTTTGGCGGCATGGTGGCATTCGAGGTAGGTTCACTGGAGGCAGCGCGGAAGGTGCTGGAATCAGTTACCCTTTGTACACTTGCGGAGAGCCTCGGTGGCGTCGAAACATTGATCTCGCATCCAGCTACTATGACTCACGCCTCGGTGGATGTTGAAAAGCGAGAGCGGCTCGGAATTACAGATGGTCTGGTGCGTATTTCGGTTGGTCTTGAAGACACGGACGACATAATCGCGGATCTCGATCAAGCGTTAAAACAAATATAGTCATCCAGGAAAGTGACAGTTAAGCCGTGAAGGGTTAAAATCCCGGCTTGTAGAGATCATCCTTTTGCTCCCCTTATGATCGTAGAGCTTCATGCAAAATCAGACGTCGGCCGTGTCCGCCGGGGAAATGAAGACAATTTCCTGGTGTTGGATCTGTCTAGCCAGAAAACCTGGACCGGTTCAGACGGATCCGAGGCACCGCGGGAACTCAAGAAACTTGACCTCGGCGAACAGGGCCTTGTGCTCGTCGTTTCGGACGGGATGGGCGGGGCGCTTGCCGGGGACGTGGCCAGCCGCATGGCCGTTGATTCAGTGCGGGAAATGCTAATGGGAAGCGACGCTGAAAATGGTTGTGACCCGGAGATCCCGCTGGTCGATTGCCTCAAGAACGCAACTGTTTACGCTAACCTGGCGATTCACCTTCGAAGTCAGGAAGACTCACGCTGCGCAGGCATGGGAGCCACATTCACCGGAGCCGCAGTGAAAGGTGACATTTTGGATCTGGTACAGGTTGGCGATAGCCGCGGTTATATTATCCGCAAGGAGCAAATTCGCCTGGCGACCAAGGATCAATCCCTGGTGCAGCAGCTGGTAGACGTCGGCCAGATCAGCGAAGCTGAAGCCGAAACCCACATGTTTCGCAACGTAATCCTCCAGGCTCTGGGTGCTCAGAACGACGTCACTCCGGTCACCGGCAAAATTCGACTGCGGCGCGGAGATACCTTGTTGCTATGTAGCGATGGATTGTCGGGAAAATTGCGGTCGGATGACATTCAGAACATCCTTGCCAGCAACCCTGCGCTGGATACGGCGTGCGACGAGTTGATTGCGGAAGCGAATAACCGTGGCGGAGAGGACAACATCACGGTTGTGCTGGCTCGTTTTCTCGGCGACGACCTGGAAGAACCTGCTAATGATCGCGTCACCATTGAACTCCCGCAGTTGGAAGAGGACAAGACCCTCGACGATAATTACGAAGCGGATACAGAGCCTCAACAGTAGCCTTCCTCCAACGTTCGTAAGTTTCTGCGTGCCAAAAGGGATTCATTTTTCATATCTCATTTTTCATTGGCATCCTCGTTGATCCGTCAGTACTGTGGATCACACGTCGCCGCGTAAAGCGCTCATAAGAAGACCAACACCCCATGCGTTCCAATGACAACTGAAAAATGTCAAATGATATATGAAAAAATGAATCCACTCTTTTGATTGAGATTCGAACCGCCAGTTTACTCTGTGATTGACTTCTGCCGCCACTCTGAAGCTCCGTCAATACGCCTCACGTAGATCGATGCTCCCTCGATGCTTACAATGCGAACACGTTCACCGGCTTCAAGTGGTGTTTCACCATCGGCAGGATAAGCGGTCCAGGTAGAACCTAAAACCTTAACGGCGCCCTCGTTAAGTGCTCCCCTGCTGGATGAGACGACTGTGCCGATCTTTCCAGGCAATGCGTCCACGCCCATGCGCAGCTCTTCACCGGGCTTTTGACGAGTAAAGTAATTTACAAAGATGGTACGTGAGGCGATGGTCAGGCCGGTCGACACACTGGCAAATATCAAAAACTGGGCTGCCAGGCTATCAATACCAATCAACCCCGCAAACGCAGCCGCCAGGGCGCCAATCCCAAACCAGAGTAGTACGAATCCAGAGGTGAAGACCTCGGCGACAATGAGAGTCAGGCCGAGCACGCACCATAGGATCCAAACCCAATCGCTCATCTGTTTTCTTTTGCCTCAGCCTTTGAAAAGGTTCTTGAGCACAAACCAAATGTTGGCCGGACGTTCCGCCAGACGTCTCATGAAGTAAGGATACCAGTGTTTTCCGTAGGGCACATAGACCCTCATGTTGTAACCATCATCGGCAAGCTGGTGCTGAAGATCTCGGCGCACACCGTAGAGCATTTGAAACTCAAATGCTTCTTTGCCGATTCCCTCACGACGAGCAAACTCAATCGTAGCTTCAATCATCTTCGGATCATGTGTGGCAATGCCATGATAAACCCCGCTCGACAGCAATAGTTTCATCACGCGGACGTAGTTTTCATCTGTGTCTTTCTTGTCCGGGAAAGCTACGTCAGGAGGTTCGTTGTAAGCACCTTTGCAGATCCGGATGCGAGCGGGAATCTTCAGTAAATCCTGGGCATCCGCGTAGGTGCGCCGCAGATAAGACTGCAAAACGATACCGACGTCATTCAAACCAAATTCACTTCGCAGGCGCTTGAAAATGTCTATGGTGACCTGGGTTACCTTGGAGCCTTCCATGTCGACCCTGACAAAATTGCCGCGGCGCGCAGCATTCGCAACCACCGCGCGCGCGTTGTTGTAGGCGAGCTCCGGATCTAGTTCGAGTCCAAACTGGGTGAGCTTGATTGAAACGTTTGAGTTGATGTTTGTACCTTCAATCTGATCAAGAATTCCCAGGTACTCCTCTTTCTCTTTCTCCGCTTCTTCGGCATTCGCAACGGATTCGTTAAGGTGATCAAAGGAAGCACTACACCCGGCAGCATTGAGCTCGCGAATGGCCGCCACCGCTTCTTCAATGGTCTCGCCCGCTACGAAACGGGTGGTCATTTTCCGAAAGGGCTTAAAGTGGGCCGCAAACTCCTTAAGTCCTTCTTGACGCGAAAGATAAATTAAGGCGTTTCTGGTTAGCATCTCCGCGGGGCCATTAATCCTTTACCGAATATTTGTAAAACATTCTGGAATTGCTGGCCCAACCTCGCTTGTAGCGTATGGTATTCTTGGCAACGCACCTGGAGTCGTGAGAGTACTGCTTCAAACAAACCAGGCTTTTCACAGCCAAACGCCAAAGGATTAGATGGTATGCGTCTGAAGCTGGTACTGATTGCCTCATCCGTCTCGGCTGTTGTAGGTTCCGGC
Source organism: Pyrinomonadaceae bacterium (assembly GCA_041745915.1). Taxonomy (GTDB): domain Bacteria; phylum Acidobacteriota; class Blastocatellia; order Pyrinomonadales; family Pyrinomonadaceae; genus PSRF01. The sequence continues at coordinate 3,329 of JBGTHZ010000026.1, read as the reverse complement.
GCTTCAATCGCTATCATCCTGGGGAAGTTTTCCTCGCTGAAGGGACTCGCCGCGCCTGACCTCTTAGTTGCTTCGACACTCATTCTGCCGGTGGCCGCTGTAGCGCTGGCTGCCATTTTCGTGTATCGACACACCGCTCGCCAGCGCAAGACCCAGGCACTTTTGACCGGCATTCTTGCCGCGTTTCTGAGTCTGGCAATTTTTATTCTGGTCTCTGTCTTGACCTCTCGAGCGGCGCAATCGCAACCGCCACAGCCCGTACTGCCTGGTAACGTTGGATGACGTCCCGCGATCAGCTTCCCGACGCGCCGGTCGAATTCAGTCCAATCTCTTTTTGCACTGGCCGCAGGGCATCTATAACAAAGCGAATGTGATCTTCGAGCGGCGCCCCTAACTCCTCCACACCCAGCCTAATGTCTTCTCTATTGACTGAACGTGCGAAAGCCTTGTCCTTCAGTTTCTTTTTCACGGAAGAGACTTCCAGATCATCGAGACTCTTATTCGGTCGCACCAGTGCGCAAGCAACCAGAAATCCACAGAGCTCGTCCGTGGCGAACAGCGCGCGCGCCAGGTCAGTGTCGCGTGGCACGCCGGTATAGGTTGCGTGACCCATGATGGCACGGATAATCCGATCAGAATAACCGCGACCGCAGAGAATATTGGCCCCGGTAAACGGGTGCTGATCCGGAGTCGGAAACATTTCGTAATCAAAATCGTGCAGCAGTCCAACTAGTCCCCACTCATCGACATCCGCGTCAGGTTGACCGTAGCGTTTAGCCGCCGCGCGCATTGCCGCCTCGACAGCCAGCGCATGCTTACGCAGGCTGTCACCCTTCGTGTATTCGCACAGCAACTCCCAGGCGTCGTCTCGATTAGGCATTGTTCTGAAGCCGCCTCTTTGCGGAAAGGCTAGCAGAGAGATTCTCTAGGCTGTTTACGTGGTGAACAAAACTAACATGGCTGAGTGAGGCAAACAAGAACAGACCCGCGCGGTACTGGTTGATTGGATTCTGGAAGTTTAGAGTTCAATCTTTAGATTGCGCCTTAGCCGTGCGACAAGCTAAAGCTCGAACTCTAAACTGCCGAGTGGCAGTGCGACAGCTGGTTACTTCAAGTAATCGTTTGCGTTCCGATTCTCAACCACCGCTCGGTGCGCGATAACCGGGACGGGCCCGGATGGCCACATTCTTACGAGTGCTGTTGACCTTTATCTTTCGATATCCCTCGTCGCGGGCCTTATTGGTAGGGTAATAGCCGATTGAGTACTGCGTTCGTAGCTCGGCGGCGATGTTTGCGAACGCCTCCGGAAGTGAGCTCAGGTTATCGGCACGCAACAATCGCCCTCCGGATTTGTCGGCCAGAGCTTTGAGGTAACTGTCTGCCGTGGAGTATAGATGGTCGAGCAACATGCCGATTGAATCCTGGCCACGTCTTGAAGTGCTGCCGGGACTCGAGTCCGGTTCATTTCGTCGATCGGGCCATGGGTCACGCGTAGTGCTACCACCTGGTCGGCGATCAGCTGTGGGAGGCAGCCGATCGGGCGGCAAGCGACCTCGATCGCGATCCTGCTCCCGTTCACGATCCTCACGGCGCCTGCGCATGATCTCGTCCGGGAGTGGTAGGCCAAAAGGTCCCGTCTTGTTGCGAGTACCCGATGTCGGAATCGGGTTGGGATCGTCGCTGGGAAACGTCGGGGCGGTGGTCCCGGCTGGAGGTGTTCTGATGACGCCAATCGTGGGTAACTGAACTTGATCTGATTGTTGCCGGGCTATGCGTTCTGTGTCTTCACGGGTGTGGTATCGAATGGGGTAAACCAGCACGCCCTCTTCATCGAGTCCTCGCAACGTCCCATCGAGACTCGCATAGTCACTATGATAGTCGACGCCGTCGGAGAACAACACAATCGCTTTCCGTCCTTGAATTCGGCCCAGCGAAGAGAGCGCCAGCGCAAATGCATCGTAAAGCTTGGTGCCTTGCCCGGAACGTGCGCGATAGATTGCTGCTTTAAGGGCTGCTCGATCGTTGGTAAAGTCATTGAGGTCATGAACCTGGTCATCAAACGAGATCACTTTTATTCGATCTCTGCTTTGCAATTGCTCGACAAAAGCAATTGCTGCCTGCTGAATCAGCCCGAGCTTCTCTTGCGTGCTCGCACTCGTGTCGAGCATTAAGACGACGTGAAATGGCACACTAATCGTTGCAAAAAACGATATTTCCTGCTGGACGCCATCTTCAGATATCGAAAAATCGTTCTTTAACAGATCGGGGATGTAAACTCCGTTTCGGTCGGTGGCAATGACGGGTACCATCACGAGGTCCGTCTCTATTTTGAGGGTCTCCACATCCTTCTGATCCTCGTCCTCAGCTGCTTCTGGTTTCTGTTGCGCAGTCTCTGGCTTTTGAATCTTCTGGCTCTCTCCTTGAACTCGACCTGCGCGGCCAGCCTGGGCGTTTGTGCCTACCGGAAATGAAATACAGAGCAATGCGAGCACAAGGATGCGCGATACAGTTCGCATTAATTCTCTATTATGGATTGCATTTAACACTTTGGTTGCGACTTCCGGCAGAAGCCAGGCTGTCTATGCTACTGCCTGCTAGAGGCACATCAAGAATAGCCGTTGAAGGCGACTCTGACAACACTTTTAGCCATCGGAAGAGGGATGGGGTAATTATCGGGTCAGGAAAGGTTCATTTTTCCATTGTTTCCTAGATGAGTATCAGCCCGCGGTTGCGGTTGCGTTCCTGATCGCAATCACACTTGTCGCGGCTCATGAGGTCAGCAACACCGCGCGGGTGGGTCCCGAATCACGATTCCACTCGGCGTAATGATGAGTAGCCACGACCCACGCTACCGAAAGCTGTGAAAAAATTACAGAAAGGGTTTCCGAGCGAGGGCGAATTTGCAATCAAGGAAGTGGGCCGCAGCGCGCCGGCTTACCTTGGGCAGGATGAACACTCAAGTCACAGAACCGCTTGCCGTAGCCAGCGGATGCTAGCACTCACCTTAGCATTAACCGTGAGAGAGGCGGGTGATTGGGAAATAGCAAGGCCGTCGGTTCGGCCGCGGCAGCAAGTGACATCTATAACTGAAGAGCGGTTGATCTGATGCCCTACGACCAAGTCTTACCAGTCGAGCAGTATCGATAATGTTGAGAGCCAGGATCCGCTGGCTACAGCAAGCGGTTCTGTGAGTTGAGTGCTCCTATCCGCGCAACTGCGACGGCCGAGTCTTACCAGTCGAGCAGCTTCGATAATGTTGAGAGCTAGGATCCGCTGGCTACGGCAAGCGGTTCTGTGGGCTGAGTGCTCCTATCCGCGCAACTGCGACG
>JBGTHZ010000025.1:0-139364 GCA_041745915.1 Pyrinomonadaceae bacterium | reverse complement strand
TGAGGCACGCCGCCAGCGTTGATTCTGAGCCAGGATCAAACTCTCGTTAGAATTTGTTCTCTGGAACATTATCCGTACTGGTTGTTCAGTATCCGATAATGACTCTTCTTAAGAGTTTTGAACGCGAGCTTTATCGCTCGTCGTTTGACTCTCAAAGGTCATTGATATGGACACGCTCTATCTAGTTTTCAAACATCGATTCCAAATTGTATTTGGATTTGCCTTACAGACGACCTAAACTCGCCCCAAGCAAACGGAGACTTTAACCTATGAGGTGAACTCTGTCAAGGCATGTTTAACCATAGTGAAGGTTATTTCTACCGAAACAAAAGGGCCGCCATCTCCCGCATGACCTCCTGAGAGAAAGCGGCACTCACTCAGTGCCCTCGACAAATGCAATTCCCGTCTCCGAAGAATCGACATTATAAAGAGATTCAAACAGTTGTCAACACCCTCACCCAAAGCGTCTCAAGCTACTCAAACTTCGTCTTGAAGCGTGATAGAGGGGAGGGTTAGATGCGCAAAGGCTGTTTCGGTTGTCCGAACTATTTAGCGTCACGGAGCCGGTAGTAACCCCCAAATGCGCAGGGCCTACAAACAACCAGGTCATCAGGTGGTACTATTTCTCGCCCGTCGTTGATTCCCTCACCGCACCGAGTACAGACAACTCGCGAACGGGGCCGGCCAGGAGCATCGAATTCACTATACTGAACCTCCACGTGCTCCGTCCTGAAAAGCTCGCTATCCATTGCTTCACGGTACGTCTGAAACTGTCTATCGCTACGGCTGGGAACGTTCGGATGCCGCCTGTCTGCCAACTCGCGCGAACTCTCCAGGGCTACGATCCGCACAGCCTGTTTAGTTTCGGTATTGAGAAAGGTTGCGGCAACCTTTCCGTAATCCACGTACTTTAAACTTCGTTTGCCCAGGCGCGCCCCCGTTACCGCGCTGACAGCATCAGCCATACATCGGTCGATCTCAACCCAAACGATGAGCTTCTTTTTGTCCGCCCCTTTCGGATCGTTTAATCCGATTTCGGCGCACCCAAGCAAGGCCATGCGCGCGCCCAACAACTGCCCTGCACACATATGACCGTGCAGAGTCTCACAGTTCCTGAGCACGATCTCCAGAGGCTGCATCTCGATCACCTATTATCCAAATATTCTAACTCTAGCCCGCGACAGGGGAGACAACTTTGCGAACGTGGGCTAGTAACTGAGGAAAGCTCTCATGAGTGTAGATCTGAAGCCCATCCACCAGGTGCCCCAGTTGGGAATTTGCTGCCCATACATAAAACGATTGTCGGACATCCTCTTCTTGTTCTCGCCCACCCCAAAGATACAGAGCTGACGCTTTGCCTATAGCGCGCCTGGCTGAGCCTTTAATCCTTATGTCATGTCCGCGAGCAACCATGATCAAATAGTCGACGTCAACAAACTGTGTAAAACTGTTGCCTTCTATGATAACCCCTTCTGATCGCACGCACTCGAGAGCCTGGTTGATTCCCTTTTCCACTTGATACCCTGTGGCTATCATCCAGTGCACATTCTTCGCCCCAGCATCCCAGTAGCGTCCAGTATCTTTGCCGGGCTCGTAGGTGTGGGCGCGACCCGAACGGACCACCGGCTCATCACCTAACAGATGGCTCACACAGCAGGCCTGGGGATCCTTACCACAGGATCTATAATGTCCCCGAGTTGTTTTAATCGCTTCCCAACCCGGCAGACCCTTTAACAACTGACACATCAGTGTTGTCTTGCCGACGTCTGATGCGAATCCACCGACTGCGACTATTGTTGGACGATTCATGGAAAACGTTTCTTAGGATCTTTGAAGGGCGGAAAAAGATCTTTCGTGAGGAAATGTGTTAAGAACCAGGCTATCTCCGGCGCCTTTCGTTTGCAGGTACACCGGGCGCCGCTACTTTTAGTATTCCTCTACCGTCCTTGTACACACCGTATTGGGCGTCCTTGATCTGGCCGCCCTGATCTAGGACGCGGACAGTGAATTTTTTGTTTTCGCCCTGCCCCTCTACTCTCATAGGTAAGAAACCCTTCACATCGGGGCTACGGTAGGCAGTGTAGTGCTCCTGATTGCGCTTGTCATATCCCACTACATAAATACGATCGAAATCTGGTTCATCGAGCGTGCGAGGCTGGTTGGAACTGCTTTTTTCCAGAATAATCCAGCTGCCGGGCCTCGCTTCCTTGCCGGCATTCTTATCGGTTAGAGATCCTTCAGCTTCGCTCGGACTAGCATCAAGTCTCTGCCAGGCGACAAACTCTCTACCGGTGCGATAGAAAATAATATCGCTAGGTACAGCTAGCTCAACTTGTTTGCCATAAATCCAGCCCGCGGGTGCGGGAGAAATTTCAGGAGGCAGTCTAACTTTGTACCAAAGCTCGTTTGGTTCCTCCGGCTCAGTCTCTTCTTGAACCCGCCTCGTATCCCGGCCGGCCGCTGGTTGGGCACTGCCAGCCTTTGGCGCCACATCACTTTCGATTGCTTCCGACGACTTAGGCTTCGGGACCCTTTTCCAACCAACGATTGCGAAACTCGATCCCGTGTCGAGTCTCATCATAATGTTTTCATTGCCGCTTCGATCAGGAGACAGCCTGAGATTTGAGCTGGCGCGCAGTTGTCCAGAGGCTTGCGCGGCGACAGCTTGATCCTCCTCAGCCAGCTTACGGGAAGCCTCGAGCACTTCTTCCGGCATGACATTGCGCGCCTCAATCCAGCCTTCAGTGTTGTCGGCATCACTCATCCGGACGCGAAGCCATCGCTCTTTCCGCGTGTTGTCACTGGGATCCTGCACATCGAGTGTCTCGAGAATCTCAACCGCGTCTCCGCGATTTACTTCCAACAGATCCGCGGCGACCACCGCCGTCGAGCTGCGAACCTGGGCACGTCGCGCAACAACGACACCCGAATCGCTCCGCTTGGCGAGCGTATTACAACCCACCGCCAAACTTAAAAGAGCGACGATAAGCAAAGTCTGAGAAAAACGGATCGGCATTTCCAATCCTAAGTCCCCTGTCAGCCAAACCACGACTACCCCTGATAACCTAACGAGCGAAGTAACCTGCTCTGGTCAACGGTTAGTTCCTTATTAATCAGAATCCGTGTCCGCAGATCTTTGGTTTCGACCCGAAAGCCATAAGGCGCAATGGTCGAATCCAGCGGAATATCTCCGGGGTTCTGTACATAACGTTCGAAAAACTGATTCATACCAGGGGCCCGGTTCAAGATGGACATTATAATCTCGTTCGCATTTCCTGTCCCCGTTGCGCCGCTCCGAAAAAGTTGCGGGTAAATGTCAGCCCCTGAACTCTCATTACGTGTAAGCTGCCGCAACATCAGATCGTGGATAAACGCTACCAGCATTCCCTTGTCGTATACAAAGGACGGGGCCGCCGTCCAGCGTCGCTCCGAGGCCTCAATCAGAGACAATCTATCATGGTCGGGTTGCGAGCGGTATGAGTCATAAACGCGAGCCATTGTTTCCAGGTAATCGTCAAATTTGATGAGGTTGAGACGTAGACAGGTGTGTAGTGCCTGGTAGAGCGTAAAACCCTCAAAAAACCAATCATAGTCGCCATCAAGCGCCAACCTGTTCGGAACCCACAGATGAAACAGTTCATGCGCCAGCACCACGCCTAACCTCGCCATTAGCGACCGAGCACTGGCATTGCGCCCTATTAACAATACAACGGTGGCACCGCGTGTGTCGGCGGTCCATCGTTCAGGTCCAACCTCGCTGTTAAAGGGCGCGAGCAAAATTACCGCTCTGCCGTCCAGCCGATGTCTGGTAAGTCTGGAATGTTCCTTAACGATCTTCCCCGCAAGCTTGAGCGCGTCACTCTCAGCGAAAGCCCAGTCACCCGAAGTAACCAGAGCTAAGTCCATTGACTCGGCACGTACGCGCGTTTCTCGCAACTCGCGGCCGAGGTAAAAGACCGCGCTATCGATGTTCGAAACGACATACTGCTGATTCTTGTCAGGCAAAAGAGCCGATGCGACTGTCCAGCCTGTAGGAAGCTTGAATTCAATCGTCACAGGTGTTGGACTCTGGCTCTCTCTGCCTAGCCGTGGCAGGAGGTCTGCCAGCATCAGAAAGCCACGCTCCTGATTTATCCAGGAAACGTGGGACAACTCCGATAGTCGCGAGCGCTCCTCGAGCTGGACTCCATAACTAAAGGTTGAGACGGCCTTGCTCGAACGAAACTCACCCGGGGCGAGGTTCCGCACTGAAACAGTTTCACCTGGTGCCGCCACTTTAAAATTCTCAACGCGGTAGCCGAGCCCGGTTATACCGGCGTAGATATTGCGAAATGACCAAGTGTCAGCGAGAGGACCTTCAGCTTCGACTAAGACACTGGCGGGCGACAGGGATGTAACGATGACTCGAACCTGGAGAGACCGAGCATGAACTTCATCACTTGCTGGATAGATGAGAAACCCGAGGATAGCGAGGAGTATTCGCAGTCGCTTGATCTTGTGAACTCTTTGTTCTGCCAACCGCATCAAACCACTTCTCAAAATCGATAAGAAAACCGGGAGAACGCTTCAAAAGGAATCACCGGGCTAGTAAACAAGGCGTGTTTGACACTCCAGTAACCCACGCTTATTATTGCACCGTCGGACTTTAACACAACGCTTAGAACAGTGACTAGAAGACGACCCTTAATGAGTCTCTCGCGACGCACCTCATTGGCGCGGGTGATATCGTCTTTGCTGCTTGTTTTAATTGTTTACGGCACAACAATAGAAGCAGTCCACAGGCACGGAAGACTTCTCAAGACAGATGCTTCTGAACATTCTCTCTCAGTCTCGCATCCCGGTATTCCTACAAACGTCGCGGGCGGTCAGTATGGATGCAGTGAATGTCTGATCTGCCAGTTACAAAAGAGTTTTTCAGCCACACTCGTAACGATCCGTGCAATTAGTTCCCCACCTCGCTCGGGACTAGAGCTTCTCCTACCTGCGGCAATAGCTTTCAAGTCCCAGACCAATGCACCCCCAAAGGGTCGCGCTCCTCCGTTTACCTCTTAATCTAACTTAACGCTGCCTTTTCGCGAGATAGCTCACGAAAGACGACCCTACCGGCAATAAGGTGGTGGCGTCATTCATTGCGACGGCAGTCCAGTTCTTATTCGTTGGATTATTTCGGAGAGGTGAACGCAATGATTAATAATCTTGAAATAAAGGCTTCCACGGCGGGCTTACGCTTCGCGGCTATAGTCGCCTGCGTTTCCTTGTTGAGCTTGCAGGCATTTGGCCAAACGAACGCCACATTGAAGGGGACCGTAACTCTAGGTGAAAGCGGCAAGCCAATACACAACGTCCTCATCACCATAATGCAGTTGAAACGGACTGTCGGCACCGACGAACAAGGTAAGTACGAATTCACAAATCTCCCGCCCGGCAGGTACGAGGTTCTTGCCCATTTGGATCGGGTTCCGGATATCGTCCAGACTGTCGCTGTTCCCGCAGGTGGAACTGCGACCCTTGATTTTCGTGTCGAGCTTGGCGGCGTGTCGGAGCAGGTAACGATTACCGCCAGCGGCACGGAGCAGGCCCTCTCCAGTTCTATTCAGTCGGTGGACGTAATTGGCTCCATTGATCTGGCAAAGAAAAGTTCGGTCTCACTGGGCGAAGCGCTGGACGGAGAATTGGGAGTTTCGAAAAGAAGTTTTGGCCCCGGCACGGCGCGGCCGGTTATTCGCGGATTCGATGGGGACCGCGTGCTCGTCATGCAGGACGGAAATAGAATTGGAGGGCTGGGTTTCCAATCGGGCGATCACGCCGAGCCGATCAACGTTCTGACGGTGGAAAGGATTGAAATCGTAAAGGGTCCGGCGTCGCTGCTACACGGGAGCAACGCTATCGGCGGAGTCGTGAACGCTATCACCGGCCACGACAGCGCGCACAAAGGACTGAATGGTTACTTCACTGCGGTAGGCGGCACGAATAGCCGCCAGGCAGGCAGTACGGCCGGCGTTGAGTTTGGGACGGAAAGATGGCTCTTCTGGGCCAACGGCGGTGGTCAAAGAGCGGGCGATTACAGCACGCCGATCGGGGAGGTGAGAAACTCCTTCACTCGTGAGGGCAATGTGTCTGCCGGCGTCGGCTACTACCCACAGAAGGGATTCTTCAGCTTCAATTACCAGTTCGACAAACGGCGTTACGGTATCCCATTTGACCCTGCCGAGGAAGATCCGGAGATCGTCAACTTGAATCCGCGCCGGCACAGTTTTCAATTCAATGGCGGCTTCAAAGAGTCACGGTCGTTTGTGGAGGCTGGGAACTTCTCAGTGCAGTACAACGATTACCAGCACTCCGAAATCGACTCACTCACCAACGAGGTTGGCACTCAATTCATCAATAAGACTTCCCTTTATCGTGGGATGTTCGAGCAGCGAAAGCACGGTCGCTTATCAGGCCGCTTCGGTTTCTGGGGTCAGCACAGGGATTTCAGCGCCCTCGGCGAGGAAGCTCTTGCGCCACCAACGAAACACAATGCCTTCGCTCTATTCACTCTCCAGACACTGGATTTCGAGCGAGTTTCTTTGCAATTCGGCGCACGCGTAGAGACCAATCGCTACAATCCCACTGCGACTGAAGCAAGGGGAGTTCTGCCCAGTCGAAGTTTTACTGGAGTGTCGGGCGCGTTTGGCGTTCGCATTCCAACCTGGAGCGGTGGTTCACTAGTAGCCAACTACTCGCATTCCTATCGCGCTCCCTCGCTCGAGGAGCTCTACAATCTGGGCCCGCATCCTGGCAATCTGGCTTTCGAGATTGGTGACCCTCAGCTTAAACGGGAGCTCGGCAACGGTCTGGACTTCGGAGTTCGTCATTCTTCAAAGCGACTCCGCTTCGAAGCTAACGGCTTCTACTATCGCATTAAGGATTTCGTTTTCCTGGCGCCTACCGGAGAGTTTGACGAAGAAGAGAACCTGATAATCGCTGAGTACCGGCAAGGAAATTCGCGCTATGCGGGGACCGAAGCCAAGGTTGATATTGGATTACATCCCAACATCTGGCTCAATCTGGGGGCAGACTATGTGAACGCCGAACTCGTTTCGACCGGCACCCCTCTGCCGCGTATTCCACCTCTGCGAGGCAAAGTCGGATTGGAATTTAGATACAAAGGCTTGCTGCTGAATCCCGAAATGGTGATGGCTCAAGACCAGACCAAACTTTTTCCGAATGAGACCAGGACGGCCGGCTACACCACGTTTGGTATCTCCGGTTCCTACTTGATTGCGCGACAACACGCCGCTCACATCGTCTCTTTCAATGCTTTCAACCTCGGTGACCGGCTTTTTCGCAACCACCTGTCGTTCATCAAGGAGTTCGCCTCCGAAATGGGTCGAGGCTTGCGCGTCACGTACACGCTTAGGTTCTTCTAGTATGCACGCGCGCGTGACCATTTGGGGACATAGCGACCGTGCTTGAGCGTGCCCAGGCGTTTGATCAGCCCCGCCAGCTGAAAAGGTACGGAAGTATTTGCCTGGTTAAAGTCTCTTCAGTCCCTCATCGACGAGTCTTTCGCCCGCCTTTTGAAATTCGCCTCGGAGCCCTTCGTTTGACGTATTCTGTACGCCGTTCAAGAACTGAACACCGGCGAGAATGAGTTCCGTGCCGGAGAATCTGTCGTCGTCCGTGCCTTTGGGCGGAGGAATCGGAAATCTCTTCGGAAAAACGGTCCCGCAATAGTCGTCCACGAACTGCGAGATCTTTCCGCCGACGATGATAATTCCGCGTTCGCCGCCTGCGTCCGTTGTCAGGTCAGCGATCTCCTGCGCCAGAGTGAACCGGTCGACCGCCTGCCTGGCGACCTCGATGACGATCGATTCGCGCGGCGGAAGCGGCTGCGGGTTCAACGCAACCGACGCGAGCAGATCGAAGGTCGCTGAGTGCCTTCCTGCGATACGCCATGGATCGGGGAATGGCCCGCTTCGCCATGGGTCCGGATGCGGTCCCAAGTACTTCGCGAATGCTTTCCGAATTATCGGATCCCACGGGCCCGGTTTCGGCGCGTCGTCCGGATTCGGATAAAACCCTGATAGTGAACTCAACACAGAGATAAGTTTCTGCCTGAGGACGTCGTCTTTTTTTATAGCTGTTGTTTCCATTTTTACTCCTTATTGCGTATGGATTCTTGTTACTCGCGGCGCTACGCGATGATCAGCAGTTGAGTTCTATGGACAGGAGATTTGCGTTACGGTGAGCGCACCCGCGTCGTCCACCTTTGAGGCGGGAGCGGTTTCCGGCCTGAGACATCAAGACGACCCCTTGTCCGGGCGGGCCGACGATGATGTTGCCGCCCGTCACGTCTAGCGAAAGTAAATACGAACCCAGGCAAGGCGATCGGCTTTAGATGATCCAGCCGTTTCACAGTTTCCGTATCCTTACTGTTTGCAGGCTTCCGCGGTGGGGTAGGTGAGGCAGACGAGTTTCTTCAACTCGTCAATGTGTTGCTGTTGACGTTCGATTTGCGCTTGTTGTTCTTTGATGGCGTTGACAAATACAACACTCAAGCGGTCGTATTTCACACCTTCGACTTCGCCTTTTTGGTTGTATGTGGCGAACAAGGGATTTACCTGTGCTACGTCTTCCGCTCCGAATCCGACATCGAGTGTGGCGTCGGATTTCCATTTGAAGGAAATCGGGTGCAATTGATTGATAAATTTCAACCCTTCGTAGAAAGGCTGCAAATCCGTTTTGTAACGCAGACTCGACGAGCAGGATGAAATAAAATTCAGAGAGTCATGACACACGTTCGTCCTGCCGCCTCTAAATGTAAGCAATCGGACCTCTAGTGTGCCGGTTCTGAGATCCCCGACGTCGACAATGCCATTAGGACCGATCGTCAGACGCGCTCGGCCAGCCGCTCGGTCGTAAATACCGAACAATCCCGGAGTGCCGGAGAGGCCGCTTTCAAGCGTCCATATTCTTCGCTGACCGCCGGCCCGGCTGTCTAGACTCAAGATCGCCCGCTCGTTGGTACTCCTAACAGATGACTCTGTGATACCAGAACCTTCTATGCTCAGGCGATGATTGGGAGTCGCGGTCCCGATGCCGACGTTGGTTGCAGACAGCGTCCCTCCGACCATCAGCTTGGTGAGGGGGAACGCCGTGCCGATGCCGACGTTGCCGGCATCATTAATCACCAAGTCGTAGATAGGCGAATTTGTAGTGTCTCCAGGGTTACTGGCCGTGCGGAACATGAAGAGCCCGCCATTTGTATGGCCGATTCCAAATCGCTGACCGCCATTATTAGACTGCCATCCAATCGCAGCGGCGTTCTGCAAATCCATCGCGCCGGACCACAACGCGGAAGTCCAGGAAGGACCGCCGGCAATACTCAGACGATGATTGGGAGTCGATGTCCCTATGCCGACATTTGCATTGTTGCCGAGAATGAGCGAGTCACTCGCCGAGACGACAGCGTTCGCGCCGATGGCAGTTGCGTTCATCAGGTTGTTCGCCCCGACGTTGGCGAATGTGCCAAGAAGCGTGTTGTTGGTGCCCGTCGTGTTGGTTGCTCCGGAAAAACGGCCGATGAACGTGTTACTCCCACCCGTGGTACTAAATCCTCCTGCGCCCGCCCCGAAAAAGGAGTTGTCAGAGCCGGTATTTCTGATTCCGGCATTGGTTCCGAAGAATGAATTGTCGACGCCATTGGTATTACTACGGCCGGCGCTGCTGCCGAAGAAAGAGTTGGCGGTGCCAGTCGTGTTAGAGAGACCGGCTTGATTCCCAAAGAAGGCGTTGAGCAGGCCAATAGTGTTAGACAGGCCGGCGTTACTGCCGAAGAATGAGTTACGTGTGCCCGCATTGGGGAACGGATTGGCGGGCGTGTTCGACTGACCTGCACCGAAGCCGACAAAGAGGTTATCTGTGCCCGCCGCACTAACGAGCCGGCTGCCGCCCAAGTTGAACTGCGTCGCAGCGTTGACCACGCCACCTGAGAGTGCTCCTGCAGCAATCCCACTGCCACTAATGTTGAAGTCCGCGTTTGGCTGCAGCGTCGTCTGGTTGAGGATGGCGTTTCCACCGCCACCGCCACCACCTGTCGCCGCAATCGTTACAGTATTGCCCGCCGGCGTGAGCGTTATGCCTGACCCTGCCGCCAACGTGAGATCGTCTCTCAACGTGCTGGGTCCGACGGTCAGGCTCTTGACAACCTGACCGGCGGCGATCTTGGGAGCGGTCACCGCTGAGTCTGCCAGCTTGGCTGTCGTCACACCAGCGTCAGCAATTGAGATCATGTCTGCGGCGACGCTGATGCCTGCACCGGCCCCGACATCAAACGTGAGATTGCCGGTGTTGCCGCCACCCGTCAGTCCCGCTCCCGCAGTAATGTCGGTAATTGAACCTGCACTAGCTGCGGTGGTTTGAGTTGTGCCGTCGGGAAACTTGACTCCGCCGGCGGTTGTTTCGATCAGGCCGGCTACTGTGAGTTTCGATGCGGGTGCGGAGGTGCCGATCCCGACGTTGGCGTTATTGCCGAGCACGAGTGAGTTGCTCGCGCTGACGACAGCGCCCGCACCGATGGCGGTGGCGTTTGCGAGATCGCCTGCGCCGACGTTGGCGCCCGCGCCGAGGATGGTGTTAAAGGTTCCGCCGACGTTGCCAGTGCCGGTCTGGTCTCCGACGAACGTGTTATGGCCGCCCATCGTATTAAAATGACCTGCCGAGTTACCGACGAACGTATTCTGGCCGCCAGTCGTGTTAGCCTGACCGGCTTCATCGCCGAAGAATGAGTTACGGCCGGCGAGGTTGGCGTAGCCGGCTCTCCGGCCGAAGAAGGAGTTGGAGACGCCGGTCTGGTTTGAAAAGCCCGCCAGAACGCCGAAGTAAGAGTTTTGCGAACCTACCGTGTTAGATCGCCCAGCGCTGGTCCCGAAAATCGAGTTTTCGTTCCCATCCATGTTTTGCTCCCCGGCGCCGTCACCGACGAAAGTGTTGCTGAAGCCCGCTGTGTTCAGGCGCCCGGCAAAGGCCCCGAAAAATGAGTTGAAGCTGCCTGATGAGTTCTGACTCCCGGCGCCCCATCCTACAAATGAGTTGCCCGTGCCGGAGGAAATGGAAATTCCGGCGTCAATACCGACCGAAGTATTTCCTCCGCTAGTGCCAGTCGCACGCAGCACGCGCTGACCACCGATGTTGTACTGTGTCGCGGCGTCGAACATCGTCGCGGTTCCCGTGCCGGAAACATTGAAATTCGAAGTTGGCTGCTGTGCGATTGTATTTTGTATAAAACTGCCGCTCAGATTTGGAATGTCCGAGACCTGTATCGGAGAGCTGGTCCAGACCGCGCCGTCGCTGCGGAGAAAGTTTCCCGCCGCCCCGGCAGAACCAAGCCCAGTGCCACCATTTCCCACGGCAAGGGCGCCCGTGATCCGACTTGCGGGAATCGTGAAGTTTCCGGTAAGCGTGTTGGTGTTGAGAGTTTGTCCAACGTCGAGGTTGCCGGGGATGGTAACCCTGCCACCCGGATCGATTGTGAGTCGGGCTTGTAACGTATTTCGATTAAGGATCCCGAACAGTCCGGGGTTGCCTAAGACCCCGCTCTCCACATTCCAGACTTGGTTCTGTCCCCCGATGGTGCTGTCCAAACTTACGATTGCCGCCTGGCGCGAACTGTGGACTCTGGCGGTGGTATTGCCAAACACGTCTTCGGCTTTGACGTCTAGCGCGAAAGCGGGGCTGGTTGTACCTATGCCAACGTTGCCGCTCGGATCAATCGTGAGCCGGGCTTGTAATGCATTTCGATCAAGAATCCCGAACAGTCCCGGATTTCCAAGCACGCCGCTCTCAACATTCCAGATTTGATTCGTCCCTCCAATGGTGCTGTCCAGACTTAGGATCGCCGCCTGGCGGGAACTCTGGATCCTCGCGGTGGTATTGCCAAAGACATCTTCGCCTTTGACATCGAGCGTGAAACCGGGGCTGGTCGTACCGATGCCGACTTTGCCGCCGATCGCCCCATCACCCGAAATGTTGAAGCCGGCCGCTTGCGCGGTCGCCGTCTGATTCTGAATGTAGTTTGCATTTCCCGGTGCTGGCGGTCGCTCGTCCGACAAGCGTGGGTCTCCAGTGAGCACGTATTGATTCGCCGCCACGCCGCCAAGCTCTGCGGCGCTGAGACTCTTAATGGCGTAAGGCGATGACGTGATCGGCTGGCGTGGCGCGAGCGCGGTAAACGCGCCAGTAGAAGCTCCCGGTCGGACGCCGATTTCCAAAGTGCTCGCCGTCATCGAAGCGAAGGGCGACACGCCGAAATCCAACTGCACCACAAACACTCCGTTGGTCACCTGAACGTCGTCGCGCGTGAGCGTGACGCCGACTTGCACGCCCGCCGCGTCGTAGAGCTTGAACTCGAAGTCGTGAGTGCCGTTGGCGGGCGCGCCCGCGTCGGTCAAGTGTCCCTGATAGGTGAAGGTAGTCGTCTGAGCCAGCGTTGTGCGGGCGCAAACAGCGATCGCCATCATGAAAATCAACAGCGTCAAGAGGCGACTCCTGTTTACCAGACTCCTGCGGAATCTGTTTTCAGTTAGCATGTCGAACATGTTCCTTCTCCTTCTACTAATAATGTCCACCCGTGTGCCTGTAGTCAGCGACGCGAATTAAAATGATCTCTATCTCTCCGCATCTCACTTTGGCCAGAAACCGCCTTGGACCCGATAGGAACCTGCGTTGCTGATCGCAGCGTCGTGTTGCCCGATCGTACCGATCAGCGTGTAGCTTCCACCCGAGCTCGAGGATCCCCCACCGGCGATAATTGACCGAATGAGTGCGTAACGGACGCCCGAGAAGGGATTCACCACAATGGTCACTGTCGCGGGGATCGAAGTGGCCGAGCCATCACTCGCCCGGTAGGTGAAGGTGTCAGTTCCGGCGAAACCAGAGTTTGGCGTGTAATTGAATGAGCCATCTGCATTCAAGCTGAGGGCGCCGCTCGCCACACCGCTCACGAGTACTGCAGTTAACGCCGGCCCATTTGGATGGCCGTCGTTGCCGAGTACGCCGGGAGCTCCAATTGTCAACGGAGTATTTTGAAAGGTGCTGTAACTATCGTCGGCTGCCACCGGGGCATCGTCATCGAGAATGGTCAGCACCGCGTTGAACGGAGTGCCCAAACTGATCCCGCCCGTTGGATTGCTCAAAGTGAGATTGACCGTCTCGTCCGGCTCGTCCGCCGTATCGTCGATGACTATGACGCTGAAGGTCTTGCTTGTTTCACCGACGAGGAATGTCAGCGTGCCCGACGCAGACATGTAGTCCTGTCCGTCGATTGCGGCGCCGTTCGCGGTCGCGTAGTCCACAGTCGCCGTGCCGCCGGTGCTCCCCGTGCGCGTGACGGCAATCGTGGCATTGCCCCCGTTCTCGGCAACGCTGTAGGAGAGCTGATCGAACTGCACCGTGGTCGGTGGCGGCGGATCATCGAGTAAACGCGCCAGGCGCGCACGCGCGATCCCGGCAACGGTGGAAAAATCGCCGCCGATTAGTACCTTGCCGTCCGCTTGGCGGGCAATTGCTGTCACCGCGTTGTCCGTGCCGCCCGGCGGCCCCGCGGGATAAAACGAATCAAACGAGCCGTCCGCATTGAGCCGCGAGATGTTCCGACGCGAGCCGATGATTAGTGGCGAGCCGAACACGCCGCCAATCAAAATCTTGCCGTCCGTTTGCAGTACCATGGCAAGTATGGTCTGGCTGGCGGCTATATTCGGAGCGAAACCCATCTCGACCAGGCCGTCCGGGTTGAGCCGTGCAATCCTGTTCCTCGGCACGCCGCCCACGTCGGTAAATGAGCCAGCCGCCAGGATTTTGCCGTCTGGTTGCACCGCCACCGCGTTCACCGTCGAAGATAGGTTTGTCCCGGTGTTGTTAAATGTCCCGTCGACCGTGCCGTTAGCATTGAGCCGTGCCAGATTCCTGATCACTGGCGGGCCTGCGATGGCGAACTCCCCACCGATGACGATTTTTCCATCCGTCTGCAAGGCAACAGATTTGACACCCGAATTGGAGGTGACAAGCCCAGCCGCAGCTCCGAGTGGGGTATTCAGCGAGCCGTCTGAATTAAGCCTCGCCAGCCCGTTCACATTTGTGTTGTTAATGGCGCAGAGAAAGCCTCCAATGATAATTCGTCCATCCGGCTCGACTGCGATAGCAGACACTACATCCCCACACTGAAGTGCACTGGGCTGAAGGTTAAAGCTCGTGTCGAGTGAGCCGTCCGGGTTAAGCCGCACAATCCATCGATAGATACCGATCGGGCCGAGACCGAAACCACCGCCGACCAGAATCTTTCCGTCAGGCTGCAGAGCCAAGGCCACGACCCCAGGTGAAACCAGCGGCGGAACAAACGTTGTGTCAAGTGAGCCGTCCGCGTTGAGACGGGCGAGGCCCTGACGTTCCACGCCGTTGACGTGATCAAAACCTCCGCCGAGGAGAATTTTCCCGTCCGGCTGCACCGCGACTGTGTTGATCGACACCGGGGCAAACTGCCTGCTAATCGTCCCGGCATCAAAACTCAAATCAACATCACCCGGCGCGGAGGCGAGCGCGGCGGGAGTGGCGACGTCATGAAAGTAAGCAGTAGTCAGGCCAAGCAGGGCCGATACTAGGAGAGCTGAAATAATCCTTTTCATCTCGAGGTCTCCTTTGCAGGCTAGGCTAGCCTCTGCCTGAGAGACATGATTGCGGGAGAAGGGCTGACGCAATCGGGTCAGCCGGCTACGAACCTTACAACAACGATGAATGGTATTGTTGCCTGCACTTTGGCTCCCGATGCTGCACTTCCAATCCAGTCTTCATACTCGCACTCCACCCAAGAACCAAAGTTGACTGAATAGACGTTATTGGGAGCCATCGTGAAATCCAGAGAGATTTGGTCCATTGGCGCGTCACCTTCCCCAAGTTCATTACGGCTCGAGACCCAGCTAATCGAGTCCGAGAATGCCAGATGGCGGCGGATTTCGGGTGGTGAGATCATAGTGCCATTGACCCAGGCACTCGCGTCGATTCCCCCGCGCACGTCAGCATTCGAACCAATTCCGGAGACGCTCATTTGATACTGCCAGCTATATCGAATAAAGGGGCGCACCGAGACAATTGCAGGCTTATCGGTCGTCAAGATGGCGCCGATGCCCGCGGCTGCGGCGGACGTTCGATTTGAATAAGCAAGAACGCCAGCCCAGCCATATGCCGGCTCCGAAACCTGAAAGTTAGGATTGCCCCAATTCCAACCGTAGTCGTACGGGGGCCCGAGCACATGAACGTGATGACGCAAAGTCAGGGCGAACAATGTCTGTTGGGCGGGGTGAAGCGCTTCTTCGAATGTCCTGTCAAGACGCAGATTTAGAGAGGAACGCTGTCGACGCAATTTCCCAAGGGCAATTTTGGCTGCCTCATCTTGCTCGATCACTTTTTCAATCGCGCTCTGAACGATCCTGACCTCCGCGCGTGCGGCAGCTTTCGTCTCCTCGCGTTCGCGCACTCTAAGCTCATTCACTTCCGTTACTCCGGCCACAGCCCGCTTGATGGCCTGACGAGCCTTCGCTTGGCCAACCGCAGCCGAGCCAGCTTTGATTCGAGCAACGTGAGAGCGTTTCATATGTTTAACCTCCTGAGGGCAGCAAGCAGGACGGATTCAAGGCTGGCAATCTCTTCGTCATTCGGCTCAGTTTCGCGAATCTCGGATGTTCCTGTCCAAGCCGTGGCGAGCGTCCGACGAGCGATGCGTCAGTGGGTTCGTCCGACTGGATGCGCTTTGTAACACCGCGCGGGGCCGCAATGTAACTACCTAAGTAGGTGGGTAGCGCGGCCTGCGGAGGACCGATCAGAATCACTTGCTCGTTGCTGGACACGATCACGGAGGGCCGAAGTGCGAGCGATATTCTGTCGACACGAGGAAGGCCTTGACCATTTCAGCGCGACGGAAATCTCCGCCAAACTGGTTGAGCTTGGCGAGCCAGAAGTTGAAGCCGTCCGTGTTCGAGTCGGGCGCGTCAGCAGGATTGCGGCGCAGGTAGCCGAGGTATTGCATCAGCACGAATCCTGGATTGAACTCCCGGCGGACGAAATCCGAGTCATCCGCCACCTTCCGGAGCGCCGACGCGCGCGTTTCTGTTCCGCCATCGAGTCCCGCCACCAGGGCATCACGCTCAAACTGCGATAGCGAGCCGCCCGTGTTAGCGTTCAGCTCGTCGACATACTGCGCGTTGGTTAGCCCTGCGTAGATCGAAATGAACTCAGCTCGCAGGACAAACTCCGAAGCGAACCGCTGCTGGTTAGCCGACAGTTGAGCTTCCCACCCGCCTTGCCCAACAACGAAGTTCCGACCGATCTCCTGGGTGTCGCGCACGAAGCTACGGTAGGCGGGGAAGCGGTTGAAAGCCGCGCTATAAAAGCGCTCCACAAGGGAGCCCGTGTTCTGGAACTCGATGGACAGGAAGAAGGCTGCGCTAGTGTCGATGCGCTTTACCTCGCGACACTGCGCGTCTGCCCCGCAAGCGTCGATGTTATTCACCCAGAAGGCCAAGCCAGCAGGGTCGGGCTCGCGATTCAGGAAGTCGCGGTATTGTTGTCGAACGAAGAACTCGGTTGTGTCAATCGGGTTGGCTGGCCCGGTAACCGCGTCATTGTCCGCTATGGTGAACAACAATGTGCCGAAGTTTCCGACCTGCGCTCCGGTGGACGGGTTCGACAAGGTTACCTCGAAGGTCTCGTTACCCTCGGCGAAAGCGTCGTCGGTGATGAAGAGGTTAAAGCTCCTGGCGGTCTCGCCCGAATTGAAGTGCAGCCGCCCTGTAACCGTAGTGTAGTCGCCGCGGTCTTTGGCAGTGCCGTCGGACGTGGCGTAGTCAACCGAGACCGCTTGCGTGGTGTCGCCGGAGCGGGTGACGACTACCTCGAGATGACCAATGTCTTCGGGGACGGTAAAGGTGGCAGCGCCGAACTGCAGGTTCGCTCCTGCGTTTGGTGGAACGGCTGAAAACTGGCCGTTGCTGCTATTGGCCTGCGGGTTTCCTTCATTGAACTGAAAACCCTGCGCCTCCAGCGGCGTGGTTGAGCCGGGTACCCCGACCACATTGAATTTAAGGTTTAGCAGCGTTCCCGCACCAACCAACGCGTTGGTTCCGAAAGCAGCGATCTTGAGTTGTCCAGGCATGACGCTGTTCGAGACGACGGTTAACCCGGCGCTCAACGTACCGGCTGAGTCGACAGCAGCATTTGTCGGTTGCAAGACACTCGGATCAAAAGTCAGATCCACTTGGTAGCTGAACACGTTGTGACCCGCGAGATCATCTGCCACCGTAATTGGAATCGTGCTTATGCTGCCGGTCGGGTCGCTTAAGATTGGCAGGTTAACCGCGATATTTGCTGCCATGGTGATGGATTCCGGCGACTTCCCACCATCCGGAGAAACATTCAGCGGCGCACTCGCAGGAGGTGTCCAATTCCCCGAGACCTCTCCAACAAGAATCGCTTCATAGTCCTGGTTTTGCTGATCAAGGATTGTGCCTGGGTATTGGCGATTGGGAGGCAGGAATCTCCAGGTGCCCACAATGCCATTGGGTAGCGCGACGACATACTGCGCGATCAAGGCCGCATCGAACGAGGTGAGCGTGCCATTGTTGCTGGAATCTGCGGCCAGTTGCTGGTTCGCATTTAGAGTAATTAGCCCGACCACATGTTGCGCCACCAAAGCCGCGTCAAATGCGGAAATGCCGTTGACGTCATCTGTCTTGGACGGTGAAACCAGGTACGGTCCGCCTCCGAGACCGCTCAGTTGATAGACGCCAGTGGCATCGGTAACGGCGCTGGCATTGGGCGCGCCGGCAGCCGAAAGTGTGACTCTTCGCACGGGCGGCAACGGAAGAGCACCCGTGCCATAAGTAACGAGTCCCGAGATGAGGCCGCTGATGACGCACACGTCACCATTCGTGGTGTTTGCACACGGCTGACCTTCATTGAAAAGAAAGCCGGTCAGGTCCAGGTTGCTGCACGAAGGAGCCGAACCGGTTACGTTGAAGTTGAGGTTCAACAGCGTGCCGCTGCCCGTTAGTGGAGTAGCGCCGAAACCGGAAACTACCAACCGGCCCGCCGTGTTCTGGTTGACCGTAATTGTGAAGCCGCTGCTGAGTGTCCCCGCTAAATCGAAGGGAGTTGCAGCGGGCGCAAGTACGGTCGGATCATAAGCGAAGGTGAAATCGAACGAGATGACGTTTCTTCCAGTCGTGTCGCTCACATCGATGGGGACCGTCAGCGTTTGATTGTTCTGCGCCACCAATCCAACAGGTAGGTTGACAGTTATGCACGATGTAGGTGCTGAAGTTAGATTCTCCGGGTTACTGGGGACGGCTAAACTGAAGTCGTTGAGGTTGTCGTTTGTGTCTTGAGTGCTGCCAGACGCGCCGCCCGGCTTGCGTTCGTAACTCCGATCGCTGGTGTCGGCCGCGGTAAAGGGGGCCAGCACGGTCCCTTCCTGGAACGCCGAACCGCTGCTCATTCCCACCTGATCGACAATCACGTCAGCGCTGTCGAAGACCGCAATCCCGCCATCGTCAGTGATGCCGTTGGTGTAAGTTTGATCGCCCAGAACGCTGCCCGTGTAGCCGGCTGAGTTTGTTGCCAGGAAATGGCCTCGCGCGGGGATAGTTATATTCGGATTGATCGTGACGCGGTGAGAGACGCTCGCAGCGTTGTTCGACCCCTTGATTGACCATCCACTGATGTCCACCGGAGTGTCGCTGTTGTTGTACAGCTCGACAAACTCGTCGCTTCCGCCGCCTGGTCCTCGCGTGCGAAACTCGCTAATCACAATCGGACTGCCAACGCTTGGAGGGGGTGCAGGTGGTGAAGTTAGATTCTGTGGGTCGCTGGGAACGGCCAAACTGAAATCGTTGAGGTTATCGTTTGTGTCCTGGGTGCTGCCAGACGCGCCGCCGGGCTTGCGTTCGTAACTTCGATCGCTGGTGTCTAACGCGCTAAACGGCGCCAGCACAGTCCCCTCCTGAAACGCGGAACCGATGCTCATTCCGACCTGATCTATGATCGAATCGGAGCCGTCGAAGAGACCAATCCCACCATCGTCAGTAAATCCGGTGAGATAAGTCTGATCGCCCGGCACGCTGCCCGTGTAGCCGGCTGAGTTTGTTGCCAGGAAGTGGCCGCGCGCCGGGATCGTTGTGTTCGGATTGATCGTGACGCGGTGAGAAACGCCCGCAGCGTTGTTCGACCCTTTGATTGACCACCCACTGATGTCTACCGGAGTGTCGCTGTTGTTGTATAGCTCGACAAACTCATCGCTCCCGCCGCCTGGTCCTCGCGTGCGAAACTCGCTAATCACGATCGCACTGCCAACGGTCGGGGTGGGTGTTGGCGTGGGGGTGGGTGTTGGTGTTGGGGTTGGCCCTGGAACAGCCACCGCGCAACTGGAGAACTCAGAGGTGTTGCCCGACGGATCCGTAGCGGTCGCGGTAACGACCTGGCCAGCGGCGACAGAGACTGGCAACGCGACGTTAAAACTGGCGTTGCAGCTCGCGTCGGTCGTAGTGATAGTCGAGCCAAGATAGGTTTGACCCTCGCCATTCCCGGACGCATCGCAAGCTGAGTTGGCGTAGAACTCGATCGTGAAATTTGTGCTGGCGGTGCTGTTGAGAGTCCCCGCGATGGTCGTCGCCCCGCCGTCGCTGTTGGCCGAAGTGACGACGGGAAAGTTTTGCAGGTTGTTGGCTCCGGTGTCGCTGTCGCAAGTATCATTTAGCGTGACGCCGCTGGCGCCAAGATCAATCCCCAGATGTTGATTCGTCGTCCCGTTGGAGAAGATCGAGTTGGCGGAGATCAGGTTGCCCGTGCCTGCCGCAACCGACACCCCGTTACCTCCGTTGAATGCGATAGTGTTCGTCGCGCCGGTCGCGCCGCCGCCGATGAGATTGTTATCGCCGCTGCTGATCTTCAGGCCATCGCCCAGGTTCGCAAGCGGGGTCACGCCGTCGATGGCGACGCCGAGGAAGTTACCTTGAATGGTGTTGTTGTTGCCGCCGTTGACCACGAGGCCGTCCCCGTTGTTGCCGGAGATAACGTTGCGCTCGGACGCGTTGGCGCCGCCGATGGTATTGTTGCTGGTGAGCGGCGAGGTGACGCCGCCGAAGATGACGACGCCCGTTCCGTTGGGCAAGGCGGCTGTGCCCGCGGCGTTCGTGCCGATGAGATTGCCCTGAACCACGTTGTTGTTTGAGGCGGGGAAGCTGCTCGAGATTCTGACGCCTATGTTCCAGCCGGCGATGAGGTTGCCGGCGGCTGCCACTGTGCCGCCGATGGTGTTGTTGGTTGAGCTGTCTATAAATATCCCGGCGCCGGCACTGCCGCCAACTGGGAGAATGGCCGTGCCTGCCGCGTTTGTGCCGATGAAATTGCCCTGAATCGTATTGTTTTGCGCGACACCGCTGACGCCAAAGACGGTCACGCCACCGCTGACGGCAACAATGACATTGCGCGCTGCTGCGGTTGTACCGCCAATCAAGTTGCCTTCGGCGCGCATGATACTGATGCCGCCTAATCCTACTGCTTGCAGAGCAGCGTTACCGTCAGCGCTTACGCCGATGTAATTCCCCTGCACCGTGTTGTTGTCGGCGCCACCCTCGTTCAGGGAGACGGCGATTCGGCCATCAGTCGAGATCACATTTCCGGCCCCTGGCGCAGTCCCGCCGATGAGGTTATTTGCCGTGGTGAAAACAATGCCAGTGCCGCCCAGCGCCGCTGACCCTGTCGCATTCGTCCCGATGTAGTTACCCTGAATTATGTTGCTGCCACCCGTGTCGCTGAAATCGAAAATGGCCGCATTTGAATTTCCCAAAATCACGTTGCGAGCCCCCGGGCTGGCGCCGCCAATCGTGTTGGTACTGGAGTTGTTGAGGAGGATGCCGCCCCCATTGTTTAGCGCCGTCGTGCCGGTCGCATCGGCGCCGATGAAGCTGCCGGTGATGTTGTTGTTGCCACCAGTCTGCAGCACCAGGCCGTTACCGGCGAAGCCGTTTATAACCAGACCGCGGACTGTGCAGTCGCCGGCAATAATCGTAAGTCCACTGGCTCCTCCCGCATTGGCGCCGCTGAGCTCGATTAAGAGGACGGCGGTATTGCCGACCGCCTGCGTGTTCAAACTGGTCCCTGGTTGGCTGTAGCCATCAATGATGACCGGATCGGTGATTGAGGGCAGCGCCGAGGTCGGCGCAATCGTTTGCACACCGGCGCCGGAGATATTGAATGTGATCGTGTCCGTTCCTGAATTGCCATTCGCATCTGTTATCGCTTGTCGCAAAGAGCCCGCGCCGCTGTCGGCGGTGTTGGTGACGATGAAGTTTGTGCCAACAGGAGGAGGTGTCGGAAGCGGTGTCGGCGCTGGAAGTGGTCCGGTAGTGATGGCGTAGGTAAAACCGCCTGCCTGGGCAAAGTTTCCTCCGGTCATGATGATTCCGGCCATGGGTTGGCCCATCGTGCCATCGAGAGCAAAACTCCCTGCCGAGCTGCTGTCGCCACCGCCCGCGATTACGCTCTTGGTGATATCAAACTGACCACCGCTCTGGAGCGGCAATGAAAACGCGGATGTTCCTGGTCGCAACTGTGCGCCGTCTCTTCGCTTACCTGCTTCGGGCTTGTCACCGACGGCGCTGGATAACTCTTCGTTCGCTTTACTTTGATCATGGAGTTGTTTGTTGGCAGTGCCGAAAGTGATCGCTACGCTCAATAGGACGATGAGACAGACTACTCCCAAGAATTGTCGCTTCGTTCTCATTGGCAATCTTCTTTCGTTCAAGAGTGAATGTCCTCCGGCCTTCTTACTTGCACGCAACCGCTGCAGGATAAGTCAGGCTATGTGTCTGAGCCTGTGCCGAAATGGCAAACAGCGCCGGAACCAATAACAAGAATGCGGTTTGTGAATAATGCTTTTCGTTGTTCCTGCATATTTCCGCCTCCGGATTATGTGCGCGGACAAGGTAAGAGCCAACGCCCCATACACAAGGGCCATCTTTATTCTTCATGATCGGCTCTCATCTGCTACCACAGGCCACCAGTGCGGGAGATGGTACCGGAAGAAATGTCAAATACCGTCGTAGCCGCGACCTGGAATCAAAAAACTACGACCATGAATGATCTATCAGCCCAATCAATTGTTTCTCCCGTAACGAATGTCTGAACGCCGATACCCGTTCCAATTCCCCTTGTGACTTGGGCCGAACCGTTAATACCTTGCTCACCAATACTCGAAGCTAAAACAAAACGGCCATCAGTGGGAAAGCCCAGATTAATGCCATACACCCCGGGAAGCGTATGCGTAACAATGAACCCGCATCCTGATGATGAGTTCCCCGTGACGCCGTTGTAGCAGCGAAGGATGGTTCCGCCGCCATCAACAAATAACAGCGCTTTGGCCCATCCGCCCTTATCGAAACTCTGCACAGCGTTTCCAGTCACGCCTACTGTGCCGGCAGTATCGATGGTCAAGCGCCCTTGACCCGCGGTTCGATCATAAATACCAAATAGTCCTTGGGTCCCAAACAGTCCATTTTCCAACGTCCACACACGATTAGCCCCGGAGATCGTACTGTTGAGGCTTAAGATCGCGCGCTCGTCGGTGCTCGAAATGGTCGATTCGAGAACGCCACTGCCTTGAACCTGAAGCTTGGTCTGAGGGTTGAGCGTACCGATGCCGACATTGCCGGTAGGAAACGTAATCGCTCCATTGTTCGGTTGAATCGTCATACGCGTTTGCCCGGCTGTTTCGTCAAAGAGATAGAATTGATCCCCGTTGAAACTCTGTGACGTACCCAAAACCCAGCTCTGGTTCGGAGTTCTCATCCCAAATCTCGCCCAGGAATTTGTTCCTCCCGTTGTCTGTACGACAATGTCGTTCGAAAGACTGCGAGAGGCCCTCAAAGAACCGAGGACATCCAGTTTGAAAGCAGGCGACTCCGTGCCGACGCCTAGATTTCCGCCGACGATACCGTTGCCGCTGATGTTGAAGCTGGTTCCGGCTTGTTGGCTAATTGTGTTTTGTACGTAGCTGCCGCTGTTCGGAGGCAAACTGGTTGTGGGTAGAAGTCCGGTGATCTTGCTGCCGGCCACGGAATTGATCTGCGCGTCCTGCACGCAGTTGACGCATGCGCTCGAGAGTCCATCGGCTTGGGCCGCGCTGATCGTGCGGATGGCGTAAGGTGAGGAGTTGATCTGCTGCCGCGGGGAAAGAATGGTGAAACTGGGGCCACCCGCGGGCTTCACTCCAATCTCAAGGAAACGATCGGCGCCAGGAAAGACGCTGACAGCAAAGTCGAGCTGCACCGTGAAAACACCGCCCGACACGCCGACGTTGTTTCGCGTCAGAGTTGAACCGATCTGCGTTGGACCAGCGACATTGTCAAAAAGCGCAAACTGCAAATCGTAATTGCCATTCGCCTGCGTGCCCCCGTCAGTCAGACGGCCTTGATAGGTAAAGACCGTCGTCTGCGCCTGGGTTACGAAGCAAACGAGCGGAATTATCAGTGCCACTAACCACAGCTTGTTCGTTTGAGCATAAGATCTTTTTTTCATGGGAATTCTTTCCTGTCGGAAGACTTCAAACTAACGACGTTCGTGAAACCGTCGACATTGCTGCGCGTTTCAATAGCGCAATCTGGGTTGGACCCGCAAACTATCAGAGAGCGAATTGGAGATCGTAGTTTCCGTTTGCCGGATTGCCTCTATCTGTTACCCGGACCTGGTAAGTGACTGTGGTAGTTTGGGCTGACATCTCAGTGGCCCGAGTTCTATCAGTGAACGAACGAGAGATGTAACTACCTTGATATGTAGGTATAGGAAGTGGGCAGTGAAACAGTGGGCAGTGAACAGTGGACAGTAGGCAGAGAGCAGCGGGCAGTGGGCAGTGGGCAGTGGGCAGCGGGCAGCGGGCAGTGGCAGTGGGCAGTAAGTTGCTGACTGAAAAGTCCCGTTAGGGACGAAATGTTTATAGCTCGACGTTGTCTTATGTGTGGCCAGCTCCGTTAGGAGCGGAATGTCTCATATTTCGCTCCTAACGGAGCTGTATTCTTAATAATCCCCGTTGGCTATAGACATCACGCCCCTAACGGGGCTACAGCCACCGAAGAATAGACAGACTTGTTGCTTGCGAGAATCTTAGAGACAGGACATTGGCGACGTTTTAAATTAAGTGCTCGCGCAAAGCTTTCGAGACGGCCTCTGTCTTTGAGTGTACCTGGAGCTTCTGGTAGATGTTTCTGAGGTGGAAAGAGACCGTGTTGGTAGAGATGCCTAACTCGTGTGCTGCAGTCTTGTAATGATGGCCGTCAACCAGCAGTTTTAGAAGCTCGGTTTCCTGGGGTGTGAGACGATAAGAGGCGCGCTCGGGCGGACGGAACTCGCGAAAGAGTTTGACCACGCGACGAGCAATCTCAGGCGACATCGGAGCGCCGCCGTCGACTGCTTCCTTCACTGCTTCCAACAAGCGCGCCGGCGGAGTGTTCTTCAACAGATATCCGGTCGCGCCCGCGCAAAGCGCGTCAAACACCCTTTCCTCGTTGTCATAAACGGTGAGCGCCAAAATGGGCACATCTGGAAAGCGCTCACGCAGTATGCGCGTGCCTTCAATGCCGGAGATCCCCGGCAAGCCAATATCAGTGAGAATGACATCCGGCAGCGGATCGTTAATGCCGGCAAGGGCTTCTTCCATTGTGCGGTAGCTTGCGAGGCACTTGAAACCTGAGGTGCCGTTAATTAGCACCGCTAATCCTTCTCTTACTTCACGCATGTCTTCGACTAGCACGACGTGGATGCTCCCCGTGGCGGAAACGGGAGTTTGAGTTTCTGATCTGTTTGCAGTCACGTTCATCTGAATCAGAGCCGAGGCGAGCCAAGCCACGCTACTCTCAAAAGGAGGTCATGTCACCCTACGAGTTCATGTAGGGTAGATTTCCATACCAGTCGCACGTCAATCCACAGATTTCGCAGATTACGCAGATTAGAAGAGACGACATCAGAACTCAGACCGCAAAACCTATTGTGATATGTCACTGGTGAACTTCGCTGGATGTATTAAATCTGTGAAATCTGTGTAATCGGCGGATTATCTTAGCGACTCGAAGGAGACAGGCGAGTGCGAGCATATGGCACTCGGATCCGGATTCTCGTGCCGACGGATTGCTCGGAAGTCAATACGAGTTCGCCGCCCAACTTCCTCGCCCGCTCTCGCATGTTGGCTAAGCCTTGGCCGTCGCTTTCAGCCTTGGGGTCAAACCCGACCCCGTTGTCATTAATCTCAAGCTCCAGACTCTGCCCGCTCACGGTCAGGGCGATTCCGACTTGCGAGCAGCGCGAATGGCGCACAGCGTTGTTGACCGCCTCTTTGAAAATTAGAAACAGATCGCGCCGGACGTCCACGCCCAGTTTCAGATTCGGTTCGGGAGCTCTGAAATCCAGTCTGATATCGCGGGTGACAAAAACTTCTTCCGCGTGTCGGCGCATGCGACGCACAAGATCGCGCAGAGAATCGCGCCGCGGATTGACGGCCCAGACGATGTCGCTCATCGCAGCTACTGACTCGCGTGAGATACGCGCGATCGAAGAAAGTGGACCATCCCTTTCGCCTTTGCCTTCACCAAGCTGCTGTTTCACCACTTCGCTGAGAATGGCAATCTTGGTCAGGTTGGCGCCGATGTCGTCGTGCAGATCAGTGGCGATGCGAGTGCGCACATTAGCAAGTTCGAGGATACGAGCCACGCGATAACGATAAAATGCGAAAGCCACGGAGATAAGCAGCGCCACGGTCAAGGCCAGAAACCACCAACGCTGCCAGATGGGCCGAAGCACTGTGAACGTGACTGCGGCGGGCTGCGGACTTACATCTCCTTCGGAGTTGACCGCGCGGACAAGAAATTTGTACTTGCCCGGAGAGAGGCTGGCGAGGTTGACTGTGCGTTGCTCGGTCGGTGCTCCCCAGTCCGCATCCGTACCTTCGAGTTTGTATTGGTAGCGGAGCGATTCGCCGGACGCGAAGCTGAGACTGACGAAATCTATTTGCACTTGATTCTTGTCGTAGGTGAGTTCGGGGAGCGCGATCTCCGTTTCGCCCAAGGCCGAGACCGCGTATTTCTCGCCCGCGAGCGTTAAGCCATTAATCAGAATCGGTGGCGGCATGGACGGCTGTTCCGCTTCAGGCATGAAGCGCGACAACCCTTGCTTGGTGCCGAACCAGAGTGTGCCGCGCCGGTCGCGGAGCGCGGTAAGGATTTCACCCGGCGCTAATCCATCTGCCGTCGTGAAGTGTTTGATTCGGCCCGTTGCTGGTGTCAGCCGGTCGAGTCCCCGCCCCGTGCTCACATAAATGCGCCCGTAGAGGTCTTCCGTGATGGCGTTCGTAAAGTTGCTGGACAGGCCGTGCGTGATTGAGTAGTTTATGAAATGCAGGCGCTCCGCCGTCGGCTCATCCACGCGGCCAAGGCCGCCGCGCGTCGTAGCGACCCACAGCCGACCCGCGCGGTCTAAGTACAGATCGTTAATCCTGCCCGGCGGCAATCCGTCGTCCGCCGTAAAGACCGTGAAACGGTCCGCCGCGTAACGCGCCAGCCCGCCGGCCTCGCTGAACCCCACCCAAACGTTGCCAGCCGCGTCTTCCTGAAAAGAGACGGGTAAGATCTCCTTGAGGGGAGGCAGGCCTTCCGTGCCCGCCATGTCGCGCACCGAGCGAGTCGCGCGGTCCCAGCGAGCCAGGCCGTTGCCTGTCGAAGAGGTCGTGGAAATCCAAAGGTCGCCGCGCAAGTCTTCATAGATGCTGTAAACTAACGACCCCGCCGGCCTGCCCAGGGCCGCGTAAACGGCTACTGGGCGCGCGGTTTTGAGTTCGGCGAAGCTGCCTACCCGTGGAAACAGATTCTCGCCGATCCACCACTCGCCCGTGCGCGCCTGAATCACGAAAGGTTTATCGCTCCAGCTAACATCTTCGCCCTTTATGGCATTCGGCTGGAGCCACGTAAAACGCTCGCCGTCGAAGCGACCCAGACTGAGCCAATTCTGGGCAGCGCCGGGATTCAGGATGTCCAGTTTTCCACCCTCGAACACGCTGGCCTTTCGGTCGCCGAGCACGTAACCGTAGGCGTAAAGCTCGCCCGCGGCGGACTCGAAGACCGATTTGACCGAGAAAATGCCGTCCTGCTCGCCGAAAGTAAGAAAGCCGTTGCGGGCAAGCTTCATCGCACCATTGTTCGTCCCCAGCCAGAGGTTGCCTACGCGATCTTCCGTCAAGTTCGTTATCTCGTGATAACTAAGGCCGTGTCTCTTGGTATAAACGCGCGCCGGCCCTCCCTGTTTCTCGTCCAGGGGGAACTCCACCAGCCCGAGGTTCGTGCCGACCCACAGTTTGCCGTCCGAAGACTCGTGCAGGTCGAAGACCCAATCGGTCGTAAGGCCGCTTTTGCGATCGTAAGAACGTGTGATGACTAGTGGTTCATGCCCGGCTCCGGTGGCGAGTTGAAGGAGTCCGCCGTGTCGCGTCGCCGCCCACAGATGGCCTCGGCGGTCTTCGAGCAGATCATGAATGGTGTCGTCCGGCAGGCCGTCTCTGGTCGTGTAGCGCGCAGTGCTTCCGTCCGGTCGGCGGCGGTACAGGCCGGTGGCCGCGCCGACCCACAGCATTCCGTGACGATCTTCCAGCAGCGAAGTGATGAAGCCCGATAGGGGGTATTCGGTCGGGAGTCTGATGTCCACCGGGAGCAGTGCGGCACGTCCGTTATTTTGCCCCAGACGGAAAAGCCCTCTTGCCGTTCCGCACCAGATCGTTCCGCCGCGACCTTCCAGCAGAGTCGTGATAATTTGGGTGTAACGATCTTCCCCGTGAGGCATGACGACTGTGAACATCGGATTCTGCGGGGCGTTCGCCCGCGGAAGGTCTGCATCAGCCACTTGGCTGCTCGGCACACCCTTCGGGTTGAACTTGCAGAGGCCGCCGTTAGTCGCCACCCAATAGTCGCCTTCGCGCGTTTCCAGAATGTCCGAGACTCTGGGGTGCGGCAGGCCCTCATTTGTGCCGTAGTTGGTGAAGCGGTAACCGTCGAAGAGCGACAGCCCCTCGTCAGTGCAGAACCAGAGGAAGCCGCGCGAGTCGCGCACGATCTTGTTGATGACGTTATTCGGCAGCCCATCGGCGACCGTGTAGGCCTTGAGTGGCAGTCGTTCAGCTTTTGCCGGCAGGGGCAAGAGCAACGGCAGGAGCAGGCACATCAACTTTGCGCGTTCGAAGTTTATTGGTGATCTTTGTTTCATAAGATCAACCATGCAGACCGTGGTAAATTTGCGAGTGACCAGTTGCGAGGATGGCTAAATGTAGTTTATTTGAGCGGAGCCGTGCAAGACTGAGGTGTGAAGTCTCGTGGGGACGGAATGTTTATAGGCCCGGCCCGAAGATTTACCGCCATCTCCAGAGGAGCGAAATGTTCTTACGGATGTGTGACGCACGCCATATATTTCGCTCCTTCGGAGCTTCGGAAATCCTTTGGTACTACCGGTCTATAAACATCGCGTCCCTACGGTACTGTCAAATACGAAGGATCTCCCGTTTGCGCCCGTCGTAATCCTTGCTGCGAGTCTGATCAGGAAAGAACGACTAAAATCGCAAGCCAATGCATTGGTGCTTTCGTTGACAGACGGCTCACCGGGCCCTTAAAATACGAGTTCCGTCGCCCCTTTGGTTTTCAGCTTCTTAAAGCATCGAGGAATCCAACGTGAGTGTTGTTAAAATCATCGTTATCACGGTTTTGATAATTCTGAGCATTCTACTTTTTGGGCGCCACTTCATATAGCTGCGGCTGGGTGGATGCTCGTGCCCGCCGAAACTCGCAATAAAAATCTGCCAACTCAAGATTCAGTTTGTTTAATATCGCCATCCATACGCAGATCTCTGGTTCTCTTCTCCTGTACTCTCCTTGCCATTGCCACTTTACTGCCGGTTAAGACACTAGCCCAGGACACTTCTGAGAACGACGACATTATCAGTGTGAGCACTGATTTGCTGCTCTTCCCGATTCGCATCAGAGATAAACGGGGACAAGCGGTCATAGGACTGGAGCAAAGCGACCTGGCACTGAAGGACAAGGACCAGGTTACTGCTGGTCTGTATTTCGCGCCCGGCGCCGACCGGGTTGCGATCGTTTTCGCACTCGACCAGTCCGGGAGCTTGCGCGAAATTATTTCGCAGCAGCATGATGCGGCGCTCGCTCTGTTCGGCCGATTTAGCGACAGGTCGAGCATCGCTGTTCTGCGTTTCGCAGAAAGGCCTTCCGTAGTGGCCACTTTTGGACGCGACTCGGCAGCAGCACGCGCGGCTTTCACCTTCGCAGCCAGTACTAACCGGCGTACGGCGATATTCGACGCCGCAGCAAAAGCGCTCCAGATGTTTGAGGATCTTCCGCGCGCGCGGGCCGAGCGTCACATCGTAGTCCTGATTAGCGACGGCCTGGACAATGCGAGTCGAACGAAAGCCAGTGCGGTGATCGAAGCGGCGCTCCATAAAAGCGTGTCCTTCTACGTTATTCACTTGCCGCTTTTTGAGCCGCGCGAGGGACGACTTGCGGTGCGTTCTCCCTCCAAGGGGTTTCGCGACCTGGCCCAGCAAACAGGAGGCAAGTATTTTTTGGTCGGCGATGCAGACGACGCGCTTAAGCAGGACAGGACTAACGATCTCACGCCCATCTTTCAGGCAATTGAAGAGGATCTTAGAAGCCAGTATTTGCTTGGGTTTTATATCAGCGAAACTGCGCGCGATGGGCGCCGGCATCGTTTCTCGCTTAGCCTGGTACCGGCAGGTGTTGAGTACTCAGTAGGTAGGTTTGGGTTTTCGCGCTCTCACGATTTTTTCGTGAAGCTACCAGGCAAGGTTGCGAATGTTCAGAACTGACGCGGAAAACCTGAATAGATCGGACGGGTTTTGGGATTGAAATGAGCCTACCTGAAAACAACGAACATGGGTTGCGAAGGATTCGCCGCGCACTCCTGAGTGTTTACGACAAGGCCGGCATTGTGGACTTCGCTCGTGAACTGAAGCGCTACGATGTGGAGATAGTCAGTACTGGCGGCACCGCCAGGGTCTTGCGAGAAGCAGGAATCGAGGTAACAGATGTCTCTGAAGTAACTGGCTTTCCTGAGATGATGGATGGAAGGGTGAAAACTCTTCACCCAAAGATTCACGGAGCTCTGCTAGGCTTGCGCCATAACTCCGAGCACGTTGCCGCCATGAAGCAACACAACATCGAGCCCATCGATATGGTAGTCGTGAATCTTTATCCGTTCCAACAGACCATTAAGCGCGAAGGCGTTACAGAAGAAGAAGCGATTGAGCAAATTGATATTGGTGGGCCGGCTATGATTCGTTCAGCGGCGAAGAACTGGCATGATGTCGTGGTGATTGTGCGTCCGGGCAATTACGAACGAATCATCGATGAAATAAAGTTAACCAACGGCTCAACTTCGCTCGACACCAGAAGCCAACTCGCAGGTGAAGCATTTCAGCAAACATCGCTCTACGACTTGGCTGTCTCCGCTTACCTCACGCTGGCGCATAACAGAGATGGCAAATTAACGGGAGGCATTGGCGGAATCGATGCTTGCGCTGGTTCGAGCGGCTTTGGAGTATCTTCTTCAATTTCCAGCGTCAATATCGACTCACCAGAGTTTTCCATAGAGGCGTTTAAAGGCAGCTTGCCGGGCACGGCCGAGTGGAGAATAAGTAAGCTTAGAAATCTTAGATACGGGGAGAACCCTCACCAAATAGCCGCCCTTTACCGGTCATCGTACAGTCGAGGGATCGCCAATGCGGAACTTCTTTCCGGCAAGGAGATGTCATTCAACAACTATGTTGATGCCGATGCCGCCTGGCAGCTCGTTTGCGATTTTGAGGATTTGGCGTGCGCGATCATCAAACACACGAACCCGGCTGGGGTCGGACTTGGCACAACCGTTGAAGAAGCGTACCGGAAAGCACTAGCCACCGATCCGGTGTCGGCCTTCGGAGGCATCGTTGCTTTTAATCGAGATGTAGACGAGGAAGCCGCCAGGGCGGTGACCGACATTTTCACAGAAGTTATAATTGCGCCTGAATACACGACCAGCGCCATTGAGATTCTGCGGGCGAAGAAGAATCTGCGGATCCTTCGCCCGGTAACTTCGAAGGCCGGCGCCGAAGTCGAGTATAAGCAAATTACTGGTGGCATGCTGGTGCAGACTCGAGATGCTCATAAGTTAACCAAAGAGGATCTCAAGATCGTCAGCAAACGGCCGCCAACTGAAGAAGAGATTCGCGCCCTGCTTTTCGCCTGGACGGTCTGTAAACACACCAAGTCGAATGCAATCGTTTATGCTCGCGACGGCCAGACCGTCGGAGTAGGTGCTGGGCAGATGTCTCGAGTCGATTCAGTAAAGATTGGGGCGATGCGCGCACAACTTCCTTTGCAGGGTTCAGTGCTCGCGTCTGATGCGTTCTTTCCCTTTTGCGATGGAATTGACGAAGCTGCTAGGCATGGAATCTCGGCCGTTATACAACCGGGCGGATCCGTGAGAGATGAGGAAGTGATCGCGGCGGCCAACGAGCACGGCCTGGCAATGGTGTTCACCGGAGTTCGTCATTTTAAGCACTGAGTTACATCAGAAGAGGAGGAGAACCATGCGTCTAGCAAAAATTTTGAAAGGCGGGTTGATTGCCTGCCTCCTACTCACAGTTAGCGTCAATCTCGCCTCTCAAGGAGGCGGTACCCTTAAGGCTCCGGCTGACAAACCGGCCGGCAAACCTGCTGGCAAGCCGTCTGGCAAAACCCAGCGAGTGCGGTTCGCTCGCGGTCGCACGACCGCCATCCTGAAGGGAGCTGTTGTTCGGGGAACGCAAGATCGGTACATACTTGGCGCTCGTGCAGGCCAAATCATGATTGTGCATATGAGCTCGCGTGAGAAGAACGCGGTTCTCACGATCCTGGGACCCGATGGAACTGCGCTGGAGGGCACTGACGAAGGACTCGATGCCACCGAATGGACAGGTGAACTGCCGCTCTCGGGAAATTACTCCATCTGGGTCTCTCCCACACGGGGTAACGCCACCTACACATTGGAAGTTACGATTCGTTAGCGTTTGTGCGTCTTGCTTCGGTAGCGACGCTTGAACCATACTGCGAGCATCAACCGCACTTGCTGAGGAAACATGGCAGACTCAGATTCAGAACTTAACACAACGGATTTTGTGCGCTGCCGTTACTGCGGGCAACGCAACCAGACAAAACCGGGAACCAGTGACGCTCGCTGCGGGCGTTGCCGCCTTCTACTTTCCGATGAGCCGCACAAGAAGTTTGCCAACCTGAATAAGGAGCAATACATTCACCCGGCAGACAGACGCGCGCTCGCTGCTTTGAAAGCCATTCCGGGGATTGATTCGGCACTAAAGAAACTTCTGGTCGTCACGGGCGAATCGGCTATTCGTGTTATCTTCACAGCCAGTGCCGTCAAAGTGACACCGGAACAATGCCCTGACCTTCATGCCAAACTAACGGTTGCCTGCAAGACCCTTGGCGTGGAAACTCCAGACCTGTTTGTGCAACAGAATCCGGTTGCCAACGCGTTTACCGGCGGGGTTGAGCGCCCTGTGATTGTGCTCTACTCGCAGCTCATCGAGCGCTTAACCGACGAGGAGGTCCTGGCGGTAGTCGCCCACGAAGTCGGTCACATCCACGCCGAACATGTTCTCTATCTCACCGCTGCGCGCTTAATCGAATATCTGGCCAAGACCGCGGTCCTGGCATCACCCTTGACAGCCATCGTCAAAGAGCTGTTGACCCTAACGATGCGGACGGCATTGCTTGCCTGGGCACGACGCGCAGAGCTTTCCTGTGATCGCGCTGCGCTACTCGTCACTCAGGACGCAAACGTGATTGGCCGGGCAATGATGAAACTTGCCGGCGGCACCTACGCCTCCAAGGTGGACTATGAGCTATTCCTCGCTCAAGCCCGCGACTTCGAGAAGAACTACGACGCCAAAGCTCTTGACCGCTTTTGGGCCGACGTAATCACCGCCGGTCTTAGCCATCCTTTTCCGGTCTGGCGCGTGTCTGAGATTTTGAAATGGGTGGAAAGCGGTGAATACAAGCAACTCCTGACTGGTAAGCCGGAAAGCGAAGCGGCGTAATAAGTCCAAAGTCCAACCTCCAATGTCCAAATCCAATTAGGACTCGCGGACATTGGACCTTGGACTTTGGACAATTGAAACTATGTTACAAAACAAATTTGGAATCATCTTTGGTGTGGCAAACAAACGCTCGATTGCCTGGGCGACTGCCCTTTCGTTACACGGAGCCGGTGCGCGACTGGCGTTTGCTTATCAAGGCGAGCGCCTCAAAGAGAATGTTGAAGGGCTCACTGCTGGCGTTATGCCTGACTCGCTGATTTTACCCTGCGACGTGACGAAGCAGGTTGAAGTAGATGAGACCTTTCGGCGAGTGGGCCAAGAATTTGGCCGGCTCGATTTTTTAATTCATAGCATCGCCTATGCGCCGAAAGAAGCACTTGAAGGTGAATATCTTGATACCAGCCGCGATGCCTTCATCACCGCGCTGGAAATCAGTGCGTATTCATTAGCTCAACTGGCCCGTGCTGCGGTGCCCTTGATGACCGAAGGTGGCAGTATCGTATCAATGACCTACTACGGCGCTGAAAAAGTCGTGGCCGGTTACAACGTGATGGGAATTGCAAAGGCAGCTCTGGAATCAAGCACCCGGTACCTGGCCCTCGATCTCGGGCCGCGCCAGATTCGCATTAACACGATCAGTGCTGGTCCTATTCAGACTCTTTCTGCTCGCGGCGTCGCGGATTTCACGACCATGCTGAAACATCATGCTGAGCGGGCGCCGCTCGGCCGCAACGTGGAGGCACGCGAGGTTGGGGACACAGCTCTTTTCTTATGCAGTCCGCTCTCGTCCGGAATCACCGGCGAGGTGATCCATGTGGACTGCGGTTACAACATCATGGGAATGTAAGTGGCATAGACTTTAGTCTGTGGGTGTTTGCAAAGCAGTCTGTTAACAATGGAAGTGAATGCTGCGCAGAGTAATGCACAGACTGAAGTCTATGCTACTTCGGAGGCGCGATGGAAAAGCCAACGGAAGCAGAACAGCGGCATCCGCACCAGACCCAGGACGAACAACTTCTCGAGAGTCCGCGCAGTGATGAATTCACGCACACCGACACCTGGCGAGTGTTTCGGATCATGGGTGAGTTCGTCGAGGGCTTTGATGAACTTGCCAGTCTCACCCGCGGCATCTCCATTTTCGGTTCAGCCCGCACGAAGCCTGACGATCCCTACTACAAAGCCGCGGAAGAAACCGCGGCCCTGCTGGCGCGCGAGGGATTCGCAGTGATCACTGGCGGCGGTCCCGGCATGATGGAGGCCGCGAACAAAGGCGCTTTCGAAGCCGGCGGGCTCTCCATCGGTTGCAACATTGAGCTTCCTTTCGAACAAGGCGCCAACCCTTATCTAACGCGTTCCCTTACCTTCCGCTACTTCTTTGTCCGCAAGATGATGTTTGTAAAATACAGTCTCGGCTTCATCATCTTCCCCGGAGGATTCGGTACTCTTGATGAACTCTTTGAAGCGCTGACACTGATTCAGACTCGCAAGATTCGTAACTTTCCGGTGGTGTTATTCGGTTCAGAGTACTGGAACGGCTTAATGACCTGGATCCGGGACTGGGCCTTGAAAGAAGGCAAGATCTCCGAGAAGGATCTAAAGCTGCTGCATATGACAGACTCACCGGCTGAGGTAGTTCAGATTCTAATCAACAGCCAAAGCTCACTCCGCGGTCTGGACCAGCACCTGGCAGACGACTACCGAGAACTGGAAACATTGTAAAGGCGTCCCTCCGTGGGGCCCCATCTTGTGATGATCGGACGGGCGTTACTCGCGCCAAAGCCACGATGGGGCGCCCACGGAGGGACGCCCCTACGACGTTCAAGCAATTAGCTACCTTGGGGATCAAGGCTGGCAGAGAGCCACTTAAGGTAAGGTGCAGAACCAGCGGTCAATGGTAAGGCGATAATTTCGGGGGTGTCGTAACTGTGAAGCGCGCGCACTTCACGCTCAAACTCTTCAAATTTCGAACGTTCCGTCTTGGCAATGAGTAACACCTCGTT
Organism: Pyrinomonadaceae bacterium; assembly: GCA_041745915.1. Lineage (GTDB taxonomy): Bacteria > Acidobacteriota > Blastocatellia > Pyrinomonadales > Pyrinomonadaceae > PSRF01. Next base: position 104,144 of record JBGTHZ010000025.1, on the reverse strand, counting down.
CTGCCACTGAATCGTACCTTTCCACCGAAATACGGAACTCATGGGTTGCATGATTTGAACGCATGCAGCCAGTTGCGCACCCACCAGCATTTCGGCAAGCGTGGCCGCTTCTGCTACGTTGGCAGCAGTCATCAGTACCACGATTGCTTCCGATGGTTCTTTTATCACAGCGGCTGATTAGCTATTTCTGCGTCGTTACTTTACCGCGTTTCCATGTCCTCGCTCTCCTCGTAGTCCTCAGGTACTCCACCGGTCAGAGGGGTGGGGTCATCACCGAAGAAGGCTCTATAGAGTTCCTGAGCGCGATCGAAGTCGCGCTCATCAACAAGCACGAGACCGCCCTGCGCGGTGGAGGACAGAAGTGGTGAAAGTGCATCAGCGCCGCCCGATTTCACCATCGAGCGAATTCCATTCTGCCTTAGAATGTCGTTGACCATCTCGGCTTCGATAGGCGAGCCGAGTTTATGCAGCGGCAAAAAGCCCGCGTCGCTATCGTCACGACCAGTGGTTGGGTCGAGACGTTCGACAAGTTCAGTGTTATCGTCGGGACAATGCGTTATACCGGGCTGGTATTCAGATTCGCAAACAGGACAAAACATACGACCTCCGTGATCGAGGGCAGGCTTTCACATAACAAGTGAATAAGTGATAGTTACAAGATAAAGCGTAATCGCTCACTTGTCACTAGGCATTACGGATAATGCGTCGTACCATCACCAATCTACGCGTTACTTACTGCTCATAACTGCTTTTTCGAATGGGATCTCTTCGAAGTGAGTCATTTCCTTAAAAGCGTGGAACCGTTGGTTGATTTCCTGGTGGGTCAGACGTCGAACTCGTTCGGTGCCAAATTCTTCCACGTTAAATGAAGCCATCACGGAACCAAAGATCATCGCGCGTCTCATGGCTGCTTCGTCTAGTTTCTCCTGGCTGGCGAGGTAGCCCATGAAACCGCCCGCGAAGGTGTCGCCCGCTCCGGTAGGATCAAAAACAGATTCGAGCGGATAGGCTGGAATCGCGAAGTAGTTCTGGGCCGTGAACAATGCCGCTCCATATTCGCCCCGCTTCACGATTAGGGCCCTGGGTCCCCAGGACAGAATCGTTCTGGCGGCCTTAATTAGATTGGGAATCCCCGTCAGCTGTCTCGCTTCAGCATCATTAATGATGACGACATCTACTCCCTTGATTGTCCGCAGCAGCGACTCCCTGGCAGTCTCGATCCAGAGGTTCATCGTATCGAGTGCTACCAACTCAGCGTTCGGGATTTGCTCCCGCACTTCACGCTGCAGATCCGGCTGGATGTTTCCCAGGAAAACAAGCCGAGCTTTCTTCGAGTCCTCAGATAGCTTAGGTTTGAATTCGGCAAAGACGTTCAGTTGGGTGTCTAGCGTGTGAGCAACGTTTAAGTCGTAATCGTAGCGACCCTGCCAACGAAAAGTCTTCCCGTCAGATATACGTTCGAGATCACTGGTGTCGACACCGTGCTTATCAAACACTTCCTGTTCCGCTTCGCTAAAATCACCGCCAACCACGCCGACAACACGAACGGGGGTGTAATAGCTGGCCGAGAGTGAAAAATGAGATGCCGAACCGCCAAGCATCTTCTCGCATTTGCCGAACGGAGTTTCTACGGCATCAAAGGCTACCGAGCCAACAACAAGGAGAGACATAGGGTATTTGTACTTTGTACTTTGTACTTTGTTCTTTGGTTTCTTGGTTCTTCGTTCTTTAGTTCTTTAGTTCTTGTAAGTGATGTCTTGGTTTTTTCTCATTCGTGTTTGTCTTTGCCTTTAGATCTGAGATCTCAGATCTAGCCTCCTTGCCTCCTGCCTCCTGCCTCCTGCCTACTGTTTTCCGTTTTCCGTCTTTACTTTCACGCTGCCCAGCGCCGCAAGGTCTGCTTCGGCTTGTTTCCGAAAACTACTCTCCGGGTAATCGGTAATCAAGCGCGTCAGGTATTCGCGTCCCAACTCCCTGAATTCCTCAGGCGATAGCGTGCGTTTCGTAGTGCCATCGAAATTGACGTAAAGCGAGGGACTCTGCTTGCCCTTATTCTCAGCCAGTAAAAGGCTGCTCTTGCCGGCCATAAACAGGGCTTCTTCGATCCGGGCAAAATTTGGGTTGCCGGCAATAATCTCTTCACAGCGTTTTAGCACCGCGACGTAGGCCTTCTTCAGTTTGAAATAGTTTCGGGCGACCTCGAGATTGTGCAGGGAGTCCTTCTCGAGATCCGGATCGCGAATAGTCGACGGATCAGGGCCGGTTTTCGCTTTTCCCTGAGCACAGACTGCCGGTGCACAAAACAGCATTGAAAACATCAGAAACGCGATTAACAAAAGATTCTTTCTCATAAATCTCCTCAAGACTTAAAATCTTTCATGGCTGCGGCGAGCTTTGGCCCGGCGCTCAATTCAAGAAGCAGCATACTTTCTGATGATTGCTTCCAGCTTCTTCGTTGTCGTCTGCGGCCAAAGTTCGGGAGCGGTAAAGATTGCATTCTTGAGGGCCGACCCGCACTTGCAACTCCGCGGACGTTCGATGAGCCGTTTTACCGCCTCTTTCATGATGATCTGGGCGTTGCGGACATTCTTGTTCAGGTATTCCACCACGGTTTCGACACTTACCGCATCATGGTCCGAATGCCAACAGTCGTAGTCCGTTACGAGGGCAAGAGTGGCGTAACAAATCTCTGCTTCACGAGCTAACTTCGCTTCCTGCAGGTTGGTCATCCCGATAATGTCCATGCCCCATGAGCGATAGACGTTTGATTCGGCTACGGTCGAGAATGCCGGCCCCTCCATGCAGAGATACGTGCCTCCGCGATGCGTTTTGACGTCGGCTGCTTTACAAGACTCCTGGAGCACGTCGCCCAAATCATTACAGACAGGATGCGCAAACGTCACGTGCGCGACGATGCCTTCTCCAAAGAAAGTAGACTCGTGCGCTCGAGCTCGCGTACGGTCGAAAAACTGATCCGGGATCACCATATCCAATGGCGCGTACTCTTCCTGTAATGATCCAACGGCGGAAGCGGAAAGCAGGCGTTCAACGCCTAACAATTTCATGCCGTAGATATTTGCCCGGAAAGGAACCTCAGTAGGCGTAAAGCGATGCCCTCTCCCATGACGCGGTAAAAAAGCAACTCGCTGCCCTTCCAACGATCCAATAATGAACGCATCAGAAGGGTTGCCGAAGGGAGTCTCGACTTTGACTTCCTCAACGTCCTTCAGTTCCGGCATTTGATACAGCCCGCTGCCGCCTATAATTCCGATTCTAACCGTGGTCATGGTATTCGGTAGGGTAGACCTCTACTGTCTGTAGTCCAACGGCCGCAGCACGCCGTTGTCTTCTGCCAACCTGCAGAGTGGAATATCAGGATCGTGATAGAAGAGACAGAGCCACCCCTCCCTGGCAGCCTTCGGTAGCAAGGTCTTTTTTGCCGCGAGCGTTTCTACCGGATAGAGATCGTAGCCCATGATCCATGGGAAGGGCACGTGCGCCCTCATCGGCACTAAATCAGCGAAACCGAAGATGGTGTGGTCCTCCTGCTCCAGTCGCCAACACTGCATCGTTCGATTGTGTCCAGCGTAAGTTTCCATGCGCAGACCGGGTACCACTTCGTAATCTGCGTCCTTCAACTCCAGTTGTCCGTTTTCCATCACCGGTTGCCAATTCTCGGGCAGGTAGCTAGCTCGGTCGCGCTCGGTGGGTTGTTCGCCATGCTCAAACTCAGAGCGTGAGACAAAATACCTGGCATTCGGAAAGGCTGGAACAAGGTTGCCAGCCCCGTCCAATGCCGTGTTTCCGCCGGCGTGATCGAAATGCAGATGCGTATTGATGACGATTGTTATGGCTTCCGGACCAACTCCAGCTATGGCCCGCAGCGAAGTTGCTAAGGGTCGCTCCCTTGTGATGCCGTAGATTCGCGTTTGCTTGTCTGAGAATTTCTCGCCAATACCTGTCTCAATCAGTATCCGTTCAGAACCAGCCTCGATGAACACACAGTTCATGTTCATTCGGATCCGGTTCTGGTCATCAGGAGGACACACTTTCGACCAGAGATTGCGCGGAACCACACCGAACATCGCCCCTCCGTCGAGGCGAAACTCTGTGTCAGGCACAATCTCGACGCGGTAATTACCAAACTGCATGCGGAATTATTGACGCGACGCGGTCACTACTGGCGCGGCTTCGCGTTGTTCTTCGAGGCCTCGGCCTTTGGCTTCTGCTGAGATTGCGCCGGCTCTGCAGGATGAGGATCACCCCCCTCTCCCTGGCCTGGAGCAAATTGCGGCATACCCGGCATCTCCTGCGTCTCCGGCGGCTTCACTTGAAAGTTTTCAGCCACAGTGACGTGCGAACGCTTTACGATGTCGTCGATAACCGTCTTCTGCTTTTCCTGTTCCACGGCGGCGCGCGCTTGATCACGTCTGGATTTTGGCGGCGCGAAAGGGTTGTCTCCCTCTGCGCTATTGCCAATCAAAATGTGGCGAGCGTGAACCTGTTCTTCCTTCTTTCCTTCTTTCATCTCGGTGCGGCGGTCTTCGAGTTTGATGATGTGGTACCCAAACTGGCTCTCAACTACGTCGCTGATTTCGCCGGGCTGCAACGCGAAAGCCGCTTTCTCAAACTCGGGCACCATCTGACCTGGACCAAACCAACCAAGATCGCCGCCTTTTGCCTTGCTGCCATCGGTTGAAAACTCGGCTGCCAACTTCGCAAAATCTTCGCCGGCGCGAGCTCTCTTCAGAATCTCTTCGGCCTTCCCGCGTTTTTGTTTGGGATCGAGCTCAGGGTGCTTGGCAATGTAGTCATCAATCTCGGCGTCAGTGGCTTTCATTTTCTCTGCCAACTGTTCCTGAGCGTAAGTTTGCGCCAGCAAGCGAGCGTGCTCGAGCATGATCTGCAACTGCACCTTACGCTGCTTGTCCACACCGGCAGCAATTCCTTTACGTTCGCCGATCAGCACCTGGCCCAACTGGGATCGCACCTGCTTAATTTGTTCTTCTGGGATCTGACCACTTGCCAGTTGCGGGTTCTTCGCCTTGGCATCATTTATGAACTGGTCAAACTTAGCCGCATTCACAGGGTCCTTGAAAAACTCTTCCACTTCCTGCTCGGTGGCGTTCGCACCCGGCTGGGCCGGCCCCTGCGACTTTACATAGCCTTCAGCGATAACTACCGCTCGCACGAGGTCGAGCTGGCGTTTCATTTCGGGCCTGCCACCAACCCCCTTGGCCCGCGCCTCTTCAGCAACTGCCAGCAAACTGCGAAGGTTCTCCGCGAAATCCTTTCGGCTCGCTTCATCCGAAGCCAGTCGACTGCGAAACTGAGCCGGCTGGTCTTCGGCGATCACTGCCATGTCTTCGGAATTTAGGTTGACCGCCTCGGTGCGCCGAGCTTTAACCTGCCACGCAATCAAGCCCGCCGAAAAAACTACCGCAACGGCGGCGGCAATCCACGCTTTTGTTGTTGAAGTCAAAATACTTTCCTTTCCAAATTGAACATTATTGCTGCTGCACTAACTCAAGCAGCACGCCATTCGTTGATGATGGGTGGATAAAAGCTACCAGACAACCGCCTGCGCCTATACGAGGCGTTTCGTCAATCAAACGTGCACCTTTTTCTTTTAGTTGCCCCAAAACCGCGCGAATATCGTCAACCCTAATCGCAATATGATGAATCCCAGGGCCCCGCTTATCCAGGAATTTTCCTACTGGCGATTCTGGGGTTAGTGGCTCTAAAAGCTCGATATGGGTTTCGCCAATAGGCAGCATCGCGATCCGCACTCCCTGTTCGCCAACCTCCTCAGTGGAGTCGATTTCCAGGCCCAGAGCATCCTGCCAAAGTGCGGTTGCCTCTTTTAGTTGGCGTGTGGCGATACCTATGTGGTCAATCTGCATAAACGGGCTTTGTACTTTGTTCTTTGTGCTTTGTTCTTTGGCTTACCTACAGGAACAAAGCACAAAGAACTAAGCACAAAGTTCCAAGCAAACGTCAAAAAGCAAAACCAAAGACCTATCCCCGACCAATCAGCTCTTCCACAGCAGAATAAGGGTCGCGACGCCGTGTGGCAACCTCGTCGGCAAGCCGGTCGAGTGTGTCGGATGCGGAATCTGAAGCCAGGGTTCGCGCGAGCAACCGCTCCCGAAGGAGTTCCAGGATTCGCCAGCGAGCTATCGCACGTCTCCGGTCGCTTCCCAAATCCTTCGTAAAATGAAAGCTTTGATAGCTGTCAATCGCGGCTGCCAATTCGTCGATGCCCTTGTTTTCGGTCGCAATTGTCTTGATGATTGGCGGCTGCCACCCATCCTCCCGGCCGGAAAGCGACAACAAAGCCTCCAGCTCTTTTTCCGTGTTATAGACTCCCTCGCGATCAGCTTTATTGATCACGAAAATATCGCCAATCTCCATTATACCGGCCTTGATCGCCTGAATATCGTCGCCCATTCCCGGCACCAGGACAACTACTGACACGTCAGCAGCCTTTACGATCTCCACCTCATCCTGTCCCACGCCGACGGTTTCCACCACGACCTTCGAGTATCCGGCGGCATCCAGTATCGAAACCGCGTCCACTGTCGCTCTGGCAAGTCCGCCAAGATTGCCGCGAGTCGCCATCGAGCGAATGAATACCCCGGGGTCGAGACCCAGTGCCTGCATCCTGATCCGATCGCCAAGAATGGCGCCTCCAGAGAATGGGCTGGAAGGATCAACAGCTACAATGCCTACGCGCTCCTTCCGTTCCCGGTAAAGCAACGCAAGTTTGTCGACCAGCGACGACTTTCCCGCTCCCGGCGGACCGGTTATTCCGACAACCAGTCCGCGTCCCGTGTGCGGGAAGATCTCCTTCATTAACTGGGCTGCGTCTCGACTGCCGTCTTCTACTTTGGAGATAGCGCGCGCCACCGCGCGCGGATCACCCGCAATAACCCGCTCTATCGCGGAAGACTTTTCTGTTGTAGCGCCCATAGGAAGATCTGGGGAAAATCTCGAATGCGCTTAGGCCTGCCTCAAGATCTCTCGAGCAATGATCATCCTCTGAATCTCAGACGTTCCTTCACCAATTGTGCAGAGCTTTGAATCGCGCCAGTATTTTTCCGGAGGATAGTCCTTGGTGTACCCGTACCCACCATGCACCTGGATGGCTTCTTCGCAAACGTTCACACTTATCTCGGAGGCGAATAGCTTGGCCATCGACGATTCTTTTGTCGTCTTCTTTCCCTGGTCCTTCAACCAGGCAGCGCGATACATGAGTAGACGGGCCGCGTCGATTTGCATAGCCATGTTCGCCAGCTTGAATTGGATTGCCTGAAACTCCGAGATGGGTTTACCGAACTGCTGTCTTTCCTGCGCATATCGCAGTGCTGACTCGTATGCGCCTTGGGCGATACCCACCGCGAGAGCAGCTATCGAGATACGCCCGCCGTCCAGAATTTGCATGGCGTTTATAAATCCCTGGCCCTCCGTACCCAGACGGTTCTCGTCGGGGACATAACAGTCTTCGAAAACAACGCTGGCCGTCTCCGAGGCGCGAAGCCCCAACTTGTTCTCTTTCTTGGAAGGTGAGAAGCCCTTCATTCCCTTCTCGAAAATGAAAGCCGAAATTCCCTTGCTTGTCTGCGAACGATCTGTAACGGCGAAAGCGACGCAGGTATCAGCGTGGATGGCGTGGGTAATAAAATTCTTCGACCCGTTCACCACCCATCCGCCATCTTGTCGCACGGCCGTAGATCTGGTGCCAGAGGCGTCTGAGCCGGCGCTTGGTTCGGTTAGGCCCCAGGCCCCTAAGTGTTCCCCACGAGCCAGCGGTTCAAGGTACTTTTTCTTCTGGGCTTCTGTTCCATACTGGTAAATATGGTTCGAGCAAAGCGAATTGTGTGCGGCAACCGAAATTCCCACAGAACCGTCCACCCGTGACAATTCCTCGATAATGGATGCATATTCAACGTAACCCATTCCCGCACCGCCATACTCTTCAGGGAAAATCACTCCCATCAAACCGAGTTCAGCAAGCTTGGGCTTTAGTTCAATTGGAAAGTGCTGCGCTTCGTCCCACTCCATGACGTGCGGCGCGATCTCCGCTTCGGCAAACTCGCGCACACTCATCTTGATTTGTTTCTGCTCTTCGCTTAATTCAAATTCCATCCCGCCCCCAAAACAACGGTTTCCACGTGACAAAGGCATCCTCGCCTGTCTACAAAGAACAGGCAAGAATGCCTGCCTGACAACAAAACCGCGCTTCCGTTGAGTTATTCTACCTCAACGCCTGGCTGGACCGTGACTGGCCGAACGCCCCCGACTTGCTTTGGCTGGTTTGCTCTTGCGCTCTACTTTCATCAAACGATTGACTTCGGAGGGCGTAAGAAGTCGCCAGTAACCCGGTCTCAGATCGTCATCCTGCAGCGAACCGATGCGCGCGCGCCGCAACTTCACCACCGAGTGACCGATCACATCAAACATTCGTCGAATCTGCTGGTTCCGACCTTGATGGAGTACTACCTCAAACCAGGCATTAGATCCGGTCTCGTCAACCTTGGTGATCTTGGCTGGCGCCGTCCTGGTTCCGTCATCGAGTACGACACCGCGCCTGATCCGCTCGATTGCAGCGTCCGGCGGCAAACCCTTCACTTTAGCTTCGTAAACCTTTTCTACGCGATTGCGAGCGGCCGTGATGAAATTGGTGAAATCGCCATCATTCGTCAGCAGTAAGAGACCTTCAGTATTGAAGTCTAAACGGCCAACAGGATGAAGTCGGCCCAGAGAAGGTGGCAAAAGTTCAGTCACCAAAGGACGACCCTCGGGATCGGAGACGCTCGACAAATAGCCCTTGGGCTTATTCAGCAGTACGTAAACCTTTTCACGCTTCGCCAGGACGGGGTTGATCAGTTTGCCACGAACCTTGATGTGGTCCCGTTTGGCGTCCGCCTTGGTTCCCAGTTCCAATACGACCTGACCATTTACTGTAACCAGGCCGGAGGTAATCAACTCTTCGGCATGGCGGCGCGAGGCAATTCCTGCCGCGGCAATGAGTTTTTGTAAACGCTCTTCCATTTCTAAACTACGCCACTCGCCAGATCCTCAAAATCCTCGATGCTCGGCAGTTCAGAAAGGTCTTTCAGTCCAAACTGGATCAGGAACTCCTTCGATGTGCCGTACATCATCGGGCGGCCAATCGCCTCTTTCCGGCCCTTTGCGACGATCAGTTTCTTGTCCAGAAGGGTTTTGATTGACGACGGGGATTGCACTCCGCGGATGTCCAGAATTTCCGGGACTGTTATGGGTTGCTTATAAGCAATGACGGCCAGGGTTTCCAGAGACGCCAACGATAGCTTCGCGCTTGGCTTCCATTTCAAAAAGGCGCGAACGTGTTCGTGATACTCGGGGCGAGTAGCAAACTGCCAACCTCCGGCGACTTCTCTCAACTGCAAGCCGCTGTTCCGTGCGTTGAACTCCTCGACCAAACTGCCTATGCCTAATTCAATCACGGACTGATCCTCTTTCAGCACTTCAGCGATAGATTTCGCATTCAATGGCTCATCTGATACGTAGATCAATGCTTCGATTATCGCCTTTCGCTCTCCCATGCTCTGCACGGTAAGCGGCGTTAAATCGGCCCCCTCATCTTCGGCCCCTGTGAAAGACTCCCGGCTGGCCAGTTCAACTTCGGCCTCGGCAGCGAGCGAATCAACATCAAACGCCTGTTCTGTGCCTTGCTGTTTTGTCACTTCGTTCACCTCTCTATCTGCCGCGACAGCCCGGGGCTAGCTGGCAACGCGAGCGAGAATCTCCCCAAACGTCTCCCGCTGGAACAGCCTGATCTCAGTCGTACGCACCAGTTCCAGCACTGAAAGAAAAGCCAGCACCAGCTCGCGACGCGAACGCGCCCGCTCGAAAAACACTCGCAGGTTCAACTCGCCCGAGGACATTACCATGTTCCTCAATCTCTCAATCATCTCCGCCATTGAGATCTCTTCGCGTTCAATCTCCAGCAGCACCTCGTCCTTATGGCGCGCCAAGATCTCCTGAAAAACTTTCAACAGATCGAAGACTCCGACTACAACTTCAGGGTTGTTTTTATCAGTCTCCAATTCAGCGCGCTTGAATACAGCCCGCTCTACTGTTGCCCGCGACCAGAGCATCTGCGCCGCCGCCTTGTATTTCTGATACTCCAACAACTGGTCGACTAACTCATTGCGGGGATCCGCTTCCTCTTCTGCCGCCGCGAACGGATCTCGGGGCAGCAGCATTTTGGTCTTGAGCTCAATCAACGTCGCGGCCATGACTAAGAAGTCCCCCGCCACCGCCATGTCCAGATTCTGCATTAGCTGCAAATAGCGCAAGTATTCGTCAGTAATACGAGCCACCGGAATGTCGTAGATGCTAACCTGTTCCTGCCGGATCAAGTGCAGCAGCAAGTCCAATGGGCCCTCGAATTCACCCATTACGATCTTAAGATCGTCACTGTTATTATCGGCAACCAGCTCCGGCGTTGAACCTGCGACGTTTAAGGTTACGGGCGTGCTCACATCTTCGACTGCTGCCGGCTCCATTGATTCGGGCGTTTCGTCCATCTATTTCTACTCGTCGCTGGCACCGGCTCCCACAATTCCCATCGCGTCGTAGACGTTAGCGAGCGTGGTGGCGGCAATCCGCCTGGCTTTCTTCTGACCTTGCCCCAGAATGCGATTTAATTGTTCAGCTCCGATTCCCTCTACCCGCTCCTGAAACGGCCGCAAAAACTTAACCGTAACATCGGCTAGATCCTGCTTCAACTGGGCGTAGCCCTTACCCGCAAAATGGGATTCAATCTCGTGGGTCGCCTGACCGGTTAGCAGTTGATAAATAGTCAACAGGTTCGTGATTGCCGGACGCGAGTCGTCAAATCTGATCTCGGTTCCGGAGTCAGTCACGGCGCGTTTGAACTTTCTCCTAACAGTATCAGCGTCGTCGAGCATCATTACGCAGCCGTTCGGATCGTCGTCAGACTTGGACATCTTCCTGGTCGGATCCGAGAGCGACATAATGCGAGCCCCAACTTTCGGAATGTAAGCGTCAGGCACCCGAAACGTGTCCCCGTAATCCCGGTTAAATCGTATAGCCAGGTCACGTGTAAGTTCAAGATGCTGCCTCTGATCTTCCCCGACTGGTACCAGGTCTGTCTGGTAAAGAAGGATGTCGGAAGCCATGAGGACCGGATAGTCAAACAGGCCGGCACTGACATTCTCACTCTTTCGCGACTTATCCTTGAATTGCGTCATTCGCTCAAGCTCGGAAATGCGCGCCACACAGTTGAGAATCCAGGTCAATTCCGCGTGTTGGTGAACATCAGACTGGACGAAGATCGTTGAGACATCGGGATCGATCCCAACTGCCAGATAAATGCGCGTTAGTTCCCTGGTCTTCTCGGCCAGCAGCTTCGGATCTTGTGGGATCGTGACCGCGTGGAGATTGACGATGCAGAAGAAGCTTTCGTACTCGTGTTGGAGTGCTACCCAATTGCGTAGCGCGCCCAGATAGTTGCCGAGATGTACGTTGCCGGTGGGCTGGGCGCCGCTAAAGATTCTCTTGGGCATGCTTGCTTAAATAACGAGCCAAACGAGGAACACCTTCCAGGTCACATTCCTAAAAACAGCAGGTATACCACCAGGTTCATAACTGGTCTCATGATTGCGCTAAAAAAGCCTATGTATATCAACATCATCAAAATAATAAACCCGAACTGTTCCATGAAGGCCAACACCGAACGCGCACTCTCCGGCAGGAAGGTCTCCAAAATCTTGCTGCCATCCAACGGAGGGAAGGGCAGAAGGTTAAAGATCGCCAGCGAAAGATTCATTATCAGAAAGAACCTGAGAAACAACTCAACCGGCTCCCGCAGCGATTCAGGGATTGCGTTAAACCCGCCAGTCATCAAGAGGACCTTGTAGACGGTGAAAGCGCAGAAGGCGATAAAAAGATTGGCCATTATTCCCGCAGCGGAAACCATAACGTTGGCCAAATCTTTATTGCGCCAACGAAGCGGATTAACCGGCGTCGGCTTACCCCATCCAATAAGCGGAATAGCTCCTAAGGCTCCACCTATGTTCCCTAGCACGAAGCCAACTATCGGTATTAGCAGTGTCCCGATCGGGTCTATGTGGGCGTTCGGATTCAACGTGATACGCCCCAACAGGCGAGCGGTGTCGTCACCAAACCTGTTTGACATCCAGGCATGTGCCGCTTCGTGCGCGGAGATCGCAAACAGCAGCACGATCATGAAAATCAATAATTGCAGTATCAGTTCTGAGGTCACTTGGTCCTGCTCATCTGTAGATATAAGAACGCGTCAAGTTAGCATCCCCCTAGTTGGCTGTCAAAAAGGTGCTCCAATTGGTACTGCTTGCAGTTGACTCATCATCGAAAGTTGTACTCGATTACAGAACCGCGAGCCGTAGCGACCGGATCCAATACTCAATCTTCAGTAACCGCATTTAGGTGACTTGAACTCGCATCCGGTCGCTACGACTCGCGGTTCTGTAATCGAGTGGTACTGCAAGGCTTCATTGGACCAGTTCAAACTGCATCTGTACCCTCCAATTCAAAAGGTGTGACGCGGGATAAACTTACAAGACGCCCTCTATTCCCAATGACAAGCTGTAGACCGAGTCGTTAGAGACTACAACCATATCGCCACTTGAACTGAATACCAGTCCAACCAGGTTCATTCCGGCGACAAATAGACTCGCATCTCGGTCGGGCGATATCCGCACGATTCCTCGGCGCCCTCTCAGCGAAGCGGCGACATAGAGATTTCCAACGTCGTCGAAAGCAAGTCCCTGAGGCCGTCCCAGACCTTTGTAGAAAACCCTAACCTCGCCCTGGTGATCGATGCGATACACCGAATCGAAGCTGGTTACGGTAGGTCCGGTTACATAGAGCACATTCCCAGGTCCAAAAGCGAGGTGGTACGCGGAAACGGATGGCTCAAGCTGGACCCAGGCCTTTTCTTCCCCGATGCCGTTGACTTTGTAGATTGTGCCCGTGCGATCGCCTACATACATTGTTCCGTCACTATCAAACGCCATCCCTGTGGCAATCCCAAGATTTCTGACAAAGGCGACCGCTTCCCTAAACGGGTTGACGCGGTAAACGGTGCCATCCACACGACTGGTAACGAACATTTGTCCGTCCTTGTCAAAAGCGATTGCCGTTGGGTTGGTGATGTCGCCGGAGAATTCGCTTACCTCGCCATTCGTCTCGATACGAAACAGAGATATCGGCAATTGCTCGCCGCGTGAGCCGGAACGGGTTACGAAGAGCGCTCCCTCATCGGGATCAAAAGCGGGATTCGTCACTGGGTGAAGGTCTTCTGCGATTCTCTTGCCCACCACAAAGGTCGCCGGCGCGTGTCGCTTAGCCGGGCTCTCCAAAATGACATCCACTGGTCCGCTCTGCTTGAGCTCAGGCACGAGAGCCACGACCCGGTGTGGACCCAGCGCCACAATGTGAGCCGGCTCGGACCCAAACCAAACCGCACACTTCCCAGGCTCGCTGGAGTCGAAGCTGTCACACTCAATGGTGACCTCACCACCCGCAATGCCTGCCATGGGAGATATCCTGATAGTAGGTTCTGGGGTACTCATAACAACCACACCTGCCGCTTAGTGGTACTTGGAGTAATCCACTACAACCACCACCTGTTAAAGGCTTTAGGGTAATGAAAGGCTTGTCATGATACGACGCCGTAACAGGCATGTCTAACTCGCTACTGCGCCGGTTCTAAGCTGACGCTGAATTTGACCCATGCTTGCATCTCTCAGCGCTATGTTATAATCGCCCCACGTTAAACGCGGCTTTCGTGCGGACTCGATAACTTTGTTAACGAGTGTTTTCCCAGAAGCGTGAAGTTCGCAAACTACGAATGGTAATGCTCAAGCGAATAAGCGAAGCGACATCGCAGAGCAACATCAAGGAAGATTTCCCGGCGTCCGATATCCACCGCTCGCACCAATCCCACTGTATCTGCAGCACTCAGAGATTTCCGATCCCAGGCAGGTTTTTCTGGGGTGTTGCCCGCGTCGCGTCCACTGCATGTGTCCAGGCCCAGGGAGAGGAGCAATTTCAATTAGTAGCGTATTAGGAAACACATCGGGTTTAAAACCCAACCAGCTGCGCCGCATAGAGAAGCTCTATACGCGACGCATCCCGCCTAATCAGATTCTGACCACTGAATTTGCCCGGCAGATAGCCGAGCTTTCGCACGAGACCCGCAGGCAGATCGGTGTCCTGATAGATCGAAAGGGCCATATCGAATACGTCATGGTTGGCGATAACCGGCGCATCGAGCTTCCTGATTTCAAGCGCATTCGCGTAGCCACTGGCCGCTTCCGCGGGCTCCGCTGCGTTCATACCCATCTGCGTGGCGAAGACCTGACCCAGGATGACTTGACCGATCTGGCACTGTTACGTCTCGATCTAATGGCCGCGGTTGACGTAGACCCGGAGACGGCTCTTCCCGGCCTCGTGCGTGCAGCACACTTGCTGCCTATGCCCGCCGGTGATCTGCAACACGTTAGCTCTGAAAAGGCATATGCTTTTCTCGATCCTAGAATTCCGTCGCAGTTGGATCTGGACTTTCTGGGGCTGATCAATTCACTCGAGGAAGAAATGACACGGAATCGGCGCGTCGCGCACCGAGCAGAGCTTAGAGACCGAACCATTCTGGTTAGCGTTGCCACGGGCCCGTTATCAGATGCTGAAGAATCTATGGCGGAGCTTTCCGAACTCGCAACTTCTGCCGGAGTTGTGGTGCAAGATAAAATTATCCAAAGACGTCAAGCAATCGACCCGCGTACTGTCCTGGGGCGAGGTAAGCTTGATGAACTCCTGATTCGAGCCCTTCAGTTGGGCGCAGACATGCTGGTCTTCGATCGTGAACTGGCGCCCGCACAAGTCAAATCGCTTTCGGAAGCCACTGACTTAAAAATTATTGACCGCTCGCAATTGATCCTCGACATCTTTGCTCAAAGGGCGCAATCACGAGAGGGTAAAATTCAAGTGGAGCTGGCCCAGTTGAAGTATCTATTGCCGCGCCTTATCACGGGCCAGGACTCGGCCTTTTCACGTCTCGCCGGCGGTATTGGTGGGAGGGGGCCCGGCGAAACCAAGCTCGAGACCGATCGCCGCCGAGTGCGCGATCGCATCAATCGTTTGGAGAAGGAGATCGAAGCCCAGCGACAACGGCGTCAGGAACGACGCAAAGAAAGAATCCGAAATGGACTGCCAATCGTTTCGATAGTCGGCTACACAAATGCGGGCAAGTCGACCTTACTGAACACTCTCACTGCCAGCGACGTTCGCGCGGAACAGCGCATGTTTGCGACGCTGGATCCAACGTCGCGGCGACTTCGTTTGCCCCGTGAGCAGGAAGTGATCATTAACGACACGGTTGGTTTCATACGGGACCTCCCCCCCGATCTCCTTTCGGCCTTTCGGGCAACGCTGGAAGAGATTAGTGAGAGCAGACTGCTTATTCATCTCGTTGATGCGTCGAATCCTCGCTTCGCTCAGCAAATCGAATCCGTCGAAAGAATTTTGAGTGAGCTCCAACTTGCAGAGATACCTACTATCCTAGCCTTGAACAAGGCAGATCTCGTCGAGGTGGATATGATGCAGGCTGTTTTCAGGCAGGTTACCCAGAAAGGTGCGAGAGAAACTGTAGTGATATCCGCCACAGATGCTCGCTCGATTGAGCCACTGCTGGAGAAGGCAGGCGCGGTCCTGGCGCGCAATCTAACCAGCCGGACCGCCGAGGAAGAAGATCGGGAAGCCGGGCGGCTCTCCCGGATCGCATAAAAGAAATATGGGACTTCGTCCGCGTTTTACTACCCCACTTACTCGAGCGCGTGACGCCTTCGCGCGTTACCTGGTGCGCCCGTTTGAAGTATTCCAACCTCGCGCTCGTCTGCTTGTGGGATTTGCTTTTCTGGTAGTAGTCACTACGCTGTTGCTCTTCAGCAGCTATTCGTCCGGCTTCTCAGAAGAGTACAAGGAAGGCGAGATCGTCAGGAGGACGGTCGTCGCCCGGGCTGACATAACTACCCCGGATCTACTTGAAACCGAAAAACGACGTGCTGCGGCCAGAGAGGGCACCCGTCCTGTTTTTAATTTCGATTCTACTCGGGGGGCGAGTTCGGCTCAGAGCTTTCGAGCCGCCTGGGAAGATCTAAAACAACAGGTCGGGTCAAAAAACGCCGGGAAGCAACCAACTTGGAACGGCGAAGGAGGTGCAGCCGCAGCCCGCGCAATTATTGCTCACGATTTTGATAACTTCGAACTCGAACGCCTGACAACACTAATTCGTGGGATAGGCGATGGTTACATTTATGACGATGGCGACTCGGATCGACTCAGGCAGGAGATTGTACTGGTTGACGTAAGGAACCCCGCCGCTCAGATGATTGTCCCATCGCCGCGCACTCGGATGACACCGCTTACCGCTACGCGACGCGACCTGGAACTTCTTGTATTGAACATTCGCGGATGGTCGCAGGAAGAGAAAACTGCCCTGGTCCAGGCGATGGTGCCTCTGATTCGTCCAAATGTAGTACTGGACCAGACAGCCACCGCAGCTGCGAGAGAATCGGAAGCTAACCGGGTTCTTGATGTTCTTATTTCGCTTAAGAGAAATCAGGTCATTGCTCGAGAGGGAGACACGGTAACGCCCACTATGCTGGCGCAGTTTGCAGCGATTAAGAGCGCCGGCCACAGCGGTAGGCCCTGGCACTACCTCGTCGGACTGCTGCTCATTGTCTTTGCTATCTATTGGTCCGTTTGGAAGTTTACTGAGCATCGAAGCGCCGGCGCTGTGCTGGCGCTATCAAAGCGCAGGGCATTTGCACTGGTTGGTTCGGCCATCGTCGTTGAAACCGCCCTGATGCGGGTGGGGTTTATCTTTGGCGACAGTGTTTCGGCGCGAATGGTCAGTGCACCGTTCAACGAACCGACGATCTGGAATTTTGCTATTCCTTTCGCGGCCGCTGCGTTGTTGGTAGCAATGCTGGTTGATACACAACTTGCGTTTCTCACCGGTATTGTGACTGCGCTTTTTGCCGGGATGCTGGCCCCAAGCGGGATTCACATTGCGGTTTATGCGATGATTTCGTGTTCCGCAGCTATTTACGGAATCGGTAGGTATCGAGAGCGTCAGTCTGTCACACTAGCGGGCCTCTTCACTGCGGGTGCCAACGTGGTGATGGCCCTTGCGTTGATCGCCTATGCCGAGCAGCCTTTTGGCCTCAACACCTTTCTGCTCGCAGTCGGCTGTGGATTCGCGGGCGGCCTGCTGACGGCTATCTTTACCGCGGGTGGCTTGCCGATAAATGAATCGCTTTTTGGCATTCTCACAGACGTCAAACTACTGGAGCTTTCCAACGCTGATCTGCCAGTTCTGGGCCAACTCGCGTTGAGAGCTCCCGGCACGAACCAACATTCTCATGCCGTGGGCCAGCTGGCGGAGGATGCGTGTCGAGCAGTGGGAGCTAATCCTCTCCTGGCCCGTATCGGAGCCCTTTATCACGATATCGGGAAACTCGCGGCGCCTGAGTATTTTGTCGAGAATCAGCAGGGTGAGAACCCCCACGACCATCTCCGGCCCACGCAGAGCGCTAAGATCATCACCAGCCATGTGACCTATGGTTCCAGGCTTGCCAAAGAAATTAGCCTGCCTAAAAAGATCGCCGATTTTATTCCTCAGCACCACGGCACCCGGACCCTTCATTTTTTCCTGCGCAAAGCCCAGGCACAGGCAAAACCTGGAGAAGTAGTGGATGAGAAAGACTTTCGTTATCCTGGTCCGAAACCTAAGTCCAAGGAAGCCGCGATTATGATGCTGGCGGATTCCTGCGAGGCTGCAGCGAGGTCGCTGGCTCGTCCTGACCCCGAAAACATTCGCTTGATTGTGGTCAAGATTTTCGATGCCATCGTAAGCGATGGTCAACTTGACGAGTGCGATCTGACTCTACGTGAACTCACAACCATCAGGGAAGCGATGATCAGCGCCCTGACTGCGATTTATCATGCGCGCATCGACTATCCCGGGTTTAATCCGCTACCGATAACTGGTCCAATACCGCAGCTTCCGCAAGCAAACCTCGACAGCGAGGAGCGCGGAATTAGTTATGGCAAGCTTTCCGAAGTACCGATAAATGAGGGTGGTGAGGTCGAAGACGAAGCGATCACCCGCGCCGCTGCAAAACGCTAGCGCCGGTTCTTCTTTAAACTGCTGCTTCACTACAGAACCGCGAGCGGTAGCGACCGGGTCCATCACTCAGGCCCAGTAAAACCGCAATTAAGACGAATTGAGTTTAGAATCCGGTCGCTACCGCTCGCGGTTCTGTAGTGAACGAGTAACCATTCAGAACTTTCCGTGTAGTTTATAGTAGGTTGTGACGAGATCTTCGGGCAGAACGCGTGTTGCCCCTACCGTAGACATGAAGTTTGAATCGCCAACCCAGCGCGGCAGAATGTGAACATGAATGTGGTCCACAATGCCAGCGCCGGCAGCTGCGCCCAGATTCATTCCAATATTATATCCCGCCGGTTTGTAGGCTTCGCGAAGCGCGGTCTGCGAACGTTTGCTTAAATCCATCATCTCGTTGGTGGTGTCTCTCGGCGTGGCATCGAGATCACTGAGATGCTGGTAGGGGACGACCAGCAAGTGTCCCGGAATGTAGGGATGGATATTGAGCACAACGAAACTGTGCTCAGCTCGATGCAGGATGAAGTTGTTCTCGTCTTTGCTGGGATCCCGCTGGATTTCGCAGAAGACACACCCGCCACCCTTTGAGTCAGCGCCGCTGCCAGCGGCGATGTACTCACTGCGCCAGGGACTCCAGAGCCTGTCCAAGTTCAGTTACCTCGAATCAGTGAATCTTATAAGATCGGCGGCTGGCGGGTATCGTCCGTATTGTTGACCGAGGACGGATCAGAGGATGAGTGAGCCGGGGGCCCTTCATCATTGATTAACTCTTTAAGTTCCTTACCTGGCTTGAAATAGGGGACGCGCTTGGCGGGGATATTAACGGGATCGCCAGTCTTGGGATTGCGACCGCGGCGGGCACCACGTTCACGCACTCGAAAACTGCCGAAACCGCGGAGTTCGATCTTCTCGCCTTGATTCAAAGTTTCAATAATGCTCTCGAAGACGATTTCTACTAAACGCTCGGCATCTTTTTTCGTAAGCTCCGCAGCTCGCGCAACGTCTTCAACGAGTTCCGCTTTGGTCATGCATCACCTCAGAAATTAGGTAAGGTCCCTTTGGGCCTGGCGAATAGATTACGAAAAGCGAATTTCTAGTTACGGTAACCGCGTGGCGAGGTAGTGATCGTCGGTACACTAACAGAAACGATAACCCCCAGCAAGATCATCCGCGGTATTAGTGTATGCCAACTCGGGCAAGCTGGTTGAAGAACCATGGGCTACAAAAAGCCCCGCCAGACCAGTTTCTTTATTTTGATCGTGTGCGGGGCAGATCATGCGCCGAACCTATTCTCTACTATGTCACTATTCCTGATCGGGCTCGGTCCTGCTCAGGCCAAAATCAGCTAGCTCGCCGAGCGATGCCATTCCACTTCCTGCCTCCGATGAGTATACCTTGGAGTCGATGATTGGCTCATCATCCTTGCCTACTGCTCTTGCGGATAAACCTATCTTCTTGCTCTCCGCGTCGATTCTGAGAATCTTGAACTCCATTTCCTGACCCAGTTGGACCACGTCCTCGGGTTTTGCTACCCGTTCGTCCGAAAGCTCTGATATATGACACAGCCCTTCAAGGTTGTCGTCCAACTCTACAAACGCACCGAAGTTTGCGAAGCGAGCGATCTTTCCACGAACTACGTCGCCGGGCTTGTGTTCATTCACGAATCGCTCCCACGCATTAGGCTCAAGGTCCTTGATGGACAGCGATAAACGGCGATTCTCAGTATCGATGCTGGTGATGATCGCGTCGATTTCCTGTCCTTTTTTCAAAACCTCGCTGGGATGTTTGATGCGTCTGGACCAGGAGATGTCGGAAACGTGAACCAGTCCATCAACGCCGTCTTCAATCTCAATGAAGGCGCCGAAGTCTGTAAGGTTGCGCACCCGTCCGTGAACTCGCGTACCTATCTGGTAGCGATCATGCAGTGTTTGCCAGGGGTTTTCCTGGATTTGCTTCATTCCGAGGCTGATACGACGAGCCTTCGGGTCTACGCTGAGCACTTCGACTTCCACTGTGTCGCCTGGATTAACAATCTTGCTGGGGTGCTTGACGCGTTTCGACCAGCTCATCTCCGAAACGTGAACGAGCCCCTCGACCCCGTTTTCCAATTCGACAAAGGCGCCGTAATCAGCAACGCTGGCAATGCGGCCCCCTACTCTGATGCCGATTGGAAAACGTTCCTCAACGCTTGACCAGGGATCGGGCAAGAGCTGTTTATAACCCAGGGAGACTCGTTCGCGGTCGCGATCGAATTTGAGAACCTTGACCTGGATGCTATCGCCAACCTTGAAGAGTTCACTCGGATTCTGCAGGCGTCCCCACGACATATCGGTCACATGCAGCAAGCCGTCCACACCGCCGAGATCAACGAAGGCGCCATAGTCAGTCAAGTTCTTAATCTGGCCCTCGACAATAATATCTTCTTCGATTTGCCCCAGCGTCTGATCTTTCCTGCCGGCGTTCTCACCCTCAATGACGGCTTTGCGAGATAGCACTACGTTGGAACGTTTGCGATTAAGCTTGATGACTTTAGCTTCAATCTCCTGATTCCTAAGGCTGTCCAGATTGCGGACCGGCCGTACGTCGACTTGGGAGCCGGGTAAAAAGGCCCCGATCCCATCAATATCGATCCGGAGCCCACCCTTAATGCGCTCCATTACGCGACCCTTAATAGTCGAGCCCTCCTGGTACGCTTTCTCCAAATCATCCCAGGCCTTCATGCGCACCGCATCCGCACGCGACAAAACAGGCAGGCCGTCGGCAGTTTCCATGCTCTTTACCAGCACTTCAACTTCGTCTCCCGCCTTCACGGTGATCACGCCATCTTCTGTAAACTCAGCAGGGTTTACGATGCCTTCGGACTTGTATCCAAAATCGATGACTACGCCGCGTTCACTTATTCCGACCACGATGCCTCGAACAACCTCACCCTCTTGCAGTGTCGCTTGCTCTTGCTCAAATTGGTCAAGTAGTTGTCCAAAGTCGACGTCGCCTGCCGGGCGGGTATCATCCTCGTCCTCAGCGGGGTCAGGCACGGACACTGGTTCCCTTGTAGGTGCGGTTGCGGTTTGCTGAGGATAAACTTCCGATTCACCGGAAGATGTTTTTTCTTCTGTAGCGTCGCTGTGATTCAGCTTGGGTTCTTCACTAAACATGCAGACTCCTGTGGGCTTCCCGGGCAAATTCAGCGTCCAGAGATCTTATCGCGCTGACTTGCCGCATACCATTCCGCACAGTCACCATTGGGCGGACAGTATTGCAAGCGGCCTCTTCACTTGACGTTGGCAAATTGTCGGATTTTGCAGATGCAGCGAGGAATGCGAGCCGTTTAGATTTGGAAAAGGAGTGTTTTATGTGTTTCGATTTCCGCCGTGCCCGTAGTCACCCGCTTGCTCCGACATGACCGGCCGCTTTTTACCGGGTAGGTCGGGAAATGTACACGCCAGAATGAGCGTGTGTCAAGGCGAGGTAAGATCCACGCGGGGCGAACAAAAATTAACGAATCGAAGAGTCGGGCTACCTCATGGTGATGCTCGACCGGTAGACATCAACGGCTCTCAGCGGAAACAGTTTCGCTCCGGCGCGCCACTACATAAACTCCCGCAGAATGCGATCCCACGAAAAGTGTGTTCTGATCTTGAGAATCAAATGCTAGCGACCAGATTCTTTGACTCGCGAGTCGATGTTCCTTAAGATCAATACGCGCCCACGTCTTGCCGGCGTTGACAGTACGGTATACGCCGCCGCCTATCTCACCGTTTTGATATGCATTGCCGACAAAGATCTCGTCGCCGTTCCTGGGATTGATCAGAATGCTGGTGAAATCTCCAAATGGTAAGTTACCTCCGCGCCGACTCCAATTCGCGCCGTCGTCATGTGACGAGTAAAATGCCTGCTTTGTGCCCACGTAGATGTAACCGGGGCGCTGCGGGTCCTGCGCAACGATATTCACAGGAATGTCAGCGGGAACGCCGTCCACCTGCCTCCATGTCTGTCCGCCGTCACGCGAGACAATTAGGCCTGAAGCCGCGGTACCAACCCAGAGTACCTCCGGCTGCTTGGGACTAGTCGAGATGGAAGTGGTGCGAGGATCCACCGATGGACCATATGGAAGTTTCTGCCAGCCCTTGGTTGGATCCAAACTCCGAAACAGGCCGATATTGGTGGCTGCCAGGAAGCTCGGCTTGCCGCTGGACTGGTCGATCGTGGGGACCAGCGCGTTGATGGCATCGGTTATAATCAACGATGCTGCCGCTTGCTCCTCCGCCATGCTCGACCCATCCTTCGAGATTCCGAGTACTGCCAGCGTAATCTGATCAAACTTTCCGGTCGTAGGAAGATTACGATCCGCCTGGAATCTCTTAATTGCTGCGAGTGTTTGGGGCCCGGCTTTTCCGTCGGGTGTCCCTACATTGTAACCGGCCCGATTCAAAGCGTCCTGGGCACGACGGATCGTGTCGTCGGCCGTCCGAGAGCCTCCGGTACGTCGTGCGTGACGGGCACTTGTGGTGGGCCGCGATGTTTTCTTTACTCGAATAGCTTTCTTACCGGGGACAGTCTCGGCTGCGTCGGCAGCCCATACCGGAGTCCAGGAGGTTCCTCTGTCGACGGAACGATAGATGCCCAAGTTGGTTCCCAGGTAAATCACCTCGGGGTTTTCGGTGTCCTGCAGGAT
This sequence comes from Pyrinomonadaceae bacterium, assembly GCA_041745915.1. GTDB lineage: Bacteria > Acidobacteriota > Blastocatellia > Pyrinomonadales > Pyrinomonadaceae > PSRF01. Next base: position 81,228 of record JBGTHZ010000025.1, on the reverse strand, counting down.
TGAATAGGTAATCAAGCGCGGCGGCATGTTTCGCATCGACGGACGCCAGGACTGACCATTGTCATTGCTAGCAAAAAGGAATCCGCCTCCGGTGGCCGTATTTATAGTTGCAGCGTAAATCCTGTTAGGCATCTCGCGATCCGCCACGATAGTGTTGGCGAACCTGCCACTATACCCGGCATTGGTGGGTAAGAAGCTTTTCCCACTGTCGTGAGAAACCATCACACCATAGTTATTTGTGCCAATGTAGATTGTCTCGGGGCGTGAAGGGTGAACGGTGATCGAGTTGATCTCCAACTGCCGCGAGGTGGTCACCATCCAGGAGTCCGCATCGCCGCCTCTTTCTGAGCGCCAAAAACCCTCAGTAGTCCCGGCAAAAACCAGCCCCGCAACTGAGGGATGTTGCAGGATGGCCCGAGTTCTTCGAGATTGGGATGGGATGCCCTGTACCTTGCGCCAGCTGTCGCCCGCGTTCTTGGTCTCATAGATCCCACTGCAGGCAGAGGCAATCACGTGATTCGGATCGCGCGGGTCAATATTAATGGCAAATATGTCGGAGTCATCAATGATCCCATTCTTGATTGACTTCCAAGTCTTGCCGCCATCTGTTGTTTTATAGGGAAGATACCAGGTGCCGGCATAAATAATATCGGGAGTGCGGGGGTCGATCGCGAGGGACTCGACGTGAACCAGTCCGGCGGTGTTATGGGTCGGCAATGTCTGCCAGGACTCTCCTGAGTCGTCCGAACGAAAGATTCCATTAAAGGTACCGGCTATCAAAACATCCGGATCGGACTTGGACTGATCGAGCGAATGCAGGGCTTCGTTCTTAAGTTCCTTGCTCACGCGCCACGTGTGCCCCCCATCGGTCGACTTGAAAAAGCCGCCGGGCTCCTTGTGCCTGTGGGCAGCCACATACAGTGTCTTTGAATCGCGCGGATCAACCAGGATGTGATCCACAAACATCTTCGGCCTGTTGAAGTTGTACAGGAGCTCCCAGCGCTTACCTCCATCGGCCGAGGTGTAGATCTGACCATCTAAGGTTCCGAAATAAAAGCAATCGGGGTTGTTTGGATCAACGACCAGATCGCGTACGTCCCCACCAGGTGGGCCTGTGGGCCGCCAGTCGTTGGAATACTGAGCAGGGTCGGCACTGTCGACATCGGAAGCCACAACAGCCGACCGGAAACCCAAAGGCTGGACGATTAATGCAAGTAATACCAACGCGCCGGGGATAATCTTCATAACTTAGTGACCATTTCAAAGTGTGAGTGCGACATAGTGCACAATATTAAGGTTAAGAATCCAGGAACCCGACCTGAGTTTAGTACAATTTCCTAAGTTTGTATCTAACCAACTTCACGGCCCTCTTACGATGCAGCGTCGCCGTGACCTAGTTGCACAAAATCCAGGCTACAAAGCGAAGCGGGCGACCTCTTTAAAAGAGATCGCCCGGATTCGGAAGGTTCGAGTCTTTGGGACTCGAGGTTTAAGCCTTGTTGCTAGTCACGTCTGCCACGACGACGGCGCGGCGCCCGCCTGCATTCAGGGCAGGGCGAGACCTCGTCGGTGGTGTCAGCGACCGGTGAATTCGCGCCTGTCGGCACAATCCACAACTGGACGGTTAGATCAGGTCGGCAGCCGCCGTCGACTGCGGTGATTCGTCCAGCCTCGATTCCGCGCGTGTTGACCAAGTAGTTCTTCGCACGATCGGCTCGAGCCTGACCCTCACCTTCGCAGGTGCCGTAAGCAAGAATGTAGCCCTGCGCGGCTGGGTCGTTCTGCAACTGAATTGCGTAGTTGTCGAGACGGGCTTTCTCGTCGTTGAACCGAATGTCGCCGTACTCGTCAAACCGGTTAGGTTCCAAAACCACTGGAACGATTACTGACGTGGAGCACGATGCCGTTCTCGAGCACTCAGGTGCTACCCCGCCCAGTTCAACCGTTGCGGTGACAGACTGCCCACCGATTCCGGCCGTATCAACTGTAATTGAGGACGTACCCTGACCACTTGTGATCGTGCCGGAGGATACAGACCAATTGTAGGTCGGCATCAGGCCGGATGGACCAGTGACTGAGGCATTGAACGTGATAGGCGTACCCTGCTGAACATCAGCCGGGCAGCTCACGGACACCGTCGGACATGGAGGCGGCGGACACGTGCAAACCACCACACTTACTGTTGTGGAAGCATTGGCTGTGTGCTGATTGCCATCATTGACCTCGACCGTGGCTGTATAACTGCCAGGGTTGACACCCGACAGATCCCAATTAACTGCTCGACCCTCACCCGAGATTTGGCCTCCAGTTACTGACCAGGTATAGAGCAACGTGTCGTTGTCCGGATCGGTCGCTAACGCCGTCAACTGTACTTCTCTGCTCGGGCTGGGGATGCATGTTTCCGAAGGGGTACCGCCTTCTGGACACGGCAGATTAATAGTTGAAGTGGAAGCCGAAACGGAAACCGTCGGCGGCATATTAATCGGCGGCGCGAACCTCGCGTTTCGATGGCCAATCCAAAACTGCCCTATGAAACCGTGCGGATCCTGCGACTGCACGAAACCGGCCGGGAGCTCAGAATCGCTGCCAAACAGCCGATCGCCCTGCGGGTTCACATGAAGTCGATAAGCGGCACTGAAGCCGAACCAGCGGCGCGGGAAAACTCGCACGCCACCGAGCACGTCCACCGGATTGTTCTCAAACGCGTTTGGAGTGCGGCCTCCAACGTAATGAACGGATTTCAGCTCAGCAATTGGTTGAAAGAATTTGTTAACCGGGAAGTCAAATCCGATCCCGGCGATGAATTCGTCAGGCCGATCCAGCAAACTTACTGTCCCGCCTCCGAAGGCATCCGAACGCGGGTTGCTGTTCAAGATGTAACCGAAGTTAGCCGCAAGGTGAACAGAGCGACTCAGACGACCGCCTACTACGCCGAACAGCCCGAAGTCACCAAGGTCGCCACCTGGACTCGCGCCGCGCTGCAACTGGTTGAAGCCCGAGAAGTCGTCCGCTTTATCCCAGTAAAATCTATAGAACGGGATCAGGTTAATACTGAGAGGATTATTCGGCCCAGTAAAGCGAATGTTCAAACCCATCGAGGCGGTGCTAAAAGCCGACTCACCATAGAGCCGATTTATGAACGGTGCATCCGCAATGTATGCCGGAGCAATCGTGAAAAGATCGGGCACGGTAATTGACAAAGTAGTAGCGGTGGGCGGAAGTACTCGAGTGGTAAGCACAACACCCGGAAGGATGCTGCCAACCGTCGAACCGACGCCTGGGAAATTGCCGGCTGCGCTAAAACTACCACTACCACCGTTAGGAGCACCTATCCTGCTGACAAACGGTGGAGCAATAGCATTACCCGTCAGACCGAAGTTCGGTCCAGGGCCACCTACGAAGGGGAACTGCAGGAATGGCTGTCCGCCCACGTTGCACGGTGGTCCAGGCGGGCGGAAGAGCGGGCTAAATCCAGTCAATTGCGTCGAACCGCTCACTCGTTCAGGTGGCAAAATAATCGCCGATCCCGTGCAGAGCAGGGTCGAACCGAAGAAGAGTTGCGAGTTTGGCAAGTAGAAGCCCGACAGATGCTTCGGGTTATTGACCTTAATCCCGCGGTAAGCGTCAGTGTTAAAGAACAGCTCCAAGTGATCGTTGATGCCTATGTTAACGCTGACTGGGATCTCGACGATATCCACGTCCCCGGGATCACGGTCGTAGTTGCTGTAGGCAATGCTGAAAGTGAACTCACCCCTACGCAGCGTATCCCCGTCGTAAATGGTGAAGAGTCCGGTTGGCCCGCCAGGCGAGCCGCCTGTTCCAACAGTCGGAGCCTGATTACGAGGATCATTTGGTCCTCTCAGAGTTTGTGCTGATACTGCCGTGCACAGTACCAACGTAGCGAGCGCAGCAATAAGCGCCCTAGTTGCGAGTCTCATCGCATTCCTCCTGCGAAAGTATAAAGTTTGCTTAAGAGCGTTGACCAACGCGATCAATTCCTTGATGCGGAGGCTCCAACTATATGTCAGAGAATTTTCAATCTTTTAGTGCCAACTAGCAGCGCAGATCCAGGATTTCTTAGCTGGACCGCCTGCTAAAACATGCCAGACCATACTCTACCTTTTGGGGGAAATCAAGACCTTTTCACTGGCAAAGGCCCATTTTCTTTATGTTTTTTCCGTCACGCATAGATACCACGCATGCGTGTGTCATAGGCCACTCTGTCGATGGCCAACATGTAGGCAGCGGTCCTGGTATCCACGGAATGAGCGTCCGCATATCGACACAAATCGTTGAAACTAGCCACCATCGTATCTGCCAGCCGTTGATTGACAACGTCTTCGCGCCAAAAGTAACCCATTCTGTCCTGGACCCACTCAAAATATGAGACTGTGACGCCGCCAGCATTCGCCAGGATGTCAGGGATGACAAACACTCCCTTCTTGTGGAGCACCTCGTCCGCAGCTGCCGTGGTTGGCCCATTGGCCCCTTCAGCCAGCACTTTGCACTTAATCCGGTCAGCATTTTGCGAGGTAATCTGGTTTTCGGTCGCCGCCGGAACTAGCACGTCACACTCCAGCTCGAGTAACTCACTGTTGGAAACCGCTTCAACTCCCTCGTAACCTTCGAAGGATCGTGTCGTTTGCAGGTAAGTTAGAGCGGAGGGAATATCAATGCCATTGGGATTGTAAATGCCTCCGTGAACGTCCGAAATAGCCACCACTCGGTATCCGGCCTCATAAAGCAAACGGGCGCCGATGCCCCCCACGTTCCCTGATCCCTGCACCACTACTCTGGTATCCTCCGGCTCCATCTGAAACCTCTTGATCGCCTCGTTGATGACAATTAGCAGGCCGCGCCCGGTAGCTTCCCGTCGGCCGGAGGACCCGCCGAGATCAATTGGTTTTCCGGTAACCACTGCTGTCACCGTATGTCTGGCGTGCATCGAAAATGTGTCCATGATCCAGGCCATCGTCTGCTCGTTGGTATTCATATCCGGGGCGGGTACGTCTTTCTCGGGCCCAATAAAATCGAGCAGCTCCGAGGCATATCGACGGGTCATGCGTTCGAGCTCACCCATTGACATCTGCTGGGGATCACAAACGACGCCGCCCTTCGCCCCTCCGAAAGGAACATTGACGACGGCACACTTCCAGGTCATCCAGGCCGCCAGCGCCCTCACTTCATCCAGGTTCACGTCCGGTGCGTAACGAATTCCGCCCTTGGCAGGACCACGCGCGAAATTATGCTGAACACGATATCCTTCGAACACCTGAATCCGGCCTGAATCCATTCGCGTGGGTATATAGACCTTTAGTTCCCGGTTAGGTACCCGCATCACCGCGTAGAGATCCGGATCGAGGTTGAGTAATTGCGCCGCGCGATCAAACCGGGACATCATCGACTCAAACGGGTTCGCTTCTTTTATCTCGCGTATGTCATCCACATAAACTGTGCTTTGTAAGGACATATCTACTCCAGTTCTCTATTTTTTTTGAAGCACGGGTGAGCCCTAGCGCAGAGCTTCGTTCATGGCGCCGGCACGGTAGCCGTGAAGGTCGAGAGTGACGTACTTAAAACCGAGTTCGCGAAAACGTTGGGCCAACTGCTCAACAATTTCAGCACGAAGTGCGAGCTCCATCTCCGCGGGGGAAATCTCGAGACGAACCAAACTATCGTGATGGCGGACGCGAAATTCTCGAAAGCCCAACTGGCGCAGAATCTCTTCACCCCGATCCACCGTGGCGAGGCGTTCGATGGTTACCGGAGTACCGTAAGCGATTCGTGACGAGAGGCAGGGACTGGCAGGTCTGTCCCAGGTCGGCAAACCAGCCCGCCGGCTCAACTCACGAACCTCGGGCTTGCTGATTCCAACTTCAATTAACGGACTTCTGACGCCGTGCTCATTTGCAGCGGCACGCCCCGGTCGATAGTCGCCGAGATCATCAGTGTTTGAACCATCTACGATAAACTCAATATTCCGCGCTTGGGCCAGCGGCTTCAGCTTTCCATACAATTCATCTTTGCAAAAATAGCAACGGTTGGGCCCATTGGCACGATAAGCCGCATGTTCCAGCTCGTCGGTCCTGATTGTCTCGGCCCGAAACCCAAACAGCTCGACAATACCTGCGGTCTGGTCACGTTGATACTGCGGCAAGCTGGCCGAATCGCCGGTTACGCAAAGCGCACGATCTCCTAGTTCGCCATGGGCAATATACGCCACATAGGTGCTGTCGACGCCGCCCGAGAATGCGACCAGAACGGAACCCATCTCGCGAAAGATTTGCCGCAGTTTTTCTTCTTTCGAACTGCTTGAAGAATGATCGAGGTAATTGACTAGAGGGTCAGTGGTACCCCCGGTTTCGGTGATGATAGAGTCCTTCACAATTCAGTCGCTCGGCGAATGAAGACACTTCTACAGCGCTTCGTTCTTCTCCACTTGGTAGCCTGGTTACGTCAGGGCATGGTATCCCATGCATCAACATGAGCGCAACAGGCATCACAGTGTCCCGATGTCAGTGCCTTTCTACAACTTAGCTTTGGACGGCCCGACTTCCCGCGTGATAAGATCAACGCCTCCCCAGCAATTCTTTCCTCGTCGGGTTCGCGGCTTTGTTCTCTGATGCGCCTCTGGTTAATCATGCTTTCTGTGGTGCGGTTATCTGCAATCATTCTGATCACTTCTGCCCTGCTGGTCGCCTGCGCAGACTCGGCCAGCGGGCAGACTGAAGATGCCCTGGGAGATAGTGACGCGGATCCAGTTAAGCTGTTTGAGCAAGCTCAAAGTGCTCATGCGCGAGGCCATCTGGAGCGAGCCTTGGCATACTATGAAGAGGCGATCAAGGTCAAACCCGAATTTCCTGAAGCCGAGTTTCAAATGGGAAACGTACTCGCAATGCTGGGCCGTTCGGGCGATGCCGAATCCGCATTTCGACGGGCGATCAAACAGCGGAAAGACTGGTCGCTTCCTTATTCTGCTTTGGGAATTCTGCTGGCCAGATCTAACCGTGACACTGAAGCAGAAACGGCCCTCCGACAGGCGCTCAAACTCGACAGTAATGACAATCCGGCACTTCGCGTATTGGCGAGTATTCGCCTGCGCATCGGCGATGTGAAGGAAGCACTCAAACTCGCGCAGACCGCGACTAACGACTCCGACGCGCCGGCTTCAACCTGGCTTTTACGGGCTATGGCCGAACGAGCGCTGGTAGACCGGGCCGCTGCTAAGGTGAGTCTGCAGCACGCCCTGGAAATGGAACCGGAGAATATTGCCGCGCTGATGGAACGCGCAGAGCTGTATGTGGAAGAAGGTGACTATGAACAGGCCATCAAGGATCTGAAAGCGGCGGAGCAAGTAAAGGATGCCGACAAACAGATCCTTTATCGTGTCGTGGCCGCCTACGAAAGGGCGGGTAAACCCGACGATGCTCAACGCATTGCTGCGGCAGCCGGGCTGATCAGAGTCGACGAGACTTCCGCGAACGGCAAGATCAAGGTGATCGGCACCAAAGAAGAAATAGAGGCGGCCAATAGCGAAGATCCCGCAATCGCTCGCAGCGCTATCGCCAAACTGATTGAAAAGAACCCTCGCAGTGCATTGTTGCTGGCTCGACTCGGCGCCTCATATCGCACCGAAGATCCTGTACGCTCGCTGGACTTCTATCGGAGAGCTACACAAATCGAACCGGACAATCCTGAGTATGCAACCGGGTATGCCGCGGCGCTGGTCCGCGCCAGGCGATTTGGCGAGGCTGCCGTTATCCTGCGTCGAGTCATTTCGGTGTTTCCCGACAATTATGTCGCCCACGCCAATCTGGCCACCGCGCTGTATGAACAGAAGCGCTATCCGGAAGCCATTCCGGAATACGAATGGCTCTTAAAAGAGAAGCCTGACCTGGCCATCGCTTATTATTTCATTGCCAGTGCGCATGATTATCTTGGAGAATACAAAGAGGCCCTGGCAGCCTACGAAGCTTTTCTAGGTCGTGCCGACTCAAAAACCAACCAACTCGAGATCGACAAGGTGAATTTACGCTTGCCTTCCCTGCGCCGCCAGATCCAACTCGGACAGGGGGTCAAACGTAAGCCATAGAGTGAGGAGCATTAGACTCCTCAACTTATCTCTAACTGTTCGAAATGAAATCCCGTAGCACTCATTTGCGCGTCTCCTGCCGAGTGGTCCAGCTCGCGCTGCTTTGTCTTGCCATCTATCTTCCTGATGTACACGCCCAGGATCCTGTTGCACAACAACTCATGGCTCCGCCGCCGCTCAAAATAATCTCACGAGAGGAGCGTGCGCGAATTGATGCAGCAGACGACTCTAAAGCGCGCCTGCGCACCACCCTCAAATTCGCGGAGCTTCACCTCGCCAAAGCCGAGGTTCTTACCAGCGAACATAACTTTGATAACGCGACTGCCGAGTTGGGTAAATATGAGGCGCTGATAGAGGATGCGCTGAATTATCTCAGCCCGATGATCCGCGACAAGAACCAGACTCGGGATCTCTATAAGCGTCTCGAATTGGCGCTGCGCGCACACGGGCCACGCCTTACGGCAATTCGACGGAGCACGCCTTTGGAGTACGCCGTTTGGATCAAGGCCTTGGAAGAATTCGCTCGCGAAGGACGAACTGAAGCACTCAATTCCTTTTACGGGCAGACAGTGTTCCGTGAACCTCGGAAAAAGACCGAGGAAACACCACCGGACAAACCGATCAAAAACAACGCCTCGGCGCCGGAGAGAAGACCATGATAACTACCCAAACTATTTTAGTGACCCTGGCCCTCCTCTGCCTGCCAGCGTTCCTCCCCGGCTCGGTCGGAGCTGCTCAGTCTCGTGAACATCTGACCGAGCAGGAGGTGGAACTGGTGAAGGACGCCCAGATTCTGGATCAGCGTATTGAGATTTTCGTGAAAGCAGCAGATCGCCGCTTGCTGGTTTTGACCGGGATAGATGCTCCAACTCCAAAGCAGCTCAAGAAAGACTCTGAAAAGTGGGGGGAACTGCCCAACGGTTCGCGGGCTGAGTTGCTTGGCGACATCGCGAAGATTCTGGACGAGGCAATTACTAATATCGACGATGTCAGCGCGCGCGATGAAAAGAACCCGTTGATTCCCAAGGCGCTTCGGAAATTAGCAGCGGAGGCGACTCGAATTTTCGACCAGTTGCGGCCCTTGCGTGAGCAAGCAAAGGGCGATGCAGAGATAGCTCGTTTTGAAGAACTCACTGAGAATGCTGAGTCGATACTAGAGGCTGCTAAGAAGCTTCCGCCACCGACGGAAAAGAAAGGGAAAGGGAAGGATGACAAGGCAAAGGCGAAGAACTGAGCATTTTCCATTTGTCATTTGACATTCTTCGATGGTCATCGAAGAGAAGGCGCAATGAAAGTGGGCTCGCGTTTTTAGACGCGAGCCCACTTTGTCTTTGCGATGACAAATGAAAAATGTCAAACGACGAATGATAAATGTCGTCGAGTATAGTCGCGCGTAATACGCCTACCAACCTATCTGCCTTTCAGCACAACAGCGCTAACTGCCCGAGCCTCTGAGTCCAGAGCCGTTCCCACGCTTTCTTCGTCGCCTTCTTCCTTCCCGGCAACCGACGACTGTAACCGGGGTGAAGTCTCACCCACGGCAAATAGTTTATAGTCGACTTGCGCATCGCTTTTACCGACTCCGCTAACTCCGGTTGCGCGGCCCAGCATGCCGCCCAGCTTTTTCGCTGCGGAAACCTTCAAACTACTGATGTCGGTATAGAGAATGAAGTCGCATTGCCTGGCTTTCGCTTCGGCTTCGGCTGCTGCTTGCGTTGTCGCGTTCAGCGCCACTGCATCGATTCCCTCCCCTTCGATTCCATTCACGAGACGTTGACGCAACGAGTCGAGTGAGACCGGACGATCGCTCCTGTTATTGATCGTTACGACGCCCACGCGGAGAGTCCCGGGTTGTTTGCTTTCCGCCGGGTTGTACGTTGCATTGCTTCTGTCATCTGAGCTGATGTCAGGCCCGGTCATCGCTGCGCCGATCGTTCCCGACATTGAAGGCGTGACATATAGTTCCTGAGAGTTCTGCGTTTCAGCGTATCCCTCAGGCACGTCAAATAAAGCCGCATCAAGCTGGTCACGCGAAAGATCCACCACCTCCTTGGTAGAGGTGAACACAGCCTTGCCGTCGGCGCCGTACATCGTGGTCGTCTCTATCAAAGGATATCCGGTGCGCGCAGCTCCCAGTTGCTTGAACTGAATGCGATCCCGACAGCCACCAGGGGCGACGGGATAGTTTGCCGCAACGCCGCCACCTTGATTGCAGTCAAGTCCAAACGTGAAATCTATGTACCAACCATCCCGCTCAGTTCGCTGCTTCGTCGGATTACACGCATCAGGCGACGATTCAGTGACAGTGGAACTCTTGATATGTCTAGCCGTAAAACCAAACATCTCTTTACGTTCGCCAGTATCGATGGAGTTTGTGGTGTAGGTTACTACGCCCCCGCGGCGAACTGGCTCGGCCGGCCCACTGGGCTCCTCAACCTTCGTTGATGACCCGGAGGAATCGCCGGTTTCCATCGGTGTGATTACATATTTGCGAGCGCTATCACTCAGTTGAATCGTGCGCTTCAAATCACACTGGACGATACTCACCATATTCATGTAACCGGTGCTCGTTTCACTGCGTTCGCGCGCTCCCTTGAGCATAGTGACGCTTTCCATTGTCTGCCCGCCGGTGTTCATTCTGTACTTGATTCTCAGATCCGATTTCGGTGCCGCCGCGGGTGTTGGGCCCCGTCGCCTTGGCTGTTGCGCGACAATGACTGAAACTGAAACCAATGACAACAAAACAAGAAAGGTGTGCATTCCCTTAAGCCTTTTTCCCATGATTCTCTCCTCTATTCTGTATTAGCAGTGCTTCCTGCTGGTTTTGATCATAACTGTTGCGGATCTCGCAACTCCAAATCCGCGGCCGTACAACTGCGAAACCTTATTCGCGCGCCCGGCGCAATATTTCGGTGGCCCGCTTCAGTCCCGCGGCAATTCTATCCAGGGCCTCTTTGGCGTTGGGCGCGCTTCGATCTTCAAGCGCCTGACGAAAATCAGGGAGCGGTTGAGCTGCATAGCCAGTATAGAATCCCGGCGCGTAGATCTGATGACGATACCAGGGCCGTCCACGCAGTCCCCGCACGTCAGTTAGCGCGCGCTCAGTTGCCAGCAGCGCGTCGTTGATGCGTTTCAATCGTGCCTCCGCCCTCCGATACCGGTCGTTCGCCTCCAGGCGGGTTCGCTCGACCTCGAGCACTGTTTCCTGCCGGCTCTTCTCTAACTGGCCGGCCTCCCGGGAGAAGTCTTCAATAGCCTCGCTCATTCCCATCTCATCGAATGCGGCTGAAAGGTTCAGGCGTTTCGCCGTTTTTACGCTCTCGCTAAAGAATTCGTTGATTTGCGTGCCGTAGTCTACATAGTCGAACGGAAGTCCGTTTGCATCAGCCAGACGCATTGCCACCGTGCCCCACAACTGCGCGGCCGCAACGTGGTAAGCAAAGGTCGGATCACCGAAGCGTGTCATCCAATGAAACGAATCATAGGCGGAGTGGTAGACGCCGTAATCACCACCAAATCCCATGTCGAGGGAGGGCACACCCAGATGCTGTAAAAACGGCGTGTAATCCGAACCTGATCCCAGGGCCCCAATGCGCGCCTCAGCGATCTTATGGTCCGAACCTGTTTGAGCATCGGTCAACTCAGGCTGTGGGCGCGACTCGCGACTTCGATCCTGCCACTGCTGGTAGACGCTCTTGCCCGTTTTGGGATCGCGAATGTCCCGCGTCGCCCCGCGAATCAACTTCCATAGCGACGGAACGGATGAAGCGCCAAAGTTTGGACCCGAAACTGCCGCATCCATATTCAAGTAAGCGACCGCTTTCTCTCTTAATTCGTCGGCATACTGCTCGGCCCATTCCGTCGAGCCGATCAACCCATATTCTTCACCATCCCAACTGCAAAGCACGATCGTGCGACGGGGTTTCCAACCGTTCTTCAACAACTGGCCAAAGCCTCGGGCCGCTTCGAGCATGGCGGTTGTGCCGCTATTGGGATCCACCGCGCCGAAGGTCCAGGCATCGCGGTGATTGCCCATGATCACCCACCGGTCTTTTTCTTCATTGCCGTCGATGCGAGCTACCACGTTCCAGATCTTGCGAATCTGGTAGTCCATATCCGTTTTCAGATGCACCCTCAGATCTTCGGTACCGCCGACGTGATATGCGAACGGTAATCCACCCTGAAAGCCTCTTGGTCGCACCGGACCGCGCATGGGTTCCAGCAGCCTTCGCGCGTCGCCGTACGAAATAGGCTGCACTGGGATGCGCGTCAAATCGGTTGCGTCCTCGATCTTCAATCTGGCGACACCTGGAATCGAGGGCTTTCCAGGAGTCAACGGATCGCCTGGATACTGAAACAAATACTGGACCGAGCCCCGCTGAGCAGAACTTGCGGGTCTCCAGGGGCCTTTTGGATAGACCTCACCCTGCATGTAGCCGTCATCTGCCGGGTCGGAATAAATGATTAAGCCAATCGCGCCATTTTCCTCCGCCACCTTCGCCTTTACTCCTCGAAATGAGTTGCCATAGCGCGCCAGCACAATCTTGCCTTTTACATCAACGCCAAGTTTCTTAAGCGCTTCGTAATCGGGAGGCAATCCATAGTTGACATAGACCAGCGGAGCAGTGACATCACCACTCGGACTGTAGCCATTAAAGAGGGGAATTATTTTGGAACTGGATGATGACGGGTCTTCGGGAATAACTGCTTCCTTGACAGCTAACCTTTCCCGCCGTTCGCCAACTATCTCGACAATGCTCGGTTGCCGCGGATAAGGCAGCAGGACGTCATACTCCTTCAGTTCAGCCGGGATGCCGTAACTACGAAATTTATCGCGCACATAGATGGCGGTGTCATAGTCTTCTTTGGTTCCAGCGACATGCGGTTCGGCAGTGAGCCGTCGCAAATGCTCACGAGCTGAGTTAGCTTCAGGAACCGTGCGAAACTGTTCCTCGAGCCGGCGTTGAACTATCGCACTCTCGCGCGTGAATCCATCAAGTGTTCGCGCACCGCTCCCCGAGGTGGTTTGCGGGACGGCTGTCGAATAACAGCCCAAGCAAAACAGCAAGATCAGAACTGACGGTTTGGAGCGCTGTCTCATATCGATCTTTCAACTCGAACACTGAACATTGATGTGCCCGTCATCGTAGGGTAAAACAAAGGTAACCTTAAAAAGGAAAGTTCCTGTCAATGGATAGCCGATATTATCCCGGCGTTGAAGCCGACGTTCACAAACTCATTACCGAGTTGCGCAATCTCTTTGACCAAGACTACGAAGTGCAAACTATGCAAGTGGCTTCAACGAGCTTGCTGCAGGCTCGTAAGTCTAGCACGTTACGCGACCTCACCGGACTATCAGCAGCACTGACAATTAAGATCACGCCGGAAGCGGGTGGAACGCGGGTTGAGATCGGCATGCAGAAATGGTTTGACAAAGCAGCCGTCGCGGCTGTTGCCCTGATACTTTCTGCCGGGTTGCTACTGGCGCTGCCGGCTCTGGGAGCTTACTGGCAATACAGGATCACTGAGGATGCCTGGAAGATAATCGAAGAGCATATTGCGCGCAAAGCTGGAGGCTACATTCCTCCCCTGCCGGGCCGTTGTGGAACTTGCGGGGCCGCGAACAGCGCCGGCTCCGGATTCTGTTCCTCTTGCGGCGCAAATCTTCAAGTGGGACGCGCCTGTACCTCATGTGGGGCTCTTCAAAGAGAAGCCTCAGCCCGTTTCTGCAATCGCTGCGGCAAGCCCCTCACCCCAGCCTGAGCGCCTCCCATGCCAGGCGCGTCTGACGTCGGACATCAACGGGCACGGTCAACTCATTTTCCATTTCTCATTTTCCATTTCTCATTTGTCATTGCCAGACCGGGCTAGTCGTGACGGAGTGCTTTGACCGGATCGATGCGGGCGGCCCGGGCGGCCGGATAGAGGGCGGCAAGGATTGAAATCACCACTGCGAAAAGAATCGCGCCGAGAGAGAGGTAAGGCGGCAGGGAAAAGAAATCAACGTAAGAGGCGCCCTGCGGTTTCAAAAGGAACCGATAAGCGAGCCGATTGGCAATTCCATCTATTACCCAAGCCAGCAACGTCCCCATCACTCCGCCGGTTAGACCAATCACGGCTGCTTCGACAAAGAATATCAGTTTGATTTCGCGATCCTCGGCACCGATAGCTTTCATGATTCCAATCTCGCGCGTGCGCTCAAGGATTGACATGATCATTGTGTTCGCTATGCCGAACGAAGCCACGAGGAGCGAGATCCCGCCGAGCAGGGCCAGCACCGAATCGAGAATTAAAAACACGGTGCGCAGTTGTTCCAACTCGTCAACTATCGAAAAACTTCCAAACCCCAAATCGGAGATCTGTTTGCGCACATCCGTCAGCGCTACCGCATCCGAAACTCTTACCACGGCAGAATCGTAACCTTCGGTACCCGAGGCGCCGAGCGCGCCACTTTCTCTCGCGAGTTCCAGGGCCACCTGGCCGATCGGACTGCGATGCTCCAGAGTCCAGGCGCGCGCGGTCGGGAGTGGAAGATAGATATCGGACGTCGGCAACAAACCGCGTAGACCGCCCTGCCCTGGTCCTTCTCGGACCTCGGTTTTCAAGACCCCCGCAATCCGGAAGCTCTCAGTTATCAGTCCCTCCGGATTGGACTCGTCCGGCGCCTGATCGTCCAGAGGAATACCAAAAAAGTTAGCCGTCTCTTGATCCTCGGAACCTTGCGCATCTTTGTCAGCCTTCTCTTCACTGGGAGGCGCGAGCAGCTCAACCGTTTTGCCTATAGCATCCGAAAAATTCTCGTAACCGAAGTCCTTGGCAAAGCGCTCGCTAACAACGATCTCATTCGTGGCGGGCGCACTGATCATGCTTCCGGCAACGAATTCCTGAAAGCGCGACGAAGAATTCGGGACCGCGACACCGCTGGCGAATTGTGTCGAAACGCGGTCGTTGGATCTGACATAAACAATGAAACTGATGTGCGGCTCGACGTAAGCCACTCCCGGAATCTTCGCAATCTCGGCGATTGCCGAGTCGTCGAGTATGCGTGTTGCCGTGCTGTTCGGACGCAGGCGTCCCTGGCGTCTCTCGCTGGGCTCGTTACTTCTTCCCGCCCCCCGGTCCCGGGCGGTCGCGGCCATGCTGCCCAAACTCCTACCAAACACTCTAATCTCGCTAAAGAGATCCAGCGCCTTGAACCGGGCGAGCATGTTGCCCTGGAGACCCAGACCAAAAGAAACCATCGTGACGATGACGGCGACTCCGACTACGACTCCCATCGTCGTCAGGACGGCACGCAGCTTGGCCTGGCGCAGATTTCGTAACGCTAGATGAAGAATGTCGATAAAACTCATGATGTTTAGAGTTCAAGCTTTAGCTTGCGTTTGCAAAGACATAATTTAAGAGTTGAACTCTCAACTAAAGACATGTCGCACCGCGTCAGCGTTCCAGTCTGCAAGACTCGCTGTCACAATCTCTGCGCCAACTGCGCGCAGCTGAGCCTCCGTCACGGTGTTAGTCACCGCCAGGGTTCGCATGCCAGCCGCTTTTCCCGCTTGAATTCCCGGCGGGGAATCTTCGACCACCAAACACTCGCGGGGCAGTAAAGGCAGCAGCCTGGCTGCAAGTCGCTTCTGGTTGAGTTTTTCAATTCCACGCTGGTAGCACGCCGGGTCAGGCTTGCAAACTCCCACGTCATCGGCGCTCACGATAACTGAAAAGAGTTTACCGAGCCGCGCGCGGTCAAACACGTAACTGATTTCCTTTTTATCCGCCATGCTTACGAGACCCAATGAGAAATGGCGCGCACTGGCTTTCAGAAATGTAACAACTCCAGGAAACAATGGCAGTTCGTTTTCGATCATTTTTCGATGCACCTCCGATTTAGCCTGGAGCACGGCCGCGGAAGTCTCGGCGGTCAACTTCCCTGCCCGCTCAAGGGCTGTTCGCACAAAGGTGCGGTCATCCATGCCCAACGCGGCGAAGTACTGGGCCTCCGTCAATTCGATATCGTGAACTTTTAATACCTGCTGGTAAGCAGTCATTTGCAGATGTTCATCGTCGATGATGACGCCATTGAAGTCGAAGAATATTGCTTTGATCATGTGTTGAAGTCCCACAGTACCGAGTTGCTTTTGGTCCTGTTCAGCACGGTGTATTTTAATTTCTCGTGTTGATTGACGAGGGTACCAGGACCCGGTCGCTACCGCTCCTCGGTTCTGACGTTACCTGGCCCCCGAACGGTCTTCAACTCACTCATCCGCGTACTCTGCTCCTCAAATAATCTCGGCAAACGCTCGGTTTCGAGCACGTCCAATCGTCTCAATACCTCGGTGATCGAGATCTCGTTCTTGAGATTGACGCGATAATCCAGGTCGGCTCTCAGTCGATCTTTTTCTTCCTGCCGATTCTGCGACATCATGATAATGGGGGCTTGAACTCCGGCAATCACCGCCAGCACCAAGCCTAACAATTCGTATGGGGCGGGGTCGAAACCGGTGATCATAAAGTAAGAGTTGAGCGCAATCCACACCATAATCATGATGCTCGTAGCGCCAATGAATTTCCAACTGCCACCAAACTCAGCGATCTGGTCAGCAGCCCGATCCGCCACTGTCGCTCGGGCCCGCTCCTCGTCATTGGCATTGCGGGAAACACGCCCGCGCAAGAGTTCATCAGTGCGCCGTAACCGGTCCGTGAGCGCTGCCAGCATTTCGAGCGCAACGTCTGGTGATGAGCGGACGAATGAAAGGAAGGCTTTGCGCGATAAGACCGCAAATCGCGCATCCTCGTAGACAAGTGCATCCGCTGAGCGTTGCCGGCCATCGATCAAAGCCATCTCACCAAAGAAGTCACCTTGAGCAAGTTCCGCCAGCGTGACCTCTTTACCATCCTCATCCCTAATACTGATGCGCACCTTTCCGCTCTCGATCAGGTACATAGCGTCTCCTGAGTCGCCCTTTTGGAAAAGTTGCTTGCCGCCGCTCACTTGCCTGATTGTCAGGAGGCTGCGCAGTTCCATTGCGGCATGATCATCCAGCGATGCGAAGAGCGGCACTGAACGCAGGGACTCGAGGGTCATTTCGGTTGGCTGGTTCATATAATTACCTCTTGTGAAAGATCACAACCTGGGAAGGCCGGGCCATTTTCCATTTCTCTCATTTCTCATAATTTCTCATTTCTCATTGGGCGTTGTTTAATTCTTGTTCGTGTCTGTTCGTGTTATTTCGGAAATCGGTTCTCATTTCCCGGCCCAACTAAACGATCCACGAATCAACACGAATCACCACGAAAATAAATCCAGGAAATGAACCACTGAAAAATGAAAAATGAGAAATGGAAAATTAAACGGGCGTCAAGACATGCACAAAACTCATCCGACGGGCCCATCATTCCCATTCACGATGCGGCCGTCCTTCATCAAAACGATACAATCGGCAAAGCTGGTGGCTAATTCGTGATCGTGGGTCACCATCAGTATCGTTAAAGAATCTTTGTCGACCATCTCTCTTAGAAGACCGAGCAATTCATGCGCGCGCGTCGAGTCCAGATTTCCAGTAGGCTCATCGGCCAGCAGGACCTTCGGACGATTTGCCAGCGCCCGAGCGATCGCCACTCTTTGCTGCTCGCCGCCGGAGAGCTCGGATGGCCGGTGGGTCAAACGATCAGCCAGACCCACTCGCTCAAGCAGTTCATTGGCGCGCTTGCGTCGCTGGCTGCCACGCAAACCGGCGAAGGCCAGGGCTAATCCGACATTTTCCTCGGCCGTCATCGTGGTAATCAGATTGAAGCCCTGAAAAATCATGCCTACGGAATAGCGACGATAGCGAGCCATCTCTTTTTTTGTAAGAGGTCCCAGCGGCTTTGAACTGAAAAAGACCTCACCCGTCGTCGGATGATCGAGTCCTCCCAGCATGTTCAGCAGCGTGGACTTTCCCGAACCGGAAGTTCCCTGAATCGCGAGAAACTGTCCTTCGGCTACGGAAAGGGAGACTTTGTCGAGCGCCTTCACACTCGTGGCGCCCATCGGATAAATTTTGGATACTTCTCGCGCTTCTAAGATTGACATCTGCAAAACCTGTCGACTCAAAGGTGGTCACGCAAAGACGTGGCATAGACTTCAGTCTGTGATCTCAAGCCAGCCTGATTCTGACAATGACCTACCAACTCAACCGGCAACACAGACTGAAGTCTATGCCACCGCCGTCTTCCTTCCCACTCGCCACAATTCAAATCGTTCCTCGTCAAATCCCTTCAACAAGATCTCAAAAGGGACTGCCTGGAGATTCGTATCGGTCGACTTGATTAGCTCTTGCACGTCCGGATCATCATAAATAGAGCGCGAGATGATCACATCGTGACCTGTAGACAACCCTTCAAGACGCGCGGCCATGTTCACGGTGGATCCGAAATAATCGAGTCGGTCGTTCAAGGTAACGGCAATGCATGGCCCGCTGTGCATCCCGGCCTTCAGTGTAAGCGGTGCGGTTCCCTCAGGCGGCTCCGCAAGGATCTGCTGGGCCGTTAAAACTGCACTCAGGGCTGAAGCCGTATCGCGAAAGACGCCCATCACAGCATCGCCAATGGTCTTGACCAGGGCACCATCCGCCTCAGCAATTGCTTTTTTCAGGACGTCGAAATGATTCAGCACGCGGCCGAAAGCCGTCGCGTCGCCAATTTCCCGGTAGAGCTGGGTGGAATGGCGCAAGTCGGTAAAGAGCACGGTCAGAGTGCCCACCGAGATCTGCTCTCCGGGACGGAGCGCTTCGCTGGAGAACAAATCTCGAAAGATTTGCAGCGCAGTGACTTCGGCCGCAGTGGCCGCTTGATCGCTCCATTGCAAGCGCTCGAGTATAAATAATTGTTCGCCCTCACTCGCGTTCTCTAATTGCAGGGTTGTTCGAGGGGCCAGTTTCAACTCCGGGCCGGAAACGCGATCAGAAATCCTCGCCGTGGCAGTTTCGGCGCCCTCGGCGCTCACTGTGACCAATTGCTCGCCCGAAAGTTCCAACGTTCGCAGTCGATAACTTCCCTCCTCCAGCGGTAGAACGAGACTCCGGGTACTGTGCGGCGCCAACAACTGCTGGACCACAACATGCGGCGTCCGCTGTGGACTGCCCATGCAATAGTCCTTGACCTCAATCCGTCGCAGCGAAGCATTTGGCTTAAATGTAATCTCGACGAATCGATCGAAGTTAACGGTGAAATCTATGCGGCAGGTTTCGCAGTGAACTTTGGAACTGATGTCTCTTAGGGAAGCTTCGCTCTCTTGCGGGCCTCTACATAAAGGACACAGCAAGTCCCACTGCATATCGAGAAGGCCCTGGCGCGTTCCCAGGAGGCAGGCGGTCAGCACAGCGCGTCGCGACTCGCTCCACTGATCGGCTAGAGCGTAGGGCCTGATCCGGGCGAGAGAAAAGTCGTCCGCTCGCTCGATGAACTCGATCAGTTTCTCCACCACCTGGGCATCGGCGCCATCCACCAGCAGTTTTTCCTTCAAGGCTACCAGTCTACCGCGAAAGCCGGTGGAGAGTTCCGGGGTCGAGTCTTCAGAAGACCTGGGGATTTCGGCACGCGCCGTTCTGTCATAACTCTCGAACGCACTGGCAAACTTTCGATGGCTGGCATAGCCAACTTGAAGTGGAATCAGCAGGAACCCAAGCAGCGATTTTGGTGTGGCCCAAATCTGATAGGTTAGTTTGGATCCGCGCTCGCCGAGGGGCGAGAGTTCTGCGAGTACCTTCAACTCAGCAATTGGACCTTTGCTGTATTTGCGAACCACCCCAAAACGCGAGGGCTTGATCCATTCAAACGGTTGCTCCTCCCACTCCACCGGCAGGCCCAGAAATGAAAGGCGCAAACGACGACGCGCATTTCGCAGCCTTTGCCTTTTACCTTTGGCGGGCTGCACCGCCGGCACTCCGGCATCGCGATTGAAACGATTGGTATCGGCGACAAAAGACCAAAGCTGCTCGGGGGTCGAGTGTAGTTCGTATTCCCAACGGTAATGGAAATCGCGGTAGGGCATCGCTGAAGGGGATGGCGAATTGAGATGGTAACGTTGGAAGTCTCTATACCTCTTTGTATTCAGAGTCGACGTCCTCATGTGAGGAGGCGACCCGGTAGTTTTTTGACTGAAGTTGTTTCGTGATCAGGAGGTCGCCTTTGGTCTTCAGGAGGTCGGCGCGGTTATAGACGGACAGTTCAAAGTTGTATCCGTGAGTAATTGCATCCTTCGGACACGCTTCCACACAATACCCGCAGAAGATGCATCGCCCGTAATCGATGTTGTAGACCTCGGCGTAGCGTTCATCAACACCGATGCGATGTTCCGGCGGGCGAGGATCGTCCCTGGCCACGATGTAAATGCAATCGGACGGGCACGCGGCCGCGCAAAGGAAGCAGGCGACACACTTCTCTCTGCCCAACTCGTCGACATGCAAGAGGTGTTGTCCACGGTAGCGAGGCTGAACCGTAACCGGCTCCTCCGGATACTGCACAGTCCACTTTTGTTTAGGGATATATGACAGGGTGACGGCCATGCCCTGAATGATGGCCTTAGTTGACTGAATTGCGTCGCTAATGATTGACATAGGTCCTCATTTTATTTGCGAAACTTCTGATCCGACAGCCTGCCAGCGTCCCGCGCGCCAGACAAACTTGTCCGTAAACCTGAAGGCCGCCTCCCGGTCAGGAAGCTGTAAACGAAGGACGCCGTCTAGAGTCGCCCTATCTCCCATCAAGTTCACCTTCAAGTCTTCGAACTCCCATTTTTGAATCGTGGTGTCGCGCTCGATGGTCCTGAGATACTCTGCCTTCCCCTGGTTCCTCCCTTCGCTGGACATCCCGACATAGTCGTCAGCCAGAATCCGGTTGAGTTTCTGCTTATCGGCATTTATGTTGGCAACGGTCCACTCGTGCTCGAGGTCTGTGAGCGCTGCGAGCACTACATCCTTGTCCGTAGGTGGAGGGGTCAACTCATCTTCATCCACCGGCATGTCGGTGTTCTTAGGGGGTGACACTGGAGTTTTCGAGCCCAGATTGGAGTTAGTCTCGCCCAGGCGGCCTGGATTTGAATTGGCGCTGTTCCTATTGGACGCCGTCTGCATCATCTTAGGGAGGAGGATCGCTCCAGCAATTACGATTCCGATAACGCCCATTACTAGTAGTGCCAGGAGTCCCACCACCCAAGGCCACCTTTTCTTCCTGGTCGGCGGGGCTGTAGAAGGCTGAAATCCGGGTGGCTGGTAGTCGGGTGCCTGCCAATCGCGCGGCTTGTACACCTGCGTTGGAGGCGGCACGCTCTCACGGCCCGATGATGGCGAAACCACGGTAATCTCATCCTCGGGCGCGGCAACTGAGACGAGCGGCGTGCCGTCGTCAACACAGAAACTGAGGTTTGGGTCAGTAAAGGTCTGGTTACAAGTAGGACAGCTCTTCATAATAACTAATTGGATGCAGCACCTATGATCATCATTACGATCCATAGCGCGATTATCGCGGCGTAAACAAGCAGCGCAATCCCTCCTGTGATCAAACCAACTATCGCAATAGGCTTACCGCTGTACTGGCGTGGATTTTTCTTAATCTGTACCAGCGCTACCGCTCCCAGTATCACCGCGAGCAACCCGAATATTGGTCCACCGCAGATCCATCCAAAGGTAACGCTAATGAGCCCGAAGATTAACGAAGCGACGGCCAGACCCTGTTGCGGCGGCCGCGTTCGGCTCACAAATGGAACCGGCGGGGGAGGGGGCGCCCATGCCGGCGGCGACTCGTTAGCCCAACCGTACGGTGATGGAGGTATCGGTGCGTTCGGTGCTTGCGGCACATGCGCCGTCGGTCGCGGAGGTGGCATTACGAGAGTGGGGGGTGGCTCGCCGAGCACCGCAGTCTCTTTGAGACCGGGGGAATCCTCCTCCCGCACCAGAACCGTGCCGTCGTTGGTGCAATAGCTCAAATCTTCATCATCAAAAGTGCTATTGCAAGTGGAACAACTTTTCATCAAACCTGTCCTCGTTTAGACGATCTCGATCTGGCTAAAGAAATATGAGATCTCAATGGCCGCATTTTCATCCGAGTCAGATCCGTGAACGGCATTCTCACCCATCGACGCGCCAAACTCTTTCCGCAACGTTCCTTGATCGGCCTTTGCCGGATCGGTTGCGCCCATCAGGTTACGCCAGGCCGGCACGGCTCCCGTCTTCTCCAAAGCCATTACCACGCAGGGTCCACTCGACATGAATTCTGTTAACCCCGAAAAGAACGGACGTTCACGATGGACCGCGTAGAAGCCTTCGGCTTGCCAGAGCGTCATGTGAATAAACTTTAATGCCCGAATTCTGAAGCCGTCGTCGATGATTCGTTGAATGATCTTGCCGGTTGTTCCCGCACGCACAGCGTCAGGTTTGATAATTCCGAATGTAAGACTGTTTAGTTGGCTCGCCAAGGTTCCTCCCAAATCACTCAATTATTATTGTTTCACTTCTCCCCTCGCGGACTAGGCTTACTAATGTCTTTTTCAAGGCCCGACACGCAAGCAGGTTCACCGCTAACCTGCAACGTCACGTCAAAATTAACCCGGCCTTCTGATGGAATCTGATAGCACTCAAAACTAAAGGTCGAAAATCCGTGGGCCCTGATCTGGAGACTGTAGAAACCTGCAGGCAAATCGACCAGGTATATTCCCTCGTCATTAGTTAAGGTTCCGAACCTGGTGCCTCTGTCTCCAATCAGCGAAACTTCAGATCCCACAACGACCGCACCATTTCGATCAAAGACCCTGCCAGTCAGTATCGAGGGTTTCATAGGCGAGGGAGACCCAACCTGGGCTGCGAGGGGCTGACCGCTACCGATCAAAGCGAATATCATAAGAAGCGAAATGAATGAACCGGCTTTCATCTTTCCCCTTTCAACAACCGCATTAAAGTCGGTCCAGAGATCGCGGTCTAGGATAGAGTGTCCTTCATAGCGGTTCCAATGTCGGCCGGAGACTTCACCACGCGAATCCCCGCATCCTCGAGCGCCGTCATTTTTTCCGCGGCGGTTCCTTTGCCACCCGCAATGATCGCACCAGCGTGGCCCATGCGACGGCCCGGCGGCGCCGTCTGTCCGGCGATAAACGCGACGATTGGTTTCGTGACGTTTTTCTTTGCAAACTCAGCGGCTTCCTCTTCCGCCGTGCCGCCAATTTCTCCAATCATCACAATGCCGTCGGTCTCGTCATCCGCTTGAAACAAGGCCAGGGCGTCAACATGCGTGGTTCCAACAATGGGATCCCCGCCAATCCCGATGGCAGTTGATTGCCCCAGACCACGTGCCGTCAGTTGACCCACAGCTTCGTAGGTCAGAGTTCCCGAACGAGAGACAACACCAATCCGGCCCTCGCGATGAATGTGTCCCGGCATGATCCCAATCTTGCATTTTCCGGGCGAGATAATTCCCGGGCAGTTGGGCCCAATTAACCGGGTAGCTTTATCTCTCAAGTATTCCTTAACCTTAACCATATCGAGCGTCGGAATTCCTTCGGTAATACAGACAACCAGAGCCACGCCCGCATCCGCAGCTTCCATGATCGCGTCGGCGGCAAAGGCTGGAGGCACGTAAATCACAGCCGCATTGGCGCCTGCTTTATTAACCGCGTCAGCGACGGTATTGAATACCGGAATACCTTCATGAGTAGTGCCGCCTTTGCCGGGCGTGACACCACCCACCACACTCGTCCCATACTCAACCATCTGCTTTGTGTGAAACGAACCTTCCTTGCCGGTTATTCCCTGCACTACGAGGCGAGTACCTTTGTTTGCGAGAACGCTCACCGTGTCTACTCCTGGAGGCCTGAGTTATGAAAGACTCAAAGATTCCAACTCTGCTTTTTATATTGAATAAATCGAAGTATAGCCGACCGGTTGCTTTGGTGCTAACACACCTTACGCCAGTTCAAACCGTTGTCCATAACCCGGCACTTCAACCTGCCAGCCAAATCTTTCCTTAATATGATTGGCCATCGCATTCGCGGCTGGCGGCTCGCCGTGAGTCAGAAACGTCCGTCGCGGAGCGGACGGTATTCCCTCTAACCAGTGGAGAACCTCCTGCCAATCCGCGTGTGCGGAGAAGCCGCCAATGCGCACAGTGCGGCAACGCACAGGTACACGTTGACCCAGTATTTTTACTTCACGCTCGCCATCGAGAATTCTTCTACCCGTCGTGCCCGCGGCCTGGTAACCCACGAATACAACGGTGGCGTCAGGATCGGGGACCAATCGCAGAGCGTGATGAAGGACTCGACCGCCCGTCATCATCCCCGAAGCGCTGATGATCACACGCGTGCCGTGAAGGTCGTTTAAGCGTTTCGACTCTTGTCGGGATGAGACCGTTATCAGAGAATGAGTGCGCAAGGGATGCTGCTTTCTTGCCAACACACTTGCGTAGGCCTCGTCATGCTCCTCTTTGCGGTTTCCGTAGACGGTCGTGGTAGCGGCGGCCATCGGTGAGTCCACATAAACCGGCACAACCGGGATTGCTTTCTCATCCTCCAACTCTCGGATTAGATAGAGCAGCTCCTGTGTTCGCCCGACAGCAAACGCCGGAATCAGCACAGGGCTTTGGCGATCAACAGCGTCTTTGATTATCCGGATCAAGGCATCTTTCGGGTTCTCCGGGTCGTGCAATCGATCGCCGTAGGTGGATTCGACCAGCAGGTAATCACATGCAACGGGGGCTACCGGATCCATAATGATCGGTTGGTCGTAATGGCCCAGATCGCCGGAGAACAACACCCGCCGGCCCGCTTGATCCGCTCCAGCGCCATCAATCTCGACCAGCACCAGACTAGAACCGAGTATATGACCCGCGACGCGGAAACCAGCGCGAAGGCCCGGAGCAGCCTCTACCGCTTCACCCGTATTTGGCAGGGCGTGAATCAGCTTGAGCGCCGCGAACGCATCTTTCTCCGTGTACAAAGGCAACGCGGGTTTATGGCGAGTCAGCTTATGGCGGTTCCTGTAGTCCGCGTCCTCTTCCTGCAAGCGGCCGGCATCGGGTAGCAGGATTTTCAAGAGATCTGCCGTTCCCCGCGAACAGTAAACAGGACCAGTGAACCCCTGGCGGACGAGCCTGGGTAGATATCCCGTGTGATCAATGTGTGCGTGAGTGATTAGAACTGAATTGAGTGCCCGAGGATCAAAGGGTGGGTCTTGCCAGTTGCGTTCGCGCAGTTCTTTCAACCCCTGAAACATCCCGCAATCCACAAGTAGGCTGGAGCGATCGGTCTCAATCAAGTACTTCGAACCTGTAACAGTGCCCACGCCTCCCCAAAACGAAAGTGTTGCCAAGAAACCTCCTGTTTCGACTCTAGGTTGGCGTCGGATCTGATATCGCGGCCGGGGCACCGCAGGTAGGCGCGCGCCGGTAACCGATGAAGACAAGAATTGCGGGGACCAGTAACCCGAGATTGCGCAAAGCAGTCTTCACTCCCAACTGACTGCCAATGATGCCGCCGAAGCAACCGCATTCAAGGGGCTCCCCATGAAGTACATAAACGTAGTAGAGCGCATAACCGGCAAAGCCGATCAGAAGTAACACTGAACAGAGTGCGCCAATACGCACAGTGCGCGGGAGCAGTAGCAGCAACGCCGTAATGAGTTCAGCGACGATCACCGCAATCGTAATGGGCCACATCCATGTCTTATAGTTGAATCCGGAGGTGCTCAACAGTTCAGCGACATTTCCTGCAAACGCTTGGATTATTATTAACTTCGCGCCCGCGGTGAACAAAAATAGAGCTGCCAGACCAAAGCGGCTGATTCGTACCAGCCACTTTACGAGCGCCGCGGAGAGACGGGGACGGGGAGACGCGGAGACACGGGGACTCGAAGACTCAGCAAGCACTTGAGACGACTCCGAGTGCTCATTTCCTACAGAATAATCATTACCCATTTCCCCGTACCCTTCCCCATATTTCCTGTTCCCCTTCTCGCCGTGTCTCCCTGTCCCCGCGTCCCCCTGTCTCCGTTTCTCCATGTCCCCGCGTCCCCACGTCCCCGTCCCCACGTCCCCGCCCCCACGTCCCCGTGTCTCCGCGTCCCCGTGTCTCCGCGTCCCCGTATCCCCGTGTTCCCGTGTTCCCGCGTTCCAGCATCCACGCGTCTCGCAGAGCTACGCTGCGAGGGCTACAACCTTCTCCGCCGCATCTTTCATTCCCTGAGCGACAGTGAAATTGAGACCGGATTCGCGAATTACTCGCTGTCCCTCTTCAACGTTCGTGCCTTCGAGACGTACTACGACCGGTACCTTAATATTAAGCTTCTTCGCGGCCTCAACCACGCCGCGCGCTACCATGTCGCAGCGCACGATACCGCCGAAGATGTTTATCAAAACTGCCTGAACGTTTTCGTCGGCAAGGAGAATGCAAAACGCCGCTTCGACTCTTTCCTGCGACGCTCCCCCTCCAACATCCAAAAAGTTGGCCGGTTCGCCACCTGCAAGCTTGATAATGTCCATAGTAGCCATGGCCAGTCCGGCGCCGTTTACCATGCAGGCAATATTTCCGTCGAGCTTAATGTAGTTCAAGTCGAACTTTGAGGCTTCGATCTCCGATGGGTCTTCTTCATTCAGATCCCTGAGATCGAAAAACTCTTTGTGACGAAACATAGCGTTATCATCAAAGTTGACCTTGGCGTCCAACGCTATGAGGCGATTGTCTTTGGTGAGAAGAAATGGATTGATTTCCATGAGCGAGGCGTCCATCTGCTCATAAGCCGTGTAGAGGGACTGCATGAACTTTACAGCCTCGTTCACCAGGGCACCTGGAATGCCGAGTCCGAAAGCGAGCTTCCTGGCCTGGAAAGAGCGGAAACCAACCGCGGGATCTACCGTCTCTTTCATGATCTGCTCCGGTGTGTTGGCGGCCACCTCCTCGATGTCCATCCCTCCAGCCGCAGACGCCATGAACACTGGCCGGCCTGACGCTCGATCCAGCACAATGCCCAGATAAAACTCCCTGTCGATCGGAAGGCCTTCCTCAATTAAGAGGACGCGCACCTCCCTGCCCTCGGGCCCGGTCTGATGTGTTATCAGTTTCATGCCCAGCATCTGCCGAGCAATCTCACGCGCCTCATCCGCGCTCCGGGCCAGCTTTACGCCTCCGCCCTTGCCGCGCCCGCCGGCATGAATTTGGGCCTTCACCACAACCACCTCAGTACCAAGTTCTTTGACGGCGTGGTAAGCCTCTTCCGGCGTGCGGGCCACCAAACCCCTTGGCACAGCTACACCAAACTTTCGCAATAGATCCTTACCTTGATACTCGTGTATCTTCATGGGAATTCTTTCTCGACAACCTATGGTCCAGTCGTCCGGTCAAATTCTATTCTGGAGCAGGGAGGAGTTTAGCGACACACATGACAAAGACTCAAGGTGAAAACCGGCAATAGAGATATGATCAGACTCAAGCCAGCACACAGTTGTAGGGGTGTCCCTCAGTGGGCACCCTGTCCGAGTTTGCGGTTGGTCACTAGTTCTCGATAGAGATGAATGGCGGAAAACAACCGGCGGCCTCCGGAGTGCCGCTCCTACAATGTTACTTTCAAAACAGTTTCTTTAGCATACGGAGCTTACTCAATGAGCGATGTCACTGTAACTTCACAATCAAATCTTCAGAACGAAGTGCGCTACGGCGACTACACCTTCATTACTGACGAGCCCATTGAAGCCGGGGGTGAAGATGCCGGTCCCGATCCTTACACTTTGTTGTTAGCTGCACTCGGCAGTTGTATTTCGATGACCACAATGCTTTATGCGAGACGAAAAGGATGGCCGCTCCAGAAAGTAACCGTTACGCTGCGCCAGAAGCGAATTCATGCCAAAGATTGTGAGGAGTGCGAACGTGCGGAGGATGGCTATGTACAACGCATAGAACGCGCTGTCTCTTTCGAAGGTAATCTGAGTGATGAGCAACGTGCGCGTCTGCATGAGATTTCGCACAAGTGCCCGGTCCATAAGACCCTGACTTCAGAAATCGTGATCGTTGACCTCAAAGATGATACCAAGTCAGTAACGTAACGAAGCGTGGGCTCTCAATGCCGCGCTGAACCGTTGCTCAAGCGTTAGTCAGTCAAGTGGGGAACGCAAGATGTTCCTATACAATTCGAAGATGGTTGGGACACGCCGGGTAAGATAGACTAGCTTAGTCTCACATAGAGCAACAAGGAGGAGAAACGTGAGCACACTCGACGAAGACTATGCAGCGAGGCTCTTTGACAGTGGTCATCCCCCATGCCTTTCGCTCTACCAGCCGACCCATCGGCACCATCCGGACAATCAGCAAGATCCGATCCGGTTTGGGAATCTGGTGAAGGTTCTCGAGGAGTCGCTCAAGCAACAATTGCCAAAAGACGAGATCCGGCATTTGCTGGAACCGTTCCTGGCATTGGCCAACGACCGCGACTTCTGGAACCATTGCCTTGACGGGCTGGCTGTGCTTTGCGCGAAAGGCATATTCCGAGTTTACAAACTCCATCGACCGGTCGCCGAATTAGCTATAGTCGCGGATAGCTTCCACATCAAACCTCTGATGCGCGTTCTTCAATCAGCCGACCGTTATCACGTTCTCGGATTGAACCGACAGGCGATCAAGCTCTTCGAGGGCAACCGTGATGCTTTGGACGAGATCGAACCGGCCCAGGGTGTCCCGCGGACGATTACGGAGGCGTTGGGAGAAGAGTTGACTGAGCCACACCGGACCGTCGCTTCATACGGCGGCGTAGGTGGGGGTCAGGCGCCAATGCACCATGGCCACGGCGGGAAAGAGTCAGAGGTAGACATCGACGCAGAACGGTTCTTCCGCGCTGTCGACCGTGGGGTCCTGGAGCACCACTCGCAGCCGTCGGGCCTGCCGCTAATCCTAGCGGCGCTCCCGGAGCATCATCATGTTTTTCATGAACTGAGTAGCAACCCGTTCCTGATAGACGAAAGCATCGATATCCACCCGGATGCGCTTTCGTCCATTGAAGAACTCGCCCGGCGCGCCTGGCTGCTTATCGAACCCAGCTATCAGGCGCGCCTGGCCGCACTAGTCGAGCAGTTCGGCAGCGCAAAGTCCAGGGGTCTC
Organism: Pyrinomonadaceae bacterium; assembly: GCA_041745915.1. Lineage (GTDB taxonomy): Bacteria > Acidobacteriota > Blastocatellia > Pyrinomonadales > Pyrinomonadaceae > PSRF01. The sequence continues at coordinate 52,033 of JBGTHZ010000025.1, read as the reverse complement.
GGTGACGACGAGCTGGCGCAGGTCGCCAGGGCGGCCGTGGAGGGGCGGGTCGCCACATTACTAATCGAAGCCCGCCGCGAGGTTCCCGGCCGGATCGATGCCGCGACAGGCGACATCGAGTTTGCTGACTTAGAGCACCCGGAGATTGATGACGTGCTCGACGACCTGGGGACGTTGGCCCTTAAGAAGGGCGGACAAGTAATCATCGTGCCCACCGAACGAATGCCCACGGAGACGGGAATAGCTGCGATCTACCGTTATTGAGGCGGAAGTTGGGATGTCAAATGAAGGAGGACGGAGCAAGAGCAGAAGCGTTCTCCCGACACATCCGAGCTGGCTGGCTCCTGGCGTTGGACAAACTTTATGAGAGGACGGAGAGATGCTCATTCAGATCAACACTGATAGCAATATCGAAGGCAAGGATGCGCTGGCCGAAGAGGTCGAGGCCGTAGTGACAAACACCTTGAGCCGCTTTAGTGAGCAAATCACACGGATAGAAATCCACCTAAGTGACCGAAACAGCGACAGTAAATTCGGCGCCGCGGATAAACGTTGCCTGCTGGAGGCTCGTCTTGCTGGTCTTCAGCCGATCTCGGTGAGCGATCAAGCGGCGACTCTCGAGCAGGCCGTTAACGGAGCCGTCGAGAAGTTGAAGCGTTCCCTGGACAGCACCCTCGGGAGGTTGGGCAGGCTCTAACCGCCGAAACTCCGCCCGCAGGCGCCGATCCACACAGTCATCAGTTGCCAGTTCTGGTGGCGGACCTGGCGTGTGTGTTTTCGCGTCATAGTCAAAGTTGTACTGCACATATGAACTGTGGCCGCTGCTCGGCAGAAACCATTCTCCGGCTCAGTCGTAACTATGTGGAGGGTATTGGTCGGGACGCCGAGATTCGAACTCGGGACCTCACGCACCCCAAGCGTGCGCGCTACCAGGCTGCGCCACGTCCCGTAATGTGATTTAAGTATGTCTGGAAAAGCTTAATTGTCAAATGCAATAACTAGCGTTGTTTCTTGGAAGAAGCGGAAGCCTGGGTCTCTTTCTCAAGCATTGAGAGTAGTTCCCGTAGCTCAGTGGCGAGCCGGCGCAGGGCGCTGCGATCCTCGGCAGTCTTTGTTCCATCACTTGAAGTGAGGCGCGCGTTGGCTACTTTAGAGAGTCTTTGCGTAACCGACTTTTCGTTGTTTGAAGTCGAATATCCTTCCCCGCCTTCACTCGTTGTCGTTTTGATCTTGCCACCGCGCAGGTCATTGGTGAGTCTCTTCTTGGCGCCGGCTATCGTGTATTGGTCCCCATAGAGAAGTTCCTTAATCCTGAGCGCCATCTCCACATCACGCTTCCGGTAAACTCTCTGCCCGGCGCGATTCTTTTGTGGAGCGAGCATAGGAAACTCCGACTCCCAGTAGCGCAACACGTGCGCCTGCACACCAGCGAGCTCGCACACTTCACCGATCTTGAAGAAGAGTTTCTCAGGTATGGCGACGGCCGGATGACTCATGATTCAAAAAACGGGTTCGTCTTCGAAGATTTCCTTGCTCGTCAGCGAGCACTCATCAACACGCAAAACGCTTATTGCCGGGCTGGTGTACCGGTCACCGGGTTGCGCTGGTTGTAGTCGGTGATGAAGGCCCGCGTCAGGTCCACAGTATCGTTAACAACGAACATCACTTCGCCCAGCTTACTCACATCGAAGATGACATTCACCCCCCGCTGTCGGGCAAACGCCTGAAGCGCGGGACTGATATCTTTGTATATCGGTTCAGTCGCATCGCGAAGGCTCTTCTGGTAAGCGCTCTGAGCATCTTGAGTCTTTCGCTCGATGTCCTTCTTTAATGCTTCTGCCTGCTCAATCTTCGCGGCCCGCGCTCTTTGATCTTCCACGGTTGCGGTCGCCGCGATGTCTTTACCCAATTGCTCATACTGCGCGCGCAATTTCTGAAGTTCATCACTGCGCGGCTTGAATTCTCGGTTGACCTTGTCCAGGGCACTGACAAGTCGGGTAATACCGGTTTTCGGATCGGCGAAGGCCTCGGTATCAATGATGGCGATCTTGCCGTCCGCAATTACCCCGGTGTTTTGTGGCGCTGTTGGGCTCGCAGCAGCAGGCCGCTGAGCCGCAGGAGCTGGACGTCCGGCAGCGGGTTGCTGGGCGACGACGGTAAGCGGCGCCAAAACGGCAAGCGTTGCAACCAGTATTGAATGGATGAGCTTCATATTTCTTTCTTATCTCGAACTATTGAATTATTAAGCGACGCCCGCTAGCCGGTTCGAACCTCCATCGGGTCGCTGCATGGATTTTTCTCTAATCGCTGGCTTCCAGGAAGTTAAAGAAGATTGCGGCGAGTTCAAGCCACCTGCTGGGACACGGGCATGTTACAAGGGCCGTATTTCGCGTGTCAACACTTATGTTTAGCCGTCTTCAGTTAAAACTAAGTCTTAAAGGTAACATATAAGCTTTTACGTCTGTTCTTTGATCGGCACACTCGCTAGACGACATCTGGTCCGCAAGCTATAATCACGCGGCATTCCCGCACATTAAGCAGCCGTCCAGTGGAGGATCATTCAAATAGTGACCACGTCGCCTACCGCCTTCCGTCTCGCCGCGCGGCTCGATGACATTGGTTTTTCCGACATCGTAAATATTCGCAATCGCATAATGAAGCTTCGCGCATCCGGAGCGACGGTTTATCAATTTGAGGGGGGGGAACCTTACATGAACACTCCCGCCTTCATAAAATCAGCGATGGTGCAGGCGCTGGAAGAAAACCGCACTCGCTACGCACCGTCCTCCGGGATTCCAGAGCTCCGTGCTGCCATAGCGGAAAAACTCCGCGACAAGAACCGTATTCCCGCGCGGGATACGGATGTCATTCTTTTAAACGGCGGCATGCAGGGATTGTTTAGCGCCTTTCAGTCCGTCGTAAATCCCGGCGATGAAGTCCTGGTCTTCTCTCCTTACTGGACACCAATAAGAGATCTGATTTCTCACTGCCAGGGAAGGGCGGTTCTGGTGCCCACCGGCGTTGCTCGAGCGGAGGGCTTTGAGCAGACACTTAAGCGCTATGCCGGCGATCGAACCAGGGCCCTCTACTACAACACCCCGCAGAACCCGACTGGCGTCGTCTTCACTCCAGACGAAGCGAAAGCGGTGGCGCGTTTCGCTCAAGCCCGCAACCTGATCGTGATCGCCGATGAGGCATACGAGGATCTGGTTTACGACAGTGAACATTTTTCCATTGCCTCAATCGAAGGAATGTTTGAACGCACAATCACTTGTTTCACTTTCTCAAAGTCGTATGCGATGACCGGCTGGCGTCTGGGTTACACGGTGGCTTGCGAGCCCTGGATGACCGGCTTGCGCACGACAACTCTCTATTCGTCCAACGGGGTATCGACGCCAACACAGTGGGCTGGTCTTGCCGCCTTCAATACGCAGTCGAACATTCTAGAAGAGAATCGCGCCGCATATCGCCAGCGACGTGACTTACTTTTGACGGGATTGAATGAGCTGGGATTGACGTGCGAAACGCCAGCCGGCGCGTTCTACGCCTTTCCAGACGTAACGCGTATCAGCAACGATAGTCGAGAAGCTGCTGAACTCCTGCTCGACCGTGCCCAGGTGGCGACTGTCCCTGGCGTCGTCTTTGGTCAACACGGCGAGGGTCATCTTCGTTTCTCCTTTTCCACCTCAATCGAAACGATCGAAAAAGGACTGGATTCCCTTCGTCGCAACCTTTAAAGAATTTCGGATTTCGGAATTTCGAATTTCGGATTGCGCACGCCGAATTTTGCAAACCACGAAATCAGCCGCGGATTTACGCAGATAAACGCGGATCTGAGAAACAGCAAAGGCAGATAAGTTTAAAGAAAAGAGCTACTACAAGTCTTTCACCAAGCAATTATCGAACAGTGAAGTTTTAAGGAAGGCTTTTTCAGATCCGTCTAATCCGCGTTAATCCGCGGCTGATCGGTCTCTGATACGAAATCCAAAATTCGCATGAACGAGTTTGATTTTATCGACCATCTCCGCACCCGGGCAGAAGCCCTCGGGTACCCGTCCCAATTGTTGCGTGGCATTGGTGATGACGCCGCCGTGATCAGACAGATCACCGGTCAAGACACGGTGGTTTCGGCAGATCTGCTCGTGGAAGATGTCGACTTTCATCGCGACGCTATTCAACCACGTTTGCTCGGACACAAAGCGCTGGCAGTTTCGCTTTCAGATATCGCGGCTATGGGTGCACGACCGCGTTGGGCACTTGTCTCCCTCGCCATACCTGCAGACATCTGGGCCTCTGATTTCGTCGCTGAGTTTAATGAGGGACTACTCAGTCTGGCGGACTCCTATGAAGTGCGCTTGGTGGGTGGCGACCTCTCGCGAAGCCCCAGGCGAATTGTCATCGATTCAATCGTGATGGGCGATTGCGCTAGCGGGAATGCAGTTCTTCGGTCCGGAGCTAAGCCCGGTGATCTCCTATTTGTTACTGGTTCGCTGGGCGGTTCGGCCGCAGGTCTGCGACTGATTGAGCGCGGCGCCCGCGTCGGCATCCACGAACTGGAAGACCCTGACGTTCGGTCTATACAGGAACTCTTGATGCGGCATCTTCGCCCCGCGCCTCGCGTCGGCTGGGGTCTGGTCCTGGGTGAAGAGCGACTGGCCTCAGCTATGATTGATATCAGTGACGGTCTGTCTTCCGATCTGCATCATCTCTGTCGCGAAAGCAGGGTCGGGGCCGTCATTGAATCCGGGAAACTACCCATCGACTCCCGGGCCGCAGGTCTTTGCGGGCGACGGGCATTGGATCCCCTCATGTTGGCGCTACATGGCGGTGAAGACTTTGAACTCCTCTTTGCGGTCTCCTCCGAGAACGTCACGAAGCTGCCCAGCAAAGTTGACGGGGTCGGCCTGACGAGGATTGGCGAGATCAAACCTGAGTCCGACGGTATTCGCGTGTCGGAGGGCTCTCGTCTTTGGGATCTGAAACCCGAGGGTTGGAAACACTTCTGAATTTCGGATTGCCGATTTCGAATTTCGAATTTCGCAAAAGGGGAATCAGCCGCGGATTTACGCGGATAAACGCAGATCTGAGAAAGACCGAATGCCGAGTCAGTTTTGAGAGAAAAACGTAAGCAGATAACATCTATCGCGAAACAAGAAAGGCTCTGAGGATTTGCCAAGTCGATCATTTTAAGAAGCTTTTTTCTGATCCTGTAATCCGCGTAAATCCGCGGCTAATCGATCTGAAAATCCGAAATTCTTATGCTGAAGTTTCACAACACGCTTTCCGGAAAGATAGAAGAGTTTCAACCCATCCGTCAGGGTGAAGTGCGCTTCTACTACTGCGGACCAACCGTTTGGGATTACGGCCACGTCGGCAACTTCCGTTCGGCGGTAGCTGCCGACATTGTCCGTCGTTATCTTGAGTTTAAAGGCTACAAAGTCACTCATGTGATGAACATCACTGACGTCGAGGACCGGATCATTGCTAAATCGCAGGAAGCCGGACTGAGTATTGACGACTACACCGCGAAGTATATCGAAGCGCTGTGGGAAGACGCGGATGCGCTTGGCTGTAAGAGACCCGACATAGTACCTAGGGCCACGCGGCACATTTCGGAAATGGTTGACCTGATCGAAAGACTGCTTGCTAACGACCATGCTTATAAATCTGACGGGTCTATCTATTACCGCATCAGTTCATTTCCAGAGTATGGAAAACTTTCGAAGATCAACTTCGCGGGTAACATCGTCGGCGGCAGCGAGCGCGTCGACACTGACAAGTACGAAAAAGAAGACGCGCGTGATTTCGCTCTGTGGAAAGAGCCCGCAAACGAAACCGAGCCGAGCTGGGACTCAACGCTGGGACGCGGGCGGCCGGGCTGGCATATCGAGTGCTCGGCGATGTCGATGAAATACCTCGGTGAAACCTTTGACATCCACGCGGGCGGCATCGACCTGGTTTTTCCTCATCACGAAAATGAGATTGCGCAGAGTGAAGGAGCCACCGGAAAGCAGTTCGTTAACTACTGGCTTCACTTCGAGCACCTCAAGGTCGAGGGTGAAACCATGTCTAAGTCGAAGGGCAACTACTACACGCTTCGAGATCTGGCTGCTAAGGGACATTCGGCCCGCGGCATTCGTTATTTTCTTTTAAGCGTCCCCTACAGCAAGCAGCTTAACCTTACCTTTGACGCGTTGCGTGGTGCGGAGAAGACGGTCGAGAGCCTGCGCGACTTTCACGCGCGCCTGAGTGAGGCCCGCACTGAACCGGGATTAAACGCCAAACTTCACGAAGCCAACGAGCGTGCACTACAAGAGTTTGAGGCGGGGATGGATGATAACCTCAATACATCCGTGGCGCTGGCTGCGATCCACAATCTGACGCGTGACGTGAATACTGCCCTGGCCCGCAAGAAGTTGGCCGAAGAGAACAAGCGTGAGTTGCTCGAACTCTTTAGTCGCTTCGACCTGGTGTTGAACATCTTTGGAGAAGATCCCGCGGAAAGTCTCGACAACGACATTCAGTCGTTGATAGACCAACGCCAGGAGGCTCGCCGCCGGCGTGACTTCGCTCGGGCAGACGAGCTTCGAGATGAACTGGTCCAACGCGGCATCGTTCTCGAAGACACTAAGGACGGCGTGCGTTGGAAGAAGCGCTGATCATCTTCCATATATCATTTTTCATTTCTCATTTATCATCGTCGGAGTATCGATGCAGTAGGGTTGGACATGGACCAAGTGCAGCTGGAAACGGATCGACTCCTTCTACGTATGTGGCGAGAAGAAGACTTCGAGCCTTATGCTAAGATTTGTGAAGATGAGGACGTAATGCGCTACATCGGCGGCAAGCCCTTCAACCGCCTTGAAGCCTGGCGACACTTTGCTTACTTGATCGGACACTGGCATTTGCTTGGTTACGGCCATTGGGCTGTGGAGGAAAAGGCCACCGCTAACTTCGTCGGACGCATTGGCTTTCTGAATCCTGCCGGTTGGCCAGGTTTCGAAATAGGCTGGACACTCGGCAAAGAGTATTGGGGAAAAGGTTACGCTACTGAGGGCGCTCACCGAGCACTTCAATATGCCTTCAACGATCTAAACAAAGCCCACGTCATTAGCCTGATCCATCCCGAGAACCAGGCATCGATTCGTGTAGCTAAACGCCTGGGCGAGAAACCCGAAGGCAGCACTGAAGTTCTCGGAATCCCAGTAATCATTTACGGCATCGATCGCCCTGCCAATGTCCCAGCAGCATAACACCCGGCTTCTGGTTGTCATTCTCCAACTTGCGTACTCCGGCGAGTTAGCGGCGGCTTACGCTTACCGCGGACACTGGCACTCGCTCAGCAACGCTGATGAAAGAGCGCGAGTCGAAGAGATTGAAAACGAAGAGTGGTATCACCGCCAGCTCGTCGGCGAAATGCTGCGTAGTCTAAACTCGCGACCGAGCGCTTTCCGGGAATTTCGTGCGGCAATCATCGGCCGAGTGCTGAGCTTGCTTTGCCACTTAAGTGGATGGCTGGTTCCAATGTACGGAGCCGGTAAACTCGAAAGCGGGAATATTCGCGAGTACGAAACGGCTGCAGGGTATGCGCGCAACTGCGGGCGGGACGATCTTATTGATTCTCTGTTAACTATGGCAGAGGTCGAATGGGAACACGAGCATTATTTTCGCACAATGGTTCTGAGTCATCGCTGGGCAAATCGCTTGCCCATCTGGCCTCAGCCTCCGGCAAAAGAAATGATCCGCAAGTCTTTCGAACACTACAATCCAATCAGGAGAGCTTCCGACTGGTCGCCTTCTTCAGTCGATAGTTTGCAGGTCAAACTTTAGTTGTGTCTATTCAAGTGTAACGACTGTCGCGTAATGTCTGTCTTAGTAACTACGTGTCTCATTGGTGACGTTTCGGCGATACGATCCACGAAATCACACGAAATTGCACTAAATTATTCGTGTTGGTTAGTGCGATTTCGTGGATCGTCTTCTTTAAGATTCAAAGTATGCCACCATCGCTGTTTCGTGTGGTGACTTCAGAGTTCTCAACCAAAACTCATGATCAAGTCAATCATCCTTCTTCTTATATTCTTCATGTCCGCACCTATTGCGAATGCGCAAGTGGCGCCTGATAAACAGAAACTAGCCGCTGAAGTGAAGTCCGAGTTTCTCCACGCATGGAATGGCTACAAGAAATATGCCTGGGGACATGACGATCTGCGGCCACTGACCAAGAGCTTTCACGATTGGTACGCACAACCGTTGTTGATGACGCCCGTGGATGCATTGGACACCATGATCCTCATGGGCCTGAAAGACGAAGCAGACGCTACCAGGGAATATATCCTGGACAATCTCACCTTCGACAAAGACATCTATGTTCAGAACTTCGAGATCACAATCCGTCTCTTAGGCGGTTTGCTCTCAAGTTATCAACTTACCGGCGACAGACGTTTGCTGGCGCTCGCCGAGGACCTGGGCAACAGACTGTTGCCTGTTTTTGAGTCGCCGACAGGTCTGCCTTACAAGTTCGTCAATCTCAAGACCGGGAAAGTCCGCGGCGCCGAAACCAACCCGGCGGAAACCGGGACCTTGCTATTAGAGTTTGGAACTCTCAGCAAAGTAACTGGTAAACCAATTTTTTTTGAAAAGGCCAAACGAGCTCTGGTGGAAACCTACAACCGCCGGTCACCCATCGGATTGGTCGGAACACGATTCAACGTAGAAACCGGCAAGTGGACGAATACCGACAGCCATATCAGCGCTGAGATTGATAGTTACTACGAATACCTGCTGAAGAGTTGGTTGCTGTTTGGTGATCAGGACTGCAAGCGGATGTGGCTGGACAGCATTGCGGCAGTTAATAAGTATCTTGCCGACGAATTCGTCCGCGAAGGTGCTCCTAAATCCGGCCGGGAACTTTGGTACGGGCACGCAGACATGAACACCGGCAAACGTTCTACTACCAGATATGGCGCGCTGGATGCTTTCTTCCCGGCAGTCTTAGCGCTTTCCGGTGATCTTAATCGGGCCAAACGTTTACAGGCATCGTCGTTCATGATGTGGAAGCAACACGGGATTGAGCCGGAAGGATTCAACTATCGAACGATGGAGGTTGTGCACCCTGGCTACCCCCTGCGTCCCGAGATCGTGGAGTCGACCTATCATCTGTATCACTACACAAAAGATCCCCATTACTTACGCATGGGTGAAACACTGTTCCGGGATTTCGTGACCCACTGCAAGACCGAAGCCGGTTATGCAGCTCTGAAGAGCGTAGTGACCAAGGAAAAGTCAGACTCGATGCAGAGTTTCCTTTTCGCCGAAACCTTCAAATATTTCTATTTACTATTCGCACCGCCCGCAACATTGGCTTTCGACAAGGTAACCTTCAACACTGAGGCGCATCCGTTGAGAAAGACGTGGAAGTAGGTGGGTTCATTTAAGCCTTCGCAAATTGGGGCCCAGGGTGCTTCAACCCCGGGGTCTACACACACACTAAAGAAATCGTAACGCCGAAGGTGTTTGTTTAAAGCGCGCACAACAGCCGACTCGCGAGCTCTTTCAGAGTTTAGGTGTTATCTGGAAGGCTAGAGTCCCAGGGTTGAAGCAACCCTGGGCTTCAATTTGCGAACGCTTTCAGCGTAAAACCATTTGCTTGAGTTGGATCAAGCCACGCCCGATTTACAGTGTCTGGATGACCGGCAGCGGCAGCGACCGCACTCAACGACGAGAATCACTCTACGAGACGAATTCTGAGTGCCATGTCAGATGGCGTTGCGACGAGTCAATTCATAAGTTGAGTGCGGTCGCTGGCGCTCCCGGTTCCGATTGAGGTCGCTATTTCGGGGTGACTCCCAGATTGTAAAGAATGAAAGAGTAGATGTCTGCCGTTGTCTCAATCGCCTTCTTGGTATTGCTCGCACCGTGACCTGACTTCGTATCGATGCGAATCAGGACCGGCGCTTCGCCTCCCTGCGCCGCCTGCAGGGCTGCGGCGTATTTGAACGAGTGCGCCGGAACCACACGGTCGTCGTGATCCGCGGTCGTGATCAGAGTCGCAGGATATTTTCCGCCCGTTTTAAGGTTATGGAGCGGTGAGTAGGCGTAAAGCGCCTTGAACTCGTCCGGTGTGTCGCTTGAGCCGTAGTCAGCAATCCAGTTCCAGCCGATGGTGAACTTGTGGAAACGAAGCATGTCCATCACACCTACTTGAGGTATGGCCACTTTGAATAATTCCGGCCTCTGATTCATAACCGCGCCCACCAGTAATCCACCGTTTGAGCCGCCCTGGATTGCGAGCTTTTCAGGAGAAGTATACTTGTTCGCGATGAGAAACTCGGCGGCCGCGATGAAGTCGTCGAAGACGTTTTGCTTCTTGAGCTTGGTGCCTGCTTCGTGCCATTTCTCGCCATACTCGCCACCGCCGCGCATGTTTGCCGAAGCGTAGACCACGCCCTGCTCCAACAGAGCCATCCTGAGCGAGTTGAAGGAAGGTGCTGTGACGACATTGAAACCGCCGTAGCCGTAAAGCAGCGTGGGGTTGTTGCCGTCAAGCTTCAGGCCCTTCTTGTAGACGAGAAACATCGGTACCCGGGTGCCGTCTTTGCTATTGTAGAAGACCTGCTTTGTCTCGAAGTCATTGGCCTGGAACCCGGGAATCTCAGGTTGGCGAAAGAGCGTCGATTTCTTCGTCGCGATCTCGTACTTGTAAATTGTGGGTGGAGAGTTGAACGAAGTGAAGGTATAAAAAACAACCTTGTCGTCTGGTTTGCCGCCAAAACCGCCAGCTGCCCCTAATCCAGGCAGTTTGATCTCATTTTCCAACTTACCGTCGAAACTGTAGACATATGCACGCGTGGTCACGTCTTTTAGATACGTGACGAAGAGTTTTCCGCCCGCCGTTCCGGAGCCCTGCAGCGGCTCGGTTTTTTCCGGAATGACTTCCTCCCAATTCTTCTCGTCCGGATTCTTCGGATCGAAAAGAATAACGCGACCATTGGGCGCGTTGTGGTTCGTTTGGATTAGAAACTTGTCCCCCACATTGTCAATTACTCCGTAGTTATTGTCGCCTATCTCCCCAACGATGGGGGTAAAGCTCTTCTCGCCCTTTGTCACGTCGCGGAAAAAAATGGCATTTCCCTTTTTTCCTTTGCCGCGTTCAGAAATACTCAGGATGGCGAAGCGCTCGTCATCCGTGGTGCCCACTATATGAAACCGCTGTCCATTCGCCGCGTCTTCGTAGACCAGTTCGTCTTCAGACTGCGCTGTTCCCAGCTTGTGGAAGAGCACTTGATGGTTTTCGTTCTTGGATGTCAGTTCCTTACCCTTCTCGGGCGCGGGGTACCGGCTGTAATAAAAACCGTCACCCGCCCAGCCTACGCTGGACACCTTGACCCACTCCAATTTGTCGGACTGCGTTTTTCTTGCCGCCACATCCAGAGCAAAATACTCCTGCCAGTCAGAGCCACCCTTCGAAATACCATAAACTGCTACCTTCCCGTCCTTGGAGAGCGAGAAAGTGCCCAGTCGTGATGTGCCATCGGGAGAAAACTTGTTCGGATCGATTAGGACTTCCGGCGTGCCATCCAAACCTTTCTGGACGTACCACACGCTCTGGTTTTGCAGCCCATCGTTCTTGGTGAAAAAGAAATACTCACCACGGCGGGTTGGCGCCGAGTATTTTGGATAGTTGAAGAGCTTTTCCAGCCGAGCGGCGAGCTGTCCACGAAATGGAATCTTTTCCAGATAGCTGAAAGTCACTTTGTTCTGCGCCTCTACCCAGGCAGCCCTCTCAGGCGAGTTGTCCTCCTCCAACCAACGATAAGGATCCGCGACAGTAGTGCCGTGATAGTGGTCGACATGCTCGACCTTCTTAGTTACCGGATATGAAAGCTTGGCGTCGGACGAAGCAACCGTCGACTTCGCAGTCGAAGGGCTGGTAGCGGCTGTCAGCTTTTGACCGTCCTGCGCGTTTGTAAGGGAAGCAAGCGGTGAAAGCGCCAGCGTGGAGAGTACTAAAGTGACCAGGGCAAACGGCAGCAAGTAAGAAACAATTCTTTTCATGCGAACTCCTCTTTCATTGGTCCAATTAAAAAACTGAAACTCCGGGCGATAGCGAGAAATACTTTAATCGACTCGGGTTCAAAAGTGCAAAGTAATGGCAGGCTGCTGAAAAACCCCTTCAGGATATGAAAACAGCGAAATTTGGACGGCGGCGGCAAGGCTTTGCGCGACGCCGCTTTGGACTGGCGAGTCCTATGGACCTTAAGAATCCAAAGCGGCGTCGCGCAAAGCCTTGCCGCCGCACTCCAAGCGCTTTTTCAGCAGCCTGGTTGAGCTGCGTTGTTGAGGAAATTCCTGTTGCCTCAATTGTCCCAAGTAGTATGATACCGGCCCTGCACTCTCTGACAGTTTGCTTTACAACAGGCCTACGCTTTATGTGGCAATCTTGAAATGAAGCGTAATGGAGCTTTAGATGAAAGGAGCATCATGAAGACTACAGTTCGCCTCAAGTCGCTAATGGGACTTGTCTTTGTACTTGCAGTAACCGCCTCTCTGCTCGTAGCCACTAACGCAGGTGCGCAAGACCGAACACAGCCCGCACCACCATCTTCCTTCATGCCAGTGATTGAAGAGCCATTCGAAGTCGTCTTGAAACGCGATAAGGCAAACAAACCGCGGGTAATGGCGGCAGCAAAACGCCTGCTCGAGGAACGATATGACTTAACCATGCGCGTTGACGCCAACACTAAGATGACACGTGGCAAGCCAGTCCCGGTCGGGCCCACGGCGCGACTAAAAAGCGGCACGACCTGGGAACAACTGGGCCGCATGACTCCGGATGAGATCAGGGAAAAGAACCTATTTCCTTACCTGCCCCTTCCCCACGTCAACCATCCTGTGGGCGGCATGATCTTCCCGGAGATGCATATCAAGCTACAGCCCCGGCTGGAACGCTTTGACATGGACTTCGACATTCCTGAACACTTCTTGCCCGAGTTTCCCCCGGCGATCTTTCTGACAACACGCCCGGATCTCGGCGACGTTTCCAAAGGACAACTGGTAACTGTCAATAACTTCTACGAACTGTTCAATGGCATCCTCAATCCAAAGCAACTCGATGGACTGCGACTGCTCGTGACGCAATTTCCACAGCAACAGTTCAATGCCACCGCCGATCGTAAAACCGAGCGGAATGACGGGATGCAGGGTGTAGGTTGTCTGGATTGTCACGTCAACGGTCACACCAATGGCGCGGCGCACCTGGTCGGCGATATCCGACCGCAGGAGAACCGGCGTCGAATCGAAACTCCCAGCTTACGCGGCGTAAACATTCAACGGCTGTTCGGCTCACAGCGCGCCTTGAAGACGGTTGAGGACTTTACTGAATTCGAGCAACGGGCAGCTTACTTCGACGGCGATCCGGTCATCGCAACGAAGAAGGGGATAAACATCCTCGACCGCGGGCACAAGGTACACGAAATGTCGGAATTTCAGGCGATACTGGACTTCCCGCCGGCGCCAAAGCTCAACATCCACGGGCGTCTCGATCGCAAGAAAGCTTCGACGGCCGAGGCCCGGGGCGAGGATCTCTTCTTCGGCAAGGCTAATTGCGGAACGTGTCATGCAGCGCCGTTCTACACGGATAATTTAATGCACGATCTAATGGTAGAGCGCTTCTATAAGCCGCGCATGGAAGGCGGAATGATGATTACGAAGCAGGGACCAATCAAAACTTTCCCCTTGCGAGGCATCAAAGAGTCGCCGCCCTACCTGCATGATGGACGTTTGCTGACGTTGGAAGACACCGTGGAGTTTTTCAATCTGGTGCTTGAGTTGAATCTGACAGCCGCTGAGAAAGCCGATCTAGTAGCGTTTTTGAAGGTGCTGTAGGCCGAAAAACAGTCGGCAGGAGGCAGACGGCAGGCGCAGGAGGAAGCATTTTCCATTTCTCATTTCGCATTTTTGATTTGCTCCTTTGGGAGGTTGAAGGTCCACAGCAATAATTCTAACCTCGTACCAAATGGCCATATGAGAAATGACAAATGAGAAATGGAAAACGCTTCCTCCTGCCGTCTGCCTCCTGCTCCTGCCTCCTGCCTAAGGCTGCCGGTCGCCCGTACTCGCGTGGCGAATCCTTACTTGAAACGCGCCGCCGTTGTCGCTGTAGTCATCGTCGTTGATGGCCAGGAAAAGACGGCCGTCCGCGTTTGCAGTGAACGTCAATTGACTACCAATCGCGAACGGTTGACTGATCTGGCCGTCCGCCATGCGGATGAAGCCAATCAGAGCGCCCGGCCCAACCGTTGGCACAGGCCGTGTACCTATGATGGAACCGAGACCGCTGGTGCGACCGCCTTCGGGTCCAACTTCCCCAATTCTCCTTCCAGCAATCACTCGGCCAGAAGCAACAAACGTCAATTGGTCGCCAACTCGGACATCAATACCAGTATCAACGCCACGCGACGTGCCGGGCACCTCAACTTCCTGCTCCCGCGGAACGTCTGTACTACCAACTCGCGGTCGGCGGGGGCGCACAGTTCCAGCGCGGTCTCGCCGGCGGTCGAAAATATTGTCGGCATCTGCGTTAAGGTCTCTTTCGCGGCGAACCTCCACCGTAAATGAGCCGCGTGCATCCGTATACGAGCCGCGATTTGCAGTCAGGAAAAGCCGTCCGTCCCTGTCTGCAGCGAACTCGCGCGAGCTTCCGATTTCTATAGTTGGCGTATTGAAGTCGTTTCCAATCACCCCAATGAGCATTCCCTCCGGCGCCCGCGGTAAAGGTGCTGTGGGATCAGTTTGCCGCAAACCATCAGGCGTGATCCGCGTGCGTCCGGCCAGGATTGTTCCCGACGCTCTCATCTGCAACCGCTCGTTGCGGCGCACGTCAATTCCAGTATCAACCCAGTTTGGTCCTAACGTGACCTGAACCGTACTGATGTCAAACCTGAGATCTTCGAGCGAACGCCCGTCAATCTCAACCCGGTCGACTTCAGCGGGCCGGAAGTACTGAATCTCGCCAGCCGCCGTCGACGTTGACACGTCGGTTGGCGTACCTCGCGGTAAGCCAGTACGGATAGCAAAACGTCCGTTGATGAAGCCAATCAAGGTACCTTGCACGGTCCGTCCATCACGCAGATAGATGGTATCGGCAGCCGCGAAGCTGACGGTCAGCAGTACCACTACTAAAGCCAGAGCTAGTTTCTTCATACTGGTTTCCTTCCTTCAACCGCGAACTCCCGGCGGCATTCGAATATTGCTAAGGAGGAACTTTTTAACACCGGGGTTCTGCTTGCAAAGCCAGGAGAGAAGCGGGGGTGAATGGTCACTCGCGATTTGTAAACTTAAGCTTATACCCTTTCAGAAACCACGAGCAAGCCGCGCAACGCCCAGCGGCCTCGGCGTGCTAACCGACAGCACCAGTACCAAAGCCGGTGGGCCGTCCTCCTCGGCTACCTAACCTGAATGAATTGAAAAAGCCTTGAAACCAGAACGCCATTGGCATATTGTCCCCCACTCGCTCTCGCCGTTGGCAACGGTCTCACCATGCTAAGGAGAAAAACGATGCAACTAACCGAAACGCAAAAAAGAGTGATACAGCGGGTAGTGAATGTCTTTGAAACGGGCTCGCCCGCTGGTGACTATGCGACCATCTCGATCTACAAAGATGGTCCACATAATATTCGCCAGATCACTTATGGGCGCTCGCAAACAACTGAGTACGGCAACCTTCGACAACTCGTTGAACAGTATGTGGCCGCGGGCGGACTGTTCAGCCAACAGTTGAAACCTTATGCCGGTAAGGTTGGGAGTACGCCTCTGACTGACGACGTCAATTTCAAGAGTCTTCTCAAGAGGGCCGGCAGGGACGATCCTTTAATGAGAAAAACCCAAGACTCATTCTTCGATCGCGTCTACTATCGTCCGGCGATGAAATGGGCGGATGTACACGGCTTTATGCTACCTCTCTCAGCGCTTGTAATCTACGACTCTTTCATTCATAGCGGATCGATCATTTGGGTTATTAGAAACATGTTTCCGGAGAGTCCACCCTCCGTCGGCGGGAACGAAAAAGCCTGGACCAAAGCGTATGTGAATGCCCGCCACAAATGGCTGGGTTCCCACCCTCGGCCTATTGTCCGCACCACCATCTATCGCACACAGTGTTTCAAGAACGAGATTCAACGAGGCAATTGGGATTTGAGTCTGTTGCCGATAAACGCAAACGGCGTAAAAGTAGCCTCTTGACCTTCGCCAGATTCAATATGTCGGCTTCGACCGCCACAGGGTAGTTCTACCCAAAGACGCATACGAGAATATGTTCTAAACTTTGCGTCTATGCCCACTTTGCGCCTTTGCGTAACTTTCTTGCTCCGAAAACGGGTTTTCTGCGTTCTGATTTCACAGGAAGGACAACAACCAAGATGAACCTTCATTCTCTTGGCCAGTATTCTGATGTGGTTTGTCGTCGTTGTGCCGGTCCAGTACATCGTTTACCTTGTTTGTGGCGCGCCCATTCGTTTCCTGCTAGGTTCGGATCGCATGGCGATCGCGACATTCGAGGGTAATCAGTTGCGTCCGCATGAAATCCATAAAAGGGATAGCGTGCCGGAAGGCTGGCAGAATGTGAGCATAAGTAAGAATCCCGTCTCAATGACCAATGTGCTCGCTGCACTGCTCTTTGGGATCTTGCGGGTCTTTGTCAATTGAGCCACACTGAAATTAGTGAGGAGAGACCGCCCATCCATTGCCAACCTCTTGCGTTGGTGTCTTATGCTCCGTTGTCCTGTCTGTGGAAACGCGTCGATCGTTAAGAGGCCCTTTAGAATAAAAGGTCACTGCTCTTCGTGCAGGGGGGTCTTCCAACGTGAGCAAGGGTTCTTTGTCGGCGCGATCCTGGTGAATGTAGTCACCACCGAATTGGTAATTCTGCTGGCCTACCTGGTGTCCCTTCCGGTCATAAATGCGCACTATCAAATCGTTTTGGTCATGCTTTTTGTTATAGCCGTTACGTTTCCAGTTGCGTTTTACCACCATAGTTGGAGTATTTGGCTCACCTTCGACCATTTGGTAGAAGGATTACCTAAGTCTTGAGCGCGTGGGAGCCTTCGATTGAGTTCGAAGACACTTAGGGCGTCACCCAAGCTGGCACACTCATTCGCGGAAGTGGTACTATGCCAACAACCGTTAGAGCCACAGGCCAAATTGCAATTTAGTTATGTTCAATCCACAGCCTTTGCATCTTTGCCCGCTTGAATCTCGCGCGAACCTCTTCGCGGACTAGTTGAATCTCGCCAAAGTCTCGGTCCACGATCCGAACCATCGATGTTCGGACCATTTCCGTTACAGCGCTCGTAAAAAGGCGACCGACTTACAAAGGAGAGAACCTATGTCCAGCACAACTATGGCCCCTTCGAAGCGCCCCGAGATTAAAACAGCTCTTCCGGGCCCCAAAGGCCTCGAGATCATCAAGGCCGACGCACAGTTTGTAACCCCATCCTATCCGCGACCCTCTTTCAAACTCGTCGCCGAACGTGCTCAGGGCGTTTGGGTTGAAGATGTGGATGGCAACGTCTTTCTCGATTGCAATGCCGGCGTGGCGGTCTGCTCAACCGGACACTGTCATCCGGAAGTTGTGGCCGCGATCCAGAAACAAGCTGCTGAGTTGATCCACATGTGCGGAACTGACTACTACTACCGTCACATGCCCCAACTCGCCCAGAAGCTTGATGAAATCGTACCGGTTCCATCGCCTACGCGTACACACTTTGCCAACAGCGGAACCGAAGCAGTAGAGACAGCTTTGAAGTTGGCGATGCACGCTACCGGGCGCGAGAAGTTCATCGCGTTCTTCAACAGCTTCCACGGAAGAACGCTGGGCTCGCTTTCGCTGACCTCTTCGAAGGTAGCCCAGCGAATAGGTTTCAAGCGCCAGGCGCTTGATGTTGTTCATGTTCCTTATCCAAATGAATTTCGGAATCCGTTCAATGCAGCGGATTGCGGCGACGGCGGCGCCGGTCAGGGGGCGCTTACCTGGATTGAGGAGCGTCTGTTTAAGACAACGACTCCACCGGAAGAGGTCGCCGGCATTGTCGTAGAAGTTGTGCAAGGTGAAGGTGGTTATGTTCCGGCGCCGCGAAACTTCCTCGAAGGTTTGCGCAGGATCTGCGATCAGCACGGGATCATGTTGATCGTTGATGAGGTACAAAGCGGGATGGGTAGAACCGGAAAAATGTTTGCCAGCGACCATTACAACCTAAAGCCCGACATTGTTTGCATCGCAAAAGGGATCGGTTCCGGACTTCCCATCGGGGCCTGTGTGGCGCGGGCAGACTTGATGGATTGGAAACCGGGCGCTCATGCTTCCACCTTCGGCGGCAATCCGGTCTGCATCGCCGCTGCTCTAAAAACTATCGAGCTGCTGGAAGGCGGTTTGGTTCGGAATAGCGCCGAGGTCGGGGACTACTTGAAGGCTGAGCTGCAGAAGTTGATGAGAAAATATGACTGCATTGGTGACGTGCGTGGCATGGGCATGATGATTGGCGTCGAGTTCGTAGAAGACCGAACTGCCAATAAGCCCGCGCCAGAGCTTCGAGATCGTGTTGAAGTGGCTTGTTTCGAGCGTGGCCTGGTAATCCTGGGGGCAGGCGCCAATACGATTCGCTGGTCGCCCCCGCTTATCTTGACGAAAGAGAATGTCGACGTGGCGGTTGAGATCTTCGATGAGGCGATCGCTGCTTCGGTCTAGATCGACCGTAGCGAGCCGGGCGGTAGCAGGCAAGTCAAAAACGATCCACGAACACCACGAGAGGATCACTAACGACTTTAGTGTTCGTTCGTTTGTTTCGTGGATCGTTTTTTCTACCAAATCAACCTTCAAATTAACAGACAGCCCTGGCCAGAGCGACTTAACCCACAGAACCATTTGCCGTAGCCAATGGATCCCGGCACTCAAGACGAGCAGAAACCCACTGGCGCGCCGGCTGCCACTATGGTTCTCTGGGTTGAGCCGACTCGTGCTGGGGCTGAGTGCTGCGATCCATTGGCTACGGCAAATGGTTCTGTGGGTTGGGTAGCTCTGGCGAAGGCTGAGTGGTTTCTGCCGGTGAGGACCACCGCCGAGGGGGTAATGCATTTGGCGCTAGTCCCTCTAAAATCGCTGTGGAGCGCCTCGAACGCAGCGGACGGTGTCGCGGGCAATCAACAACTCCTCATCAGTCGGAATCACGTACACCGCGACCCGCGATCCGTCTTTGCTGATCAAGCCATCCGTCCCGGTTTGATACTCATTGTTGCGATCGGCGTCCATCTCAATACCCATACACTGCAGCCCCTCGCAGATCCTGGATCGGATTTCGGCCGAATTTTCTCCGATGCCCCCGGTAAACACGATTGCATCCGCACCGCTGACGGCAGCCATGTAAGCGCCAATATACTTGCGGGCTCGATAGCAAAACACCTCGATTGCCAGCCGGGCGCGCCGGTCATTGTGCTCCTGGGCCTCCGCGAGCAGCTCACGCATATCATTCGTCAAACCCGAGATGCCGAGCAGTCCCGACTGCTTGTTGAGAAGTGTCTCGACTTCTCGCGAAGTCAGTCCCTCTTTGGCTGCGATGAAGTCAACGATGGCGGGGTCGATGTCACCTGAACGAGTGCCCATGACGAGTCCTTCCAGTGGCGTCAGGCCCATCGACGTATCCACAGAGTTTCCGGCGCAAATCGCCGCAATCGAGCACCCGTTCCCCAGGTGGAGAGTGATCACGTTGGTTTGATCACGCGGAATTTTGCGCAGCTGCCGAAAACGATAAGCGACGTACCGGTGCGAGGTTCCATGAAATCCGTACCGCCTCACCCGATGACGGCGATAAAGTTGATACGGCAGCGCGTAGAGATACGCGTGTTCGGGTAACGTCTGGTGAAACGCAGTGTCGAAGACGGCGACCTGTGGTAGCCCACTACCAAACACTTCGCGCGCCGCCAGGATACCCTTGATGTTCGTGGGATTGTGGAGCGGGGCCAGCTCAATACAGTCCTCGATTCCGCGCAGCACCTCATCCGTGATCATAACCGACTGCGAGAAGCGTTCGCCGCCATGCACCACGCGATGGCCCACTGCGTGGATGTCGGCGACGCTCTTTACCACATCGATTCCTGAATTCTCCGAACACGCCCAGCGGATGATAAGCTCAACCGCTGCGCGTGTGTCGCGCAGAGTGGCTGTCGAACGCTCTGGGTCGCGTCCCGAAGCCTTAAGCTGCACTATGGCTTCGCCCCCGATGCGTTCGATGTTGCCACGCGCCAGCCGGCGATCACTGTTATCGGCAATCTGCTCGAGGTCAGTAGTAATCAATTGAAACTTGACTGACGAGCTACCACAGTTGAGTACGAGTACATTCATGTCTGGTTAGATAGTTTGATCGAGATTTCTTTCATCCGGGCCGCAAGGCGCTCTTCGTCAATGGTCATGACCTTCCCCGCACTGAAGACTTCCCTTCCCGCAACCACAGTCAAGACTACATCACGTCCCGAGGAAGCAAAGATGAGAGTGCTGATAGGATCGTATGACGGCAGCTGGTGCGCGCCGGCAAGCGATACCACGGCAAAGTCAGCCTGCAATCCTGCTCTCAGCTCGCCGGTCTGATCTTCAAGGCCGAGAGCGCGCGCACCTCCAGTTGTGGCGGCATGCAATGCATCTGTGGCAACCAGCATCCGTTGTCCGTCAACCTGGTCTATCTCCGAGCGGGCCAACAAGGTTGCAAACCGGGCTTCCTCAAGAATGTCGCAGGTGTTGTTACTGGCAACCGAATCGCTGCCGAGTCCCACCGCAATTCCTCGATCCAGAAAAACCGAAAACGGCGCACGACCATGGCCAAGTTTCGCGTTCGATTTCGGACAATGCGCGATTCGCGCTCCCGACTCTTTAAGCGTTTCAATGTCCGCGTTATCGACCCTAATGCAATGGGCCAGCAACGGCCTTGTCTGTAACACGCAATGTCGCTTCAGGTATTGAACAGTTGACAAACCTGGCGCGTGCCATTCTATACCCCGATTCGCAAGTGCCTCCGCAAAAGTCCCTCGGCCTTCACGCAACAGCATCTCTTCCGCGATCGATTCCGCAGCATGCATCATCACCGGAAGCTCTTCGGTCAAAGCAAATTCAGAAATCAACTCGAGCTGGCGCCCACAGACCGTGTAAGGCGCGTGCGGGGAAAGACCGACTTTCACCTGCGGCGTTTCCAACTCTTCGAGCCGAGCTATTTTGTCGGTGAGCTTTGAGAAATTGTCATCAGCCAGTCTTGGATCTGGTCCGAAAGACTCCTGGAAAACTAATCCGCGCATCCCAACATCGCGCAAAGCGTTCATGCTTTCATAACCACAGTCGCTGGCGTCTGCCAATGCAGTGACCCCGGCGCGCACTGCCTCTATGGCTCCCCATGCCGCCGAAACATACCGATCCTCAGACGTCATGAATTCAAGTCGCGCTACGGTTAGCTTTCTTAACCAACCGGTAAAGTCGGACTCTTCGCTTTCCAGAAAGCCACGCATCGCCGTAAGCTCTAAGTGCGAATGCGCATTGATCAAGCCCGGCAGTATGACCGCACCTGGATAGTTATGTACCTTCGCCTCAGGATATTTCCCGATGAGAGACGCTCGAGTGCCGACGTCAGTTATCTGACTCCCGTCGATTGCAATCGCACCCTCTTCAATTGAAGGCGATGCGATGGGAAGTACCCAGCGAGCGGAGTAGAGGATGGTCATGATTTAGCGGATCTTCTACTGTCCTCTGGTGGGTTGAATAGCGACCAGAAGCGGGTGGAATGGCGGCAAGTCGGATAAGCGGTTATTAGAGCCACGGGAGATCACGGTTGCGGCACTCTGGGATCGGATACCCTTCACTTTACGATAGCGCTCAAGAATCGAAGTGACATATGCGCGCGTAGAAGGGATGTTAATTCGTTGAATGAATTCCTCGCCGGACAAAGCCTTTCCGCCTTCCGCGGGACGGTTCCATTCCGCGGCCCGGCTGGGACCGGCGTTGTAAGCAGCAATCATACGGGCTTCAGCATCAGGCGTGTCGCGGTATTGTTCGTAAATCTTCTCCAGGTACCAGCAGCCAATTTGAACGTTCCGTTCCGGATCGCGTAAGAGGCTGAAGGGTTCACTGGCCATCTGCCGCTCGAGTTCGCGCATGCCGGTTTTAGCAGCCCAGTCGCGCCCAACCCCGGGTGTGACCTGCATTAATCCAATCTCACCGTCTTTGCCAATCTTCCAGGAACGGAAGTATGTCTCTTCGTAAATTATGCTCCACACCAGGTCAGGATCGAGACGATAGATATTGGCTTGCCGGGCAATCAAACCGTCATAGCGGTGGATCCAGTATCGATTGAAGGAGTAAGCTGCGAAAACGGCAAGGAGGATTACGAGGGTAACAACAATCAGACGCTTCATTAATATGGGTCATCAGCCCGCAAACCGGTTGACGATAATGAAAGGCGGTTTCACGCAAAGACGCCGGGAGGCAAAGAAGACCCGAAAAGAATTTACGGCACTCACCTTTGCTATTTTACTGCCTTCTTCTTTGCGTCTTTGCCTCACTGGCTTCTTTTGCGTGAACCGCCTTTCGTCAGCCTAATGTTTTGAGTTTCTCACACAATCTCTGAAGCCGCCTTCCGGGATCTACTTCTAATTTTTCCTTTTTAGGCCTGCCCAAAAACCGGCCGCTGAACATGTGAGATCGACGCCCTCATAACGGGAACGCAGTGCTTGCTCATCCAACACGTGTCCCTGTAACCAAACTTCAGCGTCCAGAGTGGCGCCGGGTGTCAGAGAGTCTCCCCTAAGAGCGCGTTGATTGACGAGGACCTCCAGCTTTATTCGTTCAAGATCGAGATGTATCCAGTAGAGATCACTGCCGGACAGCGGATTCTTTAAAGGCTTAAACGCGATCACGGTGCCGGAGAGACTCCAATCGTTCTCATGGGCAGCGCGGGATGGGGCCGCTTTCTCCAGCGGCATCCAGCGAGTTTTGCCACAGCCCTTACGGACTCGAGCGCGGTAAGCAAGCCCACAGAGGCCCACATGGAGTTCCTGGGCGGAAAAGCCGGCCGGCCCAACTTCGGTAAGATTCTGCAATTCGAACAGGACTTCGCATTCTGTGCTTTCACGATAACCGTGGACTACAGCTTCGCCCTCTTCATCGTACTCCGTGAGCGCCCATGGACTGATTGTCTGGATGTACCGGGCACGAAATCCGGGCCGGCAGTCCGCATAGAAGACGTCACCGCTTCCAGATTCATAGAGCACGGTCCAAACCTCCAGCCCTTCGCCCAGCTTCCAACAACGCCCATGCAGTACGGCGCCCCTCCGGCTCAGCTGGGTGGGCTCACCCTGGTCCCCGGCCCGCTCAGCGAGATAGTTAAAGGCCTTCTCACTCGGCACTTCTAATCCAATTGTCTCAAAAGTAGGGTTCATGCCTGCCGCCAAAAAACTCCTTTGCTGCAGCTAACCTATTTTCCTCACACGCTTGCGCTTCTCTTGTGGGGGAGCGAATGCGCTAACTTCCTCATCACGCGGCGCCCGGCTCTTGTAGCCGCGAATGCGCCTTTCAGGTCCATGCGAAGGACGCACACCCGAACGAACCATTTCCGCAAACAGATCGACGTCGTAGTCCACTTCCCTCGACATCTCCTCACGGATGGCGTGTAGAATTTCCAGAAATTTTGGACGACGATACATAAGATATTTTAGATTTTTGATTTCTGATTTTTGATTTCCGATTTTTTCATCTTACTCCGACTGCCAACCAATCGATAATCAGACAACTAAACCCTAATTGGCAAATCAAAAATCTAAAATCAAAAATCACACCGCCCTCTCCGTAGCTTCAGAGACGAGAAACTCCGGGGTCACGATCATGGGAACATAAAAACCGGCCGCCGTGTTGAACAGACGAATGCGCGCCTGGCGACGAACGTTCGCCAGGTGGCCAAAATTCCAGGTCACCAGGTAATCAATCTTGTGATAAGACGCGATCGCGACGTGCAATGCATCTGCAATGTACTTGCGATGAAATATACCCCGCGACACGTAACCGTCGGCCAGAATAGCTGCCTCATCGGTGAGTTCAGCCTGCTCCAGCGGGGCTATCAGCTTCAGGTAAGAAGTTCTGTGAGGATCGGGAACGCGTTCGAGTTCCCGTGAGACTAGCGCGGAGATGACCGTGCGATAGTCTTTCATCTCGTGTTCCCACCAACGGATCGTTAAGTCACGCCGAAAGGGCTCGCCGTTATCGAGGTAAGCGCCGATTACCGAGGTTTCGAGATAGAGACTCTGCTTCATGAAAACTCGGGCCTCACATCTCTCCGGGTTTGGCGCTCCGCGCAGTCTGGTTGAGTGGTTCCAGCCGAATCAGGCCCCGACGAAAATCAAAAGAAACTCGGAAATGCTTGAGAAAGTTTCCTCCCAGAATTCCATCCTGGATGAATCCTGCCGTTTCATTTACCGAATCCAGATCAAGCACGGCCACATTGACCTGTTCCCTGGTGAACGTGCCCAGCATGACCCTTGGCAAGAGCATTGTTTTCACATCTTCAGCAATGCCTGCCGCGCCGAAGACCCGCATTCTCGTAGGGGTCCGGTAATTGGACATTTCTTCGAGCGCAGCCAGTTTTTCCGAGACTACCGAAATACTCGCGCCGGTATCGATAATGAAGTTTAACGGCTTCTCGATGCCTTCAAGATAAACCTCACCGCTGAGGAAGCCACTCGAGGTAGTACGCAGAGGAATCTCCACGGCCCTCGTAGTTAGGGATTTAAGCGCCGGGGGCTGATCTGCGGCAGGCGGCGTCTCCAAAAGGTCAAGACCACCTGATTGTCGATGACGCACGAGGGTAAAGGTTCTTTCACCGTAATCGACAGCCGTTACGAATTTCGAGATCATCGAAAGTCCGAGATAACCGTCGACGGGCTTCTTGTCATCATAGAAGCGCCTGATGTAGACGGGTACATTCTGGACTTTGACCTCGCCAATCTCCAACGACTCGAGAAACCCATAGATGATTTCAAACTTCCCTCCACCGCCAACAGCACGCGCCAGGCCGCCACGCGCAACCGGACGTATGCCAAGTCTCTGGGCCGTCTCATCCGAGATCACGGACATCCCCGAGCCAGTGTCTAACACGAATCGAAGCGGATCTTTTTGCCCGTTTACCCGGACCCTCAAAATCGGGCGGCTGTCGAACCCTTCAAAGGAAACGATAGTGTTGCCGCGCCCGGCCGGCACATATAGCGAACCCTGCCTTCCGAGGTACCGCAAGAAGTCAATCAACCCCCTGATACGAGCGCGGCGATCCGCATCAGTCTTGGGAGCGATTACCAAAAAACGCTCATATGCGTCGGCGGCTTCCTTGTACATCTCGCTGCGCGCAGCCGCCTGGCCCAAATTAAAAATGAAGTCGGGTTCGTCGGGCGACATGCTTACCGCTCGCCGCAACCCACGAAGGCATGGCTCTAAACGGTTCTCATAAAAATCAACCATCGCCAGGCCGGCCACCGCCAGCGAATCGTCTTCTTTAATACTAAGGGCCGTACGAAACTCTTCAATTGATTCACGAAAGTTTCCCGAGGCCAGGATCGCGTGGCCCAGCAAGGCATGGCCTCGAGCTGAGAGCGGATTCGCCAGAATCACTCTGGCTGCCTGGTCATATGCGTCTTGAAGACGCCTTTGCTTTAGAAGTGTAAGACTCAAACCAAGTCTGGCATTCTGGTCCTGAACGTTCTTGCTCAAGATCTCGCGAAAACTCTTCTCCGCCAGCTCGAAGTCACCATCACGCAGTGCTTTTTCGGCTCGATTTCGAGCCTTTTTGTCGCTCAGAGTCGCGGCGGACGCGGGAGCGGGTAGAGCCAGCGAAAAGACAAAGGCGGCCACAATTCCGACCGCCAATCTTCCGGTTAACCTCTTAAAGCAAAAGGACTGCATGAACCCATCCTCGAAGTCACCACACGTCATTCGAAATTCGGCCGCGGATGAACGCGGATGACGCGGGTCTGAAAAACCTTCATTCAATTCGCTTGACTGTTCTAACTTCTGAATCCGCTTTCATCCGCGTGAATCCGCGGCTAAACCTACTATTTCAAAACTTCCCCTGTTTTCATTGACCATAACACCAGGTCTAGTTCATCGAAATCGATGCCGACGTCGCGGGCAACGCCTTTGAGCTTTTCCTCGATCTCCAGGTAGCGCGCCCTGCTGCTGGGAGGCTGTGAGGACTCCACTACCTCCAGATCCGCTAGACAACGCAATACATGCTTGTCCAAAATCGCATGACCCATTAACCCAATATTCCGTAGAAAATGGCTGGCTTCCTTATAGCCCAACCCTTTGATCCGTTTCTCTCGGGCGAGCCAGTCGCGACGCTCAATTGGATCCGAAAAACTTTCGAGCTGCTGGCGCAATCTCAAACCGCAGTGTTCGCGTAGATAGTTGCGGGCTATCACAATGTAGCCCGGCCTCGACACTGGAAAGCGATGAGCGCCCGCCTTCTTGAGGGCAACGGTCATATCCGCTCCCTTGCCGCTCCACAGCAACGGTCGGACGGCTTCGATTGACTTCAATCCCATCCGAGCCGACGCGCCGGCCGTGAAAATGCAGAAGACGAGTTCTTCCCAAAGTCGCGCATCCGATCCATCGCGCCAGACTTCTTCAAACTCACCGAGCCTCGCTCGAATCTCTTTTCTTCGTGCCTTGTGCGTGGCGCGTATGCTTTCAACTGTAACAGGCTGATGTTCGCGCACTATGATTTGTCAATAGCCCGATTCTAGGTGGCTGCTTCTCCCATTGTCAACGCCATTAGACTTGACTCCAAAACATGTAAACGAGAACGCGTGATTGCCTATTGACAAAGCTTGCAAGCGGTGGTTGTCGCCGCCGCCGCGGTCCTTGAGAAAGTTAGCTTGCGTACTCCACTTCACATCCAAGCTCTTCCCGGGCTAGAAGCTTAAGCACATGATCCACCCGCTGCGGCTTGAGTGATGGTAGACAGCACCGAACAACGTTAGGACAGTAGTGCTTTTGAATGCCTAATACTCTAGCAGGCTGCTGATAACCGCTTTGGTGTGCGGCGGCAAGGCTTTGCGCGATGCCGCTTTGGATTCCCAAGGTCCATAGGGCTTCGTGGTCCAAAGCGGCGTCGCGCAAAGCCTTGCCGCCGCACTCCAAATTTCGGTGTTTTCATATCCTGAAGGGTCTTTCAGCAGCCTGCTAGACGATTGATGGTGGGGGAACCAAACTGGTTCAGACCCAGCCGCAACTGACCACATACATCTTGGGGAACCTCAAAAGCATCGAACCGACTCTCCTCTTAGGTATGTGGAAATCACCTGAAAATGTCCGTGTTATGATGATGAGCTCGCTTGGCGAGCGCCATCGGGATTTATGAATAAGGCAATCATATCGCGCACGCTCCTGGTCGTCATCGCGCTCGGCGTTTGGCTACCCCGGCCGGCACTTGTTTGGGCGCAAACACCGGCAAAAGACAACCGCATGGTCACGCCGACTACACCAGCCACTCTGCCGCCAACGCAAACAACCGTCCCTGAGCAATTGGCGAGCGCCACCGACTCGCAAATCATATACGGGCTTCAGGGCGTGCTGGTGGAAACCCTTGATGGAAAAACGGTAGCAACGCAATCAGTAGATGAGAATTTCAATCCGGCCTCTGCCATCAAACTTGCCACTGCGTTGGTGGCTCTCAAGAATTTCGGCCCACAACATCGCTTCACCACCGGCATATGGATCAACGGCACACTTGATAAAGCTACCGGTACTCTGAATGGCAATCTATATATCTCTGGCCGCGATCCGTCTTTTCATCACGAACATGCCGTAATGACCGCCCGGCAATTGAATGCTATGGGTATCCGCACGGTTACAGGAAACCTGATTGTAGCGCCGGGTTTCACAATGAACTTTAACTGGTCGGCGAGGAGATCAGGCGAACAGCTCTACGACACGCTGGATTCATCGCTACGGTCAGGTGAGGCGACTCGCGCCTGGTTATACGAAAGAATGGCGCTTGGTGACCAGGCAAGCCTGCAGACCATCCCAAATGTAGCGGTGATGGGCGAGGTCGAGGTGAATCCCGTCGCCGCGAACGCGAAACTCGTTCTATCCCAGAAGTCGAGCAAACTGGTCGACATCCTCAAAGTCCTTCTCTGTTACTCAAACAACTTCATGGCCGAGCGGATGGGGGATTCAGTCGGGGGAATACAGTCGGTGCGCCGCGAACTCATGACCTCGCTGGGCCTGTCCTCCGAAGAGTTTATGATTTCCTCCTTGAGTGGATTGGGCGTTAACCGGGTCAGCCCGCGAACTATGATGAAGATCTTCAGGGCGTTGCGAGAAGAGCTGCGGAAGCACAAACTCTCAACCACAGACATCATGCCGGTCGCCGGCATCGATCCAGGGACCCTTCAGGATCGCTTCACGGGCCCGGCGTGGCGCGGAAGTGTCATTGGTAAGACAGGCACGCTCATTAGGACCGACGGCGGAGCGAGTTCCCTAGTGGGCCAGATGAAAACGGCAGGCGGCGAAATTCTTCTGTTTGTGATTATGAACCAACAGGGAAATGTTTTAAGGTTTCGCTTGAACCAGGATTATCTGGTGATGCAGATCCAGAACTCGCGCGGAGGTCCTAAGGCCTTCGACTATAAACCTCACCTGTTGGCGATGAAACTTGCCGACACTCAGAGTCTTCCCTCAGCCGGCGAGGAGTATGAGCCAGTGTTGAAGGATCCAGTCGCCTCCCCGTAACCGTTCGAGCGATAAAAAGCAATGCGCCCCGGTGATCCGAAGATCTCCGGGGCGCTTTACCGTCCGGCCCAACGCGTGGCGTGCGGCACCACGCTCGAGCGGACGATCCTATGATTGCATCCCCTTTCTTTGGGGCACCTCTGATCCTAAACGGCGAAAGACCCCCGGAATTCAGGACCACTCCTCGAAATTTTCCGGGAAGCCTCTAAGCGCTTACGCGTCCTGCATTTTGCTCATGGGAAGGTCGCTTCCTCGGAGTGTCACCTGCGGTAACGGCTGAGCGCGACTCTTATTTTTAGGAATTATGCGTTTCTGTGCATTTTCGGGGGATTGGGCAACGGCATACGGGTTGCCACCCCTGATTCAGGTGGAGACCCGTCTAAGTCAGTTAGTAAGGCCGGAAGCAAGCATATGGGTCGTAAGTCCCTGCGAGATTCTAGAGAGGACGAAACAAGAATGGTTCATGAAAACGCACATCACGTAGGCAGATTCGAAAAGGGCTTCTCACTTGTTGAGTTGTTGATCGTAGTTGCCATGCTCGGCGTTTTGACCGCGATTGCAGTTCCTCAAATGATCGAGCAACGCCGCCTGCTCCGTTCGAACGCTGTCATTCGTGAGATCCAGACGCAAATACGTTATGCGCGGCAATTGGCAATGTCGCAACAGCAAGCAGTGACATTTCAATACGACGACCTAACCAAAGAAATTAGGATTATTGATCATAATAACGATCCAACGGATTTCAGGAGCGGAACGGCGGTGCTGGTCGATCCTGACTACCCAAGCACGGCACTCCCCGCCCAAGTTGTATCGACGGTTTCACTCGCTCAGGGCGGACTCTTGGCTTCAGAAGTAAGTTACGGAATTCCGACGACTTCAACAGGGTTACCGCCAGGTGCTTCTGCGTTACCTACGGGTCCTCTTGGAGATGGCATATCTATGACGGGTCTGGACACCAATAATAGGTTCAACATCACATTTCAGACAGATGGCTCGGTAATAGATCCGGCAGGAATTCCCCCTGGTCCTACGCCTCCGGCCGGAATTGCGGTATCGCAAGGCATTCCCATGGATCGAGCCATGTTCATCTTCAACAACAAAGCAGCTCAAGGTACTGCAGCGGCAATATCAGTGCTGGGCGCTTCAGGCAGAGTCAAAGTTTGGAGGTACAACGTCAATGTCAACCGATATCAAGAGTAATAATTCCCGCGCAACCGATAACCATCGGCGTCACTCAGAGCGTGGTTTCTCATTGTTGGAGATGGTGGTAGCGATGGTCATCTTAACCATTGGTCTGCTTGGCGTGGCGTCGGCAATTGGCTACTCACTGATGGTCAGCAACAGAGGCCGGGGCCTTACTAATTCCAAGATGCTTGTTGTTTCGATCCTTGAACAGATGGAAACCTTGAGGAACACCCGCGAACTGTCCTTCGAAGAGATCTCGAATACGCAGGTGGCCGGGAGCACGTTTACAGGTTTCCCTTATGACCCCACGCAGTTCCGTCCTGTCTCGACGGTTCCGGGCAGGGACGGCGTATTTGGCACCGACGACGATCTGTGGGGTGCTTCAGGCACCACCGACGATCCTGCCCTGGCCCGCCCTGGCGTAACGCGCCAGATAAAAATCACAGCTTTCGCTTCGAATCCTTATCTTAAGAGAATTGAGGTCACGCTGCGCTATACGTCAGGCGACGGAAAGAACAGAGACCTGGTTGGCGTCAGCTATCTAAACGACGATACTCGTGGCACCTATGTTCGCTAAGGTTTGCAGGACCACAAGAGGTCCCTATCTAACTGGAGGTTATTACATGCACCCGAGTTCGAGACCGCACAACCAGGCAGGATTTTCCGTTATCGAGATGGTGATCGCGACAGCAGTGATGCTCATCATCTCCGCGTCAGTCGTCTCATTAATGACGAGCTCGATGTCAGTCGCGACCGCAACTTATGAATTGACGGACGCGCAGGAAAACTTACGCACGGCGCACGAATTCATCAGTCGCGACCTAATGAGCGCCGGTGATGGACTCAAGAGTATGACCTATATTCCAGTGCAGACGGATTTCGTCGAAAAGTATCTGACTCTTAATCCGATCAGTGACCCGGCTATGCCGAGCGGCGTCACGAACCTCGGGATCCTAACAACAGATAACGATATTCCGGCCGCCACAACAGTACTGGGTCCGGATCCCACCGTGGCGACAAATCCGGTGGTAACCGTTCGGTCCACTCCCGTCACTACCGATCGCCAGACAATTTTGCAAATAGATTCCAACTTCACACCGATCTCTCTGGCAGTTAACACAATTGACCCAAATGGAGAAGTAATCACGATCGCAGACGCCGATTACAGCCGCTTCACTCCTGGGGAAGTCTATTTCCTAACATCATCTCTGGGTGGCACATTCGGAACTGTCACCAGCAAGGACGACGTTTCGGGTCCTAACGCAACTCTGACTTTTGCGGAGGGATCCGCTACGGGAGATAAGTTTGGGCTTAACGTTACGGGAGTCGGCGGTCGGATCTACACAATTTCCAACGGAGGCGCGCTCGTTACATCCCTCCAGCGAATGAAGATCATTCACTACTACATCGATACAACCGGGCGCTTAATGAGACGTGTATTCGGTGTTAGAGGAGCGGGTTTCCGTGAAAGCGCGATTGCCGAACATGTAGTTAGTGTTCAGTTCCTCTACTCTTTGGGTCCCGACGGCTCTGGTGTCATAGCACAACCCGTGAACCGGCTGAGCAATTTGGACCAGCAGATCGCGGTGCGCCAGGTGGAGGTGACGATAACGGTAGAGACACCGCATACCCTTGAAAAGCGTTTGCAACCGCAGCTCACAAGCACCTCAAGCACGAGCGTGAGGAACATGCAGTTTCGCCAGGCGTTGCAGCCAAGGGCAAATCCATAAACGAAGGCTTTTGGGTTTGAGCAAGGTGCAATGATTGTAAAAATAAGGAGAGTGCAATGATGATTAAAAAGAATAATTCACCGCAAGCATCAAACAGGACCTTTGCCGCCAGATCCGGTGAGCGTGGCGCCGCGCTCGCAGCTGCCCTTCTAATGCTGGGCTTGCTAAGCGCAGTCGCCATGACTGTTCTGGCTGTCGTGACGACCGAAACCCGTATTGCCGGCAGCGATCTAAAGCGAACACAGACATTCTATGCCAGCGCCGCGGGGATCGAAAAGATGACCGGCGACTTTAGCGCGCTCTTCCAGCAGTCGCCTCGTCCAACCAACGCTGAGATTAGCGCCATCGCTGATGCCTATCCTACTGAGCTAGTCACTGACGAAGGCTTCTCGTTTGTCCAAAGTATCGTCCTTGACGATGACACTCTGGCCGCCATGAGAGCGACCCAGGGGATCACGGATCCAAACAAACTTCCGACGGTAACTCTGCCCGCTGATTCTGCCTACAATGGGCTTATCGCAAGCGTCAACCCTTATATTCTCAAGAGCAGGGCGACCGCACCAGATAGCACCTCGGTTACTCTGACTCGCACCATGAACAACTACCTCATACCGCTCTTTCAGTTCGGCATGTTTAGCGACGGCGACCTCGAGTTGCACCCTGGGCCGCCCTTCGTTTTCAATGGTCGTGTTCATGCTAACGGTAACATCTACGTGAGCGGGCAAGTTAAGCTTTTTGAGAAGCTGACTAGCGCTCACGAAGTGATCTTCGACAAGCTGCGCAATGGCCAGAATCGCAGCAGCAGCAGCGCTGTGTCGATGGGCGTCGGGCCTACGGCAATCAACGCCCCACTCACGAAGGGCAGTCTAGTTGACGGACCTCATATCGTGGGCTCAATGCCTGGCGACCCAAACTATTTCCCCACTTCACCAACCGGCTCAGTGTGGCCTCCTGCCACTTTTGTTTGGCAGACCACTTCCGTGCAATCAGCCGACGGCACCCAAAACAGATTCGGCGGCCAACTATTGACGCGTTTAACCGGCGCCTCGAAACTAAGGCTCCCGATGCAGCTTGACGGCAATCCCACTCGAGAGATCATTAAACGCCGGCTGCCGAGCGACAACCTGCCAGCTCCTGCCCCCACGTCCGCGCTCAGTGACTCGCGTTATCACTCAAAGGCGGGCATTCGTATTCTGATCGACGATGAAGGCGTCACGAGTGACGCTGCCGGTCTTTATGCAACGCAGAACGGTGACGGGACAAATAACGCCGGTGTTAATCTGTCACAATTCGATCCGATTCCGCTACCAAATTTAGCAGCAGCATCGGGTGGAGGCAGGGCTTTGTGGCGCGTCCCTGGCGCCGGAACCGCGTATACGGAGACAACTTTAAACTGTGCCTATCAGCAAAACGCGGGCACTCCAGCTCAGGCGCTAACCGTTCGGAGCGCGAGAGCTACCACCCAGAGCGGCATTACGCCCACTGGCTCGACCATTTCAATTCCGAAGATTCCTGCAGGCGCCGGACTCAGTGGGCATATCCTGATTCAGATCGTAGATGCCAATGGAGTTTGGCGTGACGTGACCAGGGAAATCCTCAGCATGGGGATGACCGAAGGGGAGCCAAATGCAATTGTCCATCTGCAACGACCTTTGTGGGCGTCATTCACGCAGGGCAGCCGGGACGCAAGTGGTGGCACCAACCAAAATCTGACCGACATAGTGAACAATACCTACTGGGCAGCGGACGGCGAGATCCGGACTTCCACAGCTCCCTCGCAAAACGCCATTTTTGGGTATCTTACTGGCATCGTGGACGACACTGCGGCTTCGGACCTTTCAGGTTCGCATCCAATACGTGGCGACACGCCACCTTCCCTAATCATCTCGGAATGGGGCACTTCCTCCTGGAACACCAGTAAGCGTTGGAACGCAATCGTGCCGATAAATGTCTACAACCTGCGCGAAGGACGTCTTAGTACTTCCACGGCCGCTCCCAATATGAGCTCTAACGCGAACGCCGTATATGAACGCGGGATAACCAACGTTATCGAACTTAACATGAAAAACCTGGCGCGCTGGATGGATGGCGTATACGACCAAAACCTGTTAGCCAACACGCCCGCCGTTAGCGCGAACATCACCAAGCCCGATGGATACGTTGTCTATATCTCCGACCGTCGCGGTGACAACGTGAATTCAATGACTGTTCCCGTCGCTGGAACTAATCCAGTAACATACTCAACCATTAACGCTACCAACGGCATGTGTGACAACCTAGACATTTATGGACCAAATGGCACGATGGATGATGGCGAAGACGTCCAGGAGACCGGCGCGGCGGTGGGTACCACGTTGGTGAAGGACCTGGCAGAGTTGCCCGATCCGGCGACGCTGTCCGGAACGTCCGGCGCTGACTTCACGGCAAGAAACAAGCGTGCCTTAGCCGTTGCCGGATGGAGCAATTCGAGCAACTATTTCCGACGAGCCGTGCGCATGTTCAATGCCGCAGACCTGCAGACCACCGGAGCCTCGGGCAAACTATCAACAACACTGGGAATCACCATTGCGACCGAGAACATGGCGTATACCTGGGGTAACTACAACACCGCCGGCATCAATGCCGCACCCGCCGCGGGCACCTCATCGCTCAATGATTCGAGCAAGCCGTCCTATTACATGCCCATCGCCACCAACAGGCAGGTTCCAGCATCGATCGTCGCTGATGCCTGGTTCCCACTGTCGAAGACCTGGTTCGATAGCTCGAGCGCAATGTATCCAGATGACTTGTCCCTGCGTATCGCTGATTTGCTAATAGTGGGCACCTTGCCAGTGACCGCGGAGACCTCCGTGCGCGCGGGAATCATCGCCGGTAACAATCTATCGGCACTCGCCCAAACTCCGGATGCCGGAAATTACGGGAGTGGTGAATCCAGGCTAAACGGTGGAATGCATAATTTCCCGCGTTTCTTGGAGAGATGGAACGGCAGGTTTAATTTCGTCGGTGCGCTGATACCCTTGTATCGCTCGACTCAAGCCTTGGGACAGTACAGCTCCGATTCCACGATTTACGGCGCGCCTGTCCGCAACTGGGCCTTTGACATAACCTTTACAGACCCGTCCAGGCTGCCGCCCGGCACGCCGATGTTCCAACACGTTGAGCCCACCGGCTTCAGGCAGGTCTTGTAAAACCAGGTAAATCCTGGCTAGCAACTGAAGTGCGTCGAAAACCAATGGCTTTCGGCGCGCTTTGTTGCGTACGCCGCGCCAGGCATGTTAGCTGCCAGTAGCGCCCCCGTTACGATCCACGAACTCACACAAAGTGACTAACCAGAAGACCACGTGTCAAATAACCTGCTTGACACCCGCAATGGAACAATCAATGATCATGAGCCAGATGATCTACTCAGGATTAACTTACTCGTTCCGCCATTCAACATCTTGCCTGTGGTCCAACCGCACAACTGTCCTTAAAGATGCCTGATATTCTACTAGTCGAAGATAAAGACAGTTTACGCCGCGTATTGTGTCTGACGCTCGAGAATGCAGGTTACACGGTAACTGAGGCTGCCGACGCTCGCGCTGCCCTTTATGAGATTGCCCGCGCCCCCCATAAGCTCGTACTTACAGACCTGCGCATGCCTCATGGTACAGGCCTCGATGTTTTACATGCTGCACGCGCGGCTGATGGCGAGGTCCCGGTCATAGTAATGACAGCTTTCGGTTCGATCGATGAAGCTGTTCAGGCGATGAAGGATGGGGCCCATGATTTTCTGCAGAAGCCCGTCGATTCGAACCACCTGTTGTTGCTGGTCGAGCGCGCGCTCGAACAAGCGAGACTCAGAACGGAAAACATTCTATTGCGCGAGGAATGGTCACGCCGCTACGGCTTTCCGCGCATCATCGGCGAGTCTGAAGCTATTAAGCGCGCAGTTGCTGAAACGCAACGAGTCGCCCAGACCGAAGCTACCGTCTTGCTGCTGGGCGAATCCGGTACCGGAAAAGAGTTGTTCGCGCTGGCGGTGCATCATCTCTCGAACCGCCGCGACAAACCCTTCGTAGCCATCAACTGCGCCGCGATACCTGAGACACTCATTGAGAATGAATTGTTCGGCCATGAACGAGGCTCCTTCACCGGCGCCAGTGATCGCAGGCAGGGAAAGTTCGAACTTGCCTCGGATGGAACCGTGTTCCTGGATGAGATTGGCGAACTCCCGCTCGCTGTGCAGGGCAAGTTGCTACGGGCAATCGAAGAGAAGATGATCGATCGGATCGGAGGTCGTGCCCCAGTCCCTGTGAATGTGCGGGTAGTGGCCGCTACTAACCGAGATTTGCAAGGCGCCGTCGAGAGCGGAGAGTTTCGTCGTGATCTGTTCTTTCGGATTGCGGTCTTCCCAGTCGAAATTCCGCCGCTAAGAGACCGCGGTGATGATATCGTTTTGTTAGCGACACACTTCGCTGCGCAACTGGGGAGGGAACTCAGGGGCCGCGAAGCAACTCTCAGCGAAACGGCTCTGGCAGCCCTGCGCGCCCACAGTTGGCCGGGCAATGTTCGCGAACTCGAAAATGCGATTGAGCGTGCCTGTATTCTTACGGACACAATGGTGCTGCAGCCGGTAGATCTGGGTTTGATAGGGCGCGGCGTTGAAGAATCTGAGGCGCTCAGCGCGATTGACCTTTCAGGCAGTCTTTCAGAGGTTAGTCGACGCGCGCTGCGTTTCGTGGAACGCAGCAAGATTCAGGAAGCGCTTAAGACTAATAGTGGTAACAAGAGTCGGACTGCGCAGGAGCTGGGCGTTAGTTACAAGACCCTGCTCACGAAGATAAAGGATTACGATCTCTGATATCCAAGGATTAAGTGATGAGTGTTGACACGGCAGCGATCCTTCAATCGGTAGACCAGAGCCGCGTCAGCCACAGAACCGGGAGCCGTAGCGACCGCATTCACGCATGGCAATACTCAAAGCAGAAACTCTTGGAACGCGGCTTAAAGACACTGTCCCAAAACTCGACTTGTTCGACAGTCGACTTGAACTACGCTGAAAGCGTAATTACTAGTCATTACCGATGAAAGACTCTTCCGACGACGGCCCCTCCAAAAATCCCGCTACCCCATCAGTTTTCACTAGCGCCGAACAACCAAGTGCCGGCAACGATGCGGGCGCGATCGCTGGGGAAACCCTCGAGCCAATGGCCGCGACGCCGACTGAGCCTGTCGCCGAGAAAACAACAAGAAGTGAACCCAGCACCGGGCGGTCTGCATTTTTCGTCGGTTCGGGGATCCTGATAAGCCGAATAATTGGTCTGATTCGTCAACGCATCTTCGCCTATTACTTTGGAACTTCGGCCGCGTACGACGCATTCAGCGCGGCATTTCGGATTCCCAATTTTCTCCAAAATATTTTCGGCGAGGGCGCGCTCTCGGCTTCATTCATTCCAGTCTACGCAAAGCTACTTGCTCAGGGGGATGAAAAAAAAGCAACCCACGTGGCCAACGCCGTGCTCGGACTGTTGGCATTAATAACGTCACTGGTCGTGCTGGTAGGCGTAATAGCCACTCCGTATCTAATTGACATCATCGCACCCGGCTTCGAAGGCGAGACTCGCGAGTTAACAATGCAGCTCGTCAGGATTCTCTTTCCTGGAGCAGGCCTTTTGGTGCTCTCAGCGTGGTGTCTGGGGGTGCTCAACAGCCATCATCGTTTCTTCATCTCTTACACTGCTCCGGTAGTTTGGAACTTAGCCATCATTGCGTCGCTCATTGCTTATGGCGGAAGGGTGGGCCAATTTCCATTGGCGGCGGTTGTTGCTTGGGCCTCGGTGATCGGGAGCGCGCTGCAGTTTGGCATTCAACTGCCAACCGTGCTCAAACTGGTTCGCCCGCTTCGGCCGGTGATCGACACCACCAGTGTTCACGTGAGAACTGTGGCAGCGAGGTTCTTTCCAGTGTTCATGAGCCGCGGCGTAATTCAGATCAGCGCCTTTGTCGACGCCATTCTGGCGAGCTTCCTCCCTACGGGCGCGGTCGGTGCCCTTACGTATGCGCAAAGTCTCTACACTCTTCCGGTCAGCCTTTTCGGAATGTCAGTGTCCGCCGCTGAATTACCCGCGATGTCGCGTGCGGTCGGTAGCACTCAGGAAGTCGCTGACGTTTTGAGGCAGCGGCTCGATGCCGGGCTGCGACGGATAGCGTTTTTCATTGTTCCTTCCGCGGTCGCGTTCCTGACGCTGGGCGATGTTATCGCGGCTGTGTTGTACCAAACAGGACAGTTCACGCAGGATTCAGCCTTCTACGTCTGGGGCATTCTCGCTGGATCGAGTGTTGGGTTGTTGGCCTCAACGTTGGGACGTTTATATTCTTCAACCTACTACGCTCTTCACGACACCCGAACGCCGCTGCTTTACGCGGTAATTCATGTAGCCCTGGCAACGGTTTTCGGCTACTTCTGCGCCCTCCACTTGCCGGGGATCATTGGTATCGCGCCTAGGTGGGGTGTCGTGGGTCTAACGGCTTCGGCCAGCGTGGCTGCCTGGATTGAGTTTGTGCTACTACGAAGGACCTTGAATCGCCGTATTGGGCGTACAGGCCTCCCGCTCTCCTACCTCCTGAAGCTCTGGTTTGCCGCCTTCCTGGGCGCCGCCGCCGGATGGGGCGGCAAGCTTCTGCTCGGACCCCGCCACCCTATCCCAGTCGCGCTGGTGGTGTTAGGGTTCTACGGTCTTAGCTATTTCGCGTTAACTTCACTGTTTGGCGTCCCCGAGGCTCGCACGCTGATCGGAAGGGCGTTCCGTATAACCCGGAGTCTCAAGCGGTAACTCACTCAGGCCGCGGCCAATGGGTCAGAACCACCACGCGGTACCGCGTAGTGGTATTGACCTCACGAGTCGAGGCCTGAGTGAGTGGAGGCTGGACCCAGCGCTACCGCGCGCTGGCATGACCGGGTCGAATCTACCTTAAACCCTGAAATTCCGGCCTTTTTCTGAGATTGAAAGATTCTCTGAGATTTTTCTGGAGAAGGTCTGGCATTGGCCTTTTACTTAAGTATCCTGGAAAAACGGAATGGTTGGCGCAGCGGCAGGCAGGCAAAGGCGGCCTCGGCCGCCATTTTGTTTTGAGGCAACCATCTGACCCCGCACCTCGCGGTCGGAAGTAATTGACCCGCAACTACCTTCTCCTTATCATCCAGACCGTGCAACCGATCATTTCAGCCCAACAGATGCGGCAAATCGACCGTCTCACAGTCGAGAAGTTTGATACCCCTTCCCTGCTCTTGATGGAAGCAGCCGCCGACGCCGTCGCCCAGGCAATTAGCTCACATTTTTCCGGTGATCTCAGCGGTAAGAAAGCTCGCATTCTTTGTGGGCCCGGCAACAATGGCGGCGACGGCGCCGGAGTTGGGCGCGCGCTAGCCCGTGTCGGTGTGCAAACCGATGTGGTCCTCTTCGGGAGGGTTGACGAAACACAG
The DNA here is from genome assembly GCA_041745915.1 of Pyrinomonadaceae bacterium. GTDB lineage: Bacteria > Acidobacteriota > Blastocatellia > Pyrinomonadales > Pyrinomonadaceae > PSRF01. The sequence goes on along the minus strand of JBGTHZ010000025.1, from coordinate 12,849 downwards.
GGGGATGCGCGAACTAATTTCGAGATCGTCCGGCGACTGGCAAGTTTCGAAGCCGGCTCCAGTGTGCAGCCTTCGCCGTTAAGCTTTCTGGAATGCGCCAGCGTAACCGAATGGGAACAGATTGCCAGACCCCGTGGCACTTATGATGTTATTGTCGATGGGCTTTTTGGCACCGGCTTAACCCGGCCACTTGAAGGAGTATATCTCCAGGTTATTCAACACCTCGAAATGATCAGGGCCGCACGTGATCGCTCGTCCCGAGCTCGACCCCTGATTGTATCTGTCGACCTTCCTTCGGGACTCAATGCTGATCTCGCCGACCCGATTGGAGCTGTCGTCCTTGCCGATCTTACGGTCGCCTTCACAGCTCCTAAGCGAGCAAACGTGCTGCCCCCAGCCTCCCATTTTAATGGTGAATTGTTGATCGCCAACATTGGTTCTCCTTCTGCCTTGATCGAGTCTGCGGAAACCAAACTCTTTCTCATTCAAGAGTCCGACGCTCGCAAGTGGATTATCACTACGCGATACCAACCTGATTCTTACAAGAATACTCACGGGCATGTTTTGGTCATTGCCGGATCCAGGGGTTACACCGGCGCCGCGGCACTCTGCGGCAATGCCGCTATGAGATCAGGCGCCGGCTTAGTGACCATCGCGACTCCTGCTTCTGCACAGTCGTCGGTAGTTGCGGCGGCTATGCCGGAAGTCATGACCACAGCGCTAGCGGAAACTGATCGGGGCGCAGTGAGCGACGAGGCGATTGATCATGTCAGGCGGCTTGCCTCCAAGGCAACCGTTGTGGCCATCGGCCCTGGCCTTTCCGCGGAAGATGAACGCACCCGGAACTGCGTGAAGTCCATAGTGCAAAACAGGAGCACACCTGTCGTTATCGATGCCGACGGGCTGAATAGCCTGGCCCCCTGGCCCACTGAGTTGCGCGGGTCGGATGCTTATCCGCTGGTTCTCACTCCGCACGCCGGAGAGATGATGAGATTGATTGGGATTACTGACAAATCTGAGTTGACTGATCGGGTCGCGGTGGCCCGCGACTTTGCTGGCAAGCACCAGTTGATTCTGGTTCTCAAAGGTTCGCGCTCACTCGTTGCCGGACCCGACGGACGCGTTTTTGTTAACCCGACCGGCAACGCTGGACTGGGAACGGCGGGAGCTGGCGACACATTAACCGGCCTGATAGCCGGGTGCATCGCCCAGGCGTTTGCGAGTCTAAAAGACGAGCCCGATGCGCTGTCAGCAACGATCGCTGCACTGTACATCGGTGGTCTCGCCGGCGATCTCGCGGCGAAGGATGTTGGTATGCGTACAATGGTCGCCTCTGACATCCAGACTCACTTCGGCGCTGCATTCCGTCTGCTCGATCCAGACGGCGAGATGCCTTGAGCCAGATGCCCGTCGCGCGAGAAGTGAAATGGGAGAAACTAGCCGCGGATTTACGCGGATAAACGCGGATTAGAGTAGGTCAAAACACTAATCGCTGAGTTGCAGTCTGATTGTGCAGGTCCCTCCGAGCTGAGGATGGCCTTTTTGTTTTTGCAGATTCGCGTTCATCCGCGTAAATCCGCGGCTAGTCTTCGTCTTTATCGAAGTACAACTGGGTATCAGTCAATGACGACATCAACGCAGTCGCAAATTCCGACGGGTGAATGGACCTCTCGAGATCCGGCTGAAACTTTCAGTCTGGGCCAGCAAGTCGGCGCCCAGCTCATCGGTGGGGAAATCCTCCTACTCAGTGGACCGCTGGGGGCCGGCAAGACAGTCTTCGTAAAGGGAATCGCAACGGCGCTGGGACTTGATCCTGAGGAAGTAACCAGTCCGACGTTTACCCTGGTCAATCCCTACTCGGCGCGGCTCCCTCTTTATCACATCGACCTCTACCGTCTCGATGAAGGCGCCTCATCTGGCCATGCCGTGGATCTTGATGAGTTACTTCTGGATGAAGAGGCGGTGATGGTAATTGAGTGGGGCGAACGTCTGGGTCGCTATCCCTTACCCGGGAATGTCTGGAGGATCGTGATTTCCGGAGACGGAGACGATCCGCGTTCAATCTCAATCCATTTAGCCGCGGATTCACGCGGATAAACGCGGATCTGAAGAGGCGTTAGTCAAATGCGCCCCTAAGCGGGTTGTGCTTATCCTGGTTTTCGATCTGATCCGCGTTTATCCGCGTAGATCCGCGGCTAAATAATTTCCCTGTGTTAGAATCAACCATAGATTTAGATTGAGGAGACTAGAAACAATGCCGTATCCAGAAATCATGATTCGACCAATGCGGGAAGAATTGACCCGTTTAGGTTTTGAGGAACTTAAAACGCCGGCACAGGTAGACGAGACCGTGCAAAACTCCAATGGAACCCTGATGGTAGTGGTTAACTCCATCTGCGGATGCGCGGCCGGTAAGGCCCGACCTGGGGTCGCCCAGGCGCTGCAGCATAACGTCCGACCCGACAAGGTAGCCACAGTGTTTGCCGGAGCCGATATCGAAGCAACTGAACGAGCACGAAACTACTTCACGGGTTATCCGCCTTCATCTCCGTCGATTGCCCTCCTCAAGGACGGTAAAATTGTCTTCATGATGGAGAGGCACCAGATTGAGGGACGAGGGCCCTCAGAGATCGCCCTGGAACTTACTAAGGCGTTTGATCAGCACTGCGTGCAAACGGAGACCGTTGCTGGTTAATCGAACGTTGGATCGCGAGCATAGCAGGCGAACATTAGCCCGGCTTTATTCTCCATTTCTCACTTCAGATTTTTCATTGGATCATTTTATGCCCATTTCGTGGTGATTCGTGTTATTTCGTGGATCGAATGTTTAGTTCGGAGATGAAGAACGATCCACAAAACGACACGAACGGACACGAACAAGAGGCCACAAATGGCAATGAAAAATGGAAAATGAGAACTGGAAAATAAACCCGGGCTGCTGCCTCAGCACCCCACGTCTCACTAAGGGATCTCACTCTGAGTTGGCCCGCCATCCTGGCGGTTTTTCTCGCCAGTTGCTCCAACCGCTCCCAGATGTCTCACCGCTTCAGCATGCGCCAAAACCACATCGGGTGATTCCTGCAGTGAGCTGAAATACTTTTTCTGAAAACCGCTCCCGGTCTCTGAAGGTGTAAGCAGGACTCGCGTCTGGCCGATAACCGCAACTGCCTCGCTTTCCTGAAAAGGCTCCTCACCATCCAACATCTCATCTATCCGGACCACTAGCTCTGACAGGCTATGTAGCCAGGCAAACCACGGATCATGCGTCACAAGTTGCAGAACCTGGTAGCTGTTCTCGACTCGCCCGTGTCTTCGTTCATAAGCCTCGCGCTCCAGGTCCAGCAATGTTTTGTGCAGATGCAACAACGGATGTCGCAGCTGGTTCAATCGCTGCAGCGTTGATTCAGAGTCTTCATTGTCAGAACCCATTATGAATTCTCCCCTCTTTTCAAGCTAATCTCAGTTGGAACATCACCTGATACAGTCATCGATTGGTAAGGACGATCCGCGAAATTACACGAACGAACACGAAAACTGTTCGTGCCGTTTCGTGTGATTTCGCGGATCGTTATCTATTGTGACTTCTGTCTGTCGCGTGGGGCAACTGGAGCTATAACACTACTCATTATCCGAATCTTTGGCTTGCGTGACAGCCTCTATAACTTTGTCGGCATCAAACAGTCGGCGTTGAAACACAGCGGCGGGCACTTTCAGATTGTAGAGTTTGAGGCGACGGTTAAGTTCGGCAGCGTTCTCACGAAACTCAACGACGTTCCTTTCCCACGCGGCGTCATTAGGCGAGATACCTCCGGGCCGGTAAATCTTCCAGGCGCGGGTCAGAGTCTGGCGGGCGGCTTCGAATGTCGCATCAATATCCTTCCGTTCCTCAATCCACGCGGGTGCGAAGCCGGCCTCGCGAAGTAGTTTGTGAACTACGCGCAAATCGGGATCTTCGAACGGATTCTCCCTCAGATCGACTGGTTGGCCCTTTCCGGGCAAATCATCAAATTCACCAGCCTCAATCGCTTCGCGAAGCATTTTCTCGGCCATCGATTCCAGGCGATTCATAGAAGTACCTTTCGAGTACGGCGCATCCAAGGCTCTGCTGAGTCTAAACGTTAAAACATCAGACACGGTTCCTCAATCCTCAGATAACTCTTGCACTTGCCCGGCAATCGCATATGAGAAATGAGAAATTGAGAAATGACAAATGGAAAATGATATGCTCCTCATCCATGCCCGCTCCTCTCACGCTCGATACAGCAATCGAAGAACTGCATAAGTACAGGATTGCCCGCCTGGGCCAAACAATGTCACACAAGCTGGCGTTGGCGTTAGCCAGCTACCACAGCAAGAAAAGATCCGGTGACGCCGTGGTTGAGGATCTTTTGACATATCTCCCCATGCGATACGAGGATCGATCGAATCTCGCTCGCATTCGGGATTTGGAAACTGGAATGGAAGCCTCTCTTGAACTCTACGTTAAGAATGCCGGTGGTTACCAGGTGGGAAAGAAGCGAGCCTACGGCAAACCGAAGCTCTTCATATTTGAAATAGTTGCCACCGACAAGAATAGGACCGGACAGGATGTCGCTGTCTGGTGGTTTGTTTCCGGGGCTCACGCGCACGACATAGTCGGCTACTACATGAAAAGGCTCAAGCGCGGCACTCGCTTTATTACCTTCGGCAAATGGGAGTGGGATGATCGGCGAGGCACTTTTGCTCTGCGTCTACATAAACCGGGCGACGAGCTGGAGTTGTTGCCACCGGCGCCCGGACACGGGGATGGGGCGAAAAGGAGACAGGAAGAAAATGGATCAGAGCTTGAGGGTGACCTGGATGACGACTATCCAGGCGATCCTGCCCAGGCAGCCGTTCATGCGGGGCGCCGCGTGCCTGTCTATCGCAAGCTGGGAGATTTCTCTTCCAAACAGATGCGGGAGATCATCCATGCAACTCTGGAACGGATACCTGACGAAGAAATTCAGGAGACGCTTCCTGCTGAGCTGCGACGGCGGCAGCGCTTAATGGATCGTGCTGGCGCGTTTCGTCAGATTCACTTCCCGCCGGAAGATGTGCCCCTCGCCGAATACGAAACAGCTCGCAGCCCCGCACACCAGAGACTGATCTTTGAGGACTTTTTCTGGCTGGCGCTGGGAATTGGATTGAAACGTGGCCAAAGAATCCGGGAAGCAAAAGGAGCCAGGATAAAGATTGACGCCCAGGTGAAGGAGGCGATCGCTTCAGTGATGCCCTTCAAACTCACCAACGCTCAGCGAAATGTAGTTAAGCAAATCTTCCAGGACATGAAATCCGATTCGCCGATGAACCGGCTGCTCCAGGGCGACGTTGGCAGTGGTAAGACTATCGTTGCGCTGGTTGCAATGATCGCCGCCATGGAAAATGGTTACCAGACAGCGTTGATGGCCCCGACTGAAATTCTTGCCGAGCAACATGCTCGAAACATCAAGCGCCTATTAGCCCGGACGCCTTATCGAGTTGAACTCTTAACGGGCTCTTTGCGCGCTGCGGAGAAACGCGGTCTGCACGTCAGTCTGGCCGCGGGCGAGATACACGCCGCCATCGGCACTCACGCTCTGGTTCAGGAGTCGGTCTCATTCAGCAAGCTGGGCCTGGTTGTAATTGACGAACAGCACCGCTTTGGCGTCATGCAACGAGCCGAACTGCGTGCCCGCGGCTTCAACCCGGACGTTCTGGTCATGACCGCCACTCCCATTCCCCGCTCGCTGGCAATGACCGTGTATGGTGACCTGGATGTCTCGGTGATAGACGAGCTGCCGCCGGGGAGGACACGGATTGAAACAAAAGTTTACGCCGACAACGCGGACGATCGGCGGGCGGTGAAGCAGCTCATCGCCGGCGAGCTTAAGGCTGGACGACAAATTTATGTTGTGTATCCGTTGGTAGAAGAATCAGAAAAGATGGATTTAAAAGACGCGACCAAGCGTTACGAGTATCTGCGCGATATAGTCTTTCCCCAGTATGCGGTGGGTCTGGTCCATGGAAGGATGAAGCCGGCGGAGAAAGACGAGGTGATGCGCCGCTTCGTGGCCGGAGAGACGCAGGTGCTAGTCTCCACAACCGTGATCGAGGTAGGTGTGGACGTTGCAAACGCATCCGTGATGGTAGTAGAGCACGCGGAACGATTCGGACTTTCACAGCTTCATCAGCTCCGCGGTCGTGTTGGCCGCGGAGCGGAAAAGAGTTACTGCGCGCTGCTGACATCGGATAAAAGGACAAGTGTCGCCGAAGAGCGTCTGGGAATCATGGAAGAGACCAGCGACGGTTTTCTCATCGCCGAAAAGGATCTCGAGATTCGCGGGGCCGGGGAACTTCTGGGAACCAGGCAAGCCGGCCTTCCCGAATTCCGCATCGGCAACCTTTTCCGGGATCAGCAGATACTCGAGCAAGCGCGGAAAGAAGCTGAGTTCTACCTCACCAAGCGCGAACGATCTGTCGAAACTTCAAAGATGATCCAGCACGTCCGAGCCGACACGCGATTCGGTCTCGCGCAGGTTGGTTGAACTGGTATCGCCTGGTTTGAGGGGTGGGTTGATGAAACAAACGATCCACTAAACCACACGAACGAACTCGAAAATGTTGTTAAGATTGCGTTATGCAGCTTCCTGTGAACCCGCCGATCTTGCCGATGCTTGCCAAACGTGTAGATGAATTACCGGTAGCTGGCGAGTGGATCTTCGAGCCGAAATGGGATGGGTTCCGGGCCCTGGTCTTTCGCGACGGGGAAGAGATCCTAATCCAGAGCCGCGACAAAAAGCCCCTGAACCGCTATTTTCCCGAGCTGCTCGAGCCGCTGCGCTCGCAGCTGCGCGCGCGCTGCGTGCTCGACGGCGAAATCGTCGTCGCCCGAAATGGCGCGCTCGACTTCGATGCGCTGCAACTCCGCATTCATCCGGCCGAGTCACGCGTCAAGCTTCTTTCTCAGGAAACGCCGTCATCGATCGTGCTCTTCGACATTCTCTCTGAGGGTGAGCGAGATCTGAGAACCCTCCCTTTTCAGGAACGTCGTCGAATCCTTGAATCGTTACTCTCATCGGCAGCATCACCGATACACCTCACCCCTGCAACCCGCGAATTTACTGTAGCGGCGGACTGGTTTAGTCGCTTCGAGGGCGCTGGTTTGGACGGCGTCATCGCCAAGCCGATCTCCGGAACCTACGAATCCAACAAGCGTGCCATGATCAAGATCAAGCATGAACGCGATTGCGACTGTGTTGTTGCCGGCTTTCGCTGGCACAAGAAAGGTGAAGGCGCAGTCGGGTCACTTCTGCTGGGACTGTTCGACAATGCCGGCGCGTTACAGCACGTCGGCGTCTGCTCGAGCTTTACAGACAAGAAGCGTATTGAGCTGATCAAGTACCTCGCACCGTATCGCGAGGATGCGCTCCTCAATCATCCATGGAAAGAGTGGGCTGTGCAGGAACTCGCAAATGGTCGTCGCATTCCCGGAGCCCAGAGTCGTTGGAGCCACGGCAAGGATATGTCATGGCAGCCACTGCGTCCCGAACTCGTGGTCCAGGTCGCTTACGACCACATGCAGGGCAGTCGCTTTCGCCACATCGCCCAGTTTCGCAGGTGGCGTATGGACAAGAAGCCGAGCGACTGCACGTATGCGCAACTTGAAGTTGTTCCGCCGCAGGAACTGGAGACGATTTTCTCAAGCGATCGCTGAAACTACGGTTGATGTCGCTTCGAAGCGCGCTGGTTGCGCCATTCACGAGTGGGGTCGTCGTCAGGGTCCGGAGTTTCTTGCGGCGGCCGCAATACTCCAGGCACCTTCCGCAGATTCACTCGGATGCGAGTCCACGTTGATGACCTGCCTCGCATCGAATCGACTAGAACATCGTCCACGGCTATAAGCTTGGCCACTTCGGGATACTTGCTCTTCCACCTTTCGAGTCCCGCGAGCGCGGCGTCCTTGCTCGGAGAGTTGGCAATGACCAAAAGAGGCATCCTGGTCCGCGTCTTCTTCACGGCGGGTTTCTTCGCCGCTGAACGAGCGCGTGACGGGGCGACCCGCGTTGCTTCGCCCTGCATTTTGCGAAAGTGAGGAGGCCAGGGCGCGTCACCTAAACCCGCGGACTCGTCTTTCGCCGCGAGCTCGAGCAGTTTTGCCAGCGAACCTGCATTGACATCCATGTCCGCATGCGGATCGCCAAACTCTGCGAAGCGCTGGGGAACCGTGAGTACAGTGAAATCGGCTGGGTCACAGTCAGCGACCTCATGCCATTGAAGCGGCGTGGACACCCGGGCGTCGGGAAGCGGCCGCACGGAATACGCAGAGCACGTCGTGCGATCCCTGGCGTTCTGGTTGTAATCGAGGAAGACGCCATGACGCTCCTCTTTCCACCATTTCGAACTAGCAAGCGCAGGTGCGCGTCGTTCAACTTCACGGGATAGGGCAACCGCCGCACTTCGCACTTCGGTGAAGGTCCAGCATGGTTGAATCCGAACGTTAACGTGCATTCCACGTGAACCACTGGTTTTGGGCCAGCCACGAAGTCCCAACTCCTCGAGAAGGGATTTCACTTCAAGAGCAACCTGCCGAACGTCTTCCCAGCTAACGCCTGGACCAGGATCGAGATCGACCCGCAACTCATCCGGATGTTCGAGATCCTCCGAGCGCACGGGATGCGGATGAAGCTCAATGCAACCCAGGTTCACGATCCAAGCAAGTCCCGCCGCATCATCGACTACGACTTCCTCGGCCTTGCGCCCGGAAGCGAATGAGAGCGTGACGGTTCGCAACCAGTCGGGCCGATTGGTGGGCGCGCGCTTCTGATAAAAGGCCTGGCCTTCAGCTCCGTCCACGAATCGCTTGAGAACGATCGGACGATTCCGAATTCCCGCGAGAGCGCCCGGCGCAATCGCCAGGTAGTAACGTACCAGATCGAGTTTGGAGAGCTTTGTTTGCGTTGAGAAGTATGGCTTGTCGGGGTGAGTTACACGGACCTCGCGGCCGTTTATCGATAGCACCTCCGCTGAGTCGTCATTTTTCACTCAAACAGGCTAACACTCCCAGCTTGTCAGTGAAACGTCACACAAGAGTGGCCGCGATCCCTCGACTAAGTTAAACTGCGTGGTGTTCCATCGCTATAAACATCAATCGAAACCAATAACGGAGGGAATTTCTGTACGTGCGTCTATTAGAACTGCTACTAACATCCACATTGATTTTCGCATCTGCTTTCGTGCCCCAGGACCCAACACGAACGTCGCGTCCTCCCACGGCGGGCCAATTATCGCAAACCGCATTGCAATTGCCTTCGCCGTCCCCGACTGCGGCACGTTTGCCACCCCCCAGCGTCAAGATTGATAACTACCGCGCTCCCGCCGGACGCATCATCGGAGCCGCGCTGACAAGCGACAAAGCCTTTGCCAGGCTCGCGCACCTGACCGACAACATCGGCCATCGCCTTAGTGGCTCGCAAGGCTTGGAACGCGCGATCGAGTGGGCCATCGCCGAAATGAAGAGTGACGGCCTCGATAACGTGCGGGCGGAACAAGTGCTGGTGCCGCATTGGGTGCGTGGCGAGGAAAGCCTCGAAATGATCAGTCCCTTCCCTGGAAAACTGGTGATGCTGGGACTGGGTAATAGCGTCGCCACACCGGCTGAAGGCATAACAGCCGAAGCGGTAGTCGTGCGCAGCTTCGACGAGCTCGACACCCTGGGCGAGCGCGTGCGAGGAAAGATCGTCATCTATAACGTGCCTTTTACTAACTACGGAGCGACAGTTCGGTATCGTTCATCTGGCGCTGCACGCGCCGCTCGCTACGGGGCGGTGGGTGTACTCGTCCGCTCGATCACTCCGGTGAGCCTCCAGACACCTCATACCGGGGCGATGATTTATGACGAGGCGCAGCCAAAGATTCCAGCCGCCGCCATCACCATCGAAGGCGCGGAGTTGTTGCAGCGAATGCATGATCGCGGCCAGCGACCGACGCTGCGGCTGAAGATGGAAGCCAGGTTTTTGCCCGACGCCGAGTCCGCAAATGTAGTGGCGGAAATAAAGGGTTCGGAGCGACCAGACGAAGTGGTGCTCGTAAGCGGGCACTTTGATTCGTGGGATGTGGGCCAGGGTGCACATGACGATGGCGGTGGTTGCATCGTCGCCTGGGAGGCGGTGAGACTGCTTAAAGAACTCGGACTGAAACCGCGCCGCACGATCCGTGTTGTGCTTTACACCAACGAAGAGAACGGACTGCGTGGCGGCAACGCTTATCGAGATGCTTATCGGGCCGAGCTGTCGAAGCACATCCTGGCTATCGAGTCTGATTCAGGTGTCTATCGACCGCAGGGATTGGGCCTCGCTGCCACAGCTCCTCCGCAAGTCCGTTCCAATCTGCAAGAGATTGCCAGGTTGCTCACCGGGATCGGCGCGGATCGTATAGCCGGGGACGGGGGCGGCGCCGACATTGGCCCAATAATGCGTGAGGGTGTAGTGGGCGCGAGTCTCAACGTAGATGGATCCTCCTACTTCGACATTCACCACACGCCGGCCGACACCCTCGACAAAATCGATCCGAAACACCTCGCTCTGTGTGTCGCCACTATGGCCGTGTTCGCCTACACAGTCGCCGATATGCCGCAATCATTGAATGAGCCGACTACTAAAGTGAAATAACGATTTGATCCCCAGAAGCGCGGTTAGCCGCTGGCTCCCATCAGGTACGGAATGAGCAAACACGCTAACGCTCCAACTCTAAGTCTGCACCAGCCCACAAGCTGAGATGAGAATAATCGCCGGGAAATACCGCGGGAGAAATTTGAAGAGCCCGCCATCGATGCAGGTGCGGCCGACGTCGGATCGGCTACGCGAGACGCTGTTCAATGTCATCGCTCCACGAATCGAAGGCACCCGTTTTCTCGATCTCTGCGCCGGTTCGGGGGCAATTGGAATCGAAGCGCTGTCGCGAGGCGCCGCGCACGTCACCTTCGTCGATCGCTCGCGAAAGATGTGCGGCCTGGTTGAGTCGAATTTGGACATGGTTAAGGTTCCGGAAGATGAAACCGAGGTCGTGCAGTCGGAGGCGGAAGAATTTCTCCGCCGGCTCCTGTCACGACGAGGAAGAACAGGACCACACCCTCGCCAGGAACAATGGGATCTGGTGTACTTCGACCCGCCTTACGCAACCGACTACCTAGGCGTGCTGAAGTTGTTTGGTGACAATGTGGGAGCTTTGTTGGCCGAAGACGCTTGTCTAATTGTCGAGCACCATCACAAGAATGCGTTGTCGGATGAGATGGGAAGCATTCGCCGCCAGCGAATACTCAAGCAAGGTGACTCCGCTCTGAGTTTCTATGAGGTGGTGACGAGTCTTGTGGAAGGTTGAATACGGTGCACCTTGAGCGAGGGTAAACCCAGAACATTTTCCATATATCATTTGACATGTCTCATTTGTCATCGCAGAGACTCATGCACTGGGCTGAACTCAAAAGGCCAACTCAAAAGTCATTCAGTCGAGGTCGACGGGCTCGCAACTGAAGTCCGGCAGGCCTAATCAGGATCACTTACTGTCGATTGACGAGTTCTTGCGATGACAAATGAGACATGTCAAATGATATATGGAAAATGTTCTGGGTTTACCCCCCGCTCAAGTGACCTGACAGTCTTGTTCGGGTCAATGTGCTGGTAGAATCTTAGCCATGCTCGTACTCGGAATCGAAACCTCATGCGACGAAACGGCGGCCGCAATTGTTCGCGACGGCCGGGAAATCGTGTCGTCAGTTATTGCTTCCCAGATTGCCACCCATGAGCGTTTTGGCGGCGTCGTGCCCGAGCTGGCCTCCCGCGAACACCTCGATAAGATCGTACCAATCGTCCAGGAAGCTTTCGTGCGAGCGAAGATAGAGACTGAGAACATCGATGGTCTGGCAGTAACGGTGGGGCCGGGCCTGGTGGGGTCGCTGTTGGTTGGAGTTTCTTATGCCAAGGCGATGGCCTTTGCATTACAAAAGCCGCTGGTTGGAGTCAATCACATTGAGGGTCACATCTATTCGGTGGCCTTCGAGAACCCGCCTGTCCAATACCCGGCGCTGGCGCTAATCGTTTCCGGCGGCCACACGAATCTTTTCCACATTCCTGAGCCAGGCAAGTACAAGGTCCTGGCTCGCACCCGTGACGACGCCGCCGGCGAGGCGTTCGATAAGGTCGCCAAGATGCTGGGCCTCGGTTACCCGGGTGGGCCAATCATCGAGCGGCTGGCACGTGAAGGTAATCCCAGCGCGGTGAGGTTCGCAATTCCACGGATGGGTGACGGTCTCCCGGATTTCAGTTTTAGTGGCTTGAAGACCGCCGTTACTAAATACGCAAGGGAAACCGGATTACAGCCGGTCAGCAACGGCAGCGAACCATCGCAAGAAATAAAAGACCTGGCCGCCAGTTTTCAGAGCGTGGTGGTCAGGTCGCTGGTGGGAACTATGGAGCGAGTCGCGAAAGAGTATCGACCGAGGACGTTGATAGTAGCGGGCGGAGTAGCCTGCAACGGAGCACTACGAGTCGCATCGTCCGAGGCTGCAAAAGGCCTGGGCGTGCCGGTGTACTTCCCTTCTCCAAATCTTTCAACCGACAACGCCGCCATGATTGCCGCCGCGGGAACGGTCAAACTCCAGGCCGGCGAACGAGCCGATCTCAATCTAAACGCCGACGTGACTCTACGACTGCAGAATATTGATCTGGAAGACGAAGCTCGCAAGCGCGCTGGTGTGCGGTACCGACTATGACGGCTAACTGCGGGCGTGAAGACGCCCATGAGATTTGTGCCGTGATAGGTTGCCGACGCAGTCGTAGGCCCGAAAACGATCCA
>JBGTHZ010000024.1:0-11845 GCA_041745915.1 Pyrinomonadaceae bacterium | reverse complement strand
GCGGTTTACCCCCGCTTGCGTTACGGGCTGACAATCTGCGGTTGAGTGTTACTAACGCAAGCGGGGGTAAACCGCCCTTCCCGACCTGCGAATTTCAGTATGTTGAAGGGTCCGTGTCGTATAATCCGAGCTAAGCCTTTGATCTTTCGGCTCGAAGGAGTCACAAATGAGCCCGCAATTCCAGATGAGTTCGATTCTCAGGTCGATCGCTGTGTTGAGATTCGGTCTTCAGCTTATGGCGGGACTTGTGCTCACCTCCAACTCGCCACTCTGGTTGTCACTCGCGGAGAGCTCGTCAGTCTATGCTTCGCAGGAAGAAATCCGCACGCTAGAACATAAGACACCGGTCGAGCGAGAGCTGGTCGGCGGACAAACTCACTCTTATCGAGTCTCTTTAAACGCCGGTCAGTACGTTCGAGTCATGGTAGAGCAAAAGGGTATCGATGTCGCAATGACGCTGTTTAGCCCTGACAAAGCAAAGCTGGCGGAGATCATCCTTCCTCATACGCTGCAAGGACGCAAAGTTATCATCGCGGTGACCGAGCAGTCGGGAAACCACCGTGTTGAGGTGCGTTCTCAGAAAAAGGATGCAGCCGCGGGAAGGTATGAAATACAGATACTCGATCTGCGAGAGGCCACGGCGGAGGACAGAACGCGCATTGCGTTCAGAAAGCTGATTGCCGAAGCATCGAACCTGCGTCTGCAAGGAACGGCTGCATCCCTGAACGGTGCCATCGAAAAACTCCAGGAAGCGCTACCTCTCATTCGCGGCATTCGGGACCGCTATGGAGAGTCCGAGGCTCTGGCCAATATGGGCGCGGCTTATTTCTTTCTGGCTGAGTATCAGAAGACCATCGAGATGTTCACTCTTGCGCTTGCGATTTGGCAGGAAACGGGCGACCGCCAGGGACAGGCAGTCGCTTACACTTATATTGCCAATGCCCAGAATGGGCTGGGTGAATGGGAAAAAGTTATAGAGACACAAAGGAAAGCGTTGCTGATCCATCAGACCCAGGGTGACCGCATCAGCGAAGCAATCACGCTCAGTAGCATCAGCGCGTTTTACTTTAAATTAGGTGATCTGGAGAAGGCGCTGGAGTATGCGAATCTGGCGCTTCCGATCAGGCGCGATCTAGGAGACCGAGCGGGCGAGGCCGTAACGCTGAGCACCATTGGCTCAATCTACAAGGCGTCGGGGGATCTCAGGAAGGCGATAGAGGTCTTCGAACAGGCACTTGCGTTAAGCCCTCCTGCAGAAATCAGAGCAGGAGCCTCCAATCGGCTCAACCTCGGCACTGCTTACGCTGCGATGGGCGATACGCAAGCAGCGCTCGATTACCTGAAGCAGGCCCTTCCCCTGTCACGTGAGGCCGGTGACCGTCGAGTGGAGGCATCCGTGCTTCGGAGTTTCGGAGAGGTCTACCACTTACAGGGGCAGATAGAAACGGCGCTCGATTACTTCAACGAATCGCTTCCTATCGCGCGGGCCATCGGCGACCGCGATGGCGAGTCGCGCTCGCTGCACCTTATTGGTCGCATGCATCGAGACCTTAATCAGCTTCGCGAAGCTCGCGTTAACATCGAGGCTGCGATCAGCATCATCGAATTGCTCCGCTCACGGATTTCGGATCAAGAACAGCGTTCTACCTATTTCGCGAGCGTGAGGAGCTACTATGATCTCTACATTGACATCCTGATGAGTCAGCGCGACGAGGGGGCTTCGACAGATAGCAACGTCACCGCAATTGAAGCGAGCGAACGAGCTCGCGCCCGCAGCTTGCTTGAACTCCTCACCGAGGCCCGCGTAGAAATCCGCCAGGACGTCGATCCGGAGTTGCTCAAGCGAGAACGAACGCTGCAACAATCTCTCAACACCAGCGCCGAACAGCAGATAAGGCGTCTCAGCGGGAAATACACGGCTGAGCAGGCTGAAACGGCAGCCAGGCGTGTCGCATCACTTACGGCCCAGCTTCAAGAAGTGAGGACGCAGATTCGCGCCGCAAGCCCCAGATATGCCGCGCTGACTCAGCCTGAGCCTCTCTCATTGAAACAGATTCAAGAGCAGACGCTTGACCCGGAAACCTTGCTTCTGGAATATTCGCTCGGCGACAAGCGAAGCTACCTGTGGGCCGTCACGCAGAATACCATCACCGGATATGAGCTTCCCTCAAGGGCTGAGATAGAAGCGGCAGCACGCCACTTTTACAACCTCGCAAAAAACAACGCGAAAGGCGAAGAGATCGAACAATCTGCCGCCCGATTGAGTCAAATGCTGCTCGCTCCGGCAATCGAACAGATGAGGAAACCAAGGCTGGCCATTGTGGCCGATGGCGCTTTGCAATACATACCTTTCGCTGCTCTGCCAGTTCCGGAGACACGGAGACACGGAGACACGGAGACGCGGCGACAAGCGACCGATCTCCGCGTCCCTGTGTCCCCGCGTCCCCGCGTCGGTTCTGTTCCGCTGATCATAGACCACGAAATCGTAATGCTTCCTTCGGCTTCGACTCTCGCTCTCTTGAGGCGAGAAACCAGAGGGCGTAAGGTTTCGCCAAAGCTTGTCGCGGTCCTGGCTGACCCGGTCTTTGACAACGATGACGTGCGAGTCAGACGCGCGTCGGCTGAGACAACGAATTCTGCGAACCAATCGAGCGCGCCCCCAAAAGGCTCAGGGCTTTTGCGATCCGTTGAAGAGACAGGGCTGGCCGCCGGCAAATGGCCGCTTCCAAGGCTGCTCGGGACCAGGCGCGAGGCGCAGACAATCCTCTCCCTGGCTCCGGTACAGAAGAGACTTCAGGCGCTCGACTTTGAAGCGAGCCGCGAGACCGCCCTGGGCTCCGAGCTCGGCCAGTATCAGATAGTCCATTTCGCAACTCACGGATTGATAAACAACCGCCACCCGGAGTTGTCTGGCCTGGTACTTTCACTTGCGGACAAACAGGGCCGTCCTCAAAACGGCTTTCTGCGCCTTAACGAAATATACAATCTTCGACTGCCCGCTGAGCTTGTCGTGCTAAGCGCTTGCCAGACGGGGGTTGGTAAGGAGGTTCGCGGGGAAGGCCTGATAGGCCTGACGCGCGGCTTTATGTATGCGGGCGCGCGGCGTCTGACGGCGAGCTTATGGCAGGTCGAAGATGCGGCGACGAGCGAGCTGATGGAACGCTTCTATCGCGGGATGCTCGGCGAAAAGAGGTTGAGACCGGCCGCCGCGCTCCGCGCCGCTCAAATTGAGATGTTGAAACAGAAACAGTGGCGGTCGCCTTACTACTGGGCGGCTTTCGTGATGCAAGGCGAATGGAATTGAGATACGGCGACTCGAAGACACGGGGACGCGACGACGCGGAGGCTCGGCTTTGCAAAAAAAGTCATAATCCCACCAACGGCAGTTGGTGGCTAATTCAAGTCCGACCTAGAAAAACCGTGGCAACGGTTCGATTACAAATCCCACCAACGGCAGAGAGTGTGTGAAAAAAAGCGAAGTTCGGTGTCATGAGGTCAGTACCACCACGCTGTAGACCGTGTGAAAACTCAATGTCTCATTCTCCCCAACATTTATGTTGGGGTTCAGGTCGCATCGTTATCTCCGCCGAACCATTTTAATGGTTTTTAAGAAGACCCTACCGCGAACCAATGGCATTGATAAAAGGCAGAACGAATGGCTTGGATTGACGCGAAGAAGGAAACCATTGAAATGGTTGCGATTTCATCCGTGGTGCCGCTGATCCCAACATAGATGTTGGGGAGAATGAGAGGTTGAAGACAGCAAAGACCAATGCCATTTGCTATGAACACTCCTGTCACTCTATTGACCGCGGCGTTGATCCTCGCGACGGTTCAAGCGTCGCTGGGCCAGTCGCTCTTTGAAATGCAGGAAGGCATAGAGACGCGGTGGGCCAGTGGTGAGAATCCCAGGGGCGAGAAAGGCAAGGCAGCTCAAGCCAATGGCGGACGCAAGGGTTCTCCAACCGTGCAGGTGAAGGCCGGTCAGAGCTTTACGCTGGCTGAAGCTGCCGGCACCAGTGGTACGGTGCGAAGAATCTGGATGACTTTTCCGGACCGTAGCCCACGCATGTTGCGCAGTCTGCGGATAGACATGTACTGGGATGGCGCGAAACGTCCAGCGGTTAGTGCTCCGCTCGGCGATTTCTTCGGCATGGGTCTGGGCCAGATGGTCCAATTTCAGTCGGCGCTGTTCGCCAACCCTGAAGGCCGAAGCTTTAACTGTTTCATTCCCATGCCCTTCAAAACCGCGATGAAGATCGTGCTGACGAATGAGAGTCCTGCAAACCTGGACGAGCTTTTCTACGACGTGGAGTACACTCTGGGCGACAAACACACGGCCCACATGCTCTACTTCCACGCTCATTACCGCCGCGACAACCCGACCGTCATACAGCGCGACTATGAGTTATTACCCCGGGTGGAGGGCCGTGGCCGTTACCTGGGCGTGAATATAGGCGTCATTGTCAACCAGCAAACTTATTTCAGAACATGGTGGGGCGAGGGTGAGGTCAAGATTTATCTCGATGGTGATCGAGAGTTTCCGACCCTGAGCGGTACAGGCGCTGAAGACTATGTGGGAACGGCCTGGGGTCAGGGTAAGTTCGACCACCTTTATCAAGGTTCGCCGGTAGCCGACGAGGAGAACATGCGCTGGTGCTTTTATCGCTATCATATTCCGGACCCGGTCTACTTTCACAAAGACGTGCGGGTGACAATTCAGCAGATCGGATACCTTGCGGAGCATAGCCGGCCACCCATCATCCAGAACAATCGTCGCCTCTACCGGGCCGGGCCAGGACTGGTTGAAATGGACACGTCGAAGGACGGCAAGTTTGAGAGACATGATGACTACTCCAGCTGCGCCTACCTCTACCTGGATAAACCGGAGAACAGTCTGCCCCCACTTGATCCCGTAAGTAAGAGAGTTGAAGGGTTGTAAACAGGTCGCCGACGTCCCCGTGCGAAAGGAATCGGATGAAACTGTTGGGTATCGATGTCGGCACCGGCGGCACGCGTGCGGTGGTCGTCGACGAGAACGGGACCGTTGTTGCTTCGGCCACCGCGGAACACGCGCCGTTCGCATCCCCGCAAACAGGTTGGGCTGAACAGGAACCTCACGACTGGTGGCGCGCAACTGCGGAGGCGGTGCGTAGTGTGCTCTCACGACGGGAAGTCAGTGCTAATGAGATCGCTTGCATAGGTTTTTCCGGCCAGATGCACGGAGCCGTGCTGCTTGATGAAAGCGAGAAAGTCCTGAGGCCCGCGCTCATCTGGTGCGATCAGCGAACGGACGCTCAAGCCAAGGCAATCACGAGCCGTGTAGGCGCCGCGAGGCTCATCGAGTTGACGGCTAACCCGGCATTGACAAATTTCACGCTCACTAAGTTGATGTGGGTGCGCGAGCACGAGCCGGAGTTATGGTCGCGCTTTCGCTATTTTCTATTACCGAAAGATTACGTTCGCCTGCGTCTCGCCGGAGAACGCGCGACAGACGTTGCAGACGCTTCGGGCACGCTGCTGCTGGATGTCTCCAATCGACGCTGGTCAGACAACATGATGGATGAACTCGAGATAAACATAAGCTGCTTGCCAGCGCTCTTCGAGTCTTCGGAACTAACTGGCCAGGTATCGGCTGAGGGTGCTGCGGTAACCGGGTTGCGCAAGGGCACCCCGGTTGTCGCAGGTGCAGGAGATCAGGCCGCGGGTGCTGTGGGGATGGGAATTGTGCAACCGGGCGCCGTCAGCGCAACTATCGGAACATCGGGCGTCGTCTTCGCCGCGACTGCTCGCCCGGCGCTCGACAAGGGTGGTCGCGTTCACACTTTCTGCCACGCCATTCCTGGCCGGTGGCACGTAATGGGAGTGACACAAGCCGCCGGCCTGTCTCTGCGTTGGTTCCGCGATCGCTTCGGCGTGGCGGGAGATGGTACCTCCGTAGATGATCCTTATGACCTCTTGTGCATGGAAGCAGCCGGTGCTCCCCCGGGGTCTGATGGTGTGCTGTGGGCCCCTTACCTGATGGGTGAGCGGACACCGCACCTCGATCCGGAAGCGCGAGGGGCGCTGATCGGCCTGGCCGCGAACCACACGCGGGCGCACGTCGTCCGTGCAATCCTTGAGGGAGTTGCATTCTCTCTACGCGACACACTGACGATTTTCGCGGAAATGCAGGTGCCGGTCGACACCATAAGACTCGGAGGAGGCGGCGCGCGTAGTCCGCTTTGGCGGCAGATACAGGCCGACACTTACGGGCAGGAGGTGGAGATTCTGCAGGCAGAAGAGGGCGCAGCCTATGGAGCTGCGCTGTTGGCCGGGGTCGGCGCGGGAACCTGGTCATCGGTCGATGAAGCCTGCACACGTGCGGTCCGCGTTGCCGCACGCGTCGAACCCGATGCTAACTCGAAGGCGTTGATGGACCGGCGTTACGCGGCTTTTCGTGCTCTTTACCCGGCTTTGCGCACCGTTTCGCAAGCGACCGGTTAATTATTAGACGGCGGAACGATCCACGAAACACGAAGCTGTAACAGTGATCCGAGTTTCGTGTTGTTTAGTGTTACTTCGTGGATCGTCCCGTCTTGAAAATCTGATTACAGCGAAGTGAGGGTTTAGTAATGACACAAGACAATTATGAAGGACGGCCGGAGCATAAATTCACATTCGGCTTGTGGACCGTAGGAAATCGGGGGCGAGATCCATTTGGCGACGCCGTTCGTCCGACGCTACGCCCGGTAGAGGCCGTACAGATGCTCGGTGAGGTAGGGGCATACGGCGTTAACTTTCACGACAACGACCTGGTGCCCATAGACGCTACACCGCAGGAACGTGAGGCGATCGTTAAGGGGTTTCGTCACGCCTGCAAAGAGCACGGCATTGTCGTACCAATGGCAACCGTCAATCTCTTTTACGACCCCGTCTTCCGCGACGGTGCGTTCACGGCTAACGACAAATCTGTGCGCAGCTATGCGCTTCAAAAAACCATGCGCGCTATGGACCTGGGCGCGGAGTTTGGGGCAAAAATCTTCGTCCTGTGGGGCGGGCGGGAAGGCAGCGAAACCGATGCCTGTCGCCGTCCCGATGAGGCGGTGAAACGACTAAGAGAAGCTCTCAATTACCTGTGCGAGTATTCGCTGGACCAGAACTACGATTACAAGTTTGCCCTGGAGGCGAAGCCTAACGAACCACGCGCCGACATTTACATGCCAACCACCGGCGCTTACCTGGCCCTCATTTCTACGCTCGACCGACCTGAAATGGTAGGCGTTAATCCTGAAGTGGCACACGAGCATATGGCCGGATTGAATATGACGCACTCTGTGGCGCAGGCGTGGGAGTCGGGAAAGCTTTTTCACATTGATTTGAATGATCAGGTGCCGGGCCGTTACGATCAGGATTTGCGTTTCGGGTCTGCCAACCCCAAGGCAGCCTTCTGGCTGGTGAAGTTCCTCGAAGATGTCGGCTATGCGGGGCCACGTGCCTTCGACGCGCACGCATATCGCACGGAGGATTACGAGGGCGTAAAGGAATTTGCCCGCGGTTGCATACGCACTTACCTGATTCTCAAAGAGAAGGGTGCGCAGTGGAATGCTGATCCGGAAATCAAGGCGTTACTGGCAGAAATTGGGGAAACGAGCGGCGACGGACGCGGCGCGAAATTTTCTGCCGAGAACGCTCGCGAACTGCTGGCTGCCGATTTTGATCGCGCCGGTTCGGCTGCACGCGGGTTGAAATATGAGCGGCTCGACCAGCTGACGATAGACATCCTGCTGGGCGTTAGATGATAGAGAGTTGGGAGCTTGAAGACCGAACGCTGCACTCAACCATCTGTGCTGATGAGGGCAGTTACACGCAAAGCGCGTTGAGTTATGTCACTCAGAAAGTCGCTCTCGGTGCTGATCATAGTCCTCCTGGTCAGTCTCAATCTGACGGAGGGCCTGGCGCAGCGTCGGCCTGTCGCAACGAGAGTCGGTAGTTCGGGTCTGGCCCCGACCCCGCCGATGGGTTGGAACAGTTGGGACTGTTACGGGCCTTCCGTAACTGAGGCTGAGGTCAAGGCCAACGCTGATTACATGGCCAGACACATGAAATCTTTCGGCTGGCAGTACGTCGTCGTCGACATTCAATGGTACGAACCGTTGGCGAAGGCGCATGGCTACCG
This sequence comes from Pyrinomonadaceae bacterium, assembly GCA_041745915.1. Classification (GTDB taxonomy): domain Bacteria; phylum Acidobacteriota; class Blastocatellia; order Pyrinomonadales; family Pyrinomonadaceae; genus PSRF01. Next base: position 3,687 of record JBGTHZ010000024.1, on the reverse strand, counting down.
CCCGAATGCGGAACTGGTAATGGATTCATACGGGCGGCTGTTGCCCGCGCTGAACCGCTTTACTTCCGCAGCCGGCGGAAAAGGTTTTAAGCCTTTGGCCGACTATGTTCACCATCTCGGCTTGAAATTTGGCGTGCACATAGTGCGCGGCATTCCGCGACAGGCGGTGCGTGCCAATACCCCGGTGCTGGGCACTAACCTGCGGGCTCAGGACATCGCCAACACGGAAAGCATCTGCCCCTGGATTGATGACATGTATGGCGTCAAGGCTGACACTCCCCGCGGCCAGGCTTATTACGATTCTGTCGTCAAGCAATTCGCCGAGTGGGGTGTTGACTACATCAAGGCGGACGATATGTCCGCTTTCACTGCTGACGAAAACACCGGCGCTGATCAGGCCAGGCTGGGCGAGATCGCGGCGCTTGGACGCGCAATCAGGAAAAGCGGAAGGCCGATGGTCCTGAGCCTTTCACCCGGCCCGTCTGCTCCATCGCAGGTCGAACTCTTACGAAAGAGCGCTCAACTCTGGCGAATCTCAGGCGACTTTTGGGACCGATGGGTGGATTTGCGAAAACAGTTTGACCTGGGTCGGAAATGGACCGGACATACGGGCCCGAATGGTTGGGCCGACGCAGACATGTTGCCGCTTGGACGCATAGCGATTCGTGGCGAACGCGGTAACGACCGAATGTCTCTGCTAACAAAAGATGAGCAGGTGACTTTGATGACTTTATGGTCAATCTTTCGTTCACCACTGATGATGGGCGGTGATCTTCCAAGCAACGACGAGTTCACTTTGAAGCTCCTGACCAACAGGGAAGTACTTGCGGTCAACCAGCAAAGCACGAATAACCGTGAGCTGTACGCGCGCGGGAATCAGATTGCCTGGGTGGCCGATGTTCCCCGCAGCAGTGACAAGTATCTGGCCGTCTTCAACGTCTCGGACGATGCGACGCCCATGGAGATAAAGGTCGATTGCAAAGAGCTGGGGCAGGCCGGGTCATGCAAGGTAAGAGACCTGTGGGCGGGGCGTAACATGGGCGTTACGAAAGAGATCGTTGCGACGGTTAACTCGCACGGGTCCCGGCTTTACCGAGTGTCTCCGGTTAGGTAGCCTGTGTGACAGTGGCATAGACTTCAGTCTGTGTTGCTGGTTGAGATGCTTAGGTCATTGCAGAACCATACTGGATTGAGATCACAGACTGAAGTCTATGCCACTGTAGACCGCTTCTGATTTTAGCTTTGCAGCCATGATGAGAATCCTGCGTCACTTCGTTTTGACCTGCCTCGGCTTGCTGCTGTCAGCTTCAAGCATCAACGCAGACACACCGGTACCCGACCGAATCCGGCGCCAGGCACACGCGTTCGATCTCGCCGACGTGAGATTGCTCGACGGGCCTTTTAAGAATGCGATGCTGCTCGACGCCGAATACCTTCTGCGACTCGAGCCGGACAGGTTCCTGAGCTGGTTCCGTAAGGAAGCCGGGCTCAAACCGAAAGGCGAAGTCTATGGCGGCTGGGAGACTCGGGGCATTGCCGGCCACTCACTCGGTCACTATCTCTCTGCTTGCGCGATGATGTTCGCTTCGACGGGCGACCCGCGCTTTCGTGACCGCGTGAATTATGTCGTTAACGAACTGGAGATCTGCCAGAGTGCCGGGGGCAATGGCTATCTCGCAGCCATTCCGAACGGGAAAAAGATATTCAGCGAAGTGGCTGCAGGCGACATTCGCTCGCAGGGGTTCGACCTCAACGGCGGGTGGGTTCCCTGGTACACACTGCACAAAGTTTTCGCGGGTCTGCTGGACGCGAATAAATACTGCAGCAATACACTGGCTCTGACCGTCGCCGTCAAGATGGCTGACTGGGCCGACACCACTTTGTCCAATCTGACGGAAGAGCAATTCCAGCGCATGCTCGCCTGCGAGCACGGCGGCATGAACGAGTCGCTGGCTGAACTCTATGCGCGCACCGGAAACGAAAAATATCTAAAACTCTCACGCCGTTTCCATCACAAAGCGGTACTCGACCCGCTCGCCCGGCGCGAAGACCGCCTGCGAGGGTTGCACGCGAACACGCAAATTCCGAAATTGATCGGGCTGGCCCGGCGCTATGAGTTAACAGAGGACGGCGCCGACAAAACAGCTGCCGAGTTCTTCTGGGACCGGGTCGTTAATCATCACTCCTACGTCACCGGCGGCAATAGCGAAGCCGAGCATTTCGGCGCGCCGGATAAGCTCAACGAACGCCTGACCGAAAGCACGACCGAAACTTGTAACACCTACAACATGCTCAAACTGACGCGCCACCTATTCGAGTGGCACGCTTCAGCCAGGTACGCGGATTATTACGAACGCGCTCTCTACAACCACATCCTCGCCTCTCAGAATCCTGATGACGGCATGGTGTGTTACTTCGTGCCACTTAAACCAGGGGCCCGGAAGACCTATTCGACTCCGTTCGACAGTTTCACGTGCTGTGTCGGCACAGGGATGGAGAACCACACAAAGTACGGCGACGCAATCTATTTTCACAACGATGATGCGCTCTGGGTCAACCTGTTTATAGCTTCTACCCTTACCTGGCGGTCGAAGGGGTTGTCGATCAGGCAAGAGACTCGATATCCCGACTCAGATACGGTGAGCCTAACCTTCAAAGCCCGGAAGCCCCTCACTCTAGCCTTGCGTCTGCGCTATCCAGCATGGGCGACTCAGGGCCTTAAGGTTTTCGTCAATGGCCGGCCGCAGAGCGTCAATCCCACGCCAGGCAGCTTTGCGGAAATTCGACGAACATGGAGGAACAACGACCGCGTCGAGCTGACGATTCCGATGTCTCTCAGGCTCGAAGCTATGCCCGACAATCCACAGCGCGTCGCCGTTCTCTACGGCCCGACTGTGCTGGCCGGAAAACTCGCAAGCGAGGACGAGGCTGGCGTCGGTGGTCTCATTTTCATACCGGCGTTGATTACCGAAAACAAGCCGCTTGGGGAATGGATCAAGCCGGTCGCCGGAGAATCGACAACTTTCCGCACGGTGGGGGTCGGAAAGCCCCGCGATGTCACGCTGACCCCCTTTTACCGGATGCACAATAGTCGCTATGTCGTCTACTGGGATCTCTTTACCCCGCAGCAGTGGGTTGCCCGCGAAGCCAGTTACAAAACCGAACTGGAGGGGGCCCGCCGGCTGGAAGCGATGACCGTTGATTTCGCCAACCCGGAGAGATGCAACCCGAACGCGATCACAACATGCAGGGCGAACGCACGGAGACCGGCGAACATTCGAGTCGCAAATGGCGACACGCGGGCGATGGTGGATGGGTTTCTTTCGACCTGAAGGTCCTGCCAGACAAGCCCGTGGCTCTGGTTTGTACCTACTGGGGAGGTGAAACGGGGCCGCGGAAGTTTGACATCCTGGCTGACGGCGTAATGATCGCCACCCAGTCGCTGCAAAACGACAAGCCGGGCCAGTTTTTCGACATGACCTACGCAATTCCCGAAGAACTGACTCGCGGCAAAACTAAAATCACCGTTCGCCTTCAGGCGCATCCCGGCAACACGGCCGGTGGATTCTACGGGCTGCGCGTAGTACACGGAAAATGATCAGTAGAGGCTGGTGAACACACAAAGAGGACGTCCGCTAATTTACAAGTCAGGAAGGCGGACCCTGTCCCCGCCTCAAGATTGAACGT
>JBGTHZ010000023.1:0-20676 GCA_041745915.1 Pyrinomonadaceae bacterium | reverse complement strand
TGATGCGGGTGCATAGTCTCCTCCTAAACACACTTCCAGAGAGCACGTCGCAGTTGATTTGCGGCGTGAAGGTTGAACGGTCCCGAGGTTTAGATTACCGAACCTCAGCCTCTGTTCCCGATTGCCCTGGGGATAGAACGCGGAAAGAGGGAGAGCTTGCGTTGCTACCTCATTGATGCCTCAAGATTCGATTGCGATGGCTGAAGTGAAGGTGCTTTGTACTTTGTGCTTTGTACTTTGTGCTTTGTACTTTGTACTTTGTGCTTTGTACTTTGTGCTTTGTACTTTGTTGCTTTGTACTTTGTGCTTTGTACTTTGTGCTTTGTTTCGGTCTTTAGCTTTCCTGGTCTGTTCGAACTTACGTTCCTGGAATGGCACAAACAGCACGACCGCGATCAAAGAACAAAGATCAAAGGACAAAGTTCCAACGCCTAGTAAAGGTTGAAGTTATATTCCAACTGCACATACACCGACACGGGATAACCATCTTTGGTAGCCGGCAAGAATCGAATCTGTCTCGCCGCCGCAATCGCTTTCTCGGTCAGTCCGAATGGGAGCGACTGAACGGCGCGGATGTTTGTCACGTCACCAGACCTGGAAAACACAGCACGAAGGACCACTGTGCCCGTGATCTGGTTTCGACGGGCCTCGTCCGTGTATTGAGGTTCCGGTTTTGCGATTACACGAGCACGCTGCCCAACCTGAGAAGCCGGGAATACGCGTTCTGGATCGTACGGTGTGTTTCCTGAGCCACCGCCTCGCGGCCCCCCGCCTCCAATCTCTCGCGCACCTCCTCCAATATTGCCGTCTGACCCTGATCCAAATCCGTCGCCACTTCCTTCCCCGATACCAGTGCCGTTTGCGTTACCCATCCCTCCGCCATCTCCTGGTCCATTCGACGGTGTTGGCGAGTTAGATCGTGGGTCACCGTACCCGGGAAAAGGCAAGTTCTTCCAAAGGGTGGGATCGATATCAATGCCGGCGACGGGAAGTACATGATTTCTCGCGGGTGGTAGCTTTGGAATCGGAGCGGGAATTTCAGACGGTTGAGGGGGACGACCCTGCTGAGCGACTGATTCATCGTGCAAGCCGCCTGACCCGCCGCCACTCGCGCGCTTCGGCTTGGTTTGCGATCCTTCTCCTTTACCGCGGTCAAAACCCACGCGTCCTTTTGAGCCTGTACCGACTCCCGCATCAAGAGTTATCTGGCTCTTGTCTGAAGGAGGTAGAGTCAGAATTTCGATCAGAGACTTGTCATCGTTGTTAAGGGCCGTGTCGATCGTGGTTTTGGTTCCATGAAGTAACACGAAGAATACAACTGAGAGCACCAGAAATATGGCAGCCGACGCACTAACAAGAGCGTCTTTTTCTAACCTGCCACTCAAGAGGTTGCCGACCTCAACTATGGCGCGTTTGGTGAAGGCGACTGGATCGCTTTTCAAATCGGGCCAGGCCTCCCTTGCACGATCCAATAGGAACCGTAATTCCCCTGCCAGTCGTTCCGGCAATCCGGCGCTGCTTAATATCGTTGGTTGATATTCGAATGGCCTTTCTTTGGAACGCAGGCGAGGCAGCGAGGCTCGTATCGTCGCGCTCGGTTTGTCCTCCGTCGCGTAACCTGAAAGGGCCGCTGCTAATGAGTTCAGTGGCGTGCCATCAACCGGACAAAAGCTGAACTTGTTCTCAAACTGTTCTTCACAAGCCATGCATGTTTTCATGAAGATCTCCAGATCGGCGAGCCGAATGTGTCGCCTCATAAGGTTGCTGTTCACGGGGAAACAGGAAAGAAAGGAGTAAGACAGTCGCCCATCCAGCGACTCTGTGACATTGGGAGCTATCCATGCTCTCAGTAACCCGGCAAGTTCATGCTGTCGCAGCATATCGATAAACGATCCGTGGACATGAACGACGTTGTGGACAGATCTCCCCGCGAAGCAGCTCGACAGCTACTCACAAACAACTTTCTGTTTGCTCTAGTTCTTATTACCCGATGAAGTTGAAAGGTTACGGCGCAGGAAGAATTAAGATGAGTGAGTAAATGCTGCCGCTTCAACTAGCAAGTTGAAATCGAATGAGCGATCGGTAGAAGCTATGAGAAGACCCAAAAGGGGCCCACATAATCTTCTGGTGATAAAGGGCGGGTTTCCTCTCTCTCAAATTTGAAACCACGCAATACCAATCAAGGGTAATTGGAACCTCTCAACCTTAATTACCTCGCGTCTCCTTTTTGAGGACCCTATTTCTGTCGTAACCTATTGGACCATGTTGGAGGAAAGGATTTCACCCCGGACTGGAGACCTGGCCATCAAGGTGGTAGCCTCATTTAAGACAGCCTGCTGTGTAGTTGGCGCCGGTCCAGCCGGAGCCATCCTGTCATTACTTCTGGCACGGCAGGGTATTCCCGTCACTCTGCTTGAAGCCCACGACGACTTCGACCGAGATTTTCGTGGAGACACCCTTCATCCGTCCGTTCTTCACCTCATGGACGAACTGGGTCTTGCCGAATGTGTGCTGCAACTGCGGCATAGCAAACTGCATACGGCCACTATCTCAACGCCGGACGGCCCGCTTACCGTCGCGGACTTTAGACGAGTGGACAAGAAGTTCCCTTACATCATGATGGTCCCGCAAGCGCACTTTCTGGAATTCATCACGAACGAAGCAAAGAAATATCCCAGCTTTAGCTTGCTGATGGGCGCGAGCGTTCAGGAGTTGATCGAGGAGGATGGAATCGTACGCGGCGTCCGTTATCGCGCAGACGATGGCTGGCACGAAGTGAGCGCTGCACTTACCGTCGGAGCGGACGGCCGATCTTCGCGAATCAGAAGGCTCGCAGAAATCGAGCCTGTCAAGACTTCACCTCCGATGGACATTCTCTGGTTCCGCATACCTCGCAAGCCTGAGGACCCCAAAGGCGTGCTCGGATACTTAGGACGCGGTCACGGTTTGGTTTTGCTGGATCGACTCACTGATTGGCAGGTTGGTTTCATCATCATTAAGGGCAGCTACAGCCAGACTCGCGCTTCGGGTCTGGAGGCTCTGCGCAAAGAGATTGCGGCGCTGATGACGGCGTTCCCCGACCGCGTTGAGCATCTGCAGGACTGGAAACAGGTCTCAGTCCTTTCGGTCGAATCGAGCCGCGTAGCCACATGGTACAAACCAGGCCTGCTATTGATCGGGGACGCGGCCCACGTGATGTCGCCGGTGGGCGGTGTGGGAATCAACTATGCGATACAGGACGCCGTGGTGGCGGCGAATGTTCTGACAAGTCCTCTGAAGGGTGGGCGGGTGACGACTGAAGCTCTGGCGGAAGTTCAAAAGCAGCGGGAGTTTCCTACGAAGGTGATCCAGTGGTTGCAGACACAGGGGCAGAAGCGTGTGATCGCGGCTGCGTTGCGATCCAATCAGCCACTTCGCGTTCCGTGGTTTGTAAAGGTACTGCTGCGACTACCTTTCATTGGTGATATTCCGTCGCGACTTATCGCTCATGGAGTGAAAACGGTGCACATCAACCCCGTTTGACACTATTTGAACGTGTACTGTAAGTTAAGCCCTCGCTGTACACACTAACAGCCCACTGCGTCCCGTTCGTCTAGTGGCCTAGGACACCGCCCTTTCACGGCGGCGACACGGGTTCGACTCCCGTACGGGACGCCAAAATCCTCAGCATTTTTGCGATCTCAACTGACATCAAGCAAATGAAACGTTTCTTAATGGACCTTTCAGTAAATGGTTGTGGCCGCAGTGCGAATCTATCCCTCGTAGAATCCTACTTTTCCTGGTTAGAGAGGCCGCATGTTGTCGCAGTCCTGCGGCGGGAACATGGGCGCGCAAACCTTTCTACAATCGTGTCAACAACTTAAAAGGTCGTGAGGGTTGGAGTGCCTTCCTCGGCACTAATCTTTTCAATAACTTACAATCCATCAACGTTGAGGCCATCCTGATTACACAGGCAGCGAGTCGGCCTTCATTTTTTCCATCAATGGCCGCGATGAGATGAAACCACGCCTCGCCTATTCTGACAGTTGCCAAAACTACGTCCGCGTGACTTGAGCTGCGGCTCGTTAACATCATGCGATGCTGCCCAAAAATGAATTACTTGGCAGCACCTCTCTAGAAGTCGCCGACCCTACCGGTCGTCGTCATCGTGTGCGAGACAGATTTCGCCTGTAATTTGCGATACGTATGGACCGTTGGAATCGTCGCCGACTAATTTGAAGGTAAAGAAAATCACGCCCGTCGCCCCGGCAAATCTGCCGGTGCTAGTGTTGGGATTGATGTATCCCCATTCGGTGCCGTCTCCCGTTACAACATTTTGAGTAATTACAGTGCTGGACCTTAATTGCCCGTGAATGGCGGTGATGGTTAGATCGTCAAGGTAGGTAACGACATTCGGGTCAGGGGTAAAGACAAAGCCAGCGTTAAAGTTAATGACACCTTCCGCTGTTCCGTTGAGAATCCCGGCGTTAGTGATTGGTCCAGACGAAATCCCTGTAGCGGGGTCAAACACTGAAACCGATCTGCCTTTAAGTTTTTTGCAATTGCTGTTCACGGATCGCGCCGATGTTGATTGCGCTGAGTTTCCGCGCGGTCCCAGGTAGCCCTTCGGTGCTTGCGCAAGTGCTAATTGCTCCAGGGAGACCAAACAAAACGTCAACACGACGGCTACGAGCGTCGCCAGTTTTCTGGTTTTTGCGTTCATGATCATCTCTCCTATGTTTGAGTGTGGCGCTAAAGCTCAAGCGTTGGTGAAACCTGTCGTAGCACCAGTTTTTACGACAGCCGCCCGACTTGCTTTTTCTGAGGCGTCTCCTTTCGGCTCCGGAATTTCAAGCTGCCCGGCGGAGGCTGCGTGGCCTGATGGGTTGGGATCGTCCCCTTCCGCCTGCGGCGGGCGGGCGGGGGCCGTGTGCGCCGCATCACCGTGACGGGGCGGCGGCTCGATGGGGTCGCCTTCGGGTTTGTCGCGTAGAATGATAGTCGTCCGGCGGCGAAAGGCCGTGATCACGATGCGGCGCAGTTTTTTCACTCCGACCTCCTTTGCCGGCGCTCACCGAGGTTGTCTAACAGCGAGCGCCGTCGTGTGACGCTCCGGCCTTTCACTCTCTCGGAATGCGTACCTTTGCGTGCTCACGGGCGGGGAATATAATCAGGCCCGGCTTCCCGGTCGTGACAGAACCCTGACCGAACCGTGACTTTTCAGTTTCCGCGCCGCCGAGCCGTGACTTTCTGGTGAGAACGGCCATGCCAGCCTTCAAAGAACCCGCCTCCGCCTGCTACCGCTTCGGTGACGTGGTCGTTGACTGCCACAAATTCAGCGTGGTCAAGGGCCGGCAGAAGAAAGACCTCACGCCGCGGGCCTTTGACGTGCTGCGCTATCTCATCGCGCACCCCGACCGCGTCGTCGAAAAGCAGGAGTTGTTCGAGCAGGTCTGGAAGGAGCAGTTCGTCACCGACAACGCGCTCACACGCACGATCAAGGAGATTCGCCACGTGCTCGGCGACAGCGCCAAATCTCCCCGGTACATCGAGACCGTGGCCAAGCGCGGCTACCGATTCATTGCGGAGTTGAGCGTTCCGGCGGCGCGGCAGGTGGTTTACACGGAGGAGGTCGAGGGCATCAGCGTCACCGTCGAGGAAGAGGAGAGGGAGCCCGGTATGCGACGTGCAGAATCTCGCGACGCCTCAGGCGACGAGTACAAGGTTTCTTCCAACCGTGGGCACAAGTGGGCCGCAATTCTGATTTTCGCGACGTTCAGTGCGACGTTAGCTCTGTCTGCTTACTTCATGATCCCGCGTTACTTCGCGAGAAGGAACATGGTCGGAGCCAGTTCCAGCACTGCCGCCAATATTCAATCTATTGCTGTCTTGCCTCTGGAGAATTTGTCCGGCGATCCGGCGCAGGAATATTTCGCCGACGGCATGACCGAGGCGCTGATCAGCCACCTGACGCAGATTCGCGCTTTGAAAGTGATCTCTCGCACTTCGGCCATGCGCTACAAGGGAAACCGCGGCAAGTCGCTTCCCGAGATCGCGCGCGAATTGAACGTTGATGCGGTGCTCGAAGGCACTGTGCAACGCTCGGGCGGGCGCGTGCATGTCACGGCGAGGTTAATTCTGGCAGCAGCCGACTCACCTTCGTGGTCGCGCGAGTATGATCGAGATGAAAGCGATGTGCTGAAGTTGCAAAGCGACGTCGCGCGCGCAGTCGCCAACGAGATTCGCATTCGGGTCACTGCTGAGGAGCGGGCGCGGCTGGCTTCGGCGCGTAACATCAATCCCCAAGCTCACGAAGCCTACTTGCTCGGGCGGTATCATTTAAGTAAGAACAACGAGCAGGACATGAACCAAGCTATCGAGTATTTCGAGCGCGCGACACAAATCGCCCCGGATTATGCTGCGGCTTATGCCGGGTTGTCCGATGCGTGGCTGCAACGAGGTTGGGTCGTCAGAGCTGGAGCGATCTACAAAGGAGTCGAATCGCAGTCGCGCGCCGCCGCCTTGAAGGCCATCGCGCTGGATGAGCAACTTGCCGAAGCGCATAACTCACTGGGTCGTATCAAACTTTTGTATGACTGGGACTGGGCGGGGGCTGAACATGAGTTCAAGCGGGCGTTGGAGCTTGACCCCGGCAGTGCCGACGCGCATGTCTTTTATGGCCACCTACTCGGTTTTTTGGGGCGAGATGCCGAAGCGATCCGTGAGGGCCAAATCGCCGTGCAACTGGATCCGCTGTCATCGACGACTCAGTCATCCTTGGGCCGGATTCTTTTTCGCGCGCGGAAATATCAGGATGCGTTAACGCATCAGGAGCGGGCGGTTGAACTGGAGCCGCGGAACGCTGAAGCGTATTTCCGGCTGGGAGATGTATACGCACAAGTGGGCAGGTATGATCAAGCGATTGCTGCGTACAAAAAAGTCGGAGAGTTGACCCCTGAATTCGAAGGTTTCCGCGCTGGAATCGCGCGCGTGTATGCGCTGACAGGCAGAGAGCGCGAAGCGCGGCAGATGATTAACGGGTTGAAGGCAGATCCAATGTCCATTGCCGTTGTTTACGTGGTGCTCGGCGACAAGGACGAGGCATTCAGGGTACTGGAGAAAGCGGTGGAGGAACGTAGTCCGGTCATTGTTCCCCTCAAAGCAGAGCTGCTCTTCGAGAATCTGCATTCCGATCCGCGAATGAAGGCGCTGCTCCGCCGCTTGAATTACCCCACCTAGAGACCTGCAGGTCCAAAGTCACAGTTGCGAAGCCCCGACAGCCTCGCGCACGATGTCTTCGGCTACAATTATGCGGCGAAGGGGATGTACGCGGAAGCCATCGCCGCCTATCAACAGGCAATCAAGTTGGATAGAAGCACTCCGAGCACACAAATCTATCTGGGCGCGGCTTACGCGGGGGCGGGAGAGACGGCGCGCGGGGGATCCTCAAGCGATTGGAAACGAGCAAGGAGTACGTCTCGCCCGGCGAGTTGGCGGTGCTTTACACCGCGCTGGGCGAGCGCGAGCGGGCGTTCGCGTCGTTGGAGAGAGCCTACGCCGCGCACGACCTACAGTTGAAGTATCTGGGCGTTGACCCTGCGTTCGACCCTTCACGCTCCGACCCGCGCTTTCAGGATTTACTGCGGCGCATCGGCTTTCCGCAATGATTTTTGAAAACGCGAATTAAATCACCGGTTTTGGACAGCCCACTGATGAAACCACGCCTCCCCTATTCTGACAGTTGCCAAAACTACGTCCGCGTCACTTCAGTCGCCGCTCCTTAAATGAAGTGATGCTGCCCGACGCTTAATTGGACCGCCATCGGCGGTGTTTTCCGTCGGCAGGTGTTGTTGACCGCTAGTGGCAGTACGTCTTTCCCTCTATTTAGCTCTCGAAAGACCCGCGGACTGGTGTGACGCGGCGGCACCACAGTTCCGAGGATAGGTTCCAGCGCGTGGTTGCCCGAGCGATCAGGCAGGCGGGTATCAAGAAGCGGGCGAGTTGTCACACTTCCGCCACTATTCCGAGTTCCGGACTATGCCGAGTCATCAAGGACCGCCTTCGTGCTTGGCCTGAAAATAGCAGGCGATGCGCAGATGGAACGGCAAATGACTCGGCATAGTTTTGGGCTCACTACAGACTGTTTAGGAATCCAAGAAGGTGGTCTCCAGGTCGGTAGTGGCCGTGTCGGCCGGCGTGCGGTTTGGTCTTGGCGAGTGCTTGTTCTTTCATGGCGAGTGTTGCTTCGAGATAGATCTGAGTTGTTTCTACAGATTCGTGCCCCAGCCACAAGGCAATGACGGAACGGTCCACTCCCTCCTGTAGCAGATCGAGGGCCATCGTGTGTCTCAACACATGCACGGTAACGCGCTTGTGCTTCAGCGAGGGGCAAAGCTTGGCTGCCGCCGCGCAATGCCTAACTAAGAGGTAATGCACGCCATCCGCGCTGAGACGGCCACACCGAGCATTGGGGAACAGCACGCCCTCCTGGCCTCTTTGCGGTTCGCGTAACCAGGCCTTCAAGACGGCGATTGTGGATTTCGCCAGCGGCGTACACACCGTTCCTTACGACCCTTGCCAATCACATGCACGTGAGCGCCGGTACCTAATCGACGGATCGAAGAGACGCCGAATATAGAAATTCATAACAACACTGAAGTAGTTGCGCTGGAAGGAAACGCCCACCTTAAGCGCGTAACGTGGCGCAATCAAACTGGACAGACCGAGTCGCACAACATAGCCCATCTGTTCTCGATGACGGGGGCGGTGCCGAATTCTGCATGGCTCCATGGTTGTGTAGCATGCGATCAAGCTGGTTTATCAATACCGGTTTAGATGTCACGACCGAAGAGTTGGCGAAAGCAAAGTGGCCCCTCAAGCGTCCGCCCTATCTCCTGGAAACCAGTTTGCCCGGTGTGTTCGCAGTGGGAGATATCCGTGGCGGGAATGTGAAACGAGTAGCGTCCGCCGTCGGAGAAGGTTCGATTTCGGTTTCGTTTGTGCACCAGGTGCTAGCCGAATAAGAGAGAATCATGGCTGAAGGTACTTGTTTGCATCTAGACGCCATTACCGAGGTCAAGCGCCCGACGCGCCGAGAATGTGAAGAGTGCGTCAAGATTGGCGCCGGATGGCTCCACCTGCGGACTTGTCAAACGTGCGGTGCGACCCTTTGTTGTGACGACTCACCAAACCGCCACGCGACTAAGCACGCGCAGGCGAGTGGACATCCCGTAATTGCCTCGGCCGAACCAGGAGAGCGATGGCTATATTGTTATCCTGACGACGCGTTTGCGGAGTACTAGATTTTGGTAAGCTGATTTGCGAAGCGCACTCACGCCTGAACGAGCGCGACAAGTCCATTCAGAATGGTTCGAGCTCGGTTCGTATGCCGACATCCGAGCGATGAGGATGCGCAAGACATCGCTCTTTTTTTTTGAGACTCGAAGATGGGGCTAAGATGGTGGCGCGACGTGTTGATACCTAACCAGACGAAGCCATACCTTGACGACCGCTAGGCCCGTAAATACTGGTTTGTATCGTTTCGTAAGACTAGGTAATGGACGATCCACCGGACTTAAAATCTGTTGCCCGCTAACGAAATCAGCGGCGCTCCCCAACGGGACGCACGGTCCATTAAAGGTCCAATAAGCGTTCCCGTGAGTCCTTCAGATGCGGTAAAGTGCTATCCATGCCGCAGAGTTTCCTTGAATTACAACAGTTCTCTTCTCATTCACGGCGGCGACACGGGTTCGACTCCCGTACGGGACGCCAATTATTTCAATCACTTTCCAGACATCGCCATTTCGCCGCGCGTCCAGAAAATCCGTAAACTAATTCACTGCCCTACGAATACTCAGAAGGATCATCTTAACAATCCTTCTCTGCGCCTTCCGCTTTTTCGTCCGTCACAGCTTGGACGTACGTGTCCATTGTGACCTTGAGATTGGCATGACGTAGGAGTTCCTGAATGACCTTGGGTTCTCTCCATTGGCGTTCAGAATCCTCCCAAACGTATGACGGAAAGTGTGCCAGCCAATACGCTTCTTCAAGCCAATTTTGTCACCTGCTCGCTTGATGTAAACGCGATAGATAAACTTTGGCCAATACGGCTGCGTACTTTCTTGGCAGGGCTTGCATACACCCAGTCGCTGGGACGTTTGTAAATCGTTTTCATCTTCCAGAGCCGAAGTGCTTTATGTGTATGCGGAAATCTCTAAGCTCCACAAACAACTTTGTGAAGTGCAGGCTTTGCGCATGCTGGCGAGCTGTTGGCGGGTCCTCGTGCGGATGCGTCCTTGGATGCGTACGGTCCCGGCGTAAAAGAGAGGTGCTGCCCCGTGGTGGTGAACCATTGGACAGCACCACTGTGGTCAAAGTGCCAATAAATTTACCTATCATGGCGCGAAACAGATTTCGCCCGTAATTTTCGACTGGAAGGTCGCTCCACCATCGGTAGTCTTACCATTGGTGTAAAGCACACCCGTCGCTCCCGCGAATATGCCGGTGCCGGCGGCCGAATCGATACGCTGGATTTCGCTGAACACTCCAGTCACAAAATCGAAGACGCCCACATCGTTGGTCTTCAACTGCCCTTGATTAGTTGTGAGGACCCAGTCCACAGTGTAGGAAATACTATTAGGGTCAGGGGTAGAAAGAGGACCGCCGTGGTTGAGTAATTCGTACGTGCCATTGAGGATTCCTCCATTCCTGAGCGTTCCAATCACGCCGCTGGGAGTACTAACGTCAGCCAACGTGCCTTTGACCTTCATGCAGTTGTTCGCTGATTGGGCCGGTGTTGATTGCGCTGAGTTTCCGCCCGGCCCAAACAAGCCCCGCGGTGATTGCCCTGATGCGGACCGTTCCAGAGGGAACAAACAAAGCGTCGATACGACAGCTACGAGCATCGCAAGTGTTCTGGTTCTTGTATTCATGATCGTACTTTCCTCCTATGTTTCAATGTGCGGTCAAGGGATGGAAGCTGAGGCTGTCACGGCTCGGCCTTTACGACGGCGCTCATTTAATATAAGTTTTTTGGGCTAATTTCGCCTTTCACTTATTAGGGCGACAAAGTAAAGCAAACCGTCTCAGGAATTCTTCTGCTGGGCCACAATCGCTTAATGACTTGACGCTTGGGCGTTATATTCTCGCAAGCGATGCGAGGCAATGGGCAGGCGGTGGGTCAGTTTGAAGTCCGAGAAGCTTTAGCTTGTCGTTTCCGGGCACAATGAAGTTTATCGGACACTAAAGCTGGAAATGAATCAATCTCACGAAATAACCAAGTTGCTGCGAGAATGGAGCGACGGTAACCGCAGCGCGTTTGATGAATTGATGCCCCTCGTTTATGGCGAGCTACATCGTCAGGCCGCTCGTTACCTAAGAAACGAACGGCGCTACCACTCGCTGCAAACAACCGCCCTGATTCACGAGGCCTATGTGCGTTTAGTTGATCAAACGGCCATCCAATGGGAAAGCCGGACGCAGTTTTTTGCCGTGGCCGCCCAAGTGATGCGCCATATTCTGGTTGACCATGCCCGCGCCAAACATCGGGAAAAGCGCGGCGGCGAATCGGTGAAAGTGCCTTTCGAAGAAGCGACGATTTTCGCGGTTGATGAACAAGACATTGATTTAATCGCGCTGGATGAAGCATTGAATCGTTTGGAGAAGATCGATGAACAGCAAGTTCGCATCGTCGAACTGCGATACTTTAGCGGCTTGAGTTTGGAAGAGACGGCGGAGGCATTGAAAATCTCGCGCGCGACCACCGCACGAAATTGGAATGTCGCGAGAGCGTGGCTGCATCGTGAATTGACGCGATAGAAAATGCCAAACGAAAAGTGGGAACACGTAAAGGAGATTTTTGACGCAGCTTTGTGGCGCAAGCACGAAGAGCGAGCGGACTTTCTCGATGAAATCTGCGCTAACGACGAGACTGTGCGCCGGGAAGTCGAATCGCTTTTATCTTCGTTTGACCACGCTGAAAATTTTATGAATAAGCCGGTCGTCGCCGAGATAACGGAAGCGGTAACGATTAAAAGAAACGTCTTCGCCGCGGGTCATCGTCTCGGTCATTATAAAATCATCGAGCAAATCGGCGCGGGTGGAATGGGCGAGGTTTATCTCGCCCAGGATACGCGCCTCAATCGTCGCGTCGCCTTGAAAGTTTTGCCTGCCGCTTCGCTGTCTAACCAGGAAGCTAACGAGCGTTTGTGGCGCGAAGCGCGGGCCGCAGCCACGCTTGACCATCCGAACATCTGCGCCATCCACGAGATTGCTGAGACAGACAGTTGCAGTTTCATCGTGATGCACTACGTCGAAGGCGAAACGCTCGCGGAAAAACTCAACCGCGAAAAGTTGAATCTGCGCGAGGTTCTGAAAGTTGCCGTTCAAGTCGCCGACGCTTTGGGAGAAGCGCACGCCAGCGGCATCATCCACCGCGACATCAAGCCCGGAAACATCATCATCAACGACAAAGGGCAGGCAAAAGTGCTCGACTTCGGTCTGGCAAAATTCGCGGATAATCTCGAATCGAAAACCAAAGTCACCACTGCCAAACTCATAAGCAAATCGGGCGCGATTATGGGAACAGTTCCGTACATGTCTCCGGAACAAGTGCGCGGAAAAAGACTGGACGCAAGGACGGATATTTTCAGTTTCGGCGCGATGCTCTACGAAACGTCGTGTGGGCACCAGGCTTTTGCCCGCGAGACAGACGCGGAAACGATTTCCGCGATCCTTCGCGATGAACCGTCTTGGGTGGAAATTCCGGCCGAACTGCAACCGATTGTGCAGAAGGCCTTGATGAAGAACGCAGACGAGCGTTATCAAACAGCGTCAGACTTATCGGCAGATTTGCGCGAGCTGCAAAAGTGTCTGGAGATGGAAACCGCAGCGCCCGCTATGCCGGAAAAGTTTGGAGTCCCGCTGTGGCGCGGTAAACTAACTGACGCGCAAACGGATCTGAGGCAAACCCAGCGGGCATCAAGCGCAGAATACATAGCCGGTGAAATCAAGAAACACAAATTTGTCTCGCTTGCTGTGCTGGCAATTTCGTTGCTGGCAATCAGCGGATTAGGTTTGTGGCGCTTCTCAAGTCGTTCTGCAAACCCAGCGCGAACACCAAGCGCGACAGAAATAAGATCAATCGCCATGATGCCACTTGAAAATCTTTCGGGCGATCCCGCGCAGGAATACTTCGCCGACGGCATGACCGAATCGCTCATCAACAACCTGGCGCAAATTCGCGCCCTCAGAGTCATCTCGCGCGCTTCCGTGATGCGCTACAAGAGAAGCCAGAAGTCGCTGCCGGAAATCGCGCGCGAATTGAACGTGGATGCGGTGATCACAGGCTCGGTGCAGCGATCAGGCGGGCGTGTGCGTGTGACCGCGCAGTTGATTCACGCGGCGACGGATACGCATTTGTGGGCGCGCGATTACGAGCGTGATTTGACCGATGTGCTGAAGCTCGAAGGCGAAGTTACGCGCGCAATCGCCAATGAGATTCAGATCCACGTCACGGCTGAAGAGAGCGCTCGGCTGGCCTCAGCACGCAGCGTCAATCCTCAAGCTCACGAGGCTTACCTGCTCGGACGCTATCATTTGAGCAAGAACAATGCGCAGGATTATGCGCGGGCTGTCGAACACTTCGAGCGGGCAATAGAGCTTGCTCCAGATTATGCCGAAGCCTACGCCGGGCTGTCCGATGCGCTGTTGCAGCAAGCCACCTTCGTAAAACCTTCCAATGAAGTCGTCCCGCCCGCCCGCGCCGCAGCCTTGAAGGCGATTGAATTGGATGAGCAACTGGCTGAAGCGCACACCGCGCTGGGTAATGTCAAATATTATTACGACTGGGATTGGGCTGGCGCTGAAAAGGAGTTCGAGCGCGCGTTAGAGCTAAACCCCGCTAGTCTTATCGCTCATATCGCCTACGGTCACTTACTCAGCAGTCTCGGGCGACACGACGAAGCAGTCAAAGAAGGACAAATTGCCGCGCAGCTTGACCCGTTGTCGGCAGAGGCTCACACGGCATTGGGACGATTTCTGTATCGGGCGCGGAGATACGAGGAGGCTCTTCCCGTTTTTCAGCGAGCGGTGCAGCTTGAGCCTCGAAGCATCGGAGCGAATACCCGTCTAGGCAGCGTCTATGCGGCGTTGGGCAGGTATAATGAAGCGCTTGCCGTGTATGAGAAAGCCAGAGAAGCGGCGCCCGTTGCCGGAGATTGGCGGGATGTAATCGCCTACGTCTATGCGCGGATGGGCAGAAAACGCGAAGCGCGACAGTTGGTCAGCGGCTTGAAAGATTTTCCGATTGATGTTGCAGCCGTTTACGCGGCTCTCGACGACAAGGATGAAGCCTTCAGGATTTTGGAGGAGGCGATTGAGGAACGAAAACAACAAATGATCGTACTGAAAGAAGACCCGACCTTAGACAGTCTCCATTCGGACCCACGCTGGAAGGAATTGCTGCGGCGGATGGATTTCCCGACGGACTAATCGATAAGACGTCTCGAGCGTCGGCTCACCGAAATCTATCCGTCGCTTCGACGAACGCGCTCAAGTTTCCCGGCTCCATAATCGCGGAGGCCACATTTGCCGGCTATCGGGCGGCCGGGTGCGCGAGGCTGGTGTTCTGGTCACCCTTGATGTGCCAAATAACTTTCCACAGCTACCAGTGCGAACGGACGGCCCTACTGTGTATGGCTTAGCGTTATTAAAGACAACCAGACACTGGACATGCGGCTTAATCCATTAGTCGAACGTTCGCTGCAATCACTTTCAGCGACGAACTTGCTGAGGGTTGCACCAGAATTGGTAATCCTGGATCCTACTCGCCGTTCGATGGGTACGCGAAGAGCCGAAATGAAAGCTAAAGTGTGGACATATGTCGGCTAACCTAACGCCGGACAAGTCCGTTGCACTGAATCTAACTGCGGCCAGATTTCACTCGGGCAAATTCCTCAAAGCTTAGTTGGGTATTCCCAGCACTCGACGCTGTCGCGTTTGATCCGGACGACATTCTACTTTTCACATGCGTAACGAGTCCGTTGATCTGCGCCTCTGAGGGCCTTTTGTCAAACCCCGGCACTCTATTTGCCGTTTGATAGAATTGAAGAGACGCTCGTCAGTTATCTAAGCCTATAGAGTGAGTTTTTGAGCCTGACTGACAAAATTTGCGCGCGTCCATTAAAGGTCCAATAAGCGTTCCCGTGAGTCCTTCAAATGCGGTAAAGTGCTAACCATGCCGCGAAGTTCCCTTGAATTACAATAGGTCGCTTCTCTTTCACGGCGGCGACACGGGTTCGACTCCCGTACGGGACGCCAAAATCCTAAGCCTTTGCACGATCCGACTGGGTATCTAGAGGCCGATGCCTTAGTTAATGGACTTTTCTGAACCTGCGGCGAACCTGGAAGAAACATTTTAGACTCAGCTCTGCGCCTTTCCCTTTTCGTCCGTCCAGCTTCAACGTACCTGTCCATCGTGACCATAAGATCAGAATAGTGAAGGAGTTATATAACAAGTCGCGGTTCCCTCGATTCCCATCCTTGGTTGAAATCTCAGCGCTCCCATTTGATCTCCAAACGTTGGCAGACTGTCGAAGGTTATCGCAGTCCTGCGGCGATAACATGACTACGCAGACCTAATCACAGAGCTACGCTTAACGATCGTTACGACAAGTCTATACGCTAAGCCTGAATTTGCCGCTTTCGTGCAATAATGGTTCTTCGTTGGTATACACCACGCCGGGCCGGATGATGGCCCACCTTCTTGTGGCAGTTCGTCGCTACGCCTTGCGTGCCCAGGATGAAGGAGTCGGCAAAACGCCCAGATCAAAGCATTACTCAACTGCTCGTAAAGTGGGGCAGCGGCGATAAAGCTGCGCTCGATGAGTTGATTCCTCTCGTCTATGACGAACTCCGAAAACTGGCCGCAAGTTGTCTCCGCCGCAAGTCAGGACCACACACGATTCAGGCCACCGCGTTGGTTCACGAGGCCTATGTCCGTCTGGCCGACCAGTCGAGTATCTCAATGCAACATCGCGCTCAGTTTTTTGGCCTGGCAGCGAAAGTGATGCGCGACATTCTTGTAGACCTCGCACGCAATCGTCTGTCGGCAAAGCGCGGCGGCAACCAATTGCGTATATCTCTGACCGGAGCTGAGCGCTTCGGCCACAAACCTGAAGTAGAGCTGGTAGCGCTCGACGATGCATTGAAGATGTTGGCCGCAACTAATCCACAACACAGCCGGGTAGTCGAGCTGCGCTTTTTTGGAGGGTTGACGATCGAGGAAACTGCGCAGGTAATGACCCTCTCACACGCCACTACAGAACGTTATTGGAGTTTTGCTCGAGCGTGGTTGCGACGCGAGCTTGCGGCTTAACAACATGGAATCCCCAGAGAGCATGCAGCAGCTCGAAGAGCTTTTTCACGAAGCCACGGGTCTCGGGCCCGACGAGCGGGCCCATTTTATGGCGCGCGTTCGAGATTCAAATCCGGAACTGGCAGTTGCAGTAGAGTCACTCATTGCCGCCCACGAACAGACTGACGATTTTATCGACTCGCCTGCCTATGAGGCTGCCGCTGAATCAATCGCGAAAGCCGAGCCGGCGCTCGTCGCGGGCCAAGTCGTCGGACATTACCAAATCATCGCTCCCCTTGGAAAGGGTGGAATGGGTGAAGTTTATCTTGCGAGTGATACCAAACTCGATCGCAAAGTCGCGCTGAAACTTCTGCCGACTGAGTTTACCAATCACAAAGAGCGCCTGCGCCGTTTCATCCAGGAAGCCAGGGCCGCATCGTCCCTCAATCACCCGAACATCATTACGATCCATGAAATTGGCCAGGCGGATGGCGCACACTTCATCGCTACTGAGTTCATCGATGGGAAAACTCTCAAGCAACGCATGGCCCACGCGCGGATGAAATTGCCGGATATTCTCGATGTGTCAATTCAGGCCGCAGGCGCGTTGCACGCCGCGCATGCCGCTGGCATCGTCCATCGCGACATCAAGCCTGACAACATCATGCTGCGACCTGACGGATACGTGAAAGTTCTCGATTTTGGGTTGGCGAAGCTGTCCGAGAAGACCAGTCAATCGAACGCTGCAGATTTAGAAGTGGACACGATGGTAAAGGCGCACACCACGCCCGGCGCTGTATTGGGAACGGTAAATTACATGTCTCCCGAGCAAGCCCGCGGGCAGGTCCTCGACCAACGTACGGATATTTTCAGCTTCGGAATTGTGCTCTATGAGATGGCGGCAGGTCGCACGCCATTTGCGGCCGCTACCAGTATCGATACGCTCGTTTCAATTCTGGAGAAAGAGCCACCCGCGCTCGAAGAGTATGCGTCAGAGGTTCCCGCCGAGTTTGAAAGAATCATTAGCAAGGCTCTACGCAAAGAACGGGAAGAGCGCTACCAGACGATCAAAGACTTGTTGATCGATCTGAAGAGTTTAAAAGAGGAGTTGTCATTCGTCCAGAAACTCGAAAGGTCAAGATCCCCACGCTCAGGTGAAGGACTTTCCACCAGACACGCTGCCACCGAAGCCAGCGAGTCATCAACTACAATCCAAAACAGCGTAGTCGCCGCAACCGTCGATTCGTCGGCTTTAAAATCGGTGCCTCGTAAAAGACTCTTAGTACCACTGACTTTGTTAGCCGTAGTATTCACAGGCTTAGCGATTGTCGGCGCCGCGCTCTGGCGACGCGGTGGCCCGGTCGCCGTCACAACCGCTCCCACAACGATTGCGCCCCGCACGTTGAGCTACTGGATAACGGTTCAGAAATATCGCGATGGGAAACCCTACCAGGATCCATTCCGGCTGAGGGACGATATTAATTTTGAGAAGGATTATAGAATTCGATTGAACATCGCCAGCACACAGAGCGGGCGCCTCTATTTGCTGAACGAGGGCCCCGCGGGAGCTGATCAAATTCCCACGTTCAACGTTCTCTTTCCATCCGAGACAGCCAATAACGGCTCGCCGCTTTTGACGCAGAGTCAGCAGATTCAAATTCCTCAGCAAAGCTGGTTTCAATTCGATGAGCAGCAGGGCACAGAAAAAATCTGGCTGGTGTGGACTGCGAAGGACGTGCCTGAGCTGGAGGCGGTCAAGGGTTTTGCCAATCCCAAAGACCGCGGTGTCATCAGCAGTCCTGGACTGAGGACTGCAGTTAATGAGTTTCTGAAAGCCCACTCGACACCCGCCGTTTCGCTCGAAAGGGATGAGGAGAAGAAAGACACCCTTGTAAGGGCAAAAGGTGAGATACTGGTTCACGTCATCAAGCTGGAACACCATTAAGCAAGCCCTGACAGACTGTCGAAGAATTCTCGAGTGATTTGCTTGTCCCTGAAAGTGATACCAGGAATAGCCCGTAAGCTGTCCCTGAAAGGGACACAGTTAATAGCCGGGGGCAACGCCCCCGGAAAACCCGTGAAGTTCACCGGCCCTGAAGGGGCCGAACCCGAGCAAGCCCAAGATTCAACATGATGTGATACGTCCCGATTGTGACCCTTTCAGGGTCGGGACCGGATCGTCGCTTACCGGGGGCGTTGCCCCCGGCTATTGAATTCATGCCTTTCAGGCATGTACAGGCTCGCTAACGCTCGCTCCAACACCTCGGTGATGTTCAGAGCCAATTCGAGCTGCGCTTTCACGCCTTTTTCCTAATTCCGTGAGGGAACGGGCTCTCAATTTCGGATAAGAGTCGAGCAAAAGAAACACGAACCGCAGAATGGCTTCCTGCGGGCCAACGATATTTATAACCTGAAGCTGCACGCCGAACTGGTGGTCTTGAGCGCCTGCCAGACCGGACTCGGCAAAGAGGTCAAAGGCGAAGGGCTAGTCGGACTAACGCGCGGGTTCATGCACGCGGGCGCCGCGCGTGTCGTCGTCAGCCTATGGAACGTCAACGACAAAGCAACCGCCGATCTGATGACTAAGTTCTACGAGAAGATGTTGAAGCAGGGCGCTCGCCCGGCAGCAGCTTTGCGTGCGGCGCAGGTCGAGATGTGGAAGCAGAAGCAATGGCAGTCGCCGTATTACTGGGCCGCCTTCACTATGCAGGGCGAGTGGCGATAAGGGCTGCTTTGATCAGAGGAGGATTGATGTCACGCAGCTTGGATGGCACTTTTACGAAACGTTTGCAACCTTTTCCTGCGAATGAACTCTCTTGCCGCTGAAATCATTCTTAGCTCTTAGGAGAACGATTATGCGATTTGGAAAACTAAGGTGGTGTCCATTGGTCATTTGCCTTTTGTGCGCAACTGCCCTTGCACAAGACACGCAGCTTCAATCCGGCCAGAGCGTCGAGCGCGAGATCGCCGGCGGCGAGTCGCATAAGTATCGGTTCACGCTTCAGGCGGGGCAGTTCGTCCACGTCGTGGTCGAGCAGAAGAAGATTGACGTGGCGCTCAAGATCGCGGCTCCGGACGGCGAGCAATTGATTGAAGCCAATTTCGGAGAGGTTGGTGAACTGGAGTCGCTCTCTGCGGAAGCGGCGGCGGGCGGTGAGCATCAGCTCACAATAAGGGCCAATGGCGCGACCGGCTCTTACCGGGTGCGGCTGGAAGTAAAGGCGGCGGCTTCGGCGCAGGACAAGCAGCGCATGACCGCCGAGCGATTGCTCGTTGATGTCGCCAAGTCGTTTCATCAGGGGGCGGGGGCGCTTGCGACAACGATTGAGAAAGCGCGACAGGCGCTCACGCTCTGGCGCGAGCTGGGAGACCGACACTGGGAAGCTACCACGGCCAACATAATTGGCCAGGCTTATGTAACGGTTGGGACATCCGAGCAGGCAATTGAAGCTTTAAATCAAGCGCTTGGCATCCGGCGTGAGTTGAAATATCGCACTGGCGAAGGAATCACGCTCCTCAATCTGGGCGGCGTCTATCACGCTCTGGGCCGTTACGAGAAAGCGATTGAATACTACGAGCAGGCGCTGGTGATCTTTCGTGAGTTGAAGAATCGTCTGGCCGAAGGAAACACGCTCTACAATCTGGGCGCTGCCTCTGGCACTCTGAGCCGCAACGAAAAAGCGATTGAGTATTACGAGCAGGCGCTGGCGATCCAGCGTGAGGTGAAGAATCGCCGGGTCGAAGGATACGCGCTCGGCAGTATGGGCAATGCCTATCGTAATCTGGGCCGTTACGAGAAAGCGATTGAATATTTAGAGCAGGAGCTGGCTATCAACCGTGAGGTGAAGGATCGCTCAGGCGAAGGTTACACGCTCAACAATCTGGGCCTCGCCCATTCCAAAATGAGCCGCTACGAGAAGGCGGCCGAGCTCTGCGAGCAAGCGCTGGCGATCTTTCGTGAAGTAAAGGAGCGAGACGGTGAGGCAGCTGCACTTCATAACCTGGCCCAAACCGAACGGGCGCGGGGCAGTCTCGCTGCGGCACGTACCCACATCGAGGAGAACCTGAGACTTGAAGAGGCCACGCGGGCCGACATCGTCACCCCGGAATCCCGCACCTCCTTTCTCGCCACCGTGCAACGTTCCTATGGGCTGTACACGGACATCCTTATGAGCCAACACAAGGCGGAACCGACCAAAGGCTTCGATGCCCTTGCGGTCGAGACGAGCGAGCGCCAGCGCGCCCGCAGCCTGCTAGACTTGCTCGGTGAAGCCCGCGCCGAGCTGCGCCGGGGCGTGGACGCCGCGCTGATTGAACGCGAGCGCAGCCTCGGCAAACAACTC
>JBGTHZ010000022.1:0-18025 GCA_041745915.1 Pyrinomonadaceae bacterium | reverse complement strand
GCTGGCGGCTGATTATTTACTGCTTCGAGGCGTTCGCCGTCAAGGATTTTTCTCGTTTGCGCATGGATTCACCTTTGAGTTCCAGCCGGTGGGCAGTGCTCAAGAGGCGATCCAACAAGGCATCTGCCACGGTTGGGTCATCGCCTAAGTAAGCATGCCAATGAGCAATCGGTAGTTGGCTGGTCAGCAGGGTCGAGCGCCGGCCGTGACGATCATCGATTAGTTCCAAAAGGTCGAGACGCTCAGCCTGGGTTAAGGGTTTCAAGCCCGTGTGCGAGCGGTTCTACGAGGACGCGCACGATGCCGTTACAACCGAGCCCCAGCCCCCAGGCCATCTCGTCGCTCGTCGAAGCGGTGTTGTACTCGACGAGCTTCGCAGCGCCCGTCCTTATTACTAGCTTCGCGTGCTCTATGACGTCGCTTTCGAGGCACCCGGCGCTGATCGTGCCAGTACTGCTCCCACCTTCGCAGACTAGTATTCGCGCACCCGGGCGCCGGTAAGAAGACCCTTCCACGCTCACTACTGTTGCAAGGGCGCACAGCTCGCCTCTGATGTTTGCCTCGTCAAACGCTTTTACTAAGTTTCGGACTTCATTCATAAATCACTCCTTTGGCTGACCCTTCCCTTATAGCAACTTATCCGGCGTAATCGGCAGTTCTCTGATGCGTTTGCCAGTAGCATGGAAGACGGCGTTAGTGATGGCGGCCGGAATGCCAACCAGCCCTAGCTCGCCCATGCCCTTGACACCGAGTGGATTGACTAGTGTCCTGCTCCTCGACGAAGATTGTCTCAATCTCGTGGACGTCGGCATTGACGGGCACGTCGTAGTGCTGGAGGTTCGGGTTCATGATGCGGCCGTAACGGTGGTCTATTTCGGTCGCTTCCTGCAAAGCCATCCCTATGCCCATGACGACACCTCCGATCTCCTGGCTGTGCGACGCCTTCGGGTTGATGATCCTGCCGCACGCCGAAACCTCTATGACGCGCGTGACACGGACGTTGCCGATGTTGGGATCCACCTTGACCTCGATGAACTGGGCACCATGGACCAGCGTCCCGTACTTCTCACGTTCCGGTGATGGCCTCGCCTCAAACGTCTCGGTGATCTCCGCGAGGTTGTTGCGGCGCATGACTTCCGCGACATTGATGAAACGCGACGTGTCGCTCTTGAGCCGCAGCCGGCCATCCAGCAATTCAACATCCGCGGCTCTTGCCGTCTTAAGCGGCGAGTTCGCGTCCTGGTTCGCGAGCGCGAGCAGCTTTGCAGTGACGGCCAAAGCTGCGCCGTGCACGGCAGAGCCTACGCTCGCGGTGGTCCATGAGCCTCCCTGCGATGGCGCCCGCGGAAACTTCGTGTCGCCAAGTTCAAACTTCACCTGCTCGGGTCTGAGCCCCAGGTACTCGGCGGCGACCATCGTGATAACCGTGTAAGTCCCGGGGCCAATGTCGCTCGTCGCGCTGGCGACGTGCGCGGTGCCGTGCATCTTGAACGTGATTCTGGCCGAAGCGGGCATCTGGAAAGCACCCCAGACGCCGGTGGCTGTCCCCCATCCGACCAACAGGCGACCGTCGCGCATCGAGCGCGGCTCAAACTTACGGTCCTTCCATCCAAACTTCTCCGCGCCGAGCCGGTAGCACTCCCTCAGCGCCTTACTCGAGAAAGGCTTTCCACTCGCGGGGTCTTTCTCTGCATAGTTGATGAGGCGCAGCTCGAGCGGATCGATCTTAAGTTCGTAAGCCAACTCGTCCATCGCACATTCGAGCGCGAACATTCCGCTTACTGCCCCTGGGGCGCGCATCCAGGTCGGGGTGTTGAGGTCCGTACCGGTAATCTTCTCCGTCGCGCGGAGGTTCGGGCAGGCGTAGACCTGGCGTGTGAACCCTGTGGTGTTGTCGGAGAACTCTTCGAAGGTAGAGGTGTTATGCACGACATCGTGAATCATCGAGGAGAGCTTCCCAGACCTCTCAGCCCCGAGCGCGACTTTCTGGATCGTGTAGGGGCGGTAGCCGTGTCCCGTAAACATTTGCGTCCGCGTGTAGACGATCTTGACCGGGCGTTTCAGTTCGCGGGCTGCCATAGCCGTCAACGCTGGATAGTAGTTGGGCCGCAACGATGATCCGAAAGCACCGCCGACGTAAGGGGAGATGACCGAAACGTTCTCCGGGGGTAGGCCGAATGCCGACGCGAGGTGAGCGCGAACGCTATAGACCTCCTGCGTCTTGTCGAAGATCGTGAGCTTGTCACCCTCCCAGAAAGCCACGGCCGCGTGCGGCTCCATCGGGTTGTGGTGCTCGATGGCGATGCGATATTCAGCTTCAAACTTCACCGGAGCGGTTCGCATTGCCTCTTCGGGATTGCCGCGAGGCGTCGATGGCGGCCCCTGCGCGGGCACGCGTGCTTTCTCCCGCACCGTCTCCGTGTCGGTCACGTGTTTCTCCACATCGTAGGAAACCTTTACGAGGCGCCCTGCATAGCGCGCCTGCTCGTATGTCTCAGCGACCACGAGCGCCACGGGCTGTGCGTTAAAATAAATTTTGTCTGATTGGAGCGCGCGAAAGGACTTGTCGCGTTCTTCGGTGGCCCGCGGCGGTGCGTCCTCCTTAGAAACCATTATAGGTTTCATTAATGCATTAGCTCGATTTATGAGCTAGGATACTCCGTGGCAGCCTTCGGCCCAAGCTTTGGCGCGTTCAAGTGCGTGAAGACTCGGATGACCCCGGGTGCGCGTTCCGCCTCGCGCGTGTCGATAGCGCTGATCCTGCCCTTCGCCACGGTGCCCGTCACCAGGAAGCTGTACGCGAGGTTCGGCGCTCGGAACTCCGCGGCATACTTCGCCCTACCCGTCACCTTCGCCACGCCGTCGACGCGGCTCATTTCCTTTCCGATATATCGTGCCATTTCCGAGCCTCCGTTCGTCTATGCCCTGCCGCCCGTCATCGCCCGCTGCAACGCGAGAACGATGGCGCGCTTTCCCAGTTCAACTTTATAGGCGTTATGCGCGAGCGGTTTCGCGTTTTTTACAGCCGCCTCAGCCGCAGCTGTAAAGGTGTCTTCGGTCGCCGGTTTTCCCATTAACGCTTTCTCCGCTTCCGTCGAACGCCACGGCTTATGAGCCACACTTCCCATAACAACGCGGGCCTGTTTGATGTTGCTACCGTTGGTTTCCAAAGCTGCCGCGACGGACACCAATGCGAATGCATAACTGGCGCGGTCACGAACTTTTAAGTAATAGGATTTGTCGGCGAAACTATTCGGCGGCAACTCAATAGCGACGATCAATTCGCCATGGTCCAGGTTGTTATCCTTTTCAGGTTTATCGCCCGGCAGACGATGAAAATCCTGAATCGGAATAGCGCGCTCCTGTCCGTTCCTGCCGCGGACTTTCACTATCGCATCGAGGGCGTAAAGCGCATTTGCCATATCGCCCGGATAAGTTGCGACGCATTTATCACTGTAGCCAAGAATGGCGTGAACGCGGTTGAGTCCGTTCATCGCACCGCATCCCGTTCCTGGTTCACGTTTATTGCACGGCATTGCAATGTCGTAAAAATACTGACAACGAGTTCTCTGCATTAGATTTCCGCCGTTGGTTGCCATATTGCGAAGCTGTGCAGAAGCACCGGCTAAAATCGCCATTGAAAGTAGCGGGTAATCTTTACGTATCGCGGGATGGTTTGCCGTATCAGCGTTCCTGGCTAACGCACCGATAGAAATTCCGTTTGAGGTTGGTTTGATTTGCGTTAGGTCCAGACGGGAAATGTTGACTAGTTCGCTCGGACGCTCGACATATTCCCTCATCAGATCAACGAGATTTGTTCCGCCTGCCAAAAATTTTGCGGATTGATTGGCGGCAACCGCGCGAACTGCGGCTGCCGCGTCGGTCGCTTCCGTATATCTAAACGAGTTCATCAGCTTTTCCCCCTTCATTCATCGCGGCGGCGATTTCATCCTGGGTGGCAAAATGCCAGGTCTGCGCCGTTTCGCGACCGGACTGAACTTCTTTGATCGCCGCGACGATCCCGGGATACGCGCCGCAGCGGCAGATGTTGCCGCTCATACGTTCTTTGATTTCTTCATCAGAGAGTTTTAGGTTGCGAGCGTTGGTCCGCACGTTCGGCGTGACGTGACTGGCGTCACCGTTCTTGGCTTCATTCATCAGTGCGAATGCCGAACAGATTTGCCCGGGCGTGCAGTACCCACACTGGAAGCCGTCGTGTTTGATAAACGCCGCTTGTATCGGATGGAGTTCGTCGCCTTTTGCCAGACCTTCCACAGTAGGGGTTAGAAGAGTTGGTAGGCAAGGCGTTTGAGAAATCACATTTTTTCTCGTTGCCGTTTAACTCATCCATTTCTAGCGTCAATGGCAACATCGCTTTGAAGGCAGTTGCCGTTGCATTGTCAAAGAGTGTGGCATTGAAGACAGTTGAACCGATTTTAATTTTCATCTTAGTGCCTTTTGTATTGTCGGTATTATTACTGTCTTGGTTATGAGTATTTGTATTACCGACAATTGCCGAGTGGTCTTTATTGCAACCAACAGAACTGCCGAAAAGAGATGCTACTGAAAGCATGATGACAACTAGGTAGCCAAAAAACGAATTTCCCGTTATCGGAGTCCACCTCAAAATCATCATTTGTAACTCCTTCGTTATGGGCGCAGCAGCACCTTGATCGCGCGGCGCTCGTCCATTGCGCGGTACCTTTCGGCAACCTGATCGAGGGGTAAGGTCAGATCGAAAACCTTGCCTGGGTTGATCTTTCCATTCCACACCAAGTCGATTAGCTCGGGCAGGAAGCGGCGCACCGGCGCGGGTCCACCATGCAGATGGACGTGTGAATAGAACAACTCTTCACCGTTGAGATCGACTCCGTGCGGCACACCGACAAATCCCACGTACCCACCCGGCCGCGCGGCACGGATTGCCTGCATCATCGATTCCTGGGTGCCGACGCATTCCAGCACCGAGTCGGCGCCGATTCCATCGGTCAACTCCTTGATGCGGGCCACTCCCTCGTCACCTCGCTCTACGACGATGTCGGTCGCGCCAAACTCCCGCGCCAGTTTCTGGCGCGCTTCGTGACGGCTCATGGCGATGATCCGCTCAGCACCCATCTGTCTCGCGGAGAGCACACCAAGGAGCCCAACCGCGCCATCACCCACGACCGCGACGGTCGCGCCCGGCTTCACGTTTGCTGCGTCGGCGGCAAACCAGCCAGTGCCCAAAACATCAGACGCGGTCAAGAGACTCGGGATCAAGTCCTCCGAAGGAACATCCGGCGTGGCCACAAGCGTGCCGTCTGCCAGCGGCAAGCGCAACGCCGGCGCTTGAGCCCGAAGCATCCACTCGCGATGCACGCACGACGAATGGTAGCCGGCCTGGCAATGGGGACACGTGTTGTCAGAAGTGGCGAACGAGCCGATGACGAACTGCCCCGGCCTAAGCGACCGCACGGCGTTGCCGACTTCCTCGACGATGCCACAGTATTCGTGGCCGATCGGCGTGGGTTCGTCAATCGGCTGAACTCCGCGATAAGGCCACAGGTCAGACCCGCACACGCAGGTGGCCGACATTCTGATGATGGCATCCGTCGGCTTTAAGATCGTCGGCGTTTCGCGCTCCTCGAAGCGCACGTCGCGCGGACCATATAGAACAGTTCCCAGCATGATGTGTCTCTTGTTCCGCTGATTGATCTCAATTTATGGGCTTCCGGATAGATGTCGGTATGACGATTCTGGTAAATAATTGGACGTTCCTGCAAAACCTGGCGGCTTGGACGTGTTTTTATGAACGAGAGAGATTAGTATGAAGGCATGAATCAGGAAGCTGCATACAATGCTCGGAGAATAGAGACCGCAAGGGAGGAAATCGTCGCGCGAATGAGTCGCCTGCTTCCCGAAGACGGGAGGATCAACCTATTTTCGGATCTTTTACTCATCAGAAGATCTGGGCCGGCTGAGCCTGTTCAGTCGCTTTATCAGCCAGCCTTTTGTTTTGTAGCCCAGGGCAGAAAGCGCGCGAGCGTGGGAGGAGAAGTCTTTTTATACGATCCGTTTCATTATTTAATTTTCACTGTCGACTTGCCCGTTGCATTCGAAATAGAAGCAGCATCAAAGGAATTGCCTTACCTGGGAATGAGTCTAAACCTGGATTCCGCCCTTGTCGCTTCGGTCATTGTTGAATCGGGCCTACGGATAAAAAAGGGTGACGCCAGCGTTAAGGCGATGAACGTCAGCCCCATAGACGCCGACTTGCTCGAGGCTGTTACTCGATTGGTACGCATCGCTGAAACGCCCGCTGAGGGCAAAGTTCTGGCGCCGCTCGTCATAAAGGAGATAATTTACAGACTGTTGGTCGGCGGTCAGGGTGCACGGCTTGCACATCTGCTTACTGCGAGCGACACCCGGCGCATTTCGAAAGCGATCGGCCACCTGCGAGAGCATTTTGACAAGCCATTGAAGATGGAAGAGATCGCGCGCGAACTAGGCATGAGCGTGTCCGGCTTTCACCATCACTTCAAGTCCGTCACCACGATGAGCCCATTACAGTTTCAGAAACAGATACGACTCCAGGAAGCACGTCGAATCATGCTCGGCGAAGATCTGGACGCCGCGAGCGCCGGATTCCGCGTCGGTAACGAAGATCCCGCCTACTTCAGCCGCGACTATAAAAAAATTTTCGGCGCGCCGCCGCATCGCGACATCGCAAGGCTCAAAAGCAGCCTCTCAGCCTAACATCTGGACAAACTGCAAGTGAGCGCCGGTAAAAAGGATTTGCTGAAGACGGACTCGAAGGTCTTATCTTTCAGTAAGGGTTTTTTACATTACCTCGCGTTCAATCAGTTTACTTTTCTAGCCACCGAAATTAATTCTTTGCGCTAGAAAACGCATTGCGGGTTATACGCCGCGGCGTTCCGATTCTTAAATACGGCAGGCGTCTCTAGGACTCAAACCTCACAGGCACACCCACATTTCAGTCGCGCATTTCCGCGAAATGTCACTTCACTGAGAATCTCAAGCTTTTAGTGTGTACTCGTGATGTTCGAAACAGAGACTCAAACTGTGGACCGTGATTGATGAGGGGGTTACCACGAACTACGAATCGACAATGTCATCAACAAATTCAAGCAAAATAAGCTTCGCAACGGACTTTAATCCGTTGCGAAAGTTCATACTCAAATGATGCTTGCTTGTAAGTTATTGAAATGATTGGTGCCGAGGGCGGGAGTCGAACCCTCACGACCTTGCGGTCAGCGAATTTTAAGTCCGCTCGGGAGCACCTTACGTCATTCTGCTACACGTTACCAAGCCGTATTTACCGACGTTTCAGCCGTCAAAGCAAGCTAACGTCCGGCGTGGTAAGAACACGTAACCCCATCATCTTCCCCTCATCTTCCTAGGCCGTCATGCTGCGGGAAAGATGTGTTCTTAAGAATGCTACCGACTCGATGACTAGGAGTGCGGTCGCAGGCACTCCAGCAGGTTACGGCTCTTACGATTTATTAACATTTGTTACGGGTTGCAGCCGCCATCCCGTTTGTCCGACTAGACTCTCCAGGAACCAGACCTACCGCTCCGCCAAACATCCTTCTTGTCGGTGAAAACTTAGAGACTCAGAAGTTGGTGCAGGAAATACTCAAAGGTCAACACTATGTCGTATACGTGGCTCGCAACAATTCCGAGGCGCTCGAAATAGTCGAGCTTGACACGCCGGATGTAGTTCTACTCGACGTCCAGATGCCTTCAATGTCCGGTCTCGAGTTAATGAAGGAAATTCGCGAGAAACTGGAAACAGAATCTTTACCTGCCATCCTATTGACCTCGGAGAAGCTCGATATACGCGAGTCAAATGAGTTGCGATCAGATTACAATGTTTACTTGTCGAAGACGTTCCAACTGAAAGAGCTGCTTGAGGCAATTGTTCGCATACTTCCTCAGCTGCTTCGCTGAGTTGTCCTTGGCGGGAATTTTCGTTTTTGACAATCTTTGCGGTTCTCGTCTGCAAGGTTTAAGAAGCCGGTAAACTTCCTTCTTAATCTTTATTTCTTGCACAACTTCCGGTAATCCCGGTTCAAGTTGTGATAACTAACCCTTACCTCCATGAAGAGTAGGAAAGACAAAATCAAATTGATGCTTCTTAAGGAACTTATACAGCGTCTTTCTAGCCTCAAAGCTGATAGGGACAACACGCTCTTTGCTACCCATACCTACGACTGTGATTACAAGGTATCAAAATCACTATTTGTTCGGTGACTTCAAACACAAAACCTCCAACCAGTGAATCAAAATCTGGCTAGAGGTTTCAGTTCTTCAGTTTCTAAAAGGGAATTGAGCCGAGCAGGACTCGAACCTACGACCCACTGGTTAAAAGAGCGGTCAACCCGGTTCCATCCGGTCACGGCTCTTAGGATCTATTAACATTTTACACAGGTTGCAGCCGCTTCGGAGTACATCTAGTAACAACCATTCATACCTGTTTGCCGGTATTCATGTCACAAATTTGCCACAAGAACGAGAGAGAGATTTTTCAACGCGTTGACCGTCCTTTTTATAGGATGACTGTTTAGAGAAACGACAGCGCCATGTGTCGATTCATGCCGAAACGATCATCGTCGCGAAAGTATACGTCAATATCGCCATCCGCACTGACCTTGATCGGGTGCGCCCCAAATGCCAAAGCGGATAAAGCCGCCGTCGTCCGGGCGCCATGTTGATCTCCAGCCTGCGGGTGAAGGGCGATCATTGCTCCGATGGCAAGGATCTGGGTCTTATCGAAGACCAAAGCTCCATCCAAGCTCGCGACTTCCATCATAAGCCGCTTCTTTTTGGTGAGGCCATTCCGCTCTCCCATCTGAACACCTGCAAGTGCGGCTTTTAGAGATTTCCTCAGATGGTCGGCACCATCAGTCTCACTGGCGATGATGCTCCCGGGGTTTCTCACATGTTCGATAATCGCGTGCTGCGGATCATACACAATCAACGCACCGTGTCGCTTGAAGCTGAGATCTAACAGGAATTCAAACGCATTGGCTCCTACCCAGTAATTCCCTAAGAGGTCACCTACTACGCCCTTTAAGGTAGGAGGATCATAAATACGCCACTGGCCTTTCCGACGCGCAGCTCTCAGCCCACCTCGTTTCAAGAAGAGGAGATCTCCTCGACTCGTGTGATGAGCGGAAATATCATCGTTCTGAAGTATCGAGCTAAACGGATGTAGAAACTCCGGATACAACTTGTAATCTTCAGCGTCATGGACATCGTTCCAGTGTATAGCGTCGTATTGTTGGAGTCTCAGATCGCCATCTACTCGAAAGAATGACTGCATTGAGCCAGCAAGCGGAGCTATAAGCTTTTGTAAAGCAACGTCCGAGATGTCCACTCTACCCTCGCCCGGGGAAATAACGAGATTAGACGTAATGGCAGCATTCTCGAAGGTGCGCTGCGAGACGCTCATAAGGTAAGAGAGCACTTTCTCCCACTGGACCCCCGGTGCGACGATCCTAAGCCACGCAATTGCGCAAGACTCCTGCAACAAGTTGGTAGCGCTAGGAGGTTGTCCCTGTGCCAGCCACGAGATCCACGTCGGTGCAAGAGCTTCGACACTACGTTTGAATTCTCGGAGCTCGTTTGTTGGTTCCCGAAGCGACCAAAATGGGAAGGATTGACCATCAATCAGCAAATCCTGGTTACCGTCACCCTTGGGGGACGTAAGCCACTGCGGCACGATGTCTACAATTAGATTGGCAACAACTTGGTGGGCAGTCATGGTTCGCGCGATAGGAAGAAGCCCTTTGCGAGATGCAGCGGCCACGCATACTTAAGTTCTTGGCAGGTAGCATCCGGGAAGAGCACGAGATTCAAGGGACCCAGGAGGCGCCGGGTCTTTCGTTGCGTCGCCAGACGATGAATCAATACCCCTCTGCCACCTTCCGTAGTTACGCGCACACTGTATTTGTCATCGTGACCCGCCGATACCTTTGCAATTCGTGTCCCGGAACGAAGAACCAATTCACGGCTACCAACGTTTAAGAGGTCATCTGCTGCCTTCATGTCAAACTTACCGGCCAGAGCGTCAAGGTAGAGAGCGCCAGGCGACTTAACGCGGGACCAGTATTCCGGAACCCAAAACTCGACAGGCCTGATGCAGGGATGGTTTTTTGGGTTCTTGTCCGTTCTGAGTGCGCAGAGTGCCTCGAACATACGGTTGAATGGGCCGTATGTGTTGTGATCGGAAGTGTATGCGCCGAACACAGGAATGTGATCGGCCAAGATTGCATCGAGAGTGGCGCTAACCCGAAGATGTTCTGCCGTATCCTTCGCTCGTGCTGACTCCGCAAACATTGCATCAGGCGGGTTTTGGCGAGCCAGAGACGTTAGTTGTTTGGCGACGACGCGAAGAAGAAGTGTTTCTATTTCGGGATCGCTGTCACGGACCTTGTTGAAATCGAATAGAAATATTTTGCACTGCCACTCGGAGACTTGGTCTTGATTGGAATTTGGCTGGCTGAGAGCGTATCGAATGAAATCCGAGTAATCGTAATCCGCATCTTTTCGGTGCTGCAACGTCTGGAGTGATGTGCTGAAATCCTTCCAACCATTCCGTGTAAGCGAAATTCTATTCCCTAGTGGGCAGGTGATCAGGAACCGTTGAACCCCGGCTGTGATTTCCCAGAACCCCTTTAGACTACCGAACACCTCGAAGAGCCCAAAAAAATCCCCTGCGCGAAGTATCGCGGTAGTGCGTGTTCGAACTGCATTACCATACACAAACCGTTCTGTAACTTCTAACGCGCCTTGCAGCACTATCCCAATCGGTTCGTCAAGAACGTGATCCGGAACCTGAAGACGTTGATCGGCCCAAACTGTATCGCCATAGTTCGGCTCGCTAATAAAAAAATTGGTGTCAGTTCTCTTCAGCAGCCGCAGGCACTCCTTGGCTGGTCCTTCGAGGGAATTAGCCATTGAGGAGTCACCTAGCAGAACCTGACGTATCGGTAACGGCATCGTTGTAGCTCCACTCAAGTGGGCGGGCCAGCATCTTCGCAATCGTTCGATGGAGCATGTCGGCGATGGACCCATCCCGATCACATGCTGAGCGTAAGCTAAATTCGAGGTCTTCTCGAAGAAGGCATGGCTTCGCAAGTCCTAAGGCGTCTACGCGCAGTGCGTATATGCCTTCGCCGCACTGCGCACGGACTGGACAACCATCGCACATTGCAGAATGCAGCACGCCGAAATGATAGTCCTTGATTTCCCACGCCGCGCCCGATGGCGTGCGATAGAGCCTGAGAACCGCCCCAGTTCGATCAGTGATAACGCGCTCCAAAGTAGCGTATTCGCTTGCTATTCTTTCCGCCTCTTCACCGGAAACATATCCAAGCGCGCCGCTCGGATCTCCAGCGCGTGAGGTGATTAGGTCCACAACCTGTACATCGACATTCCATTGAAGTGCGAGTCGCAATATGGCATGAAGCTGATTTTGATTCTGGCGCGTATGCGTAAATATCAGTTGCACTCGGACATTAGCAGCCAACGCAGAGCGCAGATTTCTCTCTATTTGCCCAAAGTTCCAAGCCGGTCCGAGTAGTTCGTGCGCCTTTTTCGGTTGTGAGTCGCCATAGTGAAGGCTCAGACGGATGAGATGCACCTGACCTTTCTGAAGTTGAGTCAAAATGCGGTCGAGCCGAAGGCCGTTTGTGCATAAGATGATCTTGCAGCCCAGTTCGGCTGCTGTCGCAACTAGCTCGGAAATGAAAGGGTGTAGCGTTGGCTCGCCTCCCGTGATCTCTAGATATCGGCCCCCGATCGATGCGTATGCTGCTGCAAGTTCACGAAAGAACGCCAAGGACTGGTGGGTTGGCTTCCAATGGTCCGCGATACCCTCACGATGACAAAACGTACAGCGCAATTGGCAACCATGCGTCACCGATACGCGAAGGCGTCCATGCATGGCATTGTACTGATCGACTAATGCGTACGTTGAACTGACCGATAGCGGTCGAACGCGTTGCGTTAAATGCTCAGCTTCGAGACGTTCAGGAGGGCAACCCTCGTTCATCGACGATTCTGGTGCCGTTGGACTCTTCCGCATTGGCACTATTACGGTGTGCATGTGACGACCTTACCGTTTTCCACAAAAAGGTCGGTGCCACGAGTTAGACGTGGCAGTCGCTGATCGTGGGCAATGTAGATAACCCCATATCCTTGAGCCGCACGCTCGCAGATGGCATCTGCGAACTGTGCAACTGTCGCATCATCCTGTCCGAGCGTTGGCTCATCGAACACAAGCCACGGCAAATATCCACTGAGCGGCCAAATCCACGAAAGTCGCTTTCGCAGAACACGCGGGAAGTCTAACAGGTGTCGGTGAAGCATACCTGTCACTCCTAGGCTTGACTCCCATTTCTTGAGCAGGTCATCCTGCTTGTTGGAACGTAATGTCCCCAAGGGTTTGACATGTTCCAGCCGTCGCTTTAGATCGCCGGCAATATTGATATCAGTCCACTGCTCATCAGGATTTTGCATCGCTAGTGCTATTAGCCTGTTTCCCTCGCGGAAGGGCTTGTATCGCTGCCCGTTCACAAACATTGAACCGCTTTGCATAGGGAGTACGCCGCAGAGCAACCGAACCAAAGTGGACTTACCGGCGCCATTAGCCCCACCCAACCGATAAACGTTTCCCGCCGTCAGATGAAAAGAACAATCATGAAAGACTAGCGGACCCTTAGGGTATCGAAACGAAAGCCCTTCTACGGCGACCGATTGATCGCCAAAAGCAGACCGGTAACGCTGCAGCAGTGGGCCAAGCTGTACTCGGTACTCCGATGAACTGGATGGCATTCGTATCACTTCATAACCCGGCTCGCCAGCTGAGCGTATCTGGTTATCGGCAAGCTTCACAACGCCGTCACCAGGAATCTCACGCAAATATGTGAGCGTCCATGTCCGCCATGTGTCATCGAGCTGCTCTAGTGCACAGTCGATCGCCACTCGCACTGCCGGTCGATCGATTCCGGCAAGTGCCAGGAGGATCTGCTCACCCCCTGAAAGGGATGCTACGATCTGCTTTTGCTTTGGCTCGAAATAGGCCCGCAATCTACAAGGAGCTGGCACTGCCTCCCAACCGGTGTACAAGTCGAGTTCAGTGGCGACCGTACTGGCGAGGCCAGTCAGCACCGAGGCTAATGATGACCCGATAAACACGACTGGTCTTCCTCTGCCGCGCTCAGCAATTAGCCACTGCCCGATTAGCTGGCTGCGTCCGGAAAAATTCGAGCCGTCAAGGAAGACAATATTACGCATTGTCATCACCGCCCACGCGTGGCGACGGTCGCAACAAGCGCAGCGAGAGCCATACACACCCACAGGAGATCTCCCAACCTGAGACTGGGGTGGGTACACGCTACAGGCGCAGCAGCGGGAAGATCTTCATAAGCCCATTTCGTATCTAGCCTCTCCGCCGCCATCCCGACGGCAGCCACCCAGGTGCTTCGGACAAGCAGCCATCCATATCTAAGGTTGCGCAATGACATTCGGGGCGTGATTACGTTAGCGACGATCAATGCTGTGTGCGCGCGTCGCGATCCATGTTGCATAAGGTCCGTCATGCTCGCTGAAGCCAAGAGAATTACCTTAAGTGCCTTAGGCAAGGTCAGCCCTGCCACGAAGGACGGTCGTAGCTCCGCCCCCGCCTTTACCACGCCGAATGTGAGAAGCGCAAATAGAAAAAGCCTCGCGACAATTGCCGCTACAACGTGCCAAGCCGAAGCCGCATTGCGTGGATAATAAAATAGCGTGGTATCGGGGGCACGCCCAATGATGCCGATCCACACAAGAACTAGGAACACCGCGAGTGGAAGAACGGTAAGCAATGCTCGCCAGATTACGAGAAACCCTGAAGATCCGGGACTGAGGCTGAACGCGAGCCCCACTGCAAGCACAAAAACGGGTACAACCGCGGTAGTTGGAACGAAGAGGGCTCCGAGAGAGATGACCAAGAACAGCACCAAGCCGTTGCTTGACAGGCCGCCAACAGAACTTTCGTTTGAGGTGGAGTCGATCACTTATCTCCTGAACGATGAAGCGTAAAGCGCGCAAGAAAGGATTCTGGCGTTGCTCGGAGCAACAACACACTCAGCAAGAGTTGGGCGGTCTTATCAACTGGCTCAGCGGTAAGCCCGGATAATAAGGCCGCCTTCATAAGCTGATTACCCATCTTGACGAAGAATGCTACAAGTGCGGCGGAGCCACTTCCTGTCACTCCT
Organism: Pyrinomonadaceae bacterium; assembly: GCA_041745915.1. Lineage (GTDB taxonomy): Bacteria > Acidobacteriota > Blastocatellia > Pyrinomonadales > Pyrinomonadaceae > PSRF01. Next base: position 3,761 of record JBGTHZ010000022.1, on the reverse strand, counting down.
CCGAACAGATAGACAACAATTGGTGCTGAAACTAAAGCGGCGACGAGTCCGGTGATTACTCCGAGTCCCACCACGGGAATCCAAAACCACACATTCCCTAAAGAGCGAGTGCGGAGTTCGTCAGACCAGCGATTTGTCACGAACGCGGTGACCGCAGCCACTGCGACTACCGATCCTGAAAACCAGGGAAGGAAGGGATTGATCAGCCCGCCTAAGATAAAGCTGATCACCCCCGCAGCGGCGGCTGCACCGAACGCAATGCCGCGACGGTCTCGGATCGCCATCGCACAAAGCATTGTACCTATCATGTCCAGATAGATAGGCAGCTTCAGCAAGTACACGATTGTGCCCACGACAAGATTTAGCGCGGCACAAAGCGCAACAAGAACTACTAAGTTTTTGCGCATAACGACCTCTATTCGGCGGCCCGATGTGGCATGAGCAGGGGCTCGACGCATTGAGGATACGAGAGCAAACTTAAAGCTGCAAACGGAAATTTAGAATTGAAGAATTCAAACGAACAATCGAGTCGAAAAACACATCCGTTGGCCCAAACCCAGTAATCATTTCGCTAGAGACTGGCCCTGAGGAGACGGGTTCAGTCTCTTATCTGGACGTACGAACTCGTTTTTCTATAGTCTTTGCCGAATAAGTTCCAGCGTTGGATCCTTGTGGGCGGAGGAAGATGGTAATGCTGACTGTAAACTCTCATGGGGCAGTCATCGCGAACTTAAAGACCGATGAGGCCGTGGGGTCAACTCAAAAACTTGATCGATGAAAAGTAAGACTGCCGTTAACTTGGAAACCAGATCTATTGCTCCTACCGGAATCGGGTTTCTGGTAATCAGAGTGGTCGAGCACATTCTGTTTCCGTCGGACAACTTCACGGGATTTTCTGAACCAGCTCTTTACGTCTGGCTGACTGGAGATCTGTAGATCATTCGCCTGACACGAGCTATAGCACGGCTTTCGTTCCGGGTGCGCGCCTGGTGATGAGTTTTAAGAAGGGCACGCTTGGCGTCCATCCATCACTCAATTATTTCAACGAAATGGAGGCGGAGAATTTCGGCGACGCGTCAATAAGAGGCTCATTCCAGTTCGATTAGTAACTGGAAGTGAGTTTTGAACGAACTCGCACAAATGGTTGAGGCCAACTTTTCTACCGGCGCCAAAGCAACTTTATACCCCTTGGAAAAACGGGAAATTGCGTTTGCCACGATTTTGCCACGACTCGCCTCGTGCTTATACGTTTTATACAGCGTATTCGTGACTTCTCTAGCCGCGATATTAGTTTTTACCGCTGCAAAAGCGGATTACGCGCTATACGCGGAGGTGGGTCCGCGTATTGACACGGTATAGGTCGGCGGTTCAATTCCGCCCGCGCCTACCAATCAAATCAATAACTTACGCGGACGATTCGAGTAGAGCACTACCTCATTGCGGTAGGGGTCTGGGGTTCAAATCCCCACGCGTCTACCTTGTTTGCAATAACTTAGTCTGCACAACCAGATTGCCCTCCCCCCAGAAAACTCCATTAGAGAACAAGAATCGCAAAAAATCCCTTTTGCCAGCCTCTTAGTGAGTGGCTGTAGTTAGTCCAACGTCTCGTAATCAACCCTTTCATAAACGAATGGCTCATGGTCCAAGCACTCCAAGCAGCCAACTCCGCAGGCTTGAACTGCGGGTCGTGATCTAGGTGTTCAGACTGACTCCTGGTGCACAGCCAGATGACTATCTCGTAGGGTCCTTCGGGAAGAAACATCTGCACAAGGCGTAGTTGAGTTGTAGCTTGCGTCAAGGTAAGAAACGAGCTGAGGAAAGATGCAGCAAAGTAAGAGCGCTTGAGTCTCATCGCGGCGGTGCAAGTGGCGCAAGCGCTCAAAGGTTAGTTGTTAGCGATGCCTTCCGACTCTAAACCCAAGTCTTTCACTTGCCACACACCACTTGTAACGCTCAACGGTGAGACGGTTGAATTCCTTGGCGTGTTGAGGGTGGTAGTGCATCATAAACGAAGACAAGAAATCGAGAGACTTAATGTAAATCTTGGCACATTGTTTTACCGCGACCTCAATCTTTTCAATGGTGGTTTCGATGTGTGTGCGATTGGGGTGCACCCCTTAGGTGAGACAAAAAGTTAAGACACTCGCTCAGCCCGTCGAAAAAAGTTCTTGCCTTCGACTGGACCAGTGCTGACAATCGCTCCGGTTGGCGAAGCGGAGGCGAGCTCTGCTGGAGAGCAACTCGCCAAGGAATAACCAACCGGAAACTCATCGAGACGATGAGCGAGGGCGTGGCCGCAAAGTCGCGCCCTCTCGCTTTGCTGCTCATCGGATTGATAGAATTCCCGATGCCTCAAAAAACTCGGCCGCTTTGAATTCATTGGCTTCGACATATATCTGGCCCATCTAAAGCATCGGGCGCAGTCATGAAAATCGATTGTAGGGCAAATACGCGCGAAAACTTTTGCGCGCTTTGCCCGGAACTCGATTTTTTCCACAGCTGCTCATGTTTGGCCCACCGGCAACGTCATTTCTAACAGCAGCTGCTGCTCAAACTCGGCCGGCGGCAAATAGCCGAGCGCCGAGTGCAAGCGCGTCTGGTTATAGATGCTTTCCAGGAACTTGCCAATGCGCCGCCGTGCATCCGCGAAATCGAGATACTCAGTGCGATAAACTTCTTCGTACTTCAGCGTCTTCATGAATGACTCGGCCTGCGCATTGTCATAAGGATTGCCGCGCCGGCTCATGCTGATCAAAATGGCGTGCGCAGTGAGCAGTTCAGTGTAATCGCCCGAGGCATATTGCACTCCTTGATCCGAATGATGCACTAGTCCAGGCGCGACTCGCCCACCAGCGAGCGCCAGCCGCAACGCTGCCACGGCCAGCTCGGCCTCGAGTGTGCGGCCCAACGCCAGCCAATCACCCGCCGTGAGTACGCATCCAGAATCACCGCCAGATAAACAAACTCCAAGGTGAGTCGAATGTAGGTAATATCGGCTACCCAGAGCTGATTTAAACCGTCCACTCTCATGTCTCGCGCCAGGTTCGGATACACCCGCAGCTGGTGGTTCGAGTCGGTGGTGCGGACAAACGCTCGCCGCCGCAGACACAGCAGATTGTCGGCGCGCATCAGCCGCAACACTCGTTTGTGATTCACCACCCATCCCCCACGTCGCAGCCCCGCAGTGATCCGCCGATAACCATAGGCCGGCATCTCCACCGCTAGCTTTTGAATAGCGTCTCGCAATTCCATCTCCGCTGCCTGCTCCGGGACCGGCTTGAGGAACCGATAGTATCCGGCTCGGCTTACCGCCGCGGCGCAGCACAGCCTGGTTATAGTTTCTTCTTCGTCGCGGATCTTCTGGTATACGGTCCGCCGCCATTGCCGAGGGCCTGTTGCTCCTCGAAACTCCGCAACAGTTTTTTTAAAAAATCGTTCTCCATCGTCATCTGGCCGATCTTTCGCTCCAACTCAGCCTCGTGACTCTCAGCCAGCACCCGGCGGCCCTGACCGGAAAACGCTTTCGTAGGTTGTTCTTTGAATTCGCGGCGCCAACGATGCAGCGTGTTGGGATTGACTTCCAACTGCCGCGCCACATAGCCTAGCGGTCTGCCGGATTCGAGCTCTTTGACCGCCGCCAATTTGAACTCTCGCGTGAATACCCGTCGAGACTTGACCCCTCGAGACTTGACCATAGACCCTCCTCTTGCAGTTTAATTTGGGTCTTAACTATTTGTCTCATTTTTGGGGTTCACTCCAGT
>JBGTHZ010000021.1:0-18655 GCA_041745915.1 Pyrinomonadaceae bacterium | reverse complement strand
GTGGGCACCCCATCGTCGCAAAAACCCACGCCAGATTTTTTTAAGGCTCACGTGATGCCAATGCGACGATGGGGTGCCCACGGAGGGACACCCCTACAACATTGCCACGATGCGACCGCCCCAATGCGACTGTGCGCAATCAATACAAGAACCCGGTATAGGGATAAAACTGGGGCCTTGTCACGTATCCTGCCTTAACCGAATTCATGGCTATGTAATCGAGGTTCTCCTGAAGGTCGGTGTCGTTCCTAATAATGTGGTCGAAGAATTTATCCTGCCACAAACGCTTCCTTAGAAACTGTTGCGGCTTCAATCGTGGCCAGTTCTTCAGTTCAACTATTTCGGGACGCAATGTCGCGCGCCATTCCGTCAAGGCAGCGATTAGCGGCCGAGATTCGTTTGGATCCCTCTTCTCGACGAACGCTGACGGCAGACAGACCTTCTGAGATTCCATAACTTCGCGACTACGCTTCCAGTAGAGTTGAGTTGTATAACTTTTGAAACTGCCCAGCAGAGTTGGAAGATCGCTTTCAGGCTGCCGCACGCCGGCCAAAAGGTGAAGGTGGTCCGGCATAAGGGTGAAAGCTCTGACTCGCATGTACTTCAATGTCTGATCGCTGATTAGTGAAGCCAAAACACTCTTCGCCAGGCTCATATCGGCAAAGAGTGGCAGGCGTAGTTCGCTGACGAGCGTTACAGCGCAGAGTTGAAAAATGGAGTCGTAGCCGTAACCGAGCAACCGGAGAGTGTTGTAGCGTCGCGGATATGGAAAAGCCAGAAACTGAGGCATGGTGAGGGACCTCGTGCGTGAGTAGAGTTTATAAAATCGGGCCTCATTTTATGAGGATTGGTAACAAGCGTCAATGATCAGGGAGGCGCGCAATAAAGACTGTGGCGGCCATTTAGGACGAACCCGTGTAAGGGGTTAACCTTTTACAAGCTCACGCCACGCTAATGCGACGATGGGGTGCCCACGGAGGGACACCCCTACAATTGCTGCGGAAGTTCTCGCGCTGCCCGGTAGTCGCCACTGACCACTAGCTCACTTCCTCCTATTTCGGTTTCTTGCCCGGCCCGTCCGTCCCCAGTCATCTATTCGCCGATCCGGCGCGACGCGAACGGCGGCGAGGAGTTGCTTGATACCGTTCCCATCGTAGAGCTTACCTCGAAGAATAACTGCTGCGATGCGCCGGGTATTGCGAATGTCTTCAAGCGGGTTCGCCTCAAGGAGAACCAGGTCTGCCACCTTGCCTCGTTCGACTGTCCCGACCGAATCCGAAATGCGCAGGAAGCTGGCCGACCGCCGCGTGGCTCGCTCGATCACTTCGGCCGGTGTCATGCCGAGTTCACTGACAAACAGGGCCATTCATCGTGAATCGAAAAACCGGGATAGATATTTAGCACCCCCACGTCGGAGCCCACGAGCGGCGCTGCTATTTACTAATCACGATTTACGATTTACGATCCGGGGCACTGACCGGCTCAACTCCTTCGCGCCTGACAACCTGCACGCATTGAGTGAGCTCATCATTCAACTTATGAAAACAAAGCTGCTCCTAATCGCAATCATCGCATCTGTATTCTCTTGTGGACCCGTATGTGCACAGGAGCAGAAGCCGCCTACGAATCCCCCACAAACGTCAGGCGGCGGCGCGAGGGCGGCCGAACCCAGTTTTCGTGTAGTCAGGTCGGTCTCCGGCACAAAAGTGCTCGAACAAGGCGGCCGTCTTACAGTTGAAGATCCCCGCACAGTTTTTTATGCCCCGGATGACAAGCAGATAATTGTGTATTTCACCTGGGACGGCCCCACCGGACCACACCGCTTCGAAGGTCTGTGGAAAAATCCGGGCGGCAAAGTAGCGATGACTTCCGACTTCGATTACCAACCGGACCAGACACGGTTCGGAGGCTACTTCAAAATGCTTCTGGGCGACACGCCGGCGACGGGAGTTTGGACACTGGAAGCTCGCATCGACGGCGAATCTGCCGGCTCCCACAATTTCCAGATAATGATCGCACCGCGTCCGGAGAATGTGATTACCGCTCCTTCGCGACGGCTCTTAAGTCCGTCGGAGATCTACAGTCGCGTCGCTGCTGCCAGCGTACTCATCGAGAACATTAACCAGAAGGCTGCTCGCCGCAATGTTGGCACCGGCTTCTTCGTCGGTCCAGGACGGTTGTTGACGGCTTTTCAGGTGATCGATGACGCGGCCAGGGTGCGCATCGTTGGTCCACAGGGGCGGCTGATCGAGGCGACAGAAGTACTGGCTTGGAATCGCCGTCAGGACTGGGTGATTTTAAGAGTCGCGCTCGACAATGTCGCTGCCCTTGAGCGAGCGCCCGGCGACTCGGGGACGATTGGAGATCGCTCCTATTTTCTTGATGTGCCTGCCGAGGGCAACAGGGTGTTGGTCGAAACATCGCTGATCGGAAAACAAAGCCTCGGCGCAGCGGGTGACCGGCTTAACATCGCGGACACTGTCAATCGACGGGCCGTGGGATCTCCAGTGCTCAACGAGTATGGCGAGGTGATTGGTTTGCTTGGCGGCAATTTGCTTCCAGGCGCGGCTTTCCTCGAGGACGGAGGTTTTGGCGCTCGCAGCAATGCGCTGGGAATGACATCGCGGGGCACTCTGGCGGTGCCGATAAACCTGGTGGACGTATCGTCTGGTCCTGCTACAACAATCGAAGGTCTTGCAAGCTCGGGCCAGTTCATGCCTGCGCTGGTAAGCACCCAGAGCGTCTTAAATGGAACGCTGGCTCGCATCGTGAACCGAAAGATCGATCCACCCCAGCCGATAGACGAGAAAATCGAATTTTCCAGGGGCGACAACAACGGCGTCCTGTTTCTGACCTGGCTGCCAAGAGAGAAGCGCAAGGGCCGGCCGGCGTTGCGTTTGTATGACCTGGACAATCGTCTGATCAGTGAACACCTGAACAAGAAGAAGATCACGGTTAGCCCCAACAAGCTTTCGTATTCATTGTGGGACATTAACTTTGCGACTCTACCACCGGGCATCTACCGCTTCGACGTCCTCCTCGAAGGCGACATTGTTTGGCGCACCTTCTTCCGCATGGTCGAGTAGATGTTTTTAAATGATTGGCATCTTCGCTGATACCCCTCGTCCACTCACCACGATTCACGATTCACGATTTACGACGAAACATGGAACGCGAACTACCGCTTCGAATCGTCCTGGAGAAACCGCCGCGTGACGTCGACTTCGGTCTGCAAAAGGGTCGTGGCAATGACTACGAGACGATCCAGAAGCAAAGGTTCAAAGGGAAAGACCTGTCTTTCGAATTCACCGTACGAATAAAACGCGACAACAAAACGGGCGCGCCTAATTTTCTTGGCTCCTTCGTTCAGGGTCCAGCAGCCGAACGATTCATCTACATCGACATCGGCACGCTTGCGGGCCAAACTGAAACAGGTTGGAGTCGGCGGTTGAAGGTACCGTTGCGGGGTATCACCTGGGACATGATTGATCGGGTGTTGGCTGATGAAGAGTCGCTTCTTGAGACCAGAGTTCCCGGCACTGGAAAGGACGGCAGCCCAACCTGTGCGACCGTGAAGCCATTCCCAGGATGGAAATTCGTGCGATCCAGCAACCGCTAAGGCTTCGGACTCAACGGAGTGTGTAGATCGAACGTGACATCGATAAACATTTCTCGACAAGCTTACAGAACCGTGATACAAAGCGCCCTTTACTGAGCCACCTTGCACACAGGCTCTCTTCGAATGCAGGCATCAATAGTCTTAGCCCAGACCACTTAATGAACAACACGAGTAAATCCACCTCATCAGCGGACCTCATTTCTCGTGCAAGTTCATTTACGAGTTGCGGATCAGTTGGAGAACCGGTGAACAAGCTGCTTTCCAACAAAGATGTCTCTGGCCTTGGCATCGCACCTGCTGCGTAGTAAGGCGGCGTCACTTCAAGAAGGACAGGTTTGTTGGCGGAAAGGAGACGGTTCCTTCGTAAGAAAGCTGATGTAGGACTGTCTGCAATCTGCTCAACAATTTGATTGCAGATTCTCAATCGTGTCGCTGGATCATTCTCTAGTTGGAGAGCCTTCTCTACCAGTCGCGCCAGGAAGGCCGCGTAACGGGCCGGTTCCTCTTCTGGATCGAGTTTTCCTAAAACCGACCGCAACTCCGGGTGGCGTTTCAGGATCTGACTCAACTCTTCGTCATCAGTTTGCGGTTTGATGTAGAAGAAAGTTTCCGCCGATAACAGCAATCGTTTCGGAAGGTCAGTGCTGACATCAAACTACGCGCGAGAAAAGAACGGCGATCTGCTGCAACGTGAAAACTCAACGGAGTGTCATGAAGTCAGTACCGTAACGCAGTAGCGTCGGGTCCGGCCATCCGCTCTCGACTCCCAAAGTCGGCTATCGGGTAGATACCCAATGACACGTAGATTTGTGGTTCGAGCCGTAGACCCGACGCTACCGCGCTACGGTTCTGACTTCATGACACTCCGTTGAGTTTGGGAGACGGGCAGAAGGGGAGAGAGCTTCGCTTGTTCTCATTGATTGAGTTTTTCGCGATAGCCAGGCGGCGGGGAGAATGGTGAAGACCCTGTTGCCGATCACTGACCGTGGGGACGTAAATCAGGAACGATCCACGAAATAACACGAAATATCACTAACAAAATTCCGGTTTCGTTCGTGCGGTTTCGTGGATCGATTTTTCCGGCAAGCCAACTTTCAATTAGGATACCAGGAACATATTTTGAGGCTTCCGCATTAGGAGTCTCAAAGTACCAGGTTGGACGCTGACGATGAAGCACGATGCCAAGCGCTCAAGATAAAGCTCCGACAAGTCTGCGCGTTCCAAGGAGGTCTTTTCCTGAATGGCTCGTGCCGATGGCGGCGACACTAACGCAGGAGAGGTTTACTGCGCCGGAGTGGATCTTCGAGCGCAAGTTTGATGGTATCCGACTGCTCGCATTCAAGAATGGTCCTGACGTCAGCCTGTTCTCCCGCAATCGACTGCCGCAAAACATTCCTTCCGTGGCCCAGGCTATCAAAAATCTCCCAGTAGATGATCTGATTCTCGACGGCGAAATGACCTGGGGCGGAGGTAAGGCCACGTATCACGTCTTCGATGTTATGTGGCTCAATGGCCGCGACCTGACCTTGCTGCCACTCGACACACGCCGGGAACTGTTGAGCGAGTTGGCGCTAACATCGCCACTCGAGCGCGTTCTGGCTCTGGAAGGACTCGATGCGTTGGACAAGGTTGATGGCCTGACACCCTGGGAGCGCGCGCAGAAGGAAGGTTGGGAGGGCGTCATTGCCAAGCGACGCGATTCTCTGTATGAGCATCGTCGCTCGCCGCATTGGCTGAAGATGAAGTGCGAGTTGGCGCAGGAACTCGTCGTCGGCGGGTTTACAGATCCGCAGGGCCAACGCGTCGGACTCGGTGCGTTGCTGGTTGGTTACTACGATGGTGATGACTTCGTCTTCGCAGGGAAGATTGGAACCGGGTTCGACACGAAGCTGCTCCTGGAACTGCGCGCGCAACTGGATCAGCTCGAGATTCCGAAGACGCCGTTTACCAGAGCCGTGGGCTTGCCGCGCCTGCGTGCACATTGGGTGCGTCCACAAATTGTTGTGCAGGTCGGTTTTATTGAATGGACGGTGCACGGTAAGCTGCGCCATCCGCGGCTGCTTGGGGTGCGCAGCGTAAGTAAGAATCATCCGCAGATTACGCCGATTACACAGATAACGAGAAAGGGTTAAGAAAAAGGTAAGACGGCAGCAAAAGCGTCAGCGAACGGTAAACGAGCGTTAGCAGGCTACCTTCAGTTATTAATCTGTGCAATCTGCGTAATCTGTGGATGAATGGTTCTGGGATGATGATTCACGACAAGACAAACCGTCGTTTTTCTAAACTCCGATTACCAAAGTTCAGAAGTAGACCTGTCTGATAGCCGGTGACTTTCAGATAATTGATCACCTGCGACTCTTCAATCGAAGTTAAGCGGCCCAGGGCTTTCAGTTCTACGATTACTGAGTCGAAACAAATGAAATCTGGACGGTAGAACGTCTCCAGTGCACATCCCTTGTAGTTGATCAGGAGCTTCTGCTCGCGCTGAAACGGAATGGTGCGGTTCGCCAGTTCAATCTCTAGAGCTTCCTGATATACCGGCTCAAGAAAGCCACAGCCAAGTTGTTGGTGAACTTCCATCGCGGCTCCGATAATTGCGTAGGTCCTGGGATCGGATTCTGTGAGGACAGACATTTCAGACTCCTTTGATATGGGTGAGGTTGAGTTAGCGTCCGCATTCTCTCATATTTATCCACAGATTACGCCGATTTACACAGATTAAGAAACAGTCAGTAAGGCGGTAAGCAGGTGAGAAAATTTTGGGTGTCCTTCGCCGAAGCGAACTGACGGTAACAGAGGCAGGTGCAAAGTGAAGGTCACCAAACCCACTTTGTAGTTAAGTAATCTGTGAAATCGGCGTAATCTGCGGATGATGGTTTATTGTGATGGAGACCCCTTTGATCACTCATCCGGAAAAGGTGATGTTTCCCGGAGAAGGAATCACCAAAGGTGAGCTGGTATCTTATTACGAAACGATCGCGCCAATTATGCTGCCGCATATACGTCGCCGTCCGATTACGATGGAGCGGTATCATCGAGGCATCAGCGTACCGGGCTTCTTTCAGAAGGATGTGTCAAAGGGTTTTCCGGAATGGCTCAAGCGCGTCGAGGTCCCGAAACACGGTGGCACCGTGCACCATCCAATCGCCAACGACGGGCGGTCACTGCTTTGGCTGGCTAACCAGAACAGCATCACGATCCACGTATGGCCCTCACGAGCCCCGAATTTGTACAACCCGGACATTTGCGTATTTGATCTAGACCCATCCAACGAAGACGAACTCGACATTTTGTATGCCGCAGCGATCAGGCTGCGCGATTTTCTCGCCGAACTCGGTCTGCCCAGTTGGGTCAAGACATCAGGCTCCAAGGGCTTCCACATTGCCGTTCCGCTTGATGGCAAGTCCGACTTCGGCGCAGTTGCCCGTTTCGCTCACACTGTTGGAAGGATTCTGGTCAAGCGCGACCCGAAGAATCTGACGCAGGAATTCCACAAGGTTGACCGTGGTGGACGCATCCTGGTCGATACCGGACGTAATAACTACAGCGCTACCTTCGCTGCTGCTTACACGGTGCGCGCGAAGAGTGGCGCTCCGGTATCCGCGCCATGTACGTGGGAAGAGCTGGAACGCAGAGAGGTGGGTCCGAGGAGTTTCACATTGCGAACGATGGGCCAACGCATTGCCGACGTAGGTGACTTGTGGTCAGAGTTGCTCAAGAGCAAGCGGTCATTGCTAAAGCCGATTGAACGGTTGCGTCAGTTGTAAGAATCTATCCACAGATTACGCCGATTACACAGATTAAGAGACAAGGGAGGAAAGGCAGCAAATCAGCGTCACGAAACCTACCTTGAGTTATTAATCTGTGGAATCGGCGTAATCTGCGGATGAATGACCCACTGGGTAAGGATACTCATTGGTCGGCTTGACTGAGGCGGTTGGGCTCTTTAGGATCACGCTTTCATCGCTGGCCCTTCATTACGAGGTAAATTTGGTTTCCTGGAAAGAATACATGCACCGGCGCGAGCGCGCCTATTACGACCGCGATAATAACCGCGTAGTGCGCCCGTTTGAGTGGGGCCTTCCCTTTGTCGTCGACCATGTCAATGGTGACGACCCGCGCATTGTACTTCGGCGTTACACTGAAGACGCATTGCGCGACAGCGACCAGTTCTACGCTTTGCCGGCCATCAGCGACTTCAATCTTGAGGGCGATCAACTGACCTGGACCAGCGCCGTGCATACGGCTGCGGTCGAAAACAACCTGGCTCGTGCGCGTTATTTCCCGGCCAAGACCAGAAATGGGAAGCGTCCTAACAGGGCCGTGGTAGTTGTGCCTCAATGGAATGCTCAGCCTGAGAGTCACGTAGAAGCCTGCCGCATCTTTAATATGCTGGGAATCTCGGCCTTGCGAGTGACGGTTCCGTATCACCAGGAGCGGCGCCCACCCGAACTTGAACGGGCCGATCATTTAGTGAGTCCAAACGTTGGTCGCACCATTCAGTCGTTTAGACAAGGTGTACTCGACACCCGCGCCGCAGTGCGTTGGCTTGCGAATAATGGCTACGACCGCATCGGCATTCTCGGCACCAGCATCGGCTCATGCATCTCGTTTCTGGCGTTTGCTCATGACCCGAAGATTGTTGCCGGAACGTTCAATCACGTTTCGGGTTACGTCGCCGATGTGGCCTGGCACGGGATGTCGACGCTTCACGTGCGCGAGGGTTTTGGCAATCACTTGACTCTTGATGAGCTGCGACAGTACTGGAGTCCCATTAGTCCGGTGCCCTTCATACCCAGGTTGCCGGGGATGGGGCGAAGGCCGATGCGATTTATTTCAGCGCGTTACGATCTGACTTTTCCGGTTAATCTTTCGCACGACGTCATTGCTGAAGCGCGACGTTATCATCTACCGCTCGACGTCGTCTGGCTTCCCTGCGGTCATTACACGATGGGCGAAATGCCGTGGAAGGCGATTGATGCGTGGAAGATTGCCACGTTCTTTCGCAAACATTTGTGACTTCAGCGAATGCGACGGAGGATCGGTCAGGCGACAATAATTTGCAGGTTGGGAACGGTCCATTTTCCATTTCTGATTTGACATTTCTCATCATTTCTCATTGGTCATTTTGGATTTCATTTTCGTGGTGCTTCGTGTTTGTTCGTGGATCGCTGGCTTGGTCGAGCGATCAGAACGATCCACCAAGTCACACGAACCGGACACGAACAAGAAGACAAAAATGACCAATGAGAAATGTCAAATCAGAAATGGAAAAGGACCCTTCCCAACCTGCAAATTCGGCCAGCTTGAGCGGTCTTTTTACTGAACCATTCTGATCACGCAACCAGTCTCTCGATCGCCATTGTGCCCACCAAGACAATCACCCGACTGCTCGAGCAACTCGATGAGTTGAAGCGCGAGTTTGGCGGCCGTCAGGAACAAAGAATTGAGGGAATTCTTTCTCGACTTGCGCGTAAGAAGTTTAGCGATGCGGAGTCGCTGATCCGCTTTCACGAGATCCTGCTCTTTATACGAGCTTACCCACAGAGCGCTGCAATGCTTCGCCAGGTGGAGCAGACGCTTTCGTCTTTCGCCGATCGAGTCAAACATTTACGTGATATTGATGCCGACCTCTCGCCGTTGGATAGCCCGGAGGTGTCGGGCATTGTCGGAACATCCGTCACAGATACTTTCACCTATAACATCGTGCGCTGGTTGTGGCAGCGGCATCCAACTCAGTTGAAACTCGACTGGGACTGGTTCGAGGACGAGAACCGTCTGGCGGCAAGCTGGCCCAGGTTCATGCCGCTGCTGGAAGAAGATGCGGCGGTTGAGGCGAACGTGCCTTATATCGAATGGCTGCGCGCTGCTTCGAGTAAGGGGGGCAGAGGCATGGATGGGCTCGGGTGGCTGATTCAAAGATTCGAATCGCTTTCTCTTTCCGGTAAAGAGAGAAGTGAGCTTTACGACTCGCTGAAACTCTACGTTCGCTGGACACCTTCTTTTAAAGCCACGCGCACAGGAATGAAGTTGCCAGTCCGGGAAGTCTATTATCACCGGCAGCCTCTCATTCAGAGACGCGACATATCGTTGCGAGATGAGTTGGAATCACCTCCGCCCGCTCTGAAAAGACTCTCGGCCCAGAAGGGCCAGGCCATACTCGACCTGACGCGCGAAGCCTCTACCGTGCGGTATCGCGAGCTTTATGGATTCACGCATGGCGATGCGAAGCGAGTTTTTCAGACGAGTATCGGCCGCGGTGTTGAGCTTTTTATGATCGGAGTTGCGCCTGGACTCAGGCTGCCCTTGCGCGCTTACCATGCCGCAATGATTTTCAAGAATGGAGTGCCGGTTGGGTATTTCGAGGGGCTATCTTTGTTTGAACGCATGGAGAGCGGCTTCAACCTGTATTACAGCTTTCGCGACGGCGAGACGGCCTGGCTTTACGCGCGGACCCTCAACATCTTTCGTCACTTGCTGGGCGTCACAGCCTTCTCGCTTGACCCTTATCAAATTGGCTATGAAAACGAAGAAGGTATCGAGTCGGGAGCGTTCTGGTTCTACCGGAAGCTTGGGTTTCGGCCCACCCGACCGGAATTACTGGAGCTTACTTTGGCCGAGGAAAGAAAAATGTCTCGGCGACCCTCCTATCGCACATCGAAGGCGGTGCTGCGCCGCCTCGCGGGTGGCCCGATGATATTCGAACTGGACGAGTCGAGAGTTGGGGATTGGGATCGATTCACAGTCCGGAACATAGGTCTAGCAGTGCAGCGCCGGATGGCGGAACAGTACGGTGGCGATGCGAAAGCAATCCTAGCTGCATCAGTTAAGAGGGTGGCTCGGATCCTGGGTATTCATATGCGGGATTGGAGCGAAGTTGAGCTCTCAACGTTAAGTGATTTCGCGGTGGTGCTCGACCTGGTTCCCAACTTGGATCGCTGGAGCGATGGAGAGCGGCAAGCTGTGGTTGGAATCATTCGTGCGAAGGCGGGTGCGGACGAAGCCCGGTATCTGAAGTTGATGCAAAGACATCACCGGGTGCGCGCCGCGATGATCAAGCTGGGATCACAGAAAAATTAGCCGCGGATTTACGCGGAAAAACGCGGATCTGAAAAGAACTGAGAATGATTGACGGATGCTCAAAGCCTTTTTATTTAGTTCTGATCCGCGGGAATCCGCGCGAATCCGAGGCTAAATTGGATTTATTTGCACGCTCGCATGCGGGATTCGAGGATCTTGTCGACCGTGAAATTCTCCAACTTCTTAAAATATTCTGCATCCTTGTCGAGAGCGTTCGCCGGCACCAACCCGACTATCTCCGTGCTCACTATCTCAACGCCTAGTTTGTCAGCTTCACGACGTACCGCGTCATAGGCTTGATGCATTCCTGTCTCGACGTAATTCACCAGATTCATTGAGACCTGTACCAGGCCGCGCGTGCTCAACGCAAACCCAAGGGCCTTCAAAAAGGGAAGCCCTCCCTGTCGGGCTCTCACTAAGCGAGCAATCTGACGCGCGATAGTCAGATCGGGAGTGCGAAGATTGACGTTGAAGGCGATGAGAAATGGTCGAGCCCCCACGGCGATTGCGCCCGCAGTCTCGTGCACCCGTAATGGGCCGACATCCGGTGCGCGAGTCGGTTCGAACGCTATCTGCTCCCGCAGCAATTCGAGAGCGCCGCGGCGCACGTCTTCCAGGTTTACGCGATCGGGTCTTAAGGCAGCCCTCTCATAGAAGAAGACGGGAATGGATAGTTCTCGTGCTATCCGTTCGCCCGCCCGATGGGCCAGCTTCACGCAATCGTCAAGACTCACTCCGCGAACAGGCACAAAGGGCAGCACATCTGCGGCGCCCAGCCGCGGATGCTGTCCCGTGTGGTGCCGCATATCTATCAATTCAGCTGCCATCGCGACGGCCCGAACCGCAGCCTCGACAACCATCTCCGGCGTCGCCACAAAGGTGATCACAGATCGGTTGTGATCCGGATCCATGTGGGTGTCCAGTACACACGCGGTCTCGACTTCAGCGATTGTACTTGCCAAACGTTCGACTACTTCGCTCCTGCGACCCTCACTGAAGTTGGGCACACACTCAACCAAGGCATTGTCAATTGCCGACTGCCGATTGCCGATTTCTAAATGCTCGTCTGACATTCTCGATTGACAATCTACTCAAGGCTGATCGGAGTGGTCAATACAGAACCGGGAGCGATAGCGACCGCACTCAACTCCCGTGAGCATGAGGCTAAATGAGAGCTACCCCTTGATGTTATCTTGGCGTTCTTTCAAACGAGAGCTACTGCACGTACAGGAATCATTGCCGTGAGCATGAGGCTAAATGAGAGCAACCCCACGATGTTATCTTGGCGTTCTTTCAAACGAGAGCTACTGCACGTACCGTAGCTGAGTGCGGTCGCTACCGCTCCCGGTTCTATATTGACCACTCTGATCAACCCTTAGTGGTTTGGCAATCGGCGATGAAAATGGTCATTTACAAATCGGCAATTGGCAATTGGCAATCGGCAATGCCATCATTGGCAATCGACAATGGGCAACAATCAGTTCATCAACAATCGGAAGAGTGCCTGGCAGCGTCTTGAGGAACTGCTGGCCCGGCTTGATCAGACCTCGCTCAAACGCTTGCACCGTGAAGAAGTGCGCGAGCTGGCCCGCATCTATCGGCGAACCGCGTCTGACCTGGCCATAGCACGCGCCGAGTCGCGCGATCCGCGGCTAATCAATTATCTGAACAGCCTTGTGATTCGAGCGCATGGACGTATCTACCGGGCCGACGCTCAAGGAGGGGAGCGCATACGGGGCTTCTTCGCCCGAGAGCTTCCGCGCACTTTTCGGCGCACATGGCGCTACACCGCACTTTCGTTCAGCTTTTTTATGGTGTTTGGCCTGGCAGGTTTTGTAGGCAGCTACCGAGACAAGGAATTTTCGGAGGTAGTCGGGGTGCCCCCGGCGTTTCGCGAACTTTATATCGAGACGAAGACGCATTGGTGGGAAGATCTGAATGAGGCGAACCAGTTAGGCGCCAGCTTGATAATGACGAACAACATTCGAGTCACCTTCTATGCGTTTGCGCTTGGAGCGATGTTTGGAGTGGGCACCTTGTTCGTTCTGGCTTACAACGGAGCGCATATCGGATCGGTCCTCGGGCTCACCTATCGCGCCGGCTTTGGAAATGACCTCGTTACTTTCATGGCGGGTCATGGCGTAATTGAACTCTCATGCATCTTCATCGCTGGCGGCGCCGGGCTGCTGATTGGGAGCGCCTTGATAATGCCTGGCGATCTCTCGCGAGCAGATGCACTCAAGACAAGAGGGAAGGACGCGATTCGGCTGATGATGGGTGTGGCGCTTTTACTAGTGCTCGCCGGTGTCATCGAGGGCTTCATCTCTCCTGCGCCTATCGATCCCAGGATCAAATTCAGCATTGCGGCGATAACGGGGATTGCGCTCTACTCGTATCTGTTGCTAGCGGGGAGGACTCAGGAAACCGGGTAATAGGTGAACGGGAAAATTCTAGTTTGCGGCGTTTATTACAGCAGGCCTCTTTCTTTCACCTGGAGGTATTTTTCCAGCAGAGCCGGTGCCAGCGCGGCGGCAGTCACATCGAGAGCCAAGCCGCCCTGAGATTCGACCAGACGCAGGGCGGCTTCGCGTAGGTGCATGATCTCTTCGGCAACTGACTGAGTGAATAACTCCCGCGCAGTTTCCGGCGCGTCACGCACTACGGCCTTCAGATCGCGATCGGCAATGGTAACCACCAGCGGCAGATGGCGCGGGCGCAGCAGCTTTAGCGATGCGAGCAACTCCTTCGATCCCTCTTCATCCACGAGATCGGTCAACAGCACAACCAGTGATCTGCGCTTGCTGTTAGCTGCGACAAACTCAAACGCCCGCGCGTAGGAAGGCTCGATCATTTCCGGCTCCACTGAATAGAGCGCCTCGAGCGCTGCTTCGATGTGATCGCGACCGCGGCCGGGTGGCAAATAACTCTGGATACGCCGTCCGAAGACCATCACTCCCGCGTTGTCACCGCCCCGGGCGGCTGCCGACATCAGTGCGAGCGCCGCATGGACCGCGGAATCCAGTTTTGTCTCCTGCTCGATCCGTGCGGTCATCAAACGACCTGCATCCAGGACGATAAGGATCGTTTGATCGCGTTCAATTTGATACTGGCGTGTGGTCAGCTTTCCGCGGCGCGCCGTTGCGGTCCAGGAAATGTGGCGCAGTTCGTCGCCGCGAACGTACTCACGCAAAGACTCAAACTCACGTCCCTCGCCGCGCCATGATGTCTTGCGGTGCGCGGACACCAGAGAGCGGGCTCCGAGCGCTTTCAGCTCCGCTTCACGAGCGCGTCTCATATTGGGATAGACTTTCACAGTGGTCGGCTCACCCACTTTCGTTTCACTCTTTGCAAGTCGGAAGGGTGACGGAAAGCGCACGACCGTTTGTCCAAACTCGAACCGGCCTCGCTTCGGTGGGGTGAGGCTGTAGATGAGCGCCGCAGAGCTTTGCGCTTCCAAACGCAGCCCGGCCTCCCGCATTCCTGACAATCTCATCTGCGGCGGGTATTCGTCTTTGATAATCAGAGAAAGAGGGCGGGGAGTGCTGTTTTGGATTTTGATGTGAACCTCGGTCTCGGCCCCAACCGCGAACCGCCCGCTAAAATCTCGTTCAATCTGCACGCCCTTCGGCAAGTGTCCACGTTTCGCATCAATGATCGCCAGGACAACGAGAGTGAGATCGTAAGCGAGCACGACCCAGCGCAACCACGGACGTCCCCATGATAGCGACAGGGGAATGAAGCCCAGGATGATTAGCAGGTAGAACAGTTTGCTGAAGATGAAACGCAAGGGATTTTTGATTTTGAATTTTTGATTTGCGAATGGTCCTAGTGCCGCAGTGTCCTAAGTGTGCTGACCTGATCGGCCCTGCCTTGAGCTCAATAACGGCAATGTTAGAACGATCCACGAAACCGCACGAAACAACACCAAAAGAGTGCCGAGCCCCACCAATCGCAAATCTAAAATCAAAAATCTAAAATCCAATTACCTTGGGACTTCAGCGCTTCTCAAGATATCCGAAATGACGGCGTCCGGAGTGGCCCCGTCGAGTTCAGCTTCGGCGCGCAACGCCAGACGGTGGCGCAATACTGGACGCGCTATGTCGCGGACGTCGTCAGGCGTGGAAAACTCCCGACCGCGGATGGCAGCCAGGGCCTTCGAGCACAGGAGCATCGCAACTGACGCGCGCGGACTCGCGCCGTAGTGAACAAATGGATGCGCACGGGTACGACGAACAATGTCCACCGCATAATGTTGTACGCCGGGCTCCATGCGCGTCATGCTGACTTCTCGACGACAACGAGATATCGCATCAGGCTCGGCCAGCGGCCCGATATCAACCTGATCAAGTCGGCGAGAGTTAAAGCCCGCGTCCCAGTTAGCCACCACCTGCCGTTCATGTTCCTCTTCGGGATAATCAAGCAGAATCTTCAACAGGAACCGATCAAGCTGGGCCTCGGGCAAAGGATAGGTACCTTCGTATTCGATGGGGTTTTCGGTCGCCAGTACGGTAAAGATGGGCGAGAGCGAATGGGCTTCACCGTCAATCGTGACCTGCCGTTCCTCCATCGCCTCGAGTAAGGCAGCCTGGGTCTTTGGCGGAGTGCGGTTGATTTCATCCGCCAGCAGAATGTCGGTGAAGATTGGTCCCTGGCGGAGACTGAAGCTGGAAGTAGCGACATTGAAAATATTTGTGCCGGTGATGTCTGAAGGCATCAGGTCGGGCGTGAACTGGATGCGGCCAAAGTCGGCATTGATGATTCGAGATAACGTTTTTACGGTAAGCGTTTTCGCTGTTCCCGGAACGCCCTCAATCAGAGCATGACCTTCCGCCAGCAGCGCGATCAGGATCTGCTCTATGGGGGCATCCTGGCCTACGATTACTTTGGCGAGTTCGCGCCTGATGTGATCGACAGTGGAAGAGACGTATTCAAGCATTGTTCTGAAAGTTGAGATTCTGAAGAATAAAATTGAAGAGCTTAGAACTTTGTTCTTTGTACTTGGTTCTTTAATCTCTCAGCTTTGGGCCTTGACCTTTGATATCGATCTGGACATGCCAAGTAAAAGTTCCAAGTTCAAAGAACAAAGTACAAAGAACAAAGAACAAAGAACAAAGTTCAGGTCTTCTGTATTGCCTGTCTCGCGTCGCGTGCGCGCATCCGGAGACCCAGGTCGCGCTCAACATCCCGCAGTCGCTTCACTAACTGAATCGACTGTCGTTCAGTCACCGGCGCACCATTGATTGCTTCTTCACATTGACGCATTAAGACTTCAAGCGGCCGCGCTTCCAGTGACGAACGCGCAGCTACGCGCTCGGCTACCTCTGCGCGCGGACTGTTGTATTCCATTCCCGCATATCGCGCAAGAACTCGACGGGTGCGCGAATAGACGTTCTCAATCGCCAGATCGAATGCCCGGGCCTGCTGTTGGAGTTCGGCCATGGAGGCCACAAACTCCAGGCTGGAGCGACGGTCAATCTGGTTCAGTGGTAACGGACGCGCAAAACGCCGGCTATTGGTCCACAAGATGACAAGAATCAGCGCCACCAATTGGCCCAGGATGGGAAGGACCGGGGTACCTGAGAAATAGCCGATCAGGGCGTTGCGTGTTTGTCCCCTACCCTGGTGATACTCATCGAAGGCAATCAATCCCTTGGTGGTCGTAAGTAGGTTGATCGCGAGCTGAAGATTGTCCTTGAGACTAATCCCCCCGTTGGAAAAGATGTAGGGATCGCTGAGGATTACGATCCGACCGTTGCCGCGGGGATAGTCTATCAACAACGGTCCCCGAGAATCTGCCAGGTGAACCACCGGCGCAGGCGATAGCGGGGTGGTTTGACTCGGCGCTGCCGCCGGCGGGCCCACGTGGTCCGGAGTAGGCGTAGGTTCATCTGCAAAATCGTCGTTCTCTGGAAGAGGCTGAGCAGGCCCGGTCGTCGGTTCCGGGCGCAGGTTGGTTCTGGTGAAGTCAAGGGTGGCCGCGAATCGCGAAGGCATCACCGACTCGACATTCTGCGTAAGCAAAGTCGGCTGTACGGGCTGGATAGACTTCACGTTCTCAGTCATCTCGGCGACGTCGCCTGGATTAACAGCGAATGAGGGAAACTCGCCAAATTTGGGCGCAACCTCCCAGCCACCAGATCCAGACAAGAAAGTATCGCGGTCCACCAGCACCAGCCTCCCGCCGCGCTCAACCCACAAAAGGAGACTCTTGATTTCATCTTCCTCGAATGGGAGTGCGGTGTGTCCGATGATTACAAGAGTTTGCACTCTCTGACTCGTTTCTGCCATCAACTGGGCCGGAACCTCGCGCCATCGCATTACCGGGTAGCCCGATTCACTCAGGAAGTCATAAAGAGCGCGGGTTCCCGTGGCGCCGGAATGATAGGTGGATCGGTTAGGGGCCAGCTCGGTATCCTGTCGCTCATCTTCGCCTTCGTAGCTGGCGGCATTGATTGCGATCAATATGCCCAGGAGGAGCAAGACGGTTACGATGATTCCGATTTTCTGCCGCATGATCTCTAGTCAGCCATAGAGCCAATCCAAGAAGACGGCTCAAGCGCGGTTAGATTACAGGTTAGGGATCATTTTCCATTTCTCATTTGCCATTTTTGAACTTCTTTTTCGTGTGCGTTCGTGTGACTTCGTGGATCGTTTCTTATGACTCGGCCAAGCGAACGATCCACGAACAAACACGAAGCACCACGAAAATGAGATCCAAAATGACCAATGAAAAATAATGAAAAATGTCAAATGAGAAATGGAAAATGATCTCCTCCTGATCTGCAAATTCCCTTCACCTCCCCGACAAGGCCTGCTTGTACCCCGTACGGAAGGCGATCCAGTCTGCTTCGGTGGCCTGGGCAAAGCCATACCAATGTCGCTCGAAGCTGTCAGTAAGCTTTTTGACGTTACCGTAAAGTGGTTCCACGTCACGCATCGCCCCCAGGTAATCGCGATTGGTCTTGTGCTGCGCGAGACTAATAACCTTCCGGTCACCCAACTCAACCAGCAGAGCGACATACGCTTTCCGAATCGCCGCGCGAAGTTCACCGCGTCGCGCCAGAGATTCGGCGTCAGCCAGCAGATCTACCGACGACTGATCGGGTTCGAGTTTCTCACCCAGCACGATCAACGGCCGGCGTTTGCCCTTCTTTTTTGTTCCTCGTTTTCGCAATAACCGGGGCGCGAAGAGTTTGACGGCATACGCGATGACAACCAGGGCCAGCACTACCACGAAGATCTGCGCGAACGTCGTAAACAGACTAGCACTGCCGGGACTCAACGGTTTGGGTTTGGGTAACAAGCTTTCGATCCATTTCACCAGGTCGCGCCACAGACGCTGAAGAGCGCTTACCTCCTTGCGGCCGCGAGCGTACTCCGGTCGCTGAAGGATCTCACCGAGTTTTTTCGTGGCCTCAGCTTTTGAAGCGGTTCTAGCTTGGGCTTTTTCGACTTCCTCGAGCCTTTCTGCTAATGCCTGCAGGCGTTCCGTCACGAGCATCAGCGCAGCACCGCGTTCAGCTGGCGGCGCTTTCTCAAACTTCTCAAGCTCGCGGTGCAGCCATGAATTGTCAACCTTGAAGCTGGTTTCCTTCCATTCCACGGTTTCCGTCGAAGGTAAGGCGTTGCGCACCGCCGCCACAGTTTCCGTGATTCGCGTCAGACGGGCCTCGTCGGTTTCACCTTCATCGGATTGCGCCAGCGTATCGAGCGCACTGACGGCCTGCCGGACGTGACTCTGGTATTCTCCCAGCGGTCTTGCCGAACTGACAACTGCGCACAGGCTGACCAGGAGGATTGCGAAAACGCAACGGATTGCTTTGTTCTCCTTACAAGTCCGATTTGTACCACGCGAGCATGTGTCTCTCATGTTGAATAAATTTGCAGGTAGGGAAGGGTGGTTTACCCCCGCTTGCCTTTCATGAGAATTGGGCGGGGGTAAACCACCCTTCCCGA
>JBGTHZ010000020.1:0-16160 GCA_041745915.1 Pyrinomonadaceae bacterium | reverse complement strand
ACGAACATCCCGAGGTAGACGTTACGAATTTGCTTAGCTCTCGCAAGCGCCGCGCGATTACCGGAGTCTCTTACACCACAGACAAAGCGCATTACCACTTTATTGACAAGCAGCGAGCCGACTTGCAGAAAGACCTTGAGCGTCGTTTGCCAGGCTATGAAGTGCGTCTCGCCGGCTGCAATGATGAAGAGGACAAGTGTCTGGTGCGCACGTTCACCGATCGATCGCGGGGCGCTTACTACTTTTACGATCTGAAGTCGAAAGACTTCCGCAAGCTCGCCGATGTAAGCCCGTGGCTGAACGAGCAGGACCTGGTTCCCATGAAACCTATCAAGTACCAGAGCCGCGACGGTTTGACCATCAACGGCTACTTGACTCTTCCCAAAGGAGTGCCGGCCCGCAATCTGCCGGTGGTCGTGAATCCACACGGTGGTCCATGGTTTCGAGATTCGTGGGGCTACAACTCTGAAGTGCAGTTCCTGGCGAACCGCGGCTATGCGGTACTGCAGGTTAATTTCCGCGGCTCGACCGGGTACGGTCGCAAATTTTGGGAGGCCAGCTTCAAACAATGGGGCAAGGCCATGCAAGACGACATCACCGATGGTGTTCAATGGCTAATCAAGCAGGGGATCGCCGATCCTAAACGCGTTGGTATTTACGGCGGCAGCTACGGTGGGTATGCCACGCTGGCGGGACTCACTTTCACGCCGGATCTTTACGCCGCCGGCGTTGACTACGTAGGGGTGGCAAACATTTTTACATTCATCAAGGCCTTCCCACCTTACTGGAAGCCGTATCTGGAAATGGTTTACGAGATGGTTGGACATCCAGAGAAAGATAAGGACCTCCTGACGGCGGCTTCTCCGGTTTTCCATAGTAAGAACATCAAAGTCCCGTTGTTGATTGCCCAGGGCGCCAACGATCCACGCGTAAACAAGGAAGAATCGGATCAAATGGTAGAGGCCCTGAAGGCCCGAGGAATCGAAGTACCTTACATCGTAAAAGCCAACGAAGGACATGGCTTCTCCAATGAGGAGAACCGCTTCGAGTTGTATCGCGCCATGGAAGAGTTTCTGGGCAAGCATCTTGGTGGCAGAGTCGAGAAAACGGATGACTGAAAACCTTTTACTCCCCAACCTAAAGGTTGGGGAGAATGAGAG
The DNA here is from genome assembly GCA_041745915.1 of Pyrinomonadaceae bacterium. GTDB lineage: Bacteria > Acidobacteriota > Blastocatellia > Pyrinomonadales > Pyrinomonadaceae > PSRF01. The sequence goes on along the minus strand of JBGTHZ010000020.1, from coordinate 15,000 downwards.
GTTGCGTTTCAGGCAGGATGTTTGTTAAGCGATGTGGCTTGGAATGGCGGTCAGAGGGAAACCATTAAAATGGTTGGCGATCATTTTTGAGGACCGCTGATCCCCAACCTAAAGGTTGGGGAGAATGAGAGGTTGCGCGTTAGTACTAACTGTTAGAGCAATCCTGTCAGCGATTCGCGAGGGACAGACGGAATGCAGCCATCTCGTGGTCATTGCGAACCAGCAGGACGTCGCCGACCAGCACCGGGTGGTTCCAGGTCTTGCCCTCGATCGCCGGGAATCGCGCGAGCTCAGTGAACTGGTCGGGAGTCGCCTTGACCAGCGCCAACTCTCCCTTCTCCGACAACACCAGCAGCACATCCTGATCGGGCAAAAGCACGAGCTGGCCGTAGCCGTAGCGTGCTCCCTTCCACTTGCGCTTCCCGTCCTTTAGGTCGATACACGCCACGGTGCCGTAGTCGAAGCCAAAGGCATGGCCCTTATGAATGACAAAGTCGTTGAAGCTGGAAATGAGGTCCTCTGATGTCCAGCGCTCTTCGGTTGTCCATTCGCTGGATCCCTGCTTGACGGCGATGCGGCGCATGCCGTTTCCCCCCATTCCGTCGCCGACACTGATCATAAGGTCGCCCTCCGCAGCCACGGCCGGCTGCATAATGCGCGTGTCAGATGGCCAGGAGTAATTCCAAAGAACCTTGCCGTCCGCGGGTGCGACACTGGTCGCGCCATTTGAGGTCATCAGCAGGATCTGCGCGACTCCATCGATGGTTACAAGCTGTGGTGAGCTGTAGCTATTGCCTTCGCGTGGGCCGAACCAGCGCGGGTTGCCGGTGGCGAGCTCGTAGGCGACGAGATTGCCGGACGCCGCGACGATGACAAGATCGCCGACTACTAACGGGGAGCCCGAGATGCCCCAGCCGGGGATCTTCGCGCCCGTGTCAGACACCGCGTTGCGCGACCACACGACGGCGCCAGTACCTTCGTCAAGCACGTTCATGACTCCGGTAGCACCGAGTGCGTACACGCGACCATTGCTGAGGGTGGGCGTCCCGCGCGGACCGGGGCCGCCAACCGACTCGTAGAACCGGACCGCGTCGCTGTGTTTCCACACGGGCTTGCCGGTAGTCACGTCATAGCAGGCTACGATCTCATCTTTACCACGCTGCTCCTGTGTATAGAGGCGGCCGCCGCGGGCCGCGAAGGATGACCAGCCCGGGCCGATGGGCCGACGCCACAGCTCGACTGGCGGCGACGCCGACCAGTCAGTCTTAATCTGCACACCGCGAACGGCACCGTCGCGCTGGGGTCCTCGAAAGCCGGGCCAGTCGGCTTCCGTCCCAGCTGCTGCCGGCGCGCCGGGAGCTGCGGGCACAGCTTCGGTCTCAGCTCCAGCTTGGGCAAGGAGTCGCTCTTCAGGAGTTTTGGACCAGCGCCACTGGAAATCGTTTTTGAAGTCTCCAGAAGCACCACCCGTTCGGATGAGGGTAAACAGGCCGCATGCGAACAGGATTGCCGCAGCGATCACCCCGCGCCGCAGCCCTGCGGAGAGACGACGACTGACCACTGCCGCTGCGACAAGGGCGAGACACATAACAGGGATCGCCATGACGAAAAGTAAATACCCCATGCTGCCGGTTGCAATAGACAGGTGGACAATACGCTTTGTTGCGATCACCGCGAGGACAATCAGGATGAGAGCACCCACGCGCTCGTACCAGGGTGCACGGCTGAAGAACAACCACCACAAAATGATAGCCAACGCGCATAATGCTGCACCCAACATTGCGTAGAGAATAGCGTCGGGTAGAAAGAAAGGGACGGCGAGCCACGCGAGCCACTGCGCAATCACGATGACCACGCCGGGCCAGACTCGGAGAGACTCTCGAGGACTCGGATCGTCGGCTTGTACGTTCATCTTGTCGATCTCCTTAAGAAGAGAGTTCGTTTGGCCTGCGTCATAGACATATTAGTTGGGTCATACGCGCGCGTCGGGCCGCGTGTTTCTTCTTTTGACAGCTAAAATCATGCAACACCAGGAGAAATCACATTCAACTTGAGTCTTTGACCCACTCCGCTACCGCATGATGGCACTGACCTCACTTCAGCGAGGCCATCACTCATTGCGGGCCGCACGACGTGTCGATGGTCGATATGCTGGGAATTGCGCTCAATGCGTTGGTGTTGTCAGCATTCTCTAGCAAGAAAGTCGTCATGTTCATTACTGTTCTGAAACACCGACCGTTCTGAAACACCGACCGTTCTGAAACACCGACTGTTCTGAAACACCGAAGGTGTTCGCGAATTCCAGCCCAGGGGTTTGCTTTGAAACCCTGGGAGATAAGGGGCATATTTTGGCTTGTCGCAACCCTGTAAGGGTTGCGACGGGTTTTGCGATCCGGGCACAGCAACGCAACCCTTTCAGGGTTGCGTGGGCGGGAAGATGACGGTCGTGTTCCCAGGGTTTCAAAGCAAACCCTGGGCTGGAATTAGCGAACACCTTCGGTGTTAATGTTGTCGCCCGCGACGTTAATGATTTCGCGCGACGTTAATGATTTCGCGCGACGTTAGCGTTCTGGCGCGACGTTAGCGTTCCACCTTAATCCCAAACGTAACGTTCATCGTAGGCGATGCCATACGCTTTTAAGAAAGCCCGGTACTCGTCCTGAAATGTCACTCGCTTGTGGTGTTCTTCCTGGTTTTCGATATATCTAATAACTTCCTCCAGATTAGATTGGCTTACTGAAAATGCTCCGTAGCCTCCTTGCCAGTAGAACTTTCCCAATTTTGGTGAGAGTTCCTTCACCCAACCAGATGACGTTCGTTTGATCTCTTTCACGACTTCCGCAATGGAATGCGTTCTCGATAATGCAAACAGTGCGTGAATGTGATCCTCCATACCGTTGACGATTAGTGTTTCGCAATCTTGCTCCCGCAGCATCTTTGCAAGATACGCATGCATGTCAGTTTTTAGAGTCTTGTCGCTAAGGAAAGGGAAACGGTTTTTGGTTGAGAAGATGAGGTGCGTCCAGAGACGTGAGAGGGACTGAGCCATGTGAGGGTGGCCTCCTTTTAGTTTTCGAAAAAGCTTGCTGCGGATACCACCATAACACGCGCCGTGAATTTACGCTGAAAGCGTTGGTGAATTTTAACCCAGGGTTTGGTTTGAAACCCTGGGGCATAAGGGGCACGTTTTGTTTTGTCGCAACTGTTCTCTAAACGAGTTTTGCTGGGAATTTTTTGATCTCGATCGCTTAGGACGGAGTCGAGGCTGGACTGAAGAATCCACCAACTGCCGTTGGTGGGATTTCCAGATCCAACAGGTCCGATGTGCGTGTAGGCTGGACTTGAACACATCCACCCACTACCGTGGGTGGGATTTCAACTTTTGAGGCAAAGCCAAAATGAAACAACAAACAAAATCACCGGTTCCGCGTTGGTACTGGATGATCGCGGCTGTGGCTCTATTGTGGAACCTGATGGGGTGTGCTTTCTTCGCGATTGAGGTTTTCGCCCAGGAAGCAGCGATGGAATCCATGACGCAGGCTCAGAAGGAGTGGGTTCGATCCATTCCGCGCTGGATCTATTTCGTCTACGGCGTGGCCGTGACCACTGGAGTGTTGGGAAGCATTGGTCTGTTCCTGCGAAAGAGCTGGACCATCGCGACGTTCGCAATCTGCCTCGCGGCAGTGACTGTGCAAATGGTCTACACCATGCTCATCGGCGGCGGGTTACAGGTCATGGGACCATCGGGACTCGTCATGCCCGCGATCGTTATTGGAATCGCAGCGGCACTGCTGTGGTTCTCGTGGTTCGTCCGAAGTCGCGGCTGGTTTGGACCAGGTTAGCCCGTCGTCGAACGCCAGTAACGCGGTGATCATTCGCAGCAGCTAGATTTAGACCTCGCTTTCTTGCGTGCGGATGTCACAACGACCGGGGTAGAAGTTCTGAAAGAATACGGTTCGCCGGAGACTTCATTTTTCTGCTCAGCGCGACTGCGTCGCCTTGAACTCCATCGCAGCGTCTTCCACGCTCCCGAACCGAAGCATAAAGAGGTCCTTCACGTAGTTTTGGTGTAAGCGCCACGGCGTCTTTGATCCCTGGCGTGGCAGGGTGTGGAGCGCCCTCAGCACGTAGCCGGAAGTGAAGTCGATTGCGGGCTCCGCCGTGAGCTCGGGATCGTTCACGCGCGGAGTGCACTGCGCGTACCCGTGCTGGTCCATGTGCTTCAGAAGCCGGCAGACGTATTCGGCCGTGAGGTCGCACTTCAACGTCCAGGACGCATTCGTGTAGCCGAAGGCTGAGGCGAGGTTCGGAACGTCGCTGAACATCATTCCCTTGTAGGCCATGGTCTTCGACAGGTCCACGGGCGCACCGTCCACTACCAGTTGCAGCCCGCTCATGAGCCTTAGCACCAGCCCGGTGGCCGTCACGATAATGTCAGCTTCGAGGTGCGCGCCGGACATAAGCTGTAGGCCCGTTTCAGTGAAGTTATCAATCTGATCGGTGACCACCGTTGCCCGGCCTTCGCGGATCGCGTTGAAGAGGTCCGAGTCAGGGACCAGGCACAGGCGCTGATCCCAGGGGTTGTATTTTGGCGTGAAGTGCTTGAGATCGTATTGGTTGCCAAGCCGTTGCCGCACTCCTCTCGCCAGCATCCACTTAAAGAGATCGGGCCGCGACCGGGCCAGGTTATAGAAGAACTGCTGCAGCAACACGTTCTTCCACCGCGTGAGCGCGTAGGCCGCCCGGGCTGGCAGGAGCCGACGCAGCGAATTCGCAGCCTTATCCTCGGCGGGACGCGAGACAACGTAGGTGGGGGAGCGCTGGAGCATGGTGACGTGCGCCGCTTGTTTGGCCATCGCAGGAACAAGCGTGACGGCGGTGGCGCCGCTGCCTATTACCACCACTCGCTTGCCTTCGTAGTCGAGGTCTGCGGGCCATTTCTGCGGGTGCACAATCTGGCCACTAAATCTCTTGACGTCAGGCCAGTCCGGAGTGTACCCAGCCTCGTAGTCGTAGTAGCCCGTGCAGAGATAGAGGAAACGGCAGGTGAACGGGACGACAGATTTCTCGGAGCCGGTCTCGGCTTCCAGTGTCCAGAGCGCGTCTGCGGTCGACCACGAGGCGCGCCTAACCCGGTGTCCATAACGGATTTCTTTGTCTACGCCGAACTCGGCGGCTGTCTCGCGGATGTAGTTGAGAATGGATTTTGCATCGGCGATGGCCTTGGCGTCGCGCCAGGGGTGGAACCTGTACCCGAGCGTGTACATGTCAGAGTCTGACCGGACGCCGGGGTAACGGAACAAGTCCCATGTGCCGCCCATCGCGTCGCGCCCTTCAAGGATGGCGAAACTCTTCCGCGGGTGGCGCTGCCGCAGGTGGCAGGCGGCGCCAACTCCGGAAAGACCGGCGCCCACTATCATGACGTCGAAATGTTCCATGCTCGGCCCTGGACGACTATAGCGCTGTCGCCCTCTAAGATCTTCTATAAACAAGCTGTTCGTGTCGAGCCGAAGGAAACGATTCACCGCGCGGTAGAAATTGGCAAGGAATTCCGTTCGCCGGAGACCAATCCGCATGCGCAAATTCGCAGGTTGGGAAGGGGGGTTTACCCCCGCTCAAGATTGGCAGCCATTCATCCACGACTATTAATTCATCGTTGATTGGCTGCGAATCTTGAGCGGGGGTAAACCGCCCTTCCTAACCTGCGAATTTCTGTCGCTTGAGTGGTATCTGTGATCGTTTTCTATTTTTTTCACAGCTTCGGTAATTGTTGGGATGTCGAGTTTTGAGGCCAAGCCGTTAATTTCAGTGATGGGTAACCCTCTGGCTCCTTACCCGGAAGTTGACGCCCTGCTCCAGGAATTATTGCAGAGTGTGCGGACGATTTTAGGAACTCACTTTGTAGGGGCGTATCTGTTCGGCTCACTTACGAGCGGTGATTTTGACCAGCATAGTGATATTGACGTCCTCTTCGTAACCGATGACGAACTACCGGGTGATCTGTTCTCGGTATTACAGGCAATGCATGCACGGATCGCCGCCGGTGATTCCTGGTGGGCTACGCAGTTGGAAGTCTCCTACATTCCGCGACAGGCAATTCGACGCCAGGACCCGGCCTGCGCGATGCATCCACACATTGATAGAGGCAAAGGTGAGAGCCTTCGCTTGATGCGGCATGACAGCGACTGGGTGATTCAACGCTACATGCTGCGGGAGCGTGGGATAACGTTGGCTGGACCCGACCCAAAAACCCTCATCGACCCCGTTTCGCCAAACGACTTGCGACAGGCAATGTTGGATATCATGTGGTGGCCCGCGCAAATGCTTGAGGAACCAGCTCGGATTAAGAAACGGGGTTATCAGTCCTACATCGTCCTCACAATGTGTCGCGTGCTCTACACGCTTCAGTTCGGCACCGTCGCGTCCAAGCCGGTGGCGTCACGTTGGGCGCAGGAAACGCTCGACCAGCATTGGAGACCCTTGATAGAGCGCGCCGAGGGTGGGCGACGGCATCCGCAAGCGGAAGCGCCCTCGGAAGACTTGAGCGGAACAATGGATTTCATAAGGTACACACTGGAACGCACCCGCCAGTTCGAGATACAGGCAAATGGCATATGAGGCTGGCATGATACGCACCTCTTACCGATCTGCTAATGAACTGGATCTGAAAGCAATGGGACACTCGCGTGGCTCTCTCGTGAACAACCTGTTCCTGGTCTCCTTGCCCCTTTCCGCGGTCCTATTTGCCGTCGTATTCGTCGTCTCGCGATCTATCGTCGCTGCCGGCCTGATCTCCGGCGGCCTTCTGGTAGCCTCGGCGGTCTCGAACGTTCGGTTCTTCAAAGAGTACAAGCGGCGACAGAGACTTTGCGAAGATCCTCAATCTGTCGAGGTCATTGAGGTTGAGGCGTCCAGGGTAATTGACGTTGAGCATTTGGGGAGTCACGGCCCGGCAGTGTGCTTCATAACTGGGGGCGAGGCCCTTCTCCTGGTTGGGCAGTGGCTCCTGGAGCATCGATCATTCCCTTCCAGGACCTTTCGCCTCAGCCGCTGGTCCGACACGAAAAAGCCAATCCGTATTGAATCAACGGGCGCCGAGATCATTCCTGAGCCCTCAACTGTAGAACTACGTTCTAATTACAAAATGGGCGACGTCGAGCTTTTCGATGCAACACCAGAGACATTACGGCAGGATTTGGACAGGGCTTTCGGTCGCAGCGCAGTCTGACGGATCAATGACATGCATCCCAGACCCAAGGTGCGTCTCATGGAAGTTGAATGGAGCCCCTGCGTGATGCCCGACGTTAGTTGACGAGACTCCAATGCTGAGAGATGTACTGAAACGATTAACAGGTGGTGCTGCTCCTGCTCTCGCCTCCACCTGTCTGGTTCCTGCACATGGCCTCTAATAATCCCCTGAAGTTATTGCCGACTGTTCTCGCGCTCCCAATGTCTATGTTGAGTGATGGCCTCGATAAAAGACGTGGCCACTTTGCTTATCGCGGCATCACGACTACTCACGACGCCTTCATTCACCGACGCCTGGTCCTCCCGCGCATCCGTTTCGTTGAATTTGCCCGCGAGAGAAGTAGCCAGGAATCCTACGCCGGCGCCGCTGGCAGCGATCGCCTTGCAGTGTTTGTATGCTTCACTCACAAACTCCGCAGCTTCAGCTTCTTGTTTGAGAGCTTCGACGCTTGCATCCCCGCCCGGAATGTAAACGGCATCAAACAACACCGATGAGCCGGTGAGAAAGCTAAAGTCGACTTTGAGTTGTTCACCATTGGCTCCAGTCACAACTCCGAGACGCGGCGCAACCGTCTTAGGTGTGGCGCCGGCAGTTAGGAGGGCCTTATTCATTTCCGCCACGCCGGCGCCATCAAACCCATCAGCGAGCAGGACCGCTATCTTGCGAGTCTTGATTGTATCCTTCGGGAAATTCGGGTTATTGACCTGGCTCAGTGCCTTAGAGACTTCAATTGCCTGCGGTACGCGTTTTGGTTGAAACTTCTTCGGATCACCATCGGCTGGAATGCTCATGTTCATTGGCTTATCGAGCTTGGCCGGCACTCGTAAGCCGAGGCCTTCGGCGACGCCATTAGCAAGACCCTTGTCCACCTGGGCCAGCAGACCCAGCATGCGCTCTCTGATAGCCGGTGTCTCGACCTTCCCGAGCTCAAAGCGCAGTGCCCGGATAATGTGTCCCTTCTCCGGCTCCGTCTGACTGTTAAAGAACAACGTAGCCTGACTGAAGTGGTCGAAAAAGCTCGCGCTACGCGCCCGAATTTTCTGGGCATCCATTCGTTCGGCGAAGCTAATAAAGCCGCCCATGTCTGCTCCGGCTTGAAACGGGCAGCCTCCTCTAAGAGTATTCGGATCGTAACTGGTATGGCCACGATTAACCGTTTGGCGCATGAAGCCATCGCGCTGGTTATTGTGCACCGGCGGCACCGGACGGTTGATCGGAATCTCGTGGAAGTTTGGACCACCCAGTCGAATCAACTGTGTGTCTGTGTATGAGAAGAGGCGACCTTGCATCAGCGGGTCGTTGGTGAAATCAATTCCGGGCACGATGTGGCCTACGTGAAAAGCGACTTGTTCGGTCTCCGCGAAAAAGTTGTCCGGATTGCGGTTGAGGGTCAGTTTTCCAATCCGACGAACAGGAACAATCTCCTCAGGAATAATCTTTGTCGGATCAAGCAAATCGAAATCAAAGCTGTGTTCGTCCTTCTCTTCGACAACCTGAACGCCAAATTCCCACTCGGGAAAATCGCCGTTCTCAATAGCTTCCCAAAGATCGCGGCGATGAAAGTCGGGATCTTTACCGGAAATCTTTTGCGCTTCGTCCCAGATAACTGAGTGCAAGCCCAGCAGCGGTTTCCAGTGAAACTTTACAAAACGCGCCTTTCCTTTTTCGTTTATGAAGCGGAAGGTATGAACGCCGAATCCTTCCATCATGCGGAAGCTCCGCGGGATAGCGCGATCAGACATAACCCACATAATCATGTGCATCGATTCCGGCATCAGCGAAATGAAATCCCAGAAGGTGTCGTGTGCTGACGCCGCTTGTGGAATCTCGTTGTGGGGTTCCGGCTTCACGGCGTGGACGAGGTCGGGAAACTTGATCGCGTCCTGAATAAAGAACACCGGGATGTTGTTGCCGACCAGGTCGAAGTTTCCTTCCTCGGTGTAAAACTTGACTGCGAAACCACGAACGTCGCGCGCGAGGTCGGTCGAACCCCGAGAACCCGCAACCGTCGAGAAGCGGACGAACACCGGCGTCTTAACCGACGGATCCTGAAGAAATCCTGCTTTTGTATACTGAGCCATCGACTCGTACACCTGAAAATAACCGTGGGCGGCCGACCCGCGCGCATGAACTACTCTTTCGGGAATGCGCTCGTGATCGAAGTGTGTAATCTTCTCGCGCAGGATGAAATCTTCGAGTAAGGTCGCACCGCGCTCTCCGGCCTTAAGCGAGTTCTGATTGTCGTTTACACGCACGCCCTGATTGGTGGTGAGGAATTCGCCGGCGCTGTCCTCAGTATTCTTTTGCAGGTCAACTATTTTGGCGTCGTTGTTTGTCGGATCCAGCTTAGCGTCTATCCGGACCTCGTTTTGTTGCTCCTTCGCCTTGCTCGCAACTTTTTTCGCCGATCCTTTGGTTTGCCCTTTGGTCACTTTCCTGGTGGTCATCTTCTCCCCCCTCAGTACGTTGCGCTGTCTATCTATGCTTTTGTCGCTCGCGACTTCTTCGCTTCCGCGGCTTCAATGGCTGTTTCTACGTCCTGTTCTTCCTCTGGGGGCGGCAGTACGGCCGGCATTCCGAGTGCTTCGATCCAAAGCTCGCGCGTCCACCCATTGGTGTGATAGAGGTGCTCGTCTTCTTCCGGCTCTACCTGGTCATAAGCCTGCTTGAATATTGCAGCCGAGTCACCGCTCGAATTCTTCATAATCTCCCCGATCAGCGACCAATTAAGGTGATCCTTGGTTTCAGCCAGCGTCACACATTCCGCGGCAACGATCTGGGCGGCGGCCAGGTCGGGTCCTCGTAAAGCCATTTCCATTGCCTGAACCAGAGAATCACCGATGTGACGGACGATTTTTCGCCCCGGCGTTTCCACTTCCGTGTCCAGGTTCATCTCCTTCAGGACGTCTGAAACAATCTGCACATGTTCCTTGGTCTGCTCCAGGTATTCGTTCCACTCTTCTTTCAAATCTTCGTTCAGAGCGCAGCGCAGTGCGGTTGTATAGATCTGTACGCCGCCCTTTTCGGTTTCAAGCGCTTGATACAACAATTCCGTTACGTGGCTGGTACTTAATGTATTGTTCTTCATATTCCCCCCTGTTGTTGGTTTTCGGCTGAGTATCGTGTGCTGAGCGCCAAATCGATAGCAAAAAGAGTGCCGACGCCCAGTTAGGGAAAGTTGCATTACTGTCGTCCGATAAGCGAACGAGTGAGGTAGGTAGGTCAACGGAAATGTTCCAAAACAAGCTTACTGATCTGAGCCGCAGTCTCTCGAGTTGAAATCAAATCGCTGAATGAATGAATGCCTGCGCTCCGTGAGGCATTTGTGACACCTGACTGGAAGGTCGGCCAGTGTAGGCGGCAGTTTGTCATCAAGCGCTGTTAGCATTAGCATGGGATGTGTGAGGAATGCACATTAATCTCCAAACTTGAAGAACGTAATGAAGGAACGAAGACGGGTTAAGCGTATTTCCACCGATCTGACCGTCAGGTGGAAATCTTCTGACCTCTCACAGGACAGTAGGATAGCCGACCTGAGCACTGAAGGATGTTTTATTCTGACCGCTGAGCGAATGTCCGTGAATAAGCTCTCCGGAATTACGGAGGTAGTCGAAAGAAACGCTATTCACGTTGAACTCCTTTTGTCGCCTGATGAATGGGTAAAACTGGATGGGGAAGTACTCTACGAGGTCGAGCGACTCGGCTTCGGTGTCCGTTTCTTAAACGTCACCAGACCCAACGAACAAATTCTGGGAGCTTTCATCGACAAACAGAAGCCCGGGAGTCTGGAGTCGCTTCCTTTTCCCCGGGTCAGTGGTAACAAGCGTTAGTCCCGCTCGAGTCACGTCATCAGCGGCAGAATTCAAATCTACAGAAACAGTTGAGCTGAGTTGTTAGTCTCAACGATTTTGTTATCAACGTATGAGCGGGGACAGGGTCCGCCTTCCCGACCTGAAATTTGGCGGGGCTTGAACCTCGCAATTCAACTAGATCCCCATGGATGACAAGAGAGCCTTGCTGCGACATTTCCTGGCCGCACTTGCCTATCGCACGCAGAAAGCGTTGCGGGGCGCCCCGAGCGACTTCGGTTCCTTCAGCGCTGCCGGCGGCGTGCGCACTCCCGCGGAACTCATTCGTCATATGACGAGCGTGCTTGGCTATGCACGCACTTTTTTTGTTGGTGGTCGATACTCGCCAGATCCTCTGCCGTCACTGCATCATGAGATCTTGCGTTTCCACGATATGCTGGAGGATCTCGCCATGCACTTGGAGGTCGGCACGCCTTTTCTGCAAGACATGTCCCCGGAACAATTAATACAGGGACCATTTGCCGATGCCATGACACATGCGGGCCAATTGGCAATGCTCAGGCGTCTCGCAGGAGCCCCGGTGGCCCCTGAGAATTTCGTCGTTGCTGAGATTGCCCCGGACCGCCTGGGACCGGATCAGGCGGATCCGGCTAGTCCTGACGCGGTTTGGCCTGAAGCACCGAACGGCTGGGCGCCGTCAACACATAAATGAAAGCTCCCGAGCGCGAGACATTTTGTTGATGAGAATCGATTGAGAGGTCTGTGGTCAGTATGACCAGACGGTTGAAACTTGAAATCGATCGAGGATACCACTCAAGTACAGAACCGCTTGCCGTAGCCAGCGGATGCTAGCACTCATCGTGGGATTAAACGTGAGAGAGGCGGGATGATCGCGTAATTAAGCAAGTCCTCGGTTTGCCGCGACAGCAAGTGACATCAACGAGTGAAAAGGGCTAAATCTGATGCCCTACGTCCGGTCTTACCATAGTTTGGTTTGAGCAGTTTCAATAAGTTGAGAGTAGCATCCGCTGGCTACGGCAAGCGGTTCTGTAAGTTGAGTTCTCGTATCCTGCGGCCACGACAATCCACCCGCTACCCGCGAGGTGGTTCTGACCCGTTTAAGCCAGCGTGGCAAAATGATTACAGGTCGTTAGCTGAACATCCATGTACCGAAGCCTGGGCTCCGAAAAGATTATTGGAACCATCGAGCGGCTGTGCTCACGAATTGATGAGCGCTTTCCCAATTCCGGGCTGGGTCGCGTCTGTAAGGAGCTGCTTACCATTGCCCGGGAATCTCAACAACGTTCGGCCTGGATCGCCAAACCGCAAAAGTCCCTTCGGATTCTGGTAGGAGTTCTAATTGCTCTTATTGTGGGTGTGCTGGTTCTAGTCCTGGCAAATTCGACCCTCCCGCCAAACGGATTTGATTTCGTCGTCCTGCTGCAGGTTTCGGAAGCCGGCATTAACGTCTTTATTATTATTGGTGCCGCAATCCTGTTTCTGATCACCTCAGAAGTTCGAATCAAGCGGAGCCGGGCCCTCAAAGCCATTCATGAGCTGCGGGCCCTGGCCCACGTAATCGACATGCATCAGCTAACCAGGGACCCGGATCGGTTTCCGATTCGAGAGGGAGCGACTACCATGACACAGAGTTTAACGCCGGCCCAAATCGTAAGATACCTGGACTATTGCAGTGAAATGCTCTCTTTGATTGGGAAGCTGGCAGCACTGTATGTGCAGAAGTTCGACGACCCCGTGGCCTTCGCCCCAGTGAATGACGTGGAAGAGCTCACGACGGGACTCTCGCGCAAGATATGGCAGAAGATCATGATTGTTAATTCAGATCCGACCATCGGAGTTTGACTCTCTGAGTTAATCGGACCATTAATCCAGGAATCGTTCTCAATGCATAAACACTTTCAATCCAAAGGCCTGGTTTCAATAGCTCTCCTGTTATTGAGCGCGGTCGTTTCAAGTGCCCAAGTTGATGACGCCGAGCGTCGCGCATGGAATCGTCCTGTCAAGCCCTTCCGGGTGGTGGGAAATATCTACTATGTAGGAGTTGAAGGCGTGGCCTCGTATCTAATCACGACTCCGCAAGGCCATATCCTCATGGACAGCGGCTTTGCTGAGACCGTGCCGCGTATCCAGGACAGTTTGAAGCAACTTGGCTTTAGTCTCGATGACGTGAGAGTACTGATTAATAGTCACGCTCACTTCGATCACGCGGGTGGGTTCGCACAGTTGAAGAAGCTGACGGGCGCCCGGCTCATGATTAGCGAAGCCGATGCGAAGCTGATCTCGGATGGACCATGAAGGTTCGCGAAGCGGGCCGAGATTTGGATGTGGTGTTCGTCGGCAGCACCACCATACCCGGGTACAAGCTGCTCAACAACACTGCGTACCCAAACATCGTTGAAGACTATGCCTATACTTTCGCCTTGTTGAAAACGCTGAGATGCGATGTCTTCCTTGCGCCGCACGGATCCTTCTTTGCCCTGGACGAGAAGATGGCTCTTTTGGAGAAGGGCACAAAGCCGAACCCCTTTATCGATCCTCAAAGCTATCGTCGCTTCATAAACGCCACTGAGCGTGCTTATCAGAAGCAGCTAAAGGAAGAGCGGAAGAAAGCGAAGTGATCTCAAATACCAGAGAGGAGCAAAGATGCAGTGGTTATATTTGATTGCAGCGATTCTGGGCACAGTTCTTCCGCTGTGTTTTTTTGTTCCCTTTCTGATCAGCCACGGGCTGGACATGAATTCGGTTTTCCGACTGCTTTTCCAGAACCAGGTGTCTTCGGCCTTCGGGATCGACGTGTTCATCTCGTCAATCGTCCTTTGGCTGTTTGTCTTTTCCGAGGGCAGGCGGCGCGGCATGAAGAACTTGGGGTGCTACGTTCTTTGCAACCTGTTGTTTGGCGTATCTTCGGGCTTGCCCTTGTTCCTGTACTTTCGAGAGCGAGCAATCAAACCCCTCGGACATTGAACCAAACCACGTCAGCTTGTTGCCGGACGGCACAAGACTGCTACGATCCACTAAATCACACGAACTAACACGAAAGGACGTATCTTCGGACCTGGGACTGGAGCGTAAGGCACGATCACCTGGGGTTCGTACAGATTCTTCGTTAACGGCCGGGCTTTTGGGCAACATTTGGAATAGATGCTTCGTACCAGCTAGGGAAATACCCTCATCAGAACGCGTCCGTGCAACCTCATTGTAAACATTATTAGTGGGTACTCTATGACCCACGGTTTGAGGGCTTGTTACTAAATTCGATTCAGTGGAGGCATAAAATGAAAATACTCTCTCTTCTATTTCTCATATTCATGATCATGGCCGTGCCGGTTGTGGTCCCGGCCCAGTCCAACGGCGAACAGGAGGCCGTCAAGCAGGCGATCCTTGATTACGTTGAGGGCGTTTATGAAGTCAGCCCTACCAGGATCGAGAGAAGCATACATCCTGAGATGGCCAAACGAGGTTTTTTTATTAAGAAGGGTGAGACCGTCTATACTCCTCACACGATGACTTTCCCACAGCTGGTGGAACTATCAAAAAACTACAACAAGGACGGGCATGTTCCCAAGGATGCACCCAAAGATGTGGTCGTGTATGACATCTCTGGCCAAACCGCGAGCGCGAAGCTGACTGCCGTGTGGGGCATCGACTACATGCACCTGGCGAAGTATGACGGCAAGTGGAAAATCATCAACGTGCTTTGGCAGACGCCGCCAAAGACGGCAAAGTAGGTGGCATCCGCAGATGGCAGGGCAGTATTTCTCATTTGTCATTCGACATTTTTCATTAGCGGATTCAACTTGGAAGTGCAACAGACTGTTGTTTGAAAAATACTTCGTTTGGGGTCCGGTAACCGAGCGTCTTGCGAGGCCGGTTGTTTAATAGGTCTTCCACCTGTTGCAGGTCTTTGTCTGTGATCCTGCC
>JBGTHZ010000019.1:0-8224 GCA_041745915.1 Pyrinomonadaceae bacterium | reverse complement strand
CACCCGCTTCTCGAACTGGTAACTGAAGAGATCCTCGATGGCAGTTCCAATCGTGGCATCTGGGGGGAACTTCCCGTCTATCTTTTTCGAGGCCTGGTGCGGCGCATACTCGCGAGCGCCGTCAACGAAACCGGCGCCGGCCTCCCCTCGCGCATTCCTATTGACCGCGAAGAACTGCCTCTGCAACGGAGTTTGATTTCACAGATACTTGCGCGGCTGAAAGCCCGGGGAGAACTGAAAGCAATCGGTCCCCTGGCTGGACGCGAGGGGTGCGTGAACACTATCGCGAAGCTGATGGGCGAAATCGAGCGGGCTGCCAAGTCACCCGCCGAAGTAGCTGAGATAATCGCCGCTCGCACCCAGGATCTAGCGCCGCGCACTGGTACAAGGGATCGTAACGTTCACCTGCAGATCGATTTCGATCAAGAGATTGCCCTGATCTATTCAACCTACAGCGACCTGCTGAACCATCACCAACTAACTGAACAGGACGCGGATCAGTTGCGCGCGCTTTCTATTCTCAATGGCGAGGTTGATGGCCGATCAGTCACGATTCCCTGGCTTACGAACGTGCAGTTGCTTGTACTCGATGGCTTCTTCGACTTTACGCCAGTGCAGGGCGAGATCCTGCGACGCCTGATTCCGCGTATTCCGGAAGTATTGGTAAACCTCAATCACGACGAACTCAATCAGGAAATTTTCCTTCCATTTCAGGAAACCATCGACCGCCTGCAGGCCATCGAGCCATTTGAGATCAAAAGAAGCAGGCACAACCTTCTGTGCACTCAGGGCGCGTTGGCGAACCTGCGCCAAGACCTGTTTAATCCGCAGGAGGCAGGAGCAGGAGGCAGAGGGCAGGAAGAAAACGGGAATAGAGAGGCTGAGACGGCGGCGGCCGAGATCACGTATTTAGAATGCGGCGATCGAGATACCGAGATTCGCGCCATCGCCAGCGAAATCAAGCGACTGGTCTTGCGCGAAGGTTACAACCTGGCTGACGTCGCCCTGGTAGTACGGCAAAGGGCTTCCTACGCCGGAACCATTTCCAGGGTGATGCGCGAAGAGTTGTTGCCCTGCAATCTCGAAACGCGGATTGAAGCAAACGACATTCCCGCCAACCGGGCGGCGCTCAAACTCTTTGCAATTCTCGAACAGCTTTCTTGGGATGAAACTGCGCCGCCACGGACCTCTGAAATCGCGGATCTGATCAAGTCGGAATACTTCCGTCTAAACGATCAAGAGCTGGAACAGCTTTCCGCGCGGTTCGATGCGCAGTATTCGGATGATATTTGTAGGGGCGTCCCTCCGTGGGCGCCCCATCGTCGCATTGATACGAGGCCAGTAACAACGCCACATGAATGCGACGATGGGGCGCCCACGGAGGGACGCCCCTACAACCATCAAAGCGATCAGCAACCTGAGCTAAGTCAGGAACAATGGTTAAAGAATCGCTACGGCGTTGGTGTTTGGAATGCGGATGCACTCGAGAATACGTTTGCGTACGTAGGCAGCGAGCTGCGCATTGTTGATTGGCTGGCCCGGGCTCAAAAGCTAATCAAAGAACTGCCTGCAGCCAAAGCAACCCGAGACCTGCTCAATATCGAAACCGACGATCAAGGCCGGGACCCTGACGTCGCCGATCAGCTCGAAAACGCGGAAACCGTTAAGGTTGACGAGAAAGACGCCGAAAGGAAAAGGCGACCCTCGCGCGACGTTCACCCCGCGGCCATCGCCTGGGCGGCGTTGGTTCTTCAATCGTTTGCCGAGCACATCCAGACGGTGCCGCGCGAAGGCAGACCATTGGATTTGCGCCTGGCATTGATGAAGCTTCTCGAACAGTTCAACTTTGCCGATCAGATCGCCTGGCCTATAAGGAATTCGATCGAGGACCGCGAACTTCCCCAGGCGATCCTTAACTACAACAGTCTCGAAGCGCTGCGGCGTGCTTTTGTCGCCGCGATTAAGAGCATTGAGATCGCCGACAGTATTGGTCCGCGCGAAACGGAACCGACGCCAATCAAGCTCGGTACCTTTCTCGAGGAAGTACGACGTTGCCTGAGTTCGCAGTCACAAGTTTCCGGCGCCGCCGAACGCGGTGGATTGCGCGTGTTGGAGGCAACCGATGTCCGCGGCCTGCGCTTCCGCGCTCTGTTCATCGCCGGGTTGGTCGAAGGCGGATTTCCACTGCGAGCCTCGCGCGATTGGATATATCCGCACGAAGAACGCGAGCGCCTGAAGCGCGAGGGTCTGACTTTGGAAGACATTTCACCCGCCACCTTGCTGAAAGAGGAACATTACTTTTATCAGTCAGCGTGTCGCGCTACTGAGCGACTTTATCTTAGCCGGCCGCTGTTTTTGGAAGACGATTCTGAAACCGTGGCCTCCTATTACATCGATGAATTAAGACGCGCCGTTGCCCCTCTTGAGATCCAAGCCGTGCAAATCCGAAGAGACTATGACGGGAAGGACCTTGACAGCGCTTCCACCACCAGCGAGCTGTCGGTTGCCCTGGTGCGCCAGCAGGAACGTCATCTCCACCGGGGCGAAAAGCGGGAGCTAATGTCGGGCCCGCGGATCAAACGGCTGCTGGCGCTGGCGCGTAACGACGGATTCATCAGCACCTCGGCGCTGCGCCGTCTCGAAATCGAGCGCGAGCGCGCCGGTTATCTGTTTGGTCCATACGATGGCGAGATCACTGACCCGGATTTGATAGCCTTGCTGAATCAGAGATTCGGCCCGGATTTTGTTCACAGCGCGAGTGGGTTAAGCGCCTACGGCAATTGCGCTTACCGGTTCTTCGGCTTGCGTGTTTTGAAGTTGGAGCCGCGCGGAGAAGCGGCGCTTGATCTGCAAGCCATCGACGCAGGCAAGCTGTTGCACGACATTCTGCGTCGTTTCTTCGAGAAACATCGTCGCCAGGCGCTGAACGAACTCGATCGCGAGCAACTCCGGCGAGAGCTGGCTGAGACTGCGGACCGCGTTTTCGACGAACACGAGCGAGTGGTGCCGCCGCTCAATAAACAGATTTGGAAGATCGACCGTGAGATACGAAAGATTCTGCTGGACCAGGTGTTGTTGTATGAGTTGGAAATACAGCAGAACGCGGCCGCCACGGGAGTGGTGCCTGCTTATTTTGAGGTCGGCTTTGGCGGCGTGAAATCCGCGGCACGTGACCCGCACTCGAAAGATGAACCGTTGGAGATGGTCCGCTCCACGTTTGTGGGCGAAGAACGGATGAAGATCAGCGGGCAAATCGATCGCGTGGACGTGGGGAGAGATAAAACGTTGATTGCCTACGACTATAAATTGTCAATGGGCTCCAGCACGGAGGACATGAGATCGGGGCGCAGCCTGCAGCTCCCGATTTATCTGGAGGCCCTGGAAAAGTTGATTCTTCCAGATCATCCGATCGCCGGGGGAGGCTACTACGTAATCCGGGGCGGTAATGAGCGTCGCAACAAAGGTTTGCATCGAGCGCAGGCGCTGGAGTACTCAAAACTCAACCCGAAAGTGAACAGCGTCTTGTCTGACGATGACTGGCAGCGAATCCGCGAGGAAGTGATCGCAAAGATTTGGGACTTTCTCGATCACATGCGTGCCGGACACTTCAGCGTAAATCCGTCAGAGAAAGACAAGACCTGCAGGTTCTGCGACTTCGCTGCCGTCTGCCGCTACGACCGCTATCGAATCGATAGGAAGAAACAACAGTTCAGTGAGTCTGTGTGAAAACTCAGGCGTTGACGCTAACTAAAGTCGCTCAAGAACCTGCCGCAGAATAACTGGTGCGAAGAGGAGAGTTGTAATCACGAATCAGCGCTTACTAGAACCTGAACAGGCAGCGGCCGCTTACGAGATCCAAAAGCACATCTCGGTGACCGCTGGACCGGGCTCCGGCAAAACGACCGTTCTGGTCGAGCGTTACCTGCACATCCTCCAGGAGCGCAACCTCTCCATTGATCAAATCGTCGCCATCACTTTCACCAATCGGGCGGCAAACGAAATGCGCGAGCGCCTAAGAGCGCGGCTTAATCAAATCCTGTCCACGGCTTCAGGAGACGAAAGAAAGCGTTGGCTCGGCTACAAGCGCACGCTCGATGGGGCAGTGATCACAACCATTCACGGTTTCTGCGCGCGGCTGCTCCGCGAATTTCCAGTGGAGGCCGGGGTCGACCCGCAGTTTCTCTTGCTCGATGAACATCGAGCGGCGATGTTGCTGGAGTCGGTGGTCGAGGAAGCGCTCTCACATTTCATTAGCTCCGGCCACGTTGAAATTTCCCGATTGACCCTGGGAGTGGGACGGGCAAAGCTGGCCGCCGCCCTGGCGCAGCTATATCGCGACGTGCGTGGCCAGGGTCTGTCGTTTGAAGATCTGGCAATGAAGACCGCGAACAGCCATTCAACCGAGGAGGATCATGCACGAGCACTTGTCGACCTATCGCGGACGATGAACGACTTTCTGCTGCTTCGCCGAACGACCCCCGCCGCGAAAAGCAATCACGCCGAGGTGAGTTCAGCATGGTCCAGTTTTCAGTCCTTAGTTCATGGCATTCCGGAGCCGGAAGCACTGGCCGACTACTGTCGCGCCGTAGACGGTTTTCGCAAGCTGCGCCCTCAGGCTAGAGGAGATCTAAAGCCGCTAATCACTGCGCTGGATGAACTGCTATGGCAAAAGGATCTGCTGGGACGCGTGCCGCAAATCTGTCTGGATTTATTTGCCAGGCAGTACGCGCTCGAGATGGTGATGCTACTCACGCACATTAACGAACGGCTCAACGAAGAAAAGCAGAAACTCTCAGCGCTTGATTTCGACGATCTGGAACTGCGCGCGCTTGACTTGCTCGCGCGACCGGAAGTTGTGACGCGGGCTGCTGAACGCTACAAGTTTTTTCTGGTTGACGAGTTTCAGGACACGAACGGTTTGCAGCGTCAGTTGCTCGAACGGCTCGCTTTGCAAAAATCCCGGCGCGAGAGCGCAAACTTGTTTATTGTAGGCGACCGCAAGCAGTCGATTTATGGCTTTCGCGGGGCGGATGTCGACGTATTCCGCGAAATGACTGACACCTTGATCACAGCCGGTGGTGAAGAAAAACCCC
The DNA here is from genome assembly GCA_041745915.1 of Pyrinomonadaceae bacterium. Lineage (GTDB taxonomy): Bacteria > Acidobacteriota > Blastocatellia > Pyrinomonadales > Pyrinomonadaceae > PSRF01. The sequence continues at coordinate 3,131 of JBGTHZ010000019.1, read as the reverse complement.
TGCTCTTGAATTTTCGCAGCCAGCCGCCGCTGATTGATTTCTACAACTTTCTTTTTCGGCGTCTGTTCCAGCCAAAAGATGAGGTAACGGAAAAAGAGCGAGAAGAACTCGGATACGTCGGACATGAACTCAGCGAAGCGAAGCGCGAGCTGCGTGACGTCGGGCCGCTCGTTGAGGTGATGATCACGACCGAAGAGTCAGAACCGCGAGCGGTAGCGACCGGGTCGTTACCAGGGTCGCTTCAAGACTCCGTAAATTCAACCCGGTCGCTACCGCTTGCGGTTCTGACAGAGCAAACGTCGCGCGAGCTTGATGCTCAGCAAGTGGCCCAGCGGATCATTGCGCTCACTGGGAATGCAGGTGTGCAGTACAGCGACATTGCGCTTCTTTTTCGCGCGATGACCAACGTGCAGACTTACGAGTCGGTCTTTCGGCGGGCAAATATTCCCTATCAAACAGTGCTGGGGCGAGGATTCTACGAGCGAGAAGAGATTACGGACCTGATCCAGCTGCTGCGCTTTCTGGATAACAAGACGGACGAGCTCGCTTTAGCGGCTGTAATGCGTTCTCCACTGGTGGGTATTTCCGACAATGCTCTGCTGGCGCTCCGCTGCGGGCCCTGGCTGAATGAAGTCGATAAGGGAGATCCGCTCCGACACTTCACGCAAACGCGCAAACTGTTTAAAGCGCTCCGACGGCACCGCGAGATAGCTTTCATCGGTGACGAGGAGCATGACCTCCTTGATCGGGCCGCGGCCCTGATCAAAGAACTGGTTGCGCGGCGTCATCATTATCCGATTGGGAATCTGCTGCGGTTCGCGGTCGATCAATCGGAGTTTATGACCGTAATCGCGGCCACCTTTGACGGCGCGCAGCGGTTGGCCAATGTGCAGCGATTATTCACACTTGCCGAACGTTTCGAACGCTCGGGCACTCACCTGATTCGCGACTTTGTTCGCTATGTAGAAGAGTTCGAAGCAATCGGCAGTCGTGAGAGTGAAGGTCAGATAGACGAAGCCACAAACGCTGTGCGCCTGATGACAATTCACCAGGCGAAGGGTCTCGAGTTTCCGATCGTCATCATCCCCGAGCTGCAGCGCTACTCAAGGGTCCCGGATAGTTGGGTTCTCCTCGACCGTCATCAAGGTCTGACTCTGAAGGTCCCGGATGGACGTGGCAAGTTGGTCGCGGGTTGCACGTTTAATCGCTTCGAACAGCGTCACGCCTGGCGAGAACAATTTGAAAGTATGCGCTTGCTCTATGTCGCGGCCACACGTGCGCAAGATCGTTTGATATTGTCTGGCACTACCAAAGAACTGGACAAGCTTGGCGCGAAAGGCGACACCTGGCTCAATTGGATCTGGCAGTCACTTGAGCTACCCGCACCAACCAGTAGCGGCACTGTGGATCTTGAAAAGCCGGGCACTAATCAAAATGCGCAGCTTGAGCTAATGCTCAACGTTGCCGACCATGGGCAAGCGAGTTCTCCGGAAGTGAAGCCCAGTGAGAGTCCTGGACCAGAGTTGGGACCTCCAGGCGAAGTTCTTGCGGAACAACCGGCAGAAGGTCCGGGATCACTCTCCGAAGCTTTTCCACTCCTGCGCCCAATCGAACCGGAACGCGATCGTACCGTCCATCGTTTCAGCGTCACCCAGTTGATCAACTACCAGCGCTGTGCGCGGCAGTATTATTTCGATCGTGTTCTGCATGTGCCGGCAGCTGATGAGATGGCTGTGTGGAATGACGCCGAAGCTCCCGAGCCGCCTGCAAATCTGACCGCCACACTCAAAGGCGCAGTCATTCACCGGTTTTGTGAAACCTACTCGCCGGGCGAGGAGGTGGAGGCAAGACTGCGGTGTAGCCTTGAGAACGTGGTCAGATCGCGACAGGCGGAACTCGCCGATCGTTTGCTCGATATCGACCGTGAAGAAGCCTTGAAGGAGTTGTTGCCTTTCGCTCGGAACTATCTTTCCAGCGAGGTCTTTCAAAGAATCGAAAAAGCAAGGAAGGGGGCAGGAGATGTCCGCACCGGTCTTCCCGCAGCCGATCCAGGTCTATGGAGTGAACTTAATTTTCGTTTGCGCCGTCCGCTGGGGATTCTGACGGGAACGATTGATAAATTGCTGGTCTCCCCTTCCCTCCGTGGAAAGGGTTTCGAGATCGAGATCATCGACTTCAAAACAAACCGCATTCGCAATCCCTTTTCAATCCAGGAGAATGCGTCAACGACTTCGCTGGGCCCGCAGGAGTCCCGCCTGCCCGGCGGCGCAGCTGCAATGGCACTGAATACCGACTCGAGCATGCCCGCAATACGTCTGCGATCCCAGCACTCAACCGCGCAGTTTGCACTGGATTTCTCAGAACCAGATCAGTCGACCCTTCCGCAGGTAGAGCCAGCTTCGAGCGGGGCCCTCTCGAAAGAGGGGTCTAACCCGATGACGGATCGGGTTCGTCGAGTTGCCTCCGACTATCAACTACAAATGCAGGCTTATGCTCTCGCTGTTCGTGAATTGATGCCGGATCTGGTAGCGGCTGGGGGTGAAATCAAAGTCACACTTCATTTTCTCGATCCGAATGTGGAATATCATCTAAGCGAAGATCTGCTAGAGAACCAGGCATGCGCGCGTTCAATTGACCAGGCTTTTCTGGAACTCATCTCTTCACGTGCGCCCGAAGATTTTCCAGTGCGACCCGCCCCTCATTGCCTTATGTGCAACTTTCTACAAATCTGCGCCTCCGGACGACAATGGATTGCTAAAAACCCGGGGGAAAGGGGGAAAGGGGAAAAAGGGAAAATAGGAAAGAGCGCAAAGGTGGTTGGTTAACATCTCCTTGTCTCCCCATCTCCCCATCTCCCCATCTCCCCATCTCCCCATCTCCGTGTCTCCGTATCTCCGTGTCTCCGTGTCCCCTTTTCCCCTTTTCCCCTGTATTCTATCCATTCAAGCCGCGGGCTCATGAGGTCAGTAGCACCGCGCGGTAGCGGGTGGGTGAAAACGCAACGGAGTGTCATGAAGTCAGTACCGTAGCGCGGTAGCGTCGGGTCCGGCCTCCGCATCTCAACTCCCAGTGCTATAGTCGCTATCGGTGGATACCTATTGATACGTAGTTTGTGGTTGGAACCGTGGACC
>JBGTHZ010000018.1:0-57208 GCA_041745915.1 Pyrinomonadaceae bacterium | reverse complement strand
CAGCTAGCGGATCGATCCCTTCGCGGAAGATTTTCTCATCATCGTTGGTCGCTTTGCCCCGCTCGTGGGTAAACACACGGTGGAGTTTTGCTGTAAACCTGAAACCCGGATTGTCAGCGACGCGTCGTGCCCAGCCTTTTGCGCTCGTAGCCGCAGGAGGCCGGTAGAAGCTGCTGTTTATCTCGATCGTGTCGAAGAACCTGGCGAGGTAGCTGAGCGGATCGAATTTGGCGCCTGGCTTCTGCGGATAAACGACACCCTCCCAGTCTTTGTATGACCACCCGGCCGGTCCAATGCGAATCTTATGCATAATTTAGCCGCTAATAAATTTTCTGCCGCGGATTAACGCGGATGACGCGAATCGGATCAAGAGCCAAATAGTTAGGCGCGTTCCACCATCAACTTGCGACTTTGCGGTCTCGCTTTCAGATCCGCGTTGATCCGCGCAAATCCGCGGCTCATTTCTGCTTTTCCTCTGTCGCGATGCAAACTCCCGAGGATTGGTGGTATAACGCTAGCACTTAAGTTCCTGAATTAAATACGATGAAAGGAGTGTCATTCATGCGTCTGACCGAGATGGTTTCGTGCTCCGGTTGAGCGGCCAAGCTAAGCCCTAGCATACTCGCTCAGGTTTTGAGCGGGCTACCAAAACAGCCTTTTGATAAAAATCTGATTGTCGGTTTCGATACAGCCGACGACGCGGGTGTATACCGTCTTCGAGACGACCTGGCAATTGTCCAGACTCTGGATTTTTTTACACCCATCGTCGACGATCCATACATCTACGGACAAATCGCGGCGCTGAATTCAATTAACGACGTCTGGGCAATGGCCGGCACACCGCTAACGGCGTTGGCCATTACATGTTTTCCCAAAAAAGGTGTCGACCCTGCAATTCTGGGCGAGATTATGCGCGGCGGCCTTGAGACATTGAATAAATACAGCGTTACCTTGATTGGCGGGCACAGTGTCGACAGTGAGCAGATCATGTTTGGCTACTCTGTGACAGGAGTAATCGATCCCAACAAGATAGCTGCCAATTCCGGCGCGCGCGCCGGCGATGTGATAATTTTGACGAAACCAATAGGCACTGGAGTTATTTCCACAGGTATCAAGTGGGGGAAGACAAATGAGACAGTGGCAGCGAAATCAGTGGAGACGATGTTGACCCCAGGCCGATATGCCGCGGAGGCGATGCGCGAGTTTGGTGTCAAGGGCGCAACTGACATCACCGGCTTTGCACTCCTCGGCCACGCCTGGGAGATGGCGAAGGCCAGCCAGGTCACGATTGAGTTGGATTCCAGGGCCGTTCCTTTGCTTGAAGGCGCGCTTGAGTTAGCGGCCCAGGGAATGTTAACTAGTGGTGACAAGACAAACCGGGAATATGTCGGTCAGGACATTGAAGTTGGCGATTCAATTGGCAAAGAAACTCTCAGTTTACTCTTTGATCCGCAGACGGCTGGAGGAATGCTGATTTCAGTTCATGCCGATCGCGCGACAGGTCTGATGGCGCGTTTGCGTGAGAACTATACGCAGGCCCAGGTGATAGGTCGCGTATTGGAGCGAGGCTCCTGCTCAGTCAAGGTTAGGTGAACTATGGTTTCAACAACTCAAGGTCTCTCAAAGACGCACGCGGAAACACTTTCCGAGCTTTACCGCACGGTGCGCGCTAGGACCATGCGAATCGTGGCGCCGCTGGAGATTGAGGACTACGTAATACAGACGGCCGAATTTATGAGCCCGCCGCGGTGGCACATAGGCCATACGTCCTGGTTCTTTGAGACTTTGCTCCAAAGTTATCTGCCAGGCTACCGGCCCTACTCTGAAGAATTTCTATTCTATTTCAACTCGTATTACGAAGGCTTCGGCGCGCGTATCGAGCGAGCCAAACGTGGCACCAAATCACGACCAACTGTGCAGGCAACGCTCGAATATCGCCGGCGCATAGATGACCTGATGTTTGAGTTCCTGGAAAAGCTGGACCATCACCCTCAGGCTGACAAAGTGCGCTTGCTGGTAAGACTGGGGCTGGAGCACGAGATGCAACACCAGGAGCTTTTGGTTTATGACATCAAGCACCTGCTCTGCGACTTATATGAGCCCGAGGTGAGACCGGCAACGGCGGCGTCTGGGACCGTTGAGGGTATGGCGGAAATAGAAGGAGGACTGTTTGTCCTGGGTTATGGACCCGCACCCGGTGGGCAGTTGCAGAATAGCTCAGCTGCTGCGGACGAGACGCCTCCGGTCAAAGGCTTCGCGTTTGACAATGAAAAGCCGGCCCACAAGGTCTTTCTGCAGGACTTCGCCATCGACCGGGCGCCAGTGACTAACGGTGATTACTTTAAGTTTATGCAAGACGGGGGATATCGGGACTTCCGCTGGTGGTTCTCGGAAGGTTGGCAAGAAGTGTCGAAGGAGCAGTGGCAATCCCCGCTTTATTGGGAAGTTCACGACGGCCAATGGATGATTCGGGACTTCAACGGTTTGCACCCGGTTGAGAGCAAGGCAGTTGAGCCGGTTTCTCACATCAGCTTTTACGAGGCTTCCGCTTACGCCAAGTGGGCCGGGAAACGTTTGCCATCCGAAGCCGAATGGGAAAAGGCCGCCTGCTTCGATCCCGAGACTGAAAAACCAAGAGTTTTTCCCTGGGGTAATAGTCCAGCTGATCAATCCAGGGCGAATCTTCTGGAAAATGAAATTTGGGGCGTTGCGGCGGTGGGCGCTTTTCCCGGGGGTCAGAGCCCTTACGGTTGTCAGCAGATGATAGGCGACGTCTGGGAGTGGACGAGTTCGGACTACGTTCCCTATCCCGGTTTCAAATCGGAATTCGACGAATACAACGACAAGTGGTTTGTAAACCAGAAAGTCCTGCGTGGCGGCTCATACGCAACGCCGCAACTGCACATTCGATCCACCTATCGTAATTTTTTTCACGCGCACGAGCGTTGGATAGTGTCCGGATTTCGTTGTGCCAAAGATCTCTGAACTCTCCCCACCATGTTAAACGACGTAGAGATACGAGTGCTCGGCGCGCTGGTTGAGAAGCAGCTCACCACGCCGGAGTACTATCCCCTGACCCTCCACGCATTGACGGTTGCCTGTAATCAGAAGAACAACCGCAATCCTGTTACCGCATACGACGAAAACATTGTCGCCCACGCCTTGGAGACGCTGCGTGAGAAGAGTCTCAGTTATGTCTTTCATGGCAGCAGCAGCCGGGTACCCAAGTACAAACACGTCATGCCCGAAGTTATGCACCTCAGCCCACCAGAGCTGGCAGTGATGGGGGCATTGATGCTGCGCGGTCCGCAGACTGTGGGCGAGCTGCGCGGGAGCGCTTCGAGGTTTTTTGAGTTTTCCGGTTTAGAGGAAGTGGATGCGACACTCAACGAGCTGATCTCAAAAGAGCCCGAGCCTATGGCTGTGCGGCTGCCGCGTCAGCCTGGTCAAAAAGACGCACGGTACGTTCATCTTCTCTCCGGGCCTCCAAGCCCCGAATTTCTTGCGGAGGTTGAGGCGCATTCGAAGACCAGTCATGGTAGACATAGCGAATCGGACAAAGTTGAGAAGCTTGAACAAGAGATCGCGGGCTTGAAGGAAGAATTTCGAATGCTGCAACAGCGGTTTGAGGAGTTTAAGAAGCAGTTTGAGTAACGGCCCCCCATGATTCATAAGCTACACTTCCCCCAACCCCCGCTCTCGCAATTCGTCGAGAACATGTGGCTCGTGCAGGGTCTCGAGGCAGGCTATTCGCGAGAAAAAATCCTTCCCGATGGCGCTATTGAGCTGATTATCGATTTAGACACGCAGCCAAAGACTATTTTTGAAGACGAAGCTTCAGCAAATTTTCGCACTGTTAAGAAGGCCTGGATTTCCGGGGAAAGGACTCGATACATCATCATCGGTGCAGATACAAACCAATCAATGGTTGGAATTCGCTTTCGGCCGGGCGGCGCTTATCCATTCTTCCGTTTTCCCATTTCGGAACTAAGCGAGTCTGTAACTGAGTTGGACCTGATTTGGGGAAGACTGGTTGATGAGATTCGTGAGGAACTGCACGCGACCGAGTCACCAGATGACAGATTGTTGCGGCTGGAGTCGTTCCTTCTGGGACAGGTTCAGCGTTCACTGGAGCCAAACCGGCTAATTACATACGCAGTGAATCAATTGCAGCAATCGCCACAGTTTCTTGCTATCCGTGATTTGGCGAGTACGATTGGCATCACGCAGAAACACTTGATTTCGCAGTTCGAAAAGGTCGTCGGATTGCGGCCGAAGAGTTTTGCTCGGGTCTGCAAGTTCCAGAAAGTGGTAAACCTGATAGAACAACAAGACGAAATAGAATGGTCAGCGATTGCCTTGGACTGTGGTTATTACGACCAGGCCCACTTCATCAAAGAGTTTCACACGTTCTCTGGAGTTAATCCTTCCACTTACGTCACGCAACGTGGCGAATACGTTAACTTCATCCCCATCGCTTAGCCAGACAACTGCCAAGGTTAATTTTTTACAATACATATCTGTTCCCCTCGGTAAGACTCTAGCCTGCCGGAATGGTTAGATTCGAAAGAGGACTGATAATGGACGTTTCAACTATTAACTACTTTGCGGTTCTGGCGGCTGCCCTATCGACCTTTGTTCTGGGAGGCCTGTGGTATTCCCCTTTGCTTTTTGGCAAAGCGTGGATGAAGGCAAACGGCTTCACAGAAGCTGATCTGCAGACTTTTAGCAAAGCGCGCATGTTTGGGTGGTCGTTTCTCTTTGCGTTGGTAATGGCGGTAAACCTGGCCATGTTTCTCGCGGGACCCACGACGAATGTTACCTGGGGTATGGCCGCGGGCGGGTTAGCCGGACTTGGTTGGGTGGCGATGGCTATAGCTATCGTCGGCGTCTTTGAGAACAGGTCCTGGAAGTACATTGCGATCAACGGCGGTTATATGACGGTTGCCTTTGTGATCATGGGTGCGATAATCGGCGCCTGGCGTTAATCCGCAGATTCCGCCAATTCCCCAAAGGTCTTTGGACTTTGGTCTTTGTATTTGCCACTGTGTGCTGTTGACCTCGAACTTGGATTGATGAGGACAAACAAAGTACAAAGAACGAAGTTCAAAGACCAAAGTCCAAAATCCAAAGTCCAAAACTCTATTTGAGTAATCTGCCGATAAAAAAGGAGCGACTTAAATGAAGAGTACTCTTAAATCAGATCACCCGGTGACGAACGAAGCGGCAAAGGCAGCTACAGGGAGGACGCTGGATCAGTGGTTCGCCGCCCTGGATAAGATAGATGGATTGAAGCAGGGTCGCCGCGCGATCAACAACCATCTGTACGAACAGAAAGTAGATCCGTGGTGGTGTTCGACGATCGCCGTGGAATATGAAAAGCACCACGACGTGCGCAAGAAAGATGGACTGTTCGAGGGCTACTTCGTGTGCGCAACCAAAACGATAGCTGCCCCTCCGGCTGAAGTCTTCAAGGCGTGGTCAAGCGGCGCGGAGTTGAGCAAGTGGTTCGGTAGTGGCGCTAAAGCGGACGTGAAGGACGGCGGTGCTTTTGAAACTAAAGACGGGGACAATGGCACCTTTTTGCGAGTACGGCAAAATAAAGACATTCGCATGACCTTTGAGAATAAAGCGTTCTCGGCACCCACGCAGGTGGACGTTCAGTTTCAAGATAAAGGGAAAGGGAAAACGGGTCTGCTGGTGAACCACACCAGGATCCAAACTCGGGCTGAAGCTGATGGACTGCGAACCGCATGGGCTGAGGCGCTGGAGAGCCTCAAGTCAGTTTGTGAAAGGTGATTAAGGAGGAGGCAGACGGCAGGAGCAGGAGGCAGGGAAAGACAGTGCATTTCCCATTTTCATTCCTCGTTTTTCTGATCTCATTTCGTGGTGCTTCGTTTGAGTTCGTGGATCGTTTGCTTGCCCGACAACTCAGAACGATCCACGATCACACGAACGGGCACGAAATGATCAGAAAATGATCGATGAAATTCTGGAAAATGAGAATGGAACATGCCCTGACTTTCCCTGCCTCCTGCTCCTGCCGTCTGCCTCCTTCGAACCCGTACTGCGACGGTATGAATTGCATCCTTAGGCCAGTGTTTCATGCGTGCAATTCCCGGCGTCTCGATCTATAATCCCGCTTCCATGAATTTCGAAATCTTTCATCCGGCGGTCGCACGCTGGTTTCAGAAGAGTTTTCCCTCAGCCACGGCCCCGCAGGAACTCGCCTGGCCGGCAATCAAAGCCCACCGCAACACTCTCATTGCAGCGCCAACCGGTTCGGGTAAGACACTCGCCGCGTTTCTCGCTGCTATTGATGATCTGGTTCGGCTAGGTATTGAAGGAAACCTCGGCGATACCACTCACGTCGTTTACGTCTCACCCTTGAAAGCCTTGAGTAATGACATTCAGCGAAACCTGCAGATTCCGCTGGAGGGAATTCAGCAGGAGCTGCGAGCGATGGGTCTCCCGGAGATCAACATTCGCACGCTGGTTCGCACTGGCGATACGCCTGCCGCCGAACGCACTGCGATGACCAAACGCCCCCCACATATCGTCGTAACGACACCTGAGTCGCTTTATATCCTGCTGACCAGTGAAGGTGGCCGGCGAATGTTGCAGACCACCCGCACCCTGATTCTAGACGAGATTCACGCCGTTGTCGGAGACAAGCGCGGCTCGCATCTGGCTCTCTCAGTCGAACGCCTGGAACAATTGATTCAGCAGCACGGCCAGCGTGACGACATCGAAATCCGCAATCCGCAATCCGCAATCCGAAATTCCAAGCTCATTCGCGTCGGTTTGTCGGCAACGCAGCGACCAATTGAAGAGGTTGCGCGCTTTCTCGTGGGATCAGCTGAAATCGACTCTGAGGGTCGGCCAAACTGCGCCATTATTGATACGGGACACACGCGCAAGCTTGACCTGGCAATTGAGGTACCGGAGTCGCCCCTGCAGGCCGTGATGTCAGGCGAGGTCTGGGATGAAGTCTATGATCGGCTGGCGCAGCTGATCAGAGAACATAAAACCACGCTGGTATTCGTGAACACACGCAGACTTGCCGAGCGCGTGGCTCGACATCTGGGAGAGCGGCTTGGTGATGAGAACCTTGCTGCCCATCACGGCAGCCTGGCGCGCGAACAGCGGCTCGCTGCTGAGCAAAGATTGAAAGCCGGGGAATTGAGCGCGCTGGTGGCCACGGCGTCATTGGAGCTCGGAATCGATATTGGCGACGTCAATCTGGTCTGCCAGATCGGCTCCACTCGTTCCATTGCCAGCTTCCTGCAGCGCGTCGGACGCTCAAACCACACGGTTGCCGGTTTCCCCAAAGGCCGGATCTTTCCACTCTCGCGTGACGAGTTGGTGGAATGCGCCAGCTTGATCGACGCTGTTCGGAGAGGCGAACTGGATCGACTTTCGATTCCGGAACAGCCCCTGGATATCCTGGCGCAACAAATTGTCGCCACTGTAGCCGCGGAGGAATGGACTGAAGACGCGCTCTTCGAGATGGTGCGGCGAGCGTTTCCGTATAGGAATATCGAGCGGAAAGATTTCGACGCTATCGTGCGCATGCTGGCCGATGGTTTTTCGACAAAGCGGGGCCGCCGTTCAACCTATTTACATCATGATGCGGTCAACCAGCGTTTGCGAGGTCGACGTGGTGCAAAGCTGGCGGCCATTACTTCGGGCGGAGCGATTCCGGACACGGCCGATTATGCGGTGGTGCTTGAGCCAAGTGGGCTGGTGATTGGCTCAGTCAATGAAGATTTCGCAATTGAAAGCTTGCAGGGCGACATCTTCCAGTTGGGAAACACCTCCTGGCGAGTGCTCCGTGTCGAGCAGGGCAAAGTGCGGGTTGAAGATGCGGCGGGACAACCGCCGTCCATTCCTTTTTGGCTGGGCGAGGCTCCTTCTCGCACACGTGAACTCTCGGCGGCGGTCTCGCGGCTTCGTGAGGAAGTTACCGATAGGGTCAAGTTTGACTCAACCGGGAACGGGGCTTCCTCACAAAGTTTAAATCAAGCAGACGATGCCGGCCGTTCCAGCGAGTTACGCAGTGAATTGCGTAGCGAGGACGAGAACAGTGAAAAGCCACGGGTTGAACTCGGTGTGGCCGTGGATTGGCTGGTGGATGAGGTCGGAATCTCGAGGGCTGCTGCCGAACAGATGGTTGATTATCTGGCTGCGGCGAGAGCTGCGTTGGGTGTGATGCCTACGCTCGACAACCTCGTCCTTGAACGTTTCTTTGATGACAGCGGCAGCATGCAACTCGTGTTGCATTCGCCTTTTGGCAGCCGGCTGAATCGTGCCTGGGGCCTGGCGTTGCGTAAGCGCTTCTGCCGCCAGTTCAATTTTGAGTTGCAGGCTGCGGCAACAGAAGATGCCATAGTTCTTTCACTTGGTCCTACCCACAGTTTTCCGCTCGAGGATGTTTTTCACTACCTGAATTCAAAAACAGTTCGAGAATTGCTCTGTCAGGCGTTGCTTGATGCGCCGATGTGGAACATCCGCTGGCGCTGGAATGTGACTCGCGCCCTGGCTGTGCTGCGAAGACGCGGCGGCAAGAAGATTCCCGCCCAGTTGCAGCGGATGAACGCAGAGGACTTGCTGACTGCGGTCTTTCCAGATCAGGTTGCCTGCGCGGAGAATCTCACCGGTCAACGTGAGATTCCCGGACATCCTCTGGTGACCCAAACGGTGCGCGATTGTCTTGAAGAGGCCATGGACGTAGATAGTCTCGAGTCGCTCCTGAGGGCAATCGAACGCAACGAAAAGAAGCTTTTTGCCCGCGACCTGCTGGAACCGTCTCCGTTAGCTGCAGAAATACTCAACGCCCGGCCCTACGCTTTTCTTGACGACGCTCCGCTGGAAGAGCGGCGAACGCGCGCCGTGTCTCAGCGACGCTGGCTCGATCCGGCAACTGCGGCGGATATCGGGAAGCTGGATCAGGCAGCGATCGACCGGGTGCGGGCGGAAGCCTGGCCACAGGTTCAGAATCCTGATGAGCTTCACGACGCCCTGGTGGAATTGGGATTCATTACTGAAGCAGAAGGACTGTTGGGGGAGTTTGCAGTAGACGAAGCGGCCGGCCAGTCTCCGGTCTCTGATGAAGTCGATGAGACTGTCGAAACACCTCCAGACTGGAAAGAGTTTCTGAAAGTCTTATCGGGCGATCGTCGCGCAGCAGTGTTAGCCGCCGGGACCGCTGCGGGTGACGCTGGGAGCGCAGGGGTCTCTCCCGACGGTCTTCCGTCAGAAGCTTCCTGGAGTGAAGCGCTTAGCGCGGCCAAGGCAGACGGGACGCCTCCAATTCCAACTGGGAAGAGGCTTTGGGTTGCTGCTGAGCGGCTGCCTCAGTTGCAGGCCGTATTTCCCGGGGCCACTTTGCAACCTTTGATTGCCGCGCCGGGTTCGTTTAGCGAAACGACATGGGCATTCGACGATGCATTAGTCGAACTATTGCGTGGTCGTCTCGAAGGATTAGGGCCGGTAACGGCGAAGGGTCTTGCCGTCTCAGCAGGACTCGAGGTTAGCGATGTTGACCGAGCTCTGCTGAAACTTGAGGCTGAGGGGTTTGTGCTCCGCGGGCGCTTTACACCCGGAACCGAAGAAACTGAGTGGTGCGCCCGCAGACTCCTGGCTAGGATTCATAGCTACACATTGAATCGCTTACGCCAGGAAATCGAACCGGTTTCGAGTGCCGATTTCATTCGCTTCCTGTTGTCCTGGCAGAAGGTCGCGCCCGATCACCAGATGGAAGGCCCGCAGAGTTTGCTGGCGTTGATTGAACAACTCGAAGGCTTCGAGGCGCCGGCCGCGGCGTGGGAAGGTGAGATCTTCCCGAGTAGGTTAGTCGAATACGAACCGGCGTGGCTCGACGCCTTGTGTCTGTCCGGCGAGGTAGTTTGGGCGCGACTTACTCCCGGCGCGGCTTCGAAGAATGGTTCTGAAAAGTCACGCTCAGGGCCCGTGCGAAGCACGCCCATTGCGCTCCTCAGGCGTAAAGACTTTGCCGTATGGAACTCGGTATTTCCGCGCCCGGCGGTTGAGGAGATGACATTCACAACAGTCACGCAGGAGGTCTACGATTATTTAGAAGCCCACGGCGCTTCATTCTTCTCCGACATCGTTGAAGGAACCAAACTCCTGCGCAGCCAGGTCGAGGAATCGCTGGCTGACCTGGTAGCCAACGGCCTCGTGGTGTCAGACAGCTTCACAGGTCTCCGTGCCCTGCTTACGCCCTCCCATCGCAAGACCCAAGCGGCCGCCAGAAGGAAACGTCGCGAAGCAGTTTATGAGATGTCGAGCGCCGGACGCTGGTCAATAATTAACCGCACTATTGGGAGCGACGACGCCTCGTCTGCAAAGACCGTGTCCGATGCGCGAGCGGTCGCGACCGGGTCCAGCGGAGCAATCGATCTCGAATCCGCCGAGAAAGTCGCGCGTATTCTGCTCAAGCGATATGGAATTGTCTTCAAGCGTTTACTTGAACGCGAAGGCCTGACGCTACCCTGGCGAGTGTTGCTCCGTATTTATCATCGGCTGGAAGCGCGCGGTGAGATTCGTGGCGGAAGGTTTGTGGCCGGAATCTCCGGTGAACAGTTCGCGCTGCCTGAAGCAGTGGGGATGGTACGCGCAATCCGCCGCACGCCGTCCAACGACAACATGATCTCGGTGAGCGCTGCCGATCCTTTGAACCTGGTGGGTATCATTATCCCCGGGTCGCGCATCACTGCTCATACATCCAACCGCGTGCTCTATCGCGACGGAATTGCGGTGGCGATGCTCGAATCCGGCGAGACGAAGTTTATCGTTGAACTGAGCCGGGCGATGGAATGGAAAGCCAAGAGTGCCCTACTGCGGAAGGCGACGCCGCCCGTGCTGCGATCCTATCTAAGCCGGTCGGCTTAACTCAGTATCGGTATTTGGCTGATAGATGAAGAACGATCCAGGAAGTCACGCGAACGGACACGAAACATCTGGCCACAAATGGCAAATGGAGAATGATTCGGTCGCCACTGTAGCTCGGTTCTGTATTTCAGTTGTCACCCCTTTGCGTGACACGCGGGTTTCCCCTTAGACTCAGACTCGTTCACAACCAAAAATACTTCTCCGGAGTTCCCCTATGCCTGAGACAAATCACGTTAACGCTAAAGCCGGCGACCCCCTTCTGCTTGTCGGGACAATGAAAGGCGCGTTTGTTCTTCGATCCGACGCGAGCAGGAGAAAATGGGACGTGGGCGGGCCATATTTTCCTGGGCGGGCAATCTACGCCATGAATTACGACGCTCGTAACGGACGCAATCGTCTCTGGGCGGCGGTGAACAGCTCTTACTGGGGTTCTTACTTGAGTACTTCAGGCGATTTTGGCAAAACCTGGACGGAGCCGGAGACCTACGGCGTTAAGTTTCCTGAAGACGCCGAGAATTCGGTCAAACAGATCTGGCAGATTGTTCCAGGTAACGCCGCTGAGCCAAATACGCTCTACTGCGGTGTTGAGCCTGCGGCTTTGTTTAGATCGGATGATGCCGGCGAGACCTGGTCGCTTGTGAATGGACTTTACGATCACCCACATCGTCCGCAGTGGCAGCCGGGCGGCGGTGGGTTGTGTCTGCATACAATCTTGCCCGATCCTGATAACAAGGACCGGATGCACATTGCGATTTCCACCGGTGGCGTCTATCGCACCGATGACGGCGGGAAAACCTGGGAGGTTCGCAACAAGGGCGTGCGCGCGCAGTTTTTGCCGCCTGAACAATGGTATCCGGAGTTTGGCCAGTGCGTGCACAAGATCGTAGGTCATCCTTCAAATCCCAAACGTCTCTTCCTGCAGAATCACTGGGGCCTTTACCGGAGCGAAGACGGCGGCGATTCCTGGCAGGACATTGCCAATGGTGTGCCTTCGGATTTCGGGTTCGCGCTGGAAATAGATCATCACGATGCGAACACGGCCTATATCATCCCGCTCGAATCAGACGAATTTCGCTGCACTCCGGAAGCAAAGCTGCGCGTCTATCGCACACGCAATGCCGGGGAGTCGTGGGAGCCACTCACAAACGGCCTGCCGCAGGAGAACGCATTCGAGACGGTGTTGCGCGACGGGATGGCGGGCGACACGCTCGATCCTTCCGGACTCTACTTTGGTACGCGCAACGGCAAGCTCTTCGGCACCAGTGACAGCGGAGAGTCCTGGAGAGCGATCATGGAAGGATTGCCGGCGGTGGTTTGTGTCAAGACCGCAGTGGCTTGATGTTAGTGTCAAACGCGAACAAGAGCGCAAGTAGTTTAGAGTTCGACCTTTAGGTTGTCCGCTGCAAAGACGCAAGCTAAAGCTTGAACTCTAAACTACTTGCGCACATGGTTATTAGAAAGGGAAATCATGAAACCGGTTATTCTAGCTAGTTGTTTATTGCTTGCGATCGCAGGGCCTACGGTTGCCCAGGAGAAACCCGCTCCGGCATCCAAGATGGTGGAATTTCATATGGCTTTGCTAAAACGCGGACCGAAGTGGACGGAAATGAAAACGGCGGAGAAAATCGAGATCCTTAAGCAGCATCACGCCTATCGCACCGACTTGCTTGACTCGGATAGGGCCGTTATCGGAGGACCGCTTACTGATGATGGTGATATCCGTTGCCTTTACGTGTTGCGCGCAAAATCCGCTAGCCAAGCCTTTGCCTGGGCTGGGGCAGATCCCGCCGTGAAGGCGGGCTACTTCACTGCCGAAATGCACCCCTGGTGGTCGGAAGAAGTAATGAAGAAAGCTGCCTCGCCCATAAAGATGACTACCGCGTACATCGGCTTCCTTTCGCGCGGGGAGAAATGGACTCCGGAGAAAACGCCTGAAACCGAAGAACTGCAGAAGGCGCACATGGCCAACATCAACAGATTGGCGGAAACAAAGAAGTTGGTTGTTGCTGGTCCATTTGGCGACAACGGTCAACTGCGCGGGATCTTTGTTTTCAGAGTTGCCTCATTAGAGGAGGCGAAGGAATTAGCGGCGACTGACCCGTCTGTACAGGCTGGGAGGCTATCAATCGACATGCATCCCTGGCTCGTCCCGGAAGGGATATTACCTTAAGGTTGTCAGTTGGCAGTTGTCAGTTGTTCTGCTTGTACTTAGTGCTTGGTGCTTTGTACTTGGATGTGTAATTGAAGTTGCTGGCTGCGCCGAAACGGCATCTTGCGGTCGACAATTCAAAGTCCACAAAGCACAAAGTACAAAGTACAAAGTACAAAGTACAGAGCACGAACAACTGACAACGGACCACTGACTACTGACAACTTGTATGGTCACTTTCAACATCGCCGGCTTTCTAGCTGATTTCACTAACGGGCGTAGTGAGATTTCCGTGGACTCCTCGCCCACGACTGTTGGGGAAGCTCTCGATGAATTGTGGCAATTGCACGTAGGATTGCGTGATCGCGTAGTGAATGAGCAGGGTCAGCTCAGGACGCATGTGAACATCTTTGTCGACGGTGAAAACATCCGTCGCAAGCAACTCCTCGATACACCTGTCTCCGTGGGGACTGAAATTACGATCTTGCCCTCCGTAAGTGGCGGCAACATAACGTAAATCGTGAATCGTGAATCGTGAATCGTGAATCGTGAATAGCAATACCTCAGGGTACTCTCGCACAACCCGAATTAACCCAGTCCGTCAGTACGACTCGCGACCCCCGAACCACGATTCACGATTTACGATTCACGATTTACGGTTTACGATGGCGCCATGAAAGCAATCTGGAACAACGTAGACATTGCGAAAAGCGACAAGACAGTCGTGGTCGAAGGGAATCACTATTTCCCTCCTGAAACCATCAACAGAGATCATTTTCAGGAAAGCAGCACACACACCACCTGTCCCTGGAAGGGTGAGGCTAGTTACTACAATGTGGTGGTTAATGGGCAGGTGAATAAGGATGCAGCATGGTATTACCCTGAGCCCAAGGACGCTGCCGCCGAGATTAAGAACCACGTAGCTTTTTGGCGAGGCGTGAAAGTAGAAGAGGAGAGATAATCCATTGCCAATTTCCGATTGCCAATTGCCGATTGCGAGTAGAGATTGGTAATTCTCGACTGGCAATACTTCAGAGTCTCAGCACCGCAGCAACAACCCGAATCGGCAATTGGCAATTGGAAATCTGCAATGGCTGGCTCTGGAACCTTGTAGCTGAATCCGCCGTATAACCCAACATTATGTACTGTCCCACTTGCGGATCCGAGGAACGACAACTCAGTCAGTATTGCCGCGCCTGTGGCACCGACCTGCGAGCAGTGCGCGTGACGCTGGAACGACCTGACGCCATTACAGAATCGGCAGTCTCGGCGCGCGATCATATCGGGCGAGCCATCGCCGATAAAATTCGCATGACCGAATCCGCGAGTGAATTGCAGAAGGTGGCCGAGGAAGTTTTGCCGGAGATTGAAAAGTTTCTCGAGTCGCCCGCCGACAGGCGCCTGCGGCGACTTCGTGCCGGAGTCATTATGTCTTTCATCGGTGTCGGCGCAACCCTTGGTGGTTTCCTGGCGAGCGTAAATCAACCGGATCTATTCGTGCTGGTAATTCCCGGAATGATAATGCTGTTCATTGGTCTGGCGGTCATCGTCAACGGCCTCTTGTTAACGCTTCACCGCCAGCGTGTGATGGACCACGCCGATGAAGCTCTCGCCCAGAAGGCTCTCGACGCTCAGTTTAGGGCCGCAAGTGGCTTGGTCGCGGAATCGCCCACAAATGCGCTCAATTCACGCGAACGAACTTTAGCCTCCGTCACCGAACACACCACTCACCAACTCAAAACCAGCCGATAGTCTGCTTAGTGAAAATTGACTTGGACGCCGGTTGATAACCTCCAGGCCATCACGCAATCTGAATTGAGTCGTAGACGCAATTGTCCAGCACTCACTACGAGCAAGTGCCACTCAACACACAGAACCGCTTGCTGTAGCCAGCGGATCCCAGCACTCAACACGCGCGGAAGCCACTGCTGATTGGTCTGTTGAGTGGTTCCTGCTCCCCTTAGTGCCAGCGTCTATTGGCTGCCGCAAATAGTCTTGTGGGGTGAGTATCTCCTGTTGGGGCTGAGTGCTGGGATCCATTGGCTACCGAGGCTGTGTGAAAACTCGAACATCTAGCTAACGAGAAACCGCCCTTGTGGGTGTCGACTTTGGAGTTTTCACACGGTCTCTACCGCAAATGGTTCTAGGTTCTAAAGTCGCGGATGTCTTTGAACGGCGTATCGGGATTGTCAAAGTCAGGACGATAGTAATAAGCCGCGCCGTCAAATTCCTGCATCCAGCCCGCGTCCATTTCCATTTCGTCAACAGCAGAAACCGCGCGCAGCCATTCTGATTCGGTGATGCGTCTCGATAGCAAGATGTGGCGCTTGTTCGTAGTCGCCTGGTGAGTCGGATAGTACTGGGCCATGAGGGAAACAGCCACACGGGGACTGAGCGTGTCTCTGATCCATTCAAGCGATTCCCGCACTCCACCGATATCATTGGGTAAGACTAGTAGACGGATAATCAGGCCACGTTGGAGTAGTCCATCTTCACCAATGACCAGTTCATCGCCGGTTTGCCGGTACATCTCAGCAATCGCCAGCCGCGAGCATTCCTTGTAGCCTCTCACTTTCGAATAGAGATAACCCGCTTCATCTTCGGCATATTTGAGATCGGGAAGGTAAACGTCCACGATGCCGTCGAGCATTCTCAGCACTTCCACGGAATCGTAAGAGTTAGTGTTGTAAACGATCGGGAGTCGCAAACCCTGACGGGCAGCCAGGAGAATTCCCCGGGCCATCTGTGGGGCGAAGTGAGTCGGCGAGACGAAGTTGATGTTATGACAGCCCTGCGCCGCGAGCTCAAGCATCATTGCCGCCAGTCGCTCGTGGGCCACCTCGTTTTTGATCTGCTCTTTGTGCGTTTGGGAGATCTGGTAATTCTGGCAATAGACGCAGCGTAGGTTGCAGTTGCCGAAAAAAATATTGCCGGCGCCCCGGGTCCCAACCAGGACAGGCTCTTCGCCGAAATGCGGCGTATAAGAAGAGACGATGGGTAGCTTACCGGAGTAACAGGCGGCAAGTTCATTGTTGAGTCGATTATTAAGGCAGTCGCGCGGGCAGATCGTACAGCGCTCAAGCAACGCTTCCAGCCTTTCGACGCGCGCCTCGAACTCGCCCGATCTCAGTAACGAAATGTAAGAAGGTGATTTCATTCAACCTGGCGCCCAATGCTTCCGGGCGTCTTACATCATAGTCTTCATCGATGTCTTCTGAAGTGTACGAAGTGCGGTTTGTGGTGCTCTACCAAATCAGCCGGCGCGACTCGAGTAGTCTGCCGCCAGATGAAATCCATCTCAGCATGAATCGTCCCGAGCGCCAGGCGGGCCTCGAAGATCAGCAAGATGCTGCCATAAAAAAGAAAACACGCGCCCAGCATGCCAACGATTACCGGCACCACGTTGTAACGCTGATTACTTGCGATTCCTACCAGACCGATCGCCACGCTGGTCGCTACAAACAATCCCAGGGCCACGTAAAAGGTAACCATCGAACGTTGCAGGATACGTGCCCGGCTGGTTAGTTTGTCTAACTGTGAGAAGATCACGGCTTGTCGCTCTCGCGCAACGTCAGTGGCCAGAGGTTTTTCAGCCATCTCTTCCAGTCGATCCGACAGCGCCCGAACTCGATCCACGACCCGGCCCAACCTGCCGGAAGTAGAGAGAATCATGCTTCCACAGGCAGAAATCAAAACAGCCGGCGTGATCATTGCCGTAAGGACCGCGATCGCTGACGACATTGAATCCATAAACAGACCAATGGTAAATGGTAAATGGTAAATGGTAAATCGTTGGGCGCAATACTGGTCCCGTTTGAGTCCGGAAGTTCAGAGTTCAACCTTAAGGTTGCGACTTTGCAACGCGGACACGCTAAAGCGTGAACTCTAAACTGCATGACTTTGGCGCACGTGAACCATGATACTCTCCGGCCCACTCATTGATTAACAGGCTTAATGATCACTTTTCTAGAGCACGTCCCATGCGTTTGTGGCTTTCAAAAAGCAGTGAAGTTCCCCTTCGCGAACAGCTGGTTACTCAAATCATTCTCGGCGTAGTCAGCAACGACCTGAAGGCGAACGAGCGTTTGCCCAGTACCCGGGAGCTGGCGCGGCGCTACAAGATTCACGCCAACACGGTCAGCGCGGCATTTAGAGAACTGACGCGACTGGGATGGGTGGAGTTTCGCAAGGGCAGTGGGGTTTATGTGAAGGCTCGAGCGACGGAACAGTCATTCGACGGGAGTTTGCAGTTGGATCAGTTAATTTCGAGGTTTTTTAAAAGTGCGCGTCAGCAACAGTTTTCGCTTGCCGCCATTCAGGTAGGCTTGCAACGATGGCTAACCTTGCAACCGCCCGATCATTTTCTGCTGATCGAACCGGACTCGGAGCTGCGCTTGATCTTAACTACGGAAATTGAGAAAGGAACGGGAGCGCGAGTCGAAGGGATCGCTTTCGATGAATGCACAGCTGCGGTTTGGGCCGGCGCCGTGCCGGTAGTTATGTATAGCCAGGCGGATCGAGCGCGGGCGACATTGCCGGCAGGCCTGGACTTCGTAGCTCTTCATTCACAATCGGTGCCTGCTTCAATGCAGGGAGAGAAATCACCGCCCGCGGATGCGCTGATCGGTGTGGTTTCCCGCTGGCCGGAATTCCTGCGGCGGGCGCGCACGATTCTTATCGCCGCCGGTCTTCATCCGGATGCATTGAGCCTTCGAGATGCACGTACGGCGGGCTGGCAAAAGGGACTGCGCTCAACCGCTTTTGTAATCACTGACTCTCTGATGGCGAGCAATATCCCAGAGGGTTGCGCGGTACGCGTCGTGCCCCTTATTTCGGAAGCGTCATTGGCGGAGCTGCGAGGATACGTCGGGCTGTTTTTCCAGTAGCAGTTCTCAGCCGCGGATTTTGCGCGGATGAACGCGGATTAGACCATGACCAAATAGGCTTAAATGACTTTCAGCTTCGCTTGCTGCTTTATAACTTTCAGATCCGCGTTCAGTCCGCGCAAATCCGCGGCCCATTCTGCTTGAACTCTCACGCGATCCGAATCGAGGAGAAAAATCTGACAAGTCGACAACTTAGGCTTTGGGTTTTTCCTTAGCCAGCGTGCGGACAAAGTTCACGAGGTGCCATCGCTCTTCCTCGGTCAGCATGTCGCGGCTGGGCATGATGCCGGGAATACCTTTGGTGATTTTCCAAAAAATCTCGCCGTCAGTGAGTTTCGGCATCCTCTTATGATCTGATAGATCGGCGGGAACCCGTCTGAGTTTGGGCAGGTTTTCTTTGTTGCCAGTTCCCGTATCTCCGTGGCAGAAAATGCAATTGCCCGTTCTGGTCATGAAGAGTTCCTTCCCTTGAGCAATCGATTCCTCCGTGGCCTCGACCGGATTCTTTGTCTTATCCGCATCCACGGGAAGGTCCCAGGTACTCTTGGAAAAATCCTGTGGGGCCGTACGAGCTGCTCGCGGCGCGGCCGTTGGGTAATCGGACTTATTGGTAGACCGATTCGTTTGGCTTGGCTTACTCTGTTCCTGGCCGAAGGATTGCAGCGTCAGGGCAATGGATGCCAGGGCCAAAACCAGCACCCCCAGGAGTCTGATTAATTTGTGCATTTGTGATGGTCTGATCTGCGTTCATCCGCGCAAATCCGCGGCTCGGTTATGCGTTTAAGGCGCTAGCCTCTCCTGCTCCGTCGTCTTACGGGCCGCTTCTTCGCGGGCGGCTTTTTCGTTGCTGGCGCCGCCGATTCCTCTGATTTCTTCTTTGGTTTCATCTGCTCCTTGATCATATCGACCACCGTCTGTTGAGGGAGGTCGGCGCGCAGCACTACTTCATTGTCCATGGGAGTAAACGAGAGCGCCTTGAACAGTGACTGCGTCGCCGGGTCAGACACTGACGAGGTGGCCTGTCGCAGCAAGCCACTAACTAAACTGTTGATTATTTTTGCCGTGTCCGGATTGTCGGCGTTCAATGCGCCGCGCACTACAAAGTTGGAAGCATCCATCGTTACAGAGGCGTAAAAGTCACCAAACTTCGAATCACATTGCGGCGCTCTGGCATTCGCTTCGGTGCCCAGCAGACCAAAACTCTTACTGAAGGACGTTAACGGTGACCCGGCGATACTAATCAGAACACCTGGATCGCGCATCAGCGAATTGAGGCTTTCCGAGCTGATGCGTTTGTTGCCTTCTTCAGCGTCGATTGCGGCTTTCAAATAAGCGGTTGAACCGATGCCAATGGTGGTTGCGTTGAGTGGAACAATACCCACTTCTGAAAATGACTTGAGTATGGGGTTCTTCTCCGCTTCTTTGGCGATCGGGTCGATGGTCATTAGCCCCAGAGTCTTCGTTCCATATTTCTCATCGCGCAACTTTCCTTCTGAGGCCATCCTCGCTAGTCCCATCAGTGACTCGGAGCTGAAATCACCACTGGCCACCGCCATGAATTCCGGCGGCATGAAACTCAATTCTGCAGTCGGCTTCCTAAACCTGACCGCAACCACAATGTAGTCGACACTCGAAGGATCCGCTCCGGCGAACGCCTTGATGTCGGCGAAGGTCTTTCGCATGTTCGCCAAATCATTTTCCGGCATGAGCCGTGGCGCAGCTTCATTCAAGATGCGACGCGAATTGATAAAAATGAGTGTGTCTGCTTCAGGCAAGGCCGCCAGAGCAGCCGGCACTGTTTGACTGAGGGCACTATTTGAATCCGTTCTTACCACCCCGTTAATAGCAAGGGGCTGAGTGTTTTGGGCCGGGGCAGCCGTACTTATTGCCAGCACCAAAAGGATTAGTACGAGTAACTGGGGAAGGGTCTTCTTCACGAGGTTAGCCTCCATTTTAAGAGTCAGTGGACAGTGGACAGTGGACAGTAGTCCGTGGTTGGTTGTCAATTGTCAGTGGACAGTTGTCGTGGTCAGCAGCAGGAAGCATTTCCATAATTTCCCATTTTTCATTTGACATTTTTCATTGGACATTTTTCAATCCAGCAATTAGCTTATCCAAAATTGAAAAACGAGGAATGTCCAATGCTTCCTCCTGCCGTCTGCTCCTGCGGGCTGCCTTACCGTGCGGGCATCGTCATGAGCGCGGCCATGGTTTCAATCCCGTCCCACAAATTTTGCAACCTGATGTTTTCGTTCTCGGCGTGCTGGTTGTTGTCGTAATTGGCGATGGGTACCGTGATGGTTACGGTGCGGAGGTTATTAGTGATGATCGACAGCGGCAGACTGCCTCCCGAGGTCGGCAACCTCACGATAGGTTTTGACGAAGTAGCTTGCACGGCAGCGATAACAGAGAGCGCTACCGGCAAATCCATTCGCGTTCGCTCAGCGTTGTAGCCTCCGTCGCGGTGAACAACTTTGGCTATTAAAGGTTTTGTCAGCCGTTCCTCATCCGTCGGGTCACGGTCGATAACATGGAATCCCTGCTTGCGGATGTGAGCGATCAAACGCTCGACCTGGCGTTGATAGTCATTTCCTTTTACCAGACGCAAATCCAGCACAGCGCTGGCTGTAGTAGGGATTATATTGCGAGCAAGCGCACCGACATCTCCGCTGCTCATCCCATTAATATTGAGCGCGGGTTCGTTGATCAACTCGAGCAAGCTCTTCCCTGCATTTTCGGTTCTTGCCAGGCCGAGCTGAGTTTTGAGTTCGTTATCATACTGCGGCGCTTCCTGAATGGCGCGCCGTTCGGTTTCACCGAGGGGCTCAACGTCCTCATACCAACCGGCAATGGTGACGCGTCCTGCCTCATCTTTCATCGAGCTGAGTAACTTCGCCAGAACCAGGGCTGGATTTGGAGACCAGTTTCCATAGTGGCCGCTATGGAGCGGCCGCCTGGCGCCGTAGACAGTCAGATCGACATTGGTATCGCCACGCACGCCAAAGACTACCTGCTTCAGACCCGATTGATGCACAGGGCCGTCGCAGATGAGCCAGGCGTCCGCTTCCAGCAGTTTTTGATGCCCACGAATGATCTCACCTAGATGAGCAGATCCGGCCTCCTCTTCGCCTTCAAAGAAGAATTTCACGTTAGACGTTGGGGCAATACCATGGGCTTTAAGTGCGTCGACCGCGGTCAAAATAGCCATTACCCCGGCTTTGTCATCAGACGCGGAGCGAGCGTAAAGACGCCATTCAGGATCGATTTTCTCACCCGACTTCGGCGGCGACAAAATTGCGCCGCCCGCTTCCAGCGCCGCTGAACGAAGTGTGGGTTGCCACGGCGTTGTGCCTGACCATTGTTTGGGATCCGTTGGCTGTCCGTCGTAATGAGCGTACAGGATGATGGTCCTGGTAGCGCCTGGAACCTTCCATTCGCCGTAAACGGCTGGCGGGACAGTCGAATTGCGAGCCTCCAAAAGTCGAGGCTCAAGTCCGCGGCGCTTCATCATTTCTACGATTAGTGCGGCATTCCTGCGGATATTAACGTGATCGCTGGCGACGTTCGGTATAGAAAGCAACGTCACAAACTCTTCCAGGATGCGGTGTTCATTGGCGACGCGGTACTCTCTGGCCTTGTTCTGCTGACCCGCCACTCCATCACCGGCGGTGCTTGTTGCGAGCAGGGTTGCCACGAGAACAAGGCGTAGAAGTGTTTTTGTTGGTTTCATGAATGATAGAAAGGCAGTACGGTTCGTGATTTCTTATGTGATGTCGACCTAGTGGGCAAAAACTTCGATCCACGAAATCCCGCGTAAAAATGTAGAGACTACACTACTTGTGCTGCAGCAACGCAACTAGGGTTGAAGGGCTTCGTCATTTGCGCTTGCGGGTTTAGTCGGATTCACATGAAGCTGTGGCGAATCAGAGCCGAGAAAAAAGTGTCGGCCCGCCGGGTTCACCGCCGGGTCAGGATCGGCGTTGCAGTGATAGGAACTCTGGGCGTTTCCCGAGGATCGGTTATTGACTGTCATTGTCAGAAAATAACCATAGAGCCTTGGTTTGCTCGAATTAAAACGCGCATCGAGATGACCGCCCGCAACTAACTGCTCGAAGGTTCCATAATCTCCAGAGTTAATCACACTGTATGCCGTCTGGGCCTGCCCGATTGAGCGCAGGGTTGAAATCGCTACACTTTCGTCAACGCGTCGAGGGCTGTCCACTAAGGTTTCCGTGTATTTCTGGCAGGTGAGAGACCCGCAGCCCGCAAAAAAGAGAAACCCGATCATCAGTAATCTAACCATCGACCCTCCTGTCGGACCGCGGGCGAACCTGCCAGCCGAAATGCTGAAAGATCGAAGCCATGATAACGCCAATTACCAGCTCCGGCAGCAAAATTTGATTAAGGATCGGTCCACTACGGTGACGCACTACGCTCAAGCCCTCAATGGGTGTCTTCTCGTTGATCTGCGCTTGAGTGTTATCAACGCAAGCGGGGGTAAACCGCCCTTCCCAACCTGCGAAATTTCGTATGTTGATTGTATCCGGAATCGATTTTGAATTTTTCCCAGAGTCACAGTGAGGTGGCACTGACCCTCAAGTTTCCTGCCACAAATCTCGTTCGGCGGTGTTTTTACTTTGAATGGTAAAAATATGGATTCGAGGAACCCCTTTTATGTCAAAGAAAATATGGATGCGCTTCGTTATTAGCTTGGCAGTGGTCACTAGTTTGGCTTTGGTAACTTGGGTGACCAGTTCTAATGCAATTGCCCAGAGCGTGATCACGGGCGATTGGACGGCCTCACTTAAGGGCGACTCGGACAAAATCAATCTGAACTTTGAGCAACGCAGCGAAAAACGCGGCAGACATCAGATGGGTCAAACCTTTGAGTTCGCCGATTTGCAAGGCTTGAGCCGAGAACAGGCACTGAACGGGGGCCCGGTTAAATTCAGCCTTGTACGCGAAGCCGGAAGAATTGACTGCGAAGGCAGTTTTCAGAGTGGCAAGGGCTCGGGCACGTTTCGTTTTACGGGAAATCAGAGTTTCGTTTCGGAAATGAAAAGCCGAGGGTTTAACTTCGATACAGATTCGAGTGACGAACGGCATTCGGAAAACAGACTCTTTGCGGCTACGACGTTGAATGTCACTACGGCACTTGCCGATGACTTGTCCTCGGCAGGTTTCGGTAAACTCCAGGTCGATGATCTATTCAAGGCGGCGATCTTTAAAATCGACTCCAGGTTCATGCGCGAGATGAAAGCCAGCGGTTTTGCTGACCTGGGAATGGAGGAACTGGTCAAAGCCCGGATTTTCAAAATTGATGCCCAGTTCGTTATGCAGGTCAGCCAAATGGGTTTCGATAAGGAACCGTTTGACAGTCTCGTCAAAATGCGGATCTTTAAGATTACGCCCGAGTTTATCACTGAAGTCCGCAACGAGGGGTTGACGAACCTTGTGGTGGAAGACATTGTGAAATTACGAATTTTTAAAATTGATAGCGAGTTCATTCGCCAGGCAAAAGCCGAAGGCGTGCCGCTGGAAGTTGAAAGACTCGTGGGGAGGCGCCTTGGCGTGGCGCGCAATTAGTCCAAAATAGCAGAGCAACTGAATTGATACCTCAACTCTTTTCAGTAAGACTGCGTACTTACCTAACCTTATTTTGCAGATCCGGCCAACGGTGTAGTGCCCTATGGGCACTACCGGCCAACTGCACACTGTCCATCAGGCTATGAAAACCGCCGCTATTGTTTCCTAATCGCGTTATAGCGAAAGCAACTGAAATCGTGATCATTGACCAATCCCACGGCTTGCATGAAAGCGTAGCAGATCGTTGAGCCGACAAACTTGAAACCGCGTTTCGTCAGGTCCTTGCTCACCGCGTCAGATACATCTGTACGCGCGGGAACGGGTGCGCCACGCTTCCGCGTTAGCGGCCGGTTATCGACAAAGCGCCACAGATAATCGTCAAAACTGCCAAACTCTTGCTGCACTGCAATGAACGCCTTAGCGTTCTGAATCGCAGAGGCTATCTTCAAACGGTTGCGGATTATGCCGGCATTATCCAACAGTTGGTCCACCTTAGGTGGGCCATACCTGGCGACTCTGGCTGGTTCAAAGTTATCAAAGGCCGCGCGATAGTTATCGCGTTTTTGCAGGACTGTTTCCCAGCTAAGTCCCGCCTGGGCACCTTCCAGAATGAGAAACTCAAAGAGTCCGCGATCGTCATGCAGCGGCACGCCCCACTCCCGGTCATGATAAGCAATCGCCAGATCAGTTCTGGGCCATGCGCAACGTTTCAGCAGGTTGAGGGATTTGTGGATTGTTGACCTTCTTGGAACCTCTTCGTGTTTGTTGGTGTGATTTCGGGGATCGTTCTTGATTCCTCAGGCAAAGAAGCGATCCACCAAATAACACTAATCACAACGAAATCAGATCAGAAAAAATGCCCAATGAAAAATGTCAAATGAGAAATGGAAAATGCTTCCTCCTAAGTCTTACCGAGGCGTCCGGCCAAACTTGCGATCACGGTTACCAATTCACTGGCTTCCACTGGTTTGGCAATATGAGTGTTGTATCCGGCCATGATCGCTCGCATGCGATCTTGCACTCTGGCGTAAGCCGTGAGAGCGATGGCAGGAAGACGTGTCCCGCGGCCCGATTCTCGTGTGCGCACCTGCCGAATCAAGCCATAGCCGTCAGTTTCCGGCATGCCAATATCGCTGAGCAACAAATCGAACTGCGAGTGTTCAAGGGCGCGGAGCGCGTCAGCGGCACTGGTAACTCCGGTAACGCTGGCGCCATGCTGAGTAAGATCCATTGTGAGTAGATCTAAGGTGTCTCTTTCGTCATCGACGACGAGTATATGGAGATTTTGGAGACTTGGCAGCTCCGGTTCTGAGTCTTTGAAGGCTTCAATTGCGTCGGCCAAAGCTTCGGGTCTCAGTCCCCCACTTGGTGGGCGAAGCTTGAGAGTGAAGATTGCGCCAGGACCGTCGGTGCGATTCTGGGCTGTGATAATCCCTCCATGTAATTCCACCAGATGGCGAACGATCGCTAATCCCAGTCCCAGACCCCCATGTGTCCTGGTGGTGGTGCCATCGGCCTGGCGGAATCGCTCGAAGACGTGCGGCAGAAAATCGGGATCAATTCCAGGACCGCTATCGCTCACTTGAATCTGCACTTGATTACTATCGTAGCTCAAGCGGACCTCCACCTTTCCCTCTGTAGGCGTGAACTTCGCGGCATTTGAAAGAAGGTTCCATACTACTTGCTGCAGACGATCGGCGTCGCCGGGGACGATCCGCAGTCCGGCATCGATAATGGTCTCAATGTTGATCGCCTTCGCTTCAAGTGCCGGCCGTACAGCTTCGAGAGCCGCATCGACCACCGCGACCAAATCTACCGGGCCAAGATTTAGCTGCAGTTTGCCGGTGATCACTCGGCTAACGTCGAGAATATCCTCGATAATCTGTTTCTGTGACCAGGCATTGCGCTCAATTACCTCCAGAGCATGGGTGGCGCTGTCCTCGTCAAGCTTTCCCGATTTCAAGATTCGCGACCAGCCAATTACGGCATTCAAAGGCGTGCGTAACTCATGCGAGAGAGTGGCGAGAAACTCGTCCTTGAGACGGTTGGCCGTCTCGGCGTCGGACCTGGCTGCCCGTTCGCGTTCCAGCAGGTCGGCACGTTCGTCCTCGGCCCGCTTGCGTTTAGTAAACTGGCCAATTTGTCCCCCGATACTCGCAGCCAACTGAAGCAATTCGTCGTCAGTTTCCTTGATCTCCTTACTAAAGAAATCAAGCACTCCTAATACCTCATCGCCGAGAAGTATCGGGAACCCAAACGCGCTATTGATACCTTCCTGCCGGGCGACTGTTGCACGCGGAAAGTTTCGATCTTCGACTATGTAATCGATCCGTGCAGGCGCGCCATTTTCCCAGATGCGGCCTGGTAGACCCTCACCCCTCTTGAAAGTAATACGGCGCGTGAGTTTCTCGAACTCCGTGACGGCGGTCGGGGCAGCCGCGCAGAAATCGACGCAGCGCAACACTTGTGCGTCGGGATCTATGATCCACAAACCACCGGCATCCCATTCAAGTCCCCGGCAGGTTACCTGCAAAATCCTGCTGGCGCTTTCAATGAAGTTAGTCGACTCCGAGAGTATCCGTGTGACTTCATATTGCAGTGCCAGCCGGCGCCGTGTTTGCCTGCGATTCGTAATGTCTCGAGTAAAACAGCGGGTGTGCACAAACCTTCCCCGCTCGCGGAATACACTCGAATTAATGCGCACGTGCTTAATTGAACCGTCTTTGCAACGGAGGCGAGCGCCATAGTCATGTAACACTTCTCCATCCTGAAGACGACTGAGAATGTTTTTTATAGCTTCCTTATCGACATGAAAGTCCGCGATATTGCGCCCGACAAACTCTTCTCGCGAGTAACCTAGTAAATCGAGCTCCGCCTGGTTGACGCGAAGCACCGTCCCATCATAGCTCACCCAGTGCAGACCAACAGCGGCGTTTTCAAAGAAGTCGGTCAGCTCCGCTTCACTGCGTCGCAGTTCCTCTTCCGCTCGCTTTCGTTCAGTGACGTTCCGTTTGATGCTTACGTAGCAAATCGGATCTCCAGAACCGCTTTTGGTGGTGAAGGCAGAGAGTTCGATGTCCCTGATCTCACCTGTTTTTGTTTGGCTTTCGACTTCGCCGCGGTACTCCCCATTCTGGGCCAGTTCCCTAACAATTTCTGCAAAGGCCTCTCGACCCATATGGATTGCCGGAGACTGTCCCAGGAGTTCCTCGTCTGGATATCCAAGAAGCTCCCGGTGGGCAGCGTTCTGTTCTATGTAATGGCCTTCAGGGCTGATAATTGCTATTGGCTCATTGGAGTGTTTGAAGATCTCGCGGTAAAGGTCCGGACCAAACTCCGGCGCCTTTGAAGCTCTGGGTTTAGCTGAGCTGGAGCCTTTAGACATAGTTGCTCGCCAATGGCAAAAATAGCGTCACTTAGGCGGTGTTTGAGGGATTCTGGGAGGCGTACTGGGACAAAACCATCAAACTCCCTGGAAACAACTGGCAAGAGACGTGCCGACCACTTGCTCTGAATTGAATGAGGTTAATGTGAAACACAGGATTTCTATAAGGGATTGAGAGGAACTGGAGCTATACCGCGTCGACACATGGTCTACAGCGCGAGGGGCTGGAAAGAAAACTAAAGGATTTCTATCAGGATTTCCGGCTTTCTTCTATCGTGATGCTGATAATGCTCGACGTTGTACACCCCGGAGTGATTGCATCTGGGACAAGTCATAGAGTAGGTGCCGTTCAGTTCTGATTCACCGTTACTGAGATCGTGAAAAACCGGGATCAGGATTTGGCAGCGCGTGCAAGTGCATGCCAGATACCATTGTCCAGGTACAAGTTTGACCGGATACATCAACACTCCAGCTCCGAAACCAGCGGGAAGCATGATGGGGGATTGAGGGGTCGACCCAACTCCTGACAATGATTTCCATCGGTATTTCTCCCGTCTGTACGCTGTGGAACACACGGCGCTATACGCAGGATTGACTTGTTAGGACGCCCCGATGTAAAAACGATTCGGATTCCTAACAACTAACAATCATCACCTCGCTTGCAAAGTCTGGCAGGGCTGGATAATTCCCCCTCAGAATGAAAGGAGATTCACAATGGCATTACGTTTAGGAGACGCGGCACCCGATTTCACTGCAGATACAACTGACGGCCCGATTAATTTTCACGAGTGGATCGGCAATAGTTGGGCAGTGCTTTTCTCTCACCCAAAAGATTTCACTCCGGTCTGCACGACCGAGCTTGGCTATGTGGCTAAATGCAAACCAGAATTCGATAGTCGCGGGGTTAAGGTCATCGGTTTGAGTGTCGACAAGACCGATTCACACAGCAAGTGGGCTGAAGATATCAAAGAGACACAAGGTACGGCATTAAACTTTCCGATCATCGCAGACCCGGACCACAAGATCTCCGAGCTCTACGATATGATCCATCCGGAGATCAGCGACGTCTTCACCGTACGTTCGGTCTTCGTTATCGGCCCAGACAAAAAGATCAAACTCATGATCACCTACCCGGCCAGCACAGGACGCAACTTCGACGAGATCCTGCGCGTCATCGATTCGCTTCAGTTGACGGCGCAGTACAGCGTGGCGACGCCCGTGAATTGGAAGAACGGTGAGGACGTGATCATCGTTCCGTCACTTTCCGACGAGGCAGCGAAGGAGAAGTTTCCGGGGGGATGGAAGGCGCCAAAGCCTTATCTGCGCATTACGCCGCAGCCGAATAAACCCACGGAGGAAAGCGCCTCAGCGAAGTCGGCCCAATAGCGCGTGGCCAAAGCCGATTGCCGATTTCCGATTGCCGATTGCCGATTAGAAGAGGGGCTGCCTGCCAATCGGCGCGAGGCTGACGCTGCTGACGGAGATCAACGCTCTTAATTGAGATCGGGAAGTCAGCGCTCAAGAGACACAAGAAGAAATCGGCAATCGGCAATCGGCAATCGGCAATGTTCAGAGCCTGACTGCCTCACCAGTGCGAATCGAACGGTAACAGCTTTCCACCAACGCGACGGACTTGTAGCCGTCTTCGGCTGTTACCGCGGGCGGTAAACCCCTGGTAATTGAAACGATAAAGCTCTTGTCTTCCTGCAAGTAGCCCCACTTCTCCTCTTTCGGTAACTGGTGCATCGACTGTTCGATGCTCCGTCCGTCCAGCGCCTCGTTGTAGACCAGACTCTCCATTTCCCGGGTAGTGAAAGTGCTGTGATGGCAGAAGACTTCGACCCGTTCAAAGGGAAAAAGCCAGCTGGCATCCGCGGAGGACGCAAAGGTCGCGTGCATGCCGCTGGCGAACTGTATGAGGACTGAGAAGTCGTCTGTCTCGGGATACTCATGTGATGAACCCAACGCGTGCAGCATCGTGATCTCCCCGAACAGGAACCTCATCATGTCGAACATGTGGATCGTGGTCTCGTAAAGAAACCCACCTGTGATTTGTGGATTGCCGACCCACTCCGGTTGCAGCAACTCACCGCGATTCATCTTTACGTGGGCGGAATGAGGCAAATGACTTTCCGTCAGCAGGCGCTTGAGCGTGGTGTACACGGGCGCAAAGCGACGGTTGTGGCCTACCTGAAAAACAGCGTCGCTCTCTTGTGCGGCCTCGAGGACTGCCTGGGCTTCAGCCAGGCTGGTGGCCATCGGCTTCTCACAGAAAACATGTTTGCCGCTCGCGGCTGCGGCGATGGCTAATTCCGTGTGTTTGGTATTAGGAGTTGCAATGTAGACGGCATCGCAGCTTTCAATAAGATCCTGTGCGCTTTCCGCGGTCGGTGCTCCGAACGAATTTGCCAAATGCTGCGCCTTCTCTTGCACGAGGTCGTGGACTGCGGCGATCTGAACGCGTTCGTCTCGAGCAAGAATGGCGGCATGTACACCGCCAATGTATCCTGCGCCAATGATTCCGATCTTGAGTTTAGTCATTAGATCTGTGAAACGAATCTCCCATCCGCCATTACGAATGGTGGATTCAAGTTGGAAGTGCGACACAAGCAGCGCAGTGAGGCAAGTACAGAACCGGGAGCGATAGCGACCGCACTCAAGTATCAGGATCCTTCAAGAAACACGCTATCTATGAGCATCACTGTCCCAACTCTCGACAGTGGTTATTTACCTCTGGTCCCTGGTGTAGGTTGAGTGCGGTCGCTACGGCTCCCGGTTCTGTATTGAATGCCGCGCTGCTTGCACTCCGGCTGCTATTTGGAATCGGATGAGAAGGTACGCTACACCAGCGAACTTCTTGTTAACCCTAGTCTCTTAGTTGCACTGCAAACTTGGATCCACCAATGAAAAATGAGAAATGACGAATAATGACGAAGGGAAATGAAACGACCTGATCCCGCCCTATCACAACACCGCTGTCTACACGCTCTCCAGGACACGCTCCGTGGCCGCTTTCGCATCACGCGCCAGCTCAAATGGATCGAGCTCCCAATACTCCGGGCGGAATATCTCCACACTGGCGACCCGATCGTATCCAATGCGCTTAAACGATTCGAGCATCTCTACTAAAGGCAGAATACCCAGCCCGGGAAGCAGACGATGTGAGTCTTGCAGTTGATCGCGCGGCAGATCCTCAGCATCGTTAATGTGGAAAATGAAAAGAGACTCCGGCGCCAGGGACTCAATCATGTCAATCGTGGATCCACCCGCGTAGAAATGAAAAGAATCAATCACCAGACCGACCTCAGGATGGCCGACGCGTTTGACGATCTCATCGGCCAACTCAAGGGTTTGCACGCTGCAATCCTTCTGGCCCAGAAACTCAAACGCGAGTGCGACGCCATGATGCGCCGCAATCGCGCTTAAGTCGGTGAGCACGCGAACCGACTCGTCAATGATCTCTTCCAGGCTCGGCGCCTGCGCCGGCAACCTTCCTGGCACTACCACGATGTACGGACAGCGGAGGACGGCGGCCAGGGAGCTTAGCTCATCGCACTGGGCTTTGATTCCGGCGTAGTCGGCGGGGCTGCGGAACGTGATGTGCTCGATTGAGTTTATGCTTAAGGGTTCGAGGCCGCTCTCGTCGAAGAGTTTCCTGAGATCAGCGGCCGAGTTGGTTTTCAGAAAAGCACGCAGCTTGGCAGCCCAGATCTCGAGGAAGTCGAACCCCGCAGCGTGTGCGGCACGGAGGTCGGTCACGAGATCGGCTTTCATGGTGGTAGCGCCATTGAGTGCAAGTTTCATACTCCTAATCTCTTTCCCGACGTCGGGTGAAAGAAATGGGCCTTCTCAGTTTCTATTTCGATCCAGGCAGTCGATCCAACTTCAGCACGGAAATCCGCAGGCGCCCGGGCGATGATCCGCTTGTCACCCAGGGTCAGAAAGACAAAAGTCTCGCTGCCCATCAGTTCGGTTACGTAAACGCTGGCGGGCAACCAGCCGTCACGTGGAACCTCGGAAACGCTAACATGTTCAGGACGAATACCCACGAGCACACCCTCGGTCGAATTCAGTCCATTAAGACCCGCGAGTTGAGAGTCATCAAGGGAAAAAGAAAGCTCGTCGGTGGTAAAAACCCGCGCCTGTCGATCGACTCCTCCATCGAGGAAATTCATCCCGGGACTGCCGACGAACTCCGCCACAAAGCGATTCGCAGGCTGATTATAAATCTTCAAAGGCGTGTCAAATTGCTGGAGTCTCCCGCTTCGCATCACTGCCACCCGGTGGGCTAGAGTCATCGCCTCAGCCTGATCGTGGGTGACGTAAATCGTGGTGGTACCAAGCTCGTGCTGCAAATGCTTCAGCTCGCCGCGCATCTGGACCCGCAGCCTGGCATCAAGGTTCGAAAGCGGTTCATCCATCAGGTAGGCACGCGGTTCACGGACAATTGCTCGCGCCAACGCGACCCGCTGGCGTTCCCCGCCCGACAGGTCGCGCGGTCTCCGGTTCAGCAGCGTGTCGATTTCGAGCAAACGGGCCACTCGCTTAACTCTCGTGGCGATCTCTTCGCGAGAAAGTTTTCGGATGCGCAAGGGATACGCGATGTTCTCGGCGACCGTCATGTGTGGATAGAGCGCGTAGTTTTGAAAGACCATTGCGAGATCGCGATGCTGCGTTGGCACCGTATTGATACGCTCGTTGCCAATAAAGATATCGCCCGAGCTGATGTGTTCGAGTCCCGCCAACATGCGCAGAGTGGTTGACTTTCCACAGCCCGAGGGCCCAAGCAGCACTACCAACTCACCGTCGTTGATGGTCAGGGAGAGATCATCAACGACTTTGGCTTCGCCGAATGCTTTGCTGACGTTTCGGAATTCGATGTCACGTAGCATAGACTTCAGTCTGTGTCTCAACAGTACAAGAATTCAACATTCGTTGAGCCAATGCACTAACATTACTCCCGCTGGAGAATCCGCGGCTTTTGTCGCTGTTGAAATCACAGACTAAAGTCTATGCCACGAGTGCAGCCCTTCAACAGTTGTTCAAGTCAGTGCCTTGAACTCACTCCATCCTCTACGCTTCCTTTCAGCCGCAGAAGACCATAGCCAATCCTCGGCTTCTTTTACCAAGCCTGCCTTCACCGGGTTGTTCTCAATGTATTTGACTATACGAAAGAACTCATCCTTATCACGACACCAATGGTCGAACGATTCATCTTGCCAGAACTTCTCACCGGTTCGACCTAGTAACAGATTTGCTTGGCGCGCGGTAGAACCTTTGACGTATCTGGTAGTTTGTTCGATCGTCGCGTGGGCTTTCGGTTTTAGAAAGACATGAACATGATTCGCCATTACAACATATGCCCATAGTGTGTAGAGGTGAGCGTACCGCTTCAGTAACGCATCTTGGACAAGCGATGCAATTTCATTAATTTTCAGCCAGAGTGGTCCGCTGGTGGCCCGGTCCAGTATTGAATCTACTCTGGCAAACAGTTTCTTATACTCACGCACCCTTTCGTTTGAGCCACCTTGATTGCGATCCCGCTTCTCGCGTAGGTTTTGTCGAACCACCCGCATTTGGTTGATGACTGTCTGTGGTAAGGAGCCGTGCAACCGCCAGGTCAGAAAGACAGATTTGCCTGCGGGATGCCAGTGAGGGAGATTTCGTTTGTAGTATTGATCTCTAGCTTGAGTCAAGGGTAGCAATACACAGACTGAAGTCTATGCTACCTACCCCTTCACCGCACCTAGGGAGAGCCCTCTTACCAAATATCTTTGTACCGCCATCGCGAAGACTAGTATCGGCAGCATTGCTACTACTCCGGCGGCGCTCATCACACCCCACTTAATTTCATACTGTGTCACTCGCCCGGCAATCCCGACCGGTAGAGTCATCGCGGCATCAGTCTGGGTCAGCACGAGTGCAAACAGGAATTCATTCCAGGAAATAATCAGACAGAACACCGCTGTAGCTGCCAACCCCGGCGCCACCAGCGGCAGCAGCACGCGACGCAGAGCTCCCAGACGCGAATCGCCGTCAACCATTGCAGCCTCTTCCAACTCACGCGGCACTTCCAGAAAAAATCCGCGCATCATCCACACTACAAAAGGAAGATTGAACCCGGTGTAGAGAATCACGAGGGAGGCCCGAGTGTTCAATAGCCCGAGATCGCGCATCATCAGAAACAAAGGTACCGCGGTAACGATCGGTGGAAACATGCGGGTGGAGAGAATCCAGAGCGCCAGCTTGCGATCGAGACGGCCCGGCATTTTGAATCTTGCCAGGGCGTATGCTGCCAGGGTCCCAATTAACAGTGCGCAGAGCGTGGAACTGACGGCAACAATAGCGCTGGTGATCAGATACTGGCCAAAGGCGCGGTTGAGAAACGCGTCCCGGTAATGCTCGAGCGTCGGCGTGAAGGAAAACCACAGTGGCGGCACGGCAAACTGGTCCACTTCTCGCTTCAGCGAAATCGTCAGCATCCAGTAAACCGGCGCTAGAGCCGACAGGGACGCGAGGGCGACGAGCGCATATTTGAGCAATGTTCGCTGGTTCATCATTGCCAATTGCCGATTGCCGATTGCCGATTAGAAGAAAGGCTAGCTGACGAGGTTACTGCGAGGATGACATCAGTGATCTCCATTTATTACTGCTCCCGAATAATGCTCCGAATCAGCACTTAAAACTGGGAAAAACAATATCGGCAATTGGCAATCGGCAATCGGCAATGTCAGGCCTCTCGAGATTGCAGCACCCGAATGTAAAACGCGCTGATGATATTCGTGATGATTAACAGCACAAACGACATTGCGGCCGCATAACCAAAGTCGGAAAAACGAAACGCCGTACGATAGATGTAAAGGCTAATTGTTTCCGTCGCAAAGCCGGGCCCGCCTTCAGTGAGAATAAAAACTTGATCGAACACGCGCAGGAGATCCATCGTGCGCAGCAACAGCGCCACGAGAATGGCAGGCTTAAGTAAAGGTAACGTGACATGACGGAACGTTTGCCAGGCACTCGAACCGTCGATACGCGCGGCTTCGTAGGGCTCTTGCGGTATTGCCTGCAGCCCCGCAAGAAGAATTAGAAACATGAAAGGAGTCCATTGCCATACGTCCACGGCCACCACCGAAAGCATCGCCAGGCGTGGCGACGACGTCCAGGTTAGAGCTGCAGTGTTCAGACCCATACCCTTCAAGGTGCCGTTTACCGCGCCGAAGTTCGGATTGAGCATTAACCGCCAGACCACTCCGGCGACGACGGTGGGCAGCATCATTGGAACCAGCAACGCCGCACGAAAGAAGCTTCGTCCGCGGAATTGGTTGTTCATCAGCACGGCAAGACTGAGTCCGAGGAAGAACTCCAGGGTAAGGGCGGATGTTGCGTAGACTAACGTCTGACCGAGGGCAGACAGGAAGAATTGATCTGAGAACAAGCGCGCGAAGTTTCCGGGACTCCAGCGAGTGACCCCGCCTGAAGTAACTCGCAGGCTAAGTGTTACCGCATGAATGAGAGGATAGATGGACAGTGCCACGAGCACAGCAACCGTGGGCGCCACCAGCAGGTAAGCGAGACTTCGGTCCAAACCAGCACCCGGCGCCCGATACCCGACACCTTTTTTACCTTCCTCGCTCAAGAATTTTTCTAATCTCGGCATTGGCCTGATTCATGGCATCTTCCGCAGAGAGTTCTCCACTGTTGGCCTTCGAAAGGTAAATACCGAAGACGTTTTCGATCTCGTTCCAGAAAGGAGTGCGCGGGCGCGGCTTTGAGTTTTGCAAAGAACGCAACTGGGCAGGGTATGCCGGAAACGTCGCTACCAGTTCGGGATCGTTGAAGAGCGATTTGCGCGTCGGAGGATTGCCACGCAACGCCGAGCGCTTCATTTGTTCGGCACTGATGGCCCAGAGCAGGAAATCGGCTGCCGCATCCTTGTTCCTCGCATCGCGCGGGATAGCAATCAGCCAGTTGCCGATTTCAGCGCGCCCGGGGTTCCTGGCGCCCGGCATCACGGTGAAGTCCATCTTGCCAATCACTTTTGATTTACTGTCGTCATTAAATGTGCTGATCCATGCCGGCCAGTTGATCGAAATCGCCGCCGTGCCTTGCAACAGATGCGCACCAACTTCATCTGCGTTAAAGCTGGCGTACCCTGGCGGTGAATACTTACCCAGCTCCAACATAAACTTCAACGCCTCGATCCCTTCCGGGCTGTTGACTGTTGACTGCCCGCTGGCGTCAAACATTTCAGCGCCAAAGGCCCAGAAGATGGGCATGAAATCGGCGACGGCTGCATT
Organism: Pyrinomonadaceae bacterium; assembly: GCA_041745915.1. GTDB lineage: Bacteria > Acidobacteriota > Blastocatellia > Pyrinomonadales > Pyrinomonadaceae > PSRF01. The sequence goes on along the minus strand of JBGTHZ010000018.1, from coordinate 21,991 downwards.
ACCCTGGGCAGCCCGCATCACGTAGCCGTAGACCCTGCCGCCCCCAGGCGCCCCGGTCATTTCCAGCTCGCTGATGATTTTCGCGGCCGCGAGCACATCGGCCCAGGTGCCTGGCTCTTGCAGGTTGTGTTTGGCGAATAGGTCTTTGCGGTAGAAGAGCAATTGTGAATTGCCGACGTAAGGTAAGGCGTAGAGCGCTCCGGTCTGATAAGGCTCGCGGCCGAGCGCTATGGAAGTCGCCACGAAGTCGTCGTCCGGACCTGTGAGTCCGCGGGCTTGCAACAGCGGCGTCAGTTCTGCGAGCAATTGTTGTGAAGCGAACTTGGGAAACCACGGGTCGTCGAGCATGATGAGATCGTAAGCGCCGGAACGGGCGCTGAGATCGATCAACTCTTTCTCGAAGAGATTGGCATAAGGAAACTCGGCGATGTTTATGTGGACGCCGGTCCGGGCTTCGTAATCCAGAGCCGCTTGCTTGAGCGCGTCACCCTCGACGCCCGAGTTGACCGCGAGAGTTAAACTCTTCGGATCCGCTGCGTGTCCACAGCCAGCGAAGAGAGCCAGAGTGAGTGTGAAGGCGATCTTAAAAAGTGGCACAGACTTCAGTCTGTGATTCCAACTTAGTCTTGCTTTCGGCCTGAAATCCATTGCGGCGTACCTTAGCCGGAAACATCAGACGGTTCAAGGGCTCGTGCAGGTGACGCCCCAACTACAGAACCGGGAGCGGAAGCGACCGCAATCAACTTCTGCGAGCGCATCATCGTTCTGGTGATGCGAACCCAGGTAGAATACCTGGTGGGCCGACTCTTGAGCTTCGTCGAGGATATAGCTATATGGCAGATCAGGATCTTACCAAACGCGTTAAAGTTGCCATCGTGCTCGGTGCCCTCGTATCTTTGGGATTCCTCGTTGCTGCCCTGGTCACCTTCATTCAGGACGGCGACTGGCCGGCAAGATATGTCTCAGCTGGCATTGGAATTCTGGCCGCTATGTTCATTGCGGTTAGGCGAGCACGTAAACGTTAGGCAAAGAATGAGGAAACGAACATGCGACAAGTTGTGACTACGCGAAACGGCGGCGTCGAGGTTCTCCGAGTCGAGGAGACGCCTGATCCGCATGCGGGTGCAGGTGAAGTAGTCGTTGGTGTACGCGCCGCGGGTCTCAACTTTGCGGACATACTCGCCCGCCAGGGACTCTATCCCGACGGACCGCGGAAGCCTTGTGTAATGGGCTATGAAGTCGCCGGGGTAGTCGAAGAAGTCGGCGAAGGTGTCGATCCGGATCTCGTCGGCGTGCCGGTGGTGGCGATGACGCGATTCGGTGGACAGTCGGAAAAAGTGGTCGTACAGGAAAAGCAGTTGTTTGAAAAGCCAGACTCATTGACCTTTGAACAAGCCGCGGCCATTCCGGTCAACTATCTCACGGCCTACGCGCTGCTGGTGGCAATGGGCGGTTTGCGAAAAGGCGAGTCAGTCCTGATTCACAACGCCGGCGGCGGTGTTGGTCTGGCCGCACTGGACATCGCGAAACACATCGGCGCCGTAACGTACGGCACCGCTAGTCCGTCGAAACACGACTTCCTGCGCCAACGAGGGCTGGATCACCCGATCGACTATCGCACTCAAGACTGGCTTCCGGTGCTGAAGAAGCTAACCGGCGATCGTGGTGTGGAGCTCGTTATCGATCCGATTGGTGGGTCTCATTGGAAAAAGAGCTATAGGGCTCTGAGACATACTGGCCGTTTGGGAATGTTTGGCGTCTCAGTAGCGTCTGCCAATGGGCTGAAGGGCAAATTCAAGCTACTCAAGGCAGCAGTACAGATGCCCAGATTTCATCCACTTGGACTACTGAACAAGAACCGCGGTGTATTTGGCTTAAACCTGGGCCACATGTGGCACGAGCCTGAGAAAGTTGTCGATTGGGTGCAGGCGATAATGGAGGGAGTTCAGGAAGGCTGGATTCGCCCGCATGTTGATCGCGCGTTTTCATTCGAGCAGGCCGGCTCGGCCCATGCGTACATTGAATCGCGAAAGAACCTCGGGAAAGTTGTGCTCGTGCCGTAAGAGGGAAAGGAACCCAACTCCTCAACTAAAGCCTTTCTTTCAGTTTCCATTTCTCATTGAGCGCCGGGATAAACCGGCAGGTTGCAGTGAAGCGGGTCTATATTCCGAAACCGGGCACGAACAAGCAGCGACGGCTAAGCATGCTGTGCTTTGAGGACAAGTTGGTTAGTCGCTACCCAGGACCCACCCGCTTCCGCGTAGTCAAGAACTCGAGTATCCGTTCAGCAGCCCGCCGAGATGCGCCACCCTCACCAAGTTGATGGGCCACCTCGTGCAATTGCCTCTGTACTTCCTCGTTCCGTTCCCTATCAAGCAGTGAAAGAAGTTCAGCAGCGAGACGCTCGCCGTTCAGTTCATTCTGCATTAGCTCAGTCACAATTCGTTTACCCGCAATCAGGTTAACTAAACCGTAGTGGTCGGTCGTGATTAGTTGTCCGAGAGTGTGCCAGTTGATCGCAGATTCTTTGTAAACGATAACCATCGGCGTTTCCAGCAACGCAGCTTCAAGAGTGACAGTACCGCTCGCTAATGCCGCGGCGTCGGAAGCGGCAAGGGCTTCGCGTGTTTCATGATGAACGAGGCGAAGAACCTCCGGCAGAGGTGATGGGGCAGTTCTGGCACGGATGATGTCTCGTGCTTCGTCGAGCGATCGGCTGGGAGCGACAACTAAAACGAACTGGACGTCAGGTCTCTGGAAAGCCACTAAAGCGGCGGCCTCCAGCATCGGCGGAAGGATGCGCTGCAGTTCTCTGTGCCGGCTTCCGGGAAGTAGGGAAATGATCGGGCGGGCGGGATCGAGTTCATGAAAGCGGCAGAAATCTTCCCGCCTTCCCCGTGCTACCACCTCACCCGCGAGTGGGTGACCTACAAACTCGACTTGCATCACTCCACGTTTGGCATACCAGTCACGCTCAAACGGCAGAATAGTCAGCAGCAAGTCGACGTCGCGCTTGATGGTCTTCAAGCGATAAGAACGCCAGGCCCAAAGTTGGGGACTGATGTAATAGATAACTCTGAGGCCACGCCGGTGCAGCGAGCGCGCCAAGCGCAAATTGAAGTCCGGCCAGTCCACCAGAATCACTGCATCAGGCTTTTTTTCAATTGCCGCATGCCTCAATGTTTTGAAGGCCCGCCAGAATTTAGGCAACGCACTCCCGATTTCGAGCAAACCCATGATTGACAGATCATCGGACTGAATCACTGAGTCCACGCCGGCTGCTCGCATCAGCGGACCGGTGGCCCCCAAAAATTCCAACTGACTCTCAGATGCTGCCTCGCGCAATGCACGCACGAGTGCCGCCGCATGCGCGTCACCCGAGGGCTCACCTGCGACGATCATCAGTCTGTGCCGCCTGGGAGGAATGGCTGTCATTAAAAATGGAATAATAGAAGGCCCTGTTTATTTTTCATATATCATTTGACATTTCTCATCTGGTCATTTTCCTGAATCTCGTTTCGTGGTGCTTCGTGTTACTTCGTGGATCGTTTGCTTGGCCGAGAAATCAGAACGATCCTCGAAATCACACGATCGGACACGAACAAAGAAGTAAACAATGCAAAAGGACAAATGAGAAACATCAAATGACGTATGGAAAATGATCTTGTCAACTGCCAACTGTCCACTGGTCTGTGTTAGCATTCCACGCCTTAATCAACCGGACGTAGGGGGTCTCCACTCTCTTTTGCGCGTAGCTTTTTCCTCTAAGCCTATTTCCAGGCTCATTCTATCTGCCCTTGCGATCGCAATCATCAGCGTGGCCCCACCTGTCCGCGCGCAGCAAACCAATCCGGTCGACAGGAAAGTTACGAATCCCATGACCGACACGCCGAACGTTAACCCGCTCACCCAGGATCAGCCTGTTCGCCCACGTTCTCCCACGAGGCCAGGGGAACCGGCTCAAGCTACCGATCAACTTAATGTCGACGCGGGCAAACAAACTGTTTCCGGTCCGGAGCAAGCTCGCATTTTCCTTTACGAGGGCAACGTTGACGCGCGCATTGGCACCTATCGACTGCAAGCCGACAAGCTCACCGTTTACGAAGCGACAAATAGAGTCATAGCTGAAGGCAACGTCGTCTTTGATCAAGGCGAACAACAAAGAATTACGGGCACGCGCGCGGAATGGAACTACCGGACCAAGACGGGCTTCTTCCTTGACTCTACGGGTTTCACCAACCAGACGCAGGACGGAACCAGGATCTATTTTACTGCCGATCGGGTCGAAAGGATCAGCCTCGATACCATAGTGGCTACAAATGTTCAGGTCACTGCGTGCGACGAAGACGTGCCCAAGTGGAGCTTTTTTGCGAAGCGCGCGAAGATAGTCACCGGTGACCGGGTGCGCGTTTATTCGCCCCGCTTGAGAATCAAAGACGTGCCCATCTTTTATCTCCCGTATGCTTCAGTATCGATCAAGCAGCGCGATCGAGCTTCTGGTTTTCTGACGCCCACGTTCGGCGGTTCAGGGGAAAAAGGATTCCGTCTCTCGAATGCCTACTATCAAACGCTGGGTCGTTCAGCGGACGTTACGCTGCGTAACGATCTCTACACCCAGCGTGGGATCGGTATCGGCGCCGACCTGCGCACGCGGGCCAATTCGCGCTCCTATTTCAATCTGGGCTTCTATACGGTATTCGATCGCAAGTTGGGACCGAAGGAGGATGCCACTCACCCGGATCAAGGCGGTTCGAGTTTTTATGTAGAAGGAGTCCACTATTTCCCGAATGGATTTATTGCCGCAGCGGACGTCAACATAACTTCAAATCTGGCGTTTCGTCAGGTGTTTTCTGACAGCATTCAGCAGGCGATTTCTCCCGAAGAGCGATCCCAGGTCTTTGTTAACAAGAACCACAACGACTACAGTTTCAATCTGCTGGCGCGAACCCAGGTTACTTCGCTGCCCACCTCGCGTATTCGCATCCGTGAACTGCCGGGCATCACCATCGAAAAACGACCCTCGCTGCTGAGTTTCCTCAAGAAACTTCCGGTCTATTTTTCGTTTGAAGGCGGCGCCGAAGGCCTGAGCCGAAAAGAGAGTGTTGACGATCTGGTGGCCTTTCGAAATGAGGTAGGCGGCGACCCCATCATCTCGCCGTCACTGGTGCAGCGTCTCGACTTCCATCCGCGCGTGGCATTGCCAATTAGTTTTGCCGGGTTTTCCATTACGGCAACTGCCGGGGCCCGGGCGACCCTTTATTCAAACACTCTGGATCCGGCCAATAGAGCGGTGCTGAGTACCAACTTGACGCGAGGTTACGGTGAGTTTGAGTTGGATGTGAGGCCTCCGGCGCTGGCTAAAGACTTTCATCGCGGCAACGGTGTTTTCTTCTTCCGACATGTGATTGAGCCCTACATCATCTACCGAAAGATTTCCGGCATAAACGAATTTGATCGCATAATCCGGTTCGACTACAACGATGCCATCGCCAACACCAACGAAATCGAGTTTGGTATTTCCAACCGCTTCTTCACTCGCCGTTCGACGGAGAACGTGAGCGGCGCTGCAGCGCGCGAAACCAGGACCGGTGAAAGAGCGCCGCTCTCGAGCCAGCCCTACGAAGCCCTGACGGTAACAGTGCGAGGTAAATATTTCTTTGATCGGTTTTTTGGCGGCGCCTTGATACCCGGCAGGCGAAATCAGTTTTATCCAATCAACACGCTTTCGGGTTTTAGTTATGGTGGTATCCCGCGACGCTTCTCGCCGCTAAATGTGGAAGCTCGCTATCGGCCGCGTAACGATATTTTCGTTGATCTCCGCACGGACCTCGACACCCGCGAGGGAGGGTTGCGTGCTCTTTCGACAACGTTTGGTATCTCTCGACCACTGGTGCAGGCCTTCCAGAGTTTTTATTACACGCGCGCCATTCATCTGGTTCCCAGCCTGGCTCAATTCGCTGACGCGCGCGGCAATGAGCCGGGCACGCTGCGAGGCTCGCAGTGGAGTCCATCTGCCTTTCTCGGTGATCGTGAGGGAGGTTTGTATGGGGGCGCATCCTTCTTCTTCGACTTCCAGGATCGGCCGGGGCAGGGAAATACTTCACTCATCAGTTCGACGGTCACGGTCGGATATAGCTGGGACTGCTGTGCCGTCACCGCCCAGAATTACACCTTTAACGTCGGAGTCAGGCAGGAGAATCGTGTCGTCTTCAGTTTCCGCCTCAACGGAATCGGTACTTTTGGTACCGAGCAGATCGGGCAACGCTTCCGCTAAGTACTGTTTCTTAAGTGTCCTATCTTCGAAGTCCACTGAGAAATGGGTCGAGACCAGGTCAACGAAGTCAGAAGTCAATCCTGTAGGGATGCAATATTTATAGACCGTTTGCTAGAACATGGTGCCAGCTCCGGAGAGGCCAAATATTCTTAACGGTGTGTAGCGCATTTGGAGAAAAGCTTTGAAGGGAAATCTCATCTTCAAGACAATTGTACTCACTGCCGTACTCGCTTGTTCAATTGCGATTCGTCCAACTGAAGCGCGCAGAGGTTTCTTGCGTTCTGGCGGCGAACTTCCCTCGCCAGCCGGAAGCCCTCCAAACGACCTGCCCGGATTCAACGCCCAAATGAGAGGCCAAAAAACTCCGACGGTCTCTGGTCAAACTACCTCTCATAAACGTCAGGATCCGGAGTTGGCAAGAGCTCTTCGCGAGTACGATCTCATCAAGCTCGATCCTCGTGCGGCCGCTGTGCAAATCCGCAACACGGGAAGAATATTGATCTCGACGTCGAAGGGCGATTTTGACATGCAACTGGAACCGTATGACATGCGAGCCCCGGACTACGCGAGCCAGTTGATTACTGCGGATGGCGTGGCCCACAAACTTGCGAAAGGACCGATTAATACATACAAGGGAACTGTGAAGGGTAATGCGGGTGCTCAGGCCCGTATGACCGTTAAGGAGAGCAGTATCGAAGGTGCGATTATCACGGGCAGCGATCGTTTTTTCATCCAACCCGCAGGCTCACTTTCGAAGGTCGCCAGAGACGACGAGTTTGTTTTCTATCGCAGTTCCGATGTAGCTAGCGAAGGCGCAACTTGCGGCGTAACTTTGGCGGATGAGGTTGCTGCCCATGAAGCCCGGGCCGGTTCCCATCTCAAAGCAGTCGAAACACCGGCCGCGCCTGGTCCAATCACTGGTTTATCACCTCTGAAAATTGCCCGACTGGCGACCGACGCCGACGCCGAGTATGTATCTGCTTTTGGTGGCGCCTCACAGGCCAATGCCCAGATCACGAGCATCATGAACCTGGTTGACGGTATCTTTCAGTTTGAGATCGGTATTACTTTCCAAATCACATTTCAAAATGCCTGGGCCGACGCAGCCACCGATCCATACACATCGACTGCTCCGGGAAGCAGGCTCAGTGAGTTCCGCAACCACTGGAATGCGAACTTTACCAATATTCAGCGCAGCCTGGCGCACTTATGGACTGGTCAGGACCTTGATGGCGGGACTATTGGGGTTGCCTCTCTGGCCGTGGTATGTAGATCGCCGCAAAGTGCCTACGGGCTTTCCCAGAAGTTTCCGCATAGTGGCACTGCTATTACTGCCCACACAGTAGTTTTGACCGCTCATGAGATAGGCCATAACTTCAGCGGCTTTCATCCCAATCCCGCGCAACCAGATCCCGTTATTCCGCCGGACTTAGAACAACCCTGTCAACAAACAATCATGGAGGCCATTATCGGATCCGGGTCGAGCTTCTGCCCATTCTCACGCTCGCAGTTAATTGGTCATGCATTTGCGAATAGTAGTTGTTTGCTCGAGTCTTCAGTGCCGGCGCCATCACCTTCGTGCGGAGAAACGCCAATTTCAGAAGGAGTTAGCACGAACGGGACGATTTCCAGCTCAGACTGCCACGCTACCTCCCGAGGAGTAAGGCATTTTGCTGACCGCTATTTATTTAACGGGGCCGCGGGACAACAGGTCATGATCAGAATGATACGATCATCGGGCGACCTTGCCCCTTATCTCTACCTCATTGGCCCTGACGGTTATGTAGTAAGTCAAAAAGGTTTTGCGGGCGGCAGTAACACCGCGATCGGCATGTTCGGCGAACCGTTTACTCTCCCACTGACAGGCAAATATATTATTGAGGCAACCTCTTTTGGTAGGGATCAGACCGGCAACTACAGTATCACTTTCGCTTTCGCGGCTTGCACTCTTAGTGTCAATCCTACTAGTCAGCATTTCCCTGCCAACGGAGGGAGCGGAACGATAAACGTAACGTCTTCCGGTGTTTGCCAGAGTTATCAATTTGTGCCTCACCCGGGAACTGCGACCTGGCTAAATGTGGCAATCACCGGAGGCAGTGGCTTATCACAATCTCTGGGCTTCGGCGTTCAACCAAATACAAATGCAGCAGGAAGAAGAGGATTTCTCCTGATTGCTCCAACCCCAACCTTTGGGGGCCACGCATTTGGCGGGTTGCGGATTCCCATTACTCAGTCAGGCACAGGTCCGGATTGCGCTTTGACACCGATTGTCTCCGGTCAAACGACTAATGGCGATTTATCCACAACGGACTGCCAATCACCCGTCAGAGGCAACGGCTTTTTCACAGATCGTTATCTCTTTAACGCGTTCGCCGGTCAGCAGATCGCAATTGATTTGTCGTCTCCGACTGCCCCGAATCCCGACACACTCTTAACTCTGATCGGGCCCAATGGCGCTGTGATCCTGACGGATGACGACAGCGGCGGCTTCACAAACTCTCGTATTCCGGGCGGGCCCGGTTTTCTAACTTTGGGCTTGTCTGGCCCGTACATAATTGAGGTCGGCACTTTCACTAATGGACAAACAGGACCGTACACACTGAACCTGACGGCTATCTCCCCTTCGAGCAGCGTTTCTTTTGAAAGCGCCGCGCTGAGCGTATCCGAAGGCGCCGACGCCAATGGTATCGGCTTCGAGGGAACCGGTTTTCGCACCATCACGGTGCAACGTTCGGGCGATGTTTCCGGTCCCGCCAGCATCGACTACGCCACATCGAGCGGCACCGCCGCTGCCGGTAGAGATTACGTCCCGTCACTTGGGACGCTGCGGTTCGCGGCCAATGAGACGACCGGGAGCTTTGTTGTTTTTGTTATCGACGATGTGTTTCAGGAGGCGCCGGAGACAGTCAACCTCTTTTTGCTTAATCCCGTGGGGACCGCAATAGCCTCGACTTCCACGGCGGTACTCACCATCAACAGCAATGACGCTGCCACTGGCGCAAACCCGGTCGATTCGAACAGTTTCAACACGGGCTTTTTCGTTCGTCAGCACTACATTGACTTCTTCACACGCGAACCGGATCTGGATGGACTAAACTTCTGGAAGAACCAGATCGACGGATGCACCAACGAGCCGTGCCGCGAGCTTCGGCGCGTCAATGTCTCTGGCGCTTTCTTCCTCTCGATAGAGTTTCAGCAGACCGGTTATGTGGTGTATCGAACGTTCACAACGGCCTTCGGTCCTGCGCGCATCGGCGGTACGGCGCCGTTGACGCTGACGGAGTTTTTACCCGACGTTCAGCGCATCGGGCAAGGCGTGGTTATCGGCCAGCCCGGTGCGGATGCGTTGCTTGAAGCCAACAAGCAAGCCTACTTCAACGAGTTCGTCACCCGGCCTCAGTTCATTGCGCAGTATCCTCTGTCGATGCTTCCGGAGCAGTTTGTTGACGCGCTGAACGCAAACGCATTGGCGCTGTCACCGGCAGAACGCGATGCGCTGGTCACCGATCTGATGAATAACTCGAAGACGCGAGCTGAGGTGCTGAGGACTGTGGTGGAGGACCAGGATCTCATCAACGCGCACTTCAACCGGGCTTTCGTGTTGATGCAGTACTTTGGCTACTTGCGTAGGAACCCTAATGACTCGCCCGAGCCAACTCTCGACTTCCAGGGCTATAACTTCTGGTTGAATAAGATGATCCAGTTTAACGGCAACTTCGTAGATTCGGAGATGGTTAAGGCGTTTATTATCTCCAACGAGTACCGGCAAAGATTTGGGCCGTAGCAAGACACTATCCGCAGATTACACAGATAAAACCGGACATCAGCAATCATACCTCCGCTTTGCTCTCTAGCTCTGACGGGTTCCTTCGAATCTGTGTAATCTGCGGATACTGGCTTTTAAGCTTTTCCCGACCTATAGCAATCTGGTACAGTGTCTTCGGTCTCTCCCCTACCCCTGCCTCGCAGGTTTAGACCGAGTGATAATCAACGCCTTAAACTTCTCAAACCTTCAGAAATTCATATCGGCGCTGAGATTGGCGCCCACCCTTCGCAAGAACCCTGGAGAAAGCTGTGAAAAGAAACCTTAAGTTTGTGGCCTTGCTCGTAATTACGGTGCTTATCGGTTCCGTCACTCTGGCCCTCACACTGGTCCGCGCGGAAAGATCTGAATCCGACAACGTACAACAGGCCATTTCAGCCCCCACGGACAACGCGCCGGCGGCGATGAATCAGGGCGGCAAAACGTACCGGCAGGATGTAGCCAGGGTTCTGAAACGGCACGATTCGGTGGAATTGGATCCCCAACGCGTAGCCGAGCAGGTGCGTCTGACCGGCAGGCTCTCGCTCCCGACCGCCGCAGGCACGCTCAAGTTGAACTTAGCTCCTTACGACTTGCTGGCCCCAGATTACCGCGGCCAGGTTACTCTCGACGGCGGCGAGGTGCGCGTGATGGAGCGGGGACCGGTGCGCACGTACAAAGGGACCGTGACCGGAATGGAGGGCGCCCAGGCTCGTTTCACGATTGATGAGAACACGCTGGAGGGATTAATCATTACGCGCTCGGGGCTCATATTTGTGGAATCCGGAAAGAGGTATTCCACTTTGGCCGGCTCCAAAGATTTCCTCGTCTATGACTCTGCAGACGTCATTAATACTAACTATGGCGAGTGCGGCGTCACCATGGCGGACAAGGTAGGCGCTGAAGCAACCCGCCTTAAACCACAAGTGCCAACCTCCCTAGCCCACGACGTCCCCGGGGACGAACTATTCTCACCGGCACGAGTTGTTGATCTGGCGACTGAGGCAGATTTTGAGTACTTCACAGCTTTTAGTAGTAATGAAAACAACGCCCGAAACGAAATCCTCGGCATCATCAATCAGGTTGAAGGGATTTACAACACGCAACTCGGGCTACGGTTTAGGGTCGTTTTTCAAAACGTCTGGGCGACGGCCGGTGATCCTTATACAACTGTTGATCCCAGGGACGCTCTCGACGAGTTTAGAGATTATTGGAATGCGAATCACGGGTCAGGGTCAGCGGCGGCGGGTCGTGATTTGGCCCACATGTGGACGGGTAGGTTTACTGGTCAGACGATTGGTATAGCCTACCGGCCAGGTATGGATTGTCCGCTGGGCCCGTTCAGTTATGGAGTGTCTCAGAGATTAAGCGAGACTCCAGGAAAATTCCTTGTGACAGCGCATGAGATTGGTCACAACTTCAGTGCGGAGCATCCTGACGATCTCGACAGTGGGGAACCTGAGCCACCAGGGTGCCCAAACACAATTATGAGTCCCATGCTGAGTAGCAGCACCTTGCAGCAATTCTGCCCATTTTCGGTGACCCAAATCGAGAATCATGCAAACAGCAAAGTGGCCTGTCTTTCGCAGGCAACCACACCCGGCTGTACTTACTCACTTTCACCAACTAGCCAGGCGTTTGTAGTTGGCGGAGGATCCGGAAGTACCAACCTCACGACTACAGGTGGAAGTAACTGTGCGTGGGGAGCCACGAGTTCGGTGAGTTGGATCACGATCACTTCTGCGACCAGCGGAACTAACAGCGCAACGATTACCTTTAACGTGGCTTCCAATAATGCAGGCTATGCGCGCTTAGGAATCATAGGAATAGCTGACCAGACCTTTACCGTTACCCAGGCGGGCGACTCCGCCTGTGCCATCACCCCTGTCAGTTATGGCCAGACGATTAACGCCTCGCTGATGAGTCCGGGTGATTGCGCTTCATCGCAGCGCAGCCCATCTCGCGCCGACCAGTATTCGTTTACGGGCGCGGCCGGCGATCAGATCAGAATTGAGATGACAGCGACGTCAGCCCTGGATACTTATCTATATTTGATAGGGCCGAGTGGAACAGTCTTGACAGAGAACGACGACATCGACTTGGGCGAGGTTCTCAACTCACGCATACCGGTAAATGGCTTCTTCACGTTACCGGCAGCGGGCTTGCATGTTATCGAGGCCACTTCTTTTGATACGAATGAAACGGGAACATACACACTGACTTTGACTCTAAACTCGACGCCTACTCCGACGCCTACTCCGACGCCGACTCCAACGCCGACGCCGACGCCGACGCCGACTCCAACACCCATCAACAATGTCCAATTCAGCGCGCCCACGTCGAATGCTACCGAAACTCTAAATGCAACGACGAAGCTTGACCTCACTGTCACCCGCAGCGGCGATACGTCGGGTCCGGCCTCAGTCAACTACGCCAGTTCAGACGGGACAGCCAACGAACGCTCCGACTATTTGGCGGCGCTCGGTACAGTTCGCTTCCAGGCAGGCGAGACAACGAAAACTATCCCCGTCTTCATTGTCGACGACTCCTACGGGGAAGCTGCGGAAACCTTCAGCGTCACTTTGAGCAACCCGGTCGGCTGCTCGCTCGGCGCTCAGCCGACGATCACCGTCACCATTAATAGTAACGAAAGTGTAGGCGCTGACGGTCCGAACCCGGTACGGGACGCCAGCTTCAGCTCTGACTTCTTCGTCCGACAGCACTATGTCGACTTCTTCAACCGTGAGGCCGATCCGGCGGGACTCGGTTTCTGGAAAAATCAAATCGACGAATGTACGGACCAGGCTTGCCGCGAGATCCGGCGGATCAACGTCTCAGCAGCTTTCTTCCTGTCGATTGAGTTCCAACAGACGGGCTACCTTGTGTACAAGGCCTATCAGGCGGCCTTCGATTCTCGTGAGCAGCTTGACCTGAGATCCTTCTTGCCGGATACCCAGGAGATCGGGCGCGGCGTCGTCATTGGCCAACCGGGCGCTGACATGCAGTTGGAAACCAACAAGCAGAACTTCTTCCTCGACTTCGTACAGCGTGCGGCTTTCCTGGCGCCCACCGCCTACCCGACAACGCTAACGGCAACTGAGTTCGTGGATAAGCTGAATGCCAACACCTTTGACCCACTCAATCCGGGATCAGGTTCCGCATTGACGGCAACAGAGCGCCAGACTCTCATCGATCAGTTGGCGGTTGACCCGGCGTCGCCGTCACTCCGAGCCCAGGTACTTCGCTCAGTTTCGGAGAATGGAGTCTTCACGCAACGGCAGTTCAACAAGGCCTTTGTGTTGATGCAGTTCTATGGCTACTTGCGGCGCAACCCGAACGCTACGCCAGACACTGACTTCGCCGGCTACAACTTCTGGCTGGGCAAGCTCAATCAGTTCAACGGCAACTTCGTCAATGCGGAGATGGTCAAGGCATTCATTACTTCAGGTGAGTATATTCAGCGCTTCGGCCCGTGATGGGAGATGGAATCCACTTAGCAGCAAATCAATCTCTCAGCCTCACTCACCTCACAGTCAGGAAGGTGGACCCTGTCCCCGCTTCAAGGTTGAATTCCCACTGACCATCAAATCAATCTCTCAACCTTACCCACCTCACAGTCAGGAAGGTGGACCCTGTCCCCGCCTCAAGGTTGAATTCCACTGTCCGTCAATTCAACCTCTCAACCTTACCCACCTCACAGTCAGGAAGGTGGACCCTGTCCCCGCGCTTACTACCAAAACAAAAATCCTTTACACTGACCACTCAATTCATTCTCACTTCAAAGGAGCTTCCTCACATGGCTCGCAAATGGTCAAACCTCAACCTCCCGGGAGCACTCCACTATGTAACTGGCAACTTCCTTGACCGCAACCCCTGTCTTCACTGACCCCGAATGCTGCAAGGTTTTCCTTGATGAGCTTCAGAAATTAAATCGCAATTGGCCCTGCAAGTTGATCACTTAGATTAACTACATCCACGCCAACCCGGTGAAGGCGGGCTTAGTAAGATCTGCCAAAGACTACTACTGGTCCGGCTTTCGCTCGTTTCACTCGCAGGGTGATGAACCGTTGGCAGTGGATCATGACTGGTGGTGGCCGGAAGATTCTGAGAAGTTGTCGAAGGCAATGAAAGAAATGGGGTGGTATAGCTATGAAAAGAGGAGATGATGTTTGCTGATTGGCTTTTCAGGGTCGAGCGGGGACAGGGTCCGCCTTCCTGACTGTGAGGTTTTCAAGCTTGAGGCCGGGGGTCAGGCTCCTCCCCAACCCCTGCAGATGCGCTGAGCTCGAATGCCAGGCACCCACACAAACAAAAAGGCTGGACTCAAACTCGAGTCCAGCCTTCTTTGTAATAAGCTTCCTGAGATCTTAAAAGCGGCTGTTGTATTCGCCAGCCACAATGAACGACTTGACCATTTCCGCCTGGACGAAGTTCCCACTGAACTGATTGAGTTTGGCAAGCCAGAAGTTATACCCTCCAAAGTCGGAGTCCGGCCCTTCATTAGGGTTGCGACGCAGGTAGCCAAAGTATTGCATCAGAACGAAGGCCTTGTTGAACTCTCTCTGATGCAGGTTCGCGTTTTCGGCGACCGCGCGCAGCACAGCGGCGCGTGCTGCATTCGTCGGGTCCACACTAAGCATCGCGACAAGATTCGACTTTTCGGTGGACGTCAGTACCGTTCCAGCTCTTGTGTCGAGTTGGTCAACAAATCCCTGCGCAGGCATCCCGGCTGGGTAAGCGATTTGGAACTCCGGGCGCTGCACGAAGGCGAGAAGAAAAGCTTGCTTGTTAGTCTCCAGCACCTGTTCCCAGCCCTGCACCCCAACTACAACCCCGTTTGCGATGGTGCGAGTCTCGGGCATAAGGCTTTCGCGGCGTACGGGGACGGGCATTCCGGCAAGGTCACCAAAGGCTGATTTGTGAATCCGGTAGACCAGATAGCCGGTTTCCTGAAACTCGATCGAGAGAAAAAAGGCCGCAGAGGCGTTAATGCGTCTTAGTTCGACGCACTGCGGGTCCGCACCGCACGAGTCAATCTGGTCTTTCCAGAAGGTAAATCCCGGCATGTCGGGCATACGGCTCAGGAAGTCAACATAGTGCTGGTGAACGAAGAAATCTGCGTCATTGATGGTAACAGGGGTGTTGGTTCCCGGCCGAAGGCGTAATGGCTTGACTTTAATATTCCCGTAAAACAGCTCGGACGGAAGATTGGGAACCTCTGTCACTATCCTTAGCGTCGGGGGGCTCTGAGCCAAAACAGTCAGGCCGCTCAGGCTGATCACTAAAACGGCAATGGCAATTTTCATCGTGTTGCTCCAGAAATAGATTTAAGCTAAGGAAAAGGGACAAGGGGTCCGTCTGTCTGAGCTTAGACGCACCAACAAGGTTTAAAGTCTAACTCCTGGGGACGACATAGGTCAAGGGGCTTGTCCCAGAACTACATAAATTGAAAACTATCGTCTCTGATGACTGACCCGATGTAAGGTTGTCTTAACTCGGAGCTAAACCACGTAAAACATGCGCATCGGACTCGACGGCATCCCCCTGACGGCGCTCAGAACCGGCGTCGGCCACTACACTCTTGAGCTTGCCTGCGCCCTGGCCCGGGTCGCTCCTGAGAGCAGTTTCGAAGTTGTCTACCCGTCTAACCTCCCCCCGGCCACCACCGAACTGGACGCCTCAATACCGCTTCCGGCCAACCTGGAAATCAAGCGGATCCTGGTTGGCCCACTGGGCAGGCACTGGTGGTCCACGGGGTTGCCACGATACGTTCGCAGCAACCGTATCGACCTCTTTCACGGCACGAACTACGACGTGCCTCCCTGGCGGCAGTGCGCGACGGTGCTTACCATCCACGACCTCTCATTACTGATTCATCCAGAGACCCACGAAAAGCGTCGGGTCAGCCGTTCCCGCCTCCGCCTACCGCTGATGGCTCGGGCAGCCAACGCAGTAATTGTCCCCACTGAGAGCGTGCGCGGCGAAGTCTGCGAGCACCTGGGGCTTTCCGGCGAGAAGGTCTTCGCGGTTCCGGAAGCGGCGCGCGAATGTTTTGCACCCATGGAGTTAGCCGCTACCGTAGATGTACGGCGAAGGCTGGGAATAGGAGACGACTTTCTTCTGACAGTGGGAACGATTGAGCCGCGCAAGAATTTGCAAACGCTCGTCAGCGCTTTCGAGGAAATTGCCGGCGGGCACTCGCAAACAACTCTTCAACTGGTAATCGCCGGCAGCCGCGGCTGGCTTAGTGAACCGTTGTTCGATGCTTTGAAAAAGTCGCCAATACGGAACCGAATTGTTCTTACCGAATATCTTAACGACGAAGCACTGCGGGCTCTCTATTCCTCGTGCCGAGCGTTTGTTTATCCTTCCATTTATGAAGGTTTCGGACTGCCGCCGCTGGAAGCGATGGCTTGCGGCGCTCCGGTAGTCACTAGCCGCATCCCAGCTCTCGAAGAAACGACGGGAGGCGCAGCAATCCTCGTAGAACCGAGAAACGTTCAGGAGCTCGCAGGCGCCATCGCCAGGCTGCTCGACAGTAATGATCTGCGTTCCACACTCTTCGCCCTGGGACGAAGTCGCGCCGCGGAGTTTACCTGGGAGCGCACTGCGCGTCTCACGCTCGATGTTTATGAGACAGCGATAGCGAGACGGCGGCGAAAGCGAAATGCGTGAACCATCCCAACTTCCGAAGTTGAGAAATTCAGTCCGAGGCCGAATACTAATCAGCTTCACAAATTCGCCCAATACAGAACCGGGAGCGATAGCGACCGCACTCAACCTACCACCAGCAATCGCTCCCGGTTCTGTACTTCAGAGTTATTCCTTTTCTCGGTATAGATAGATAGTTCCGCCGAAGATTGCTTCGGGTTTGCGATCGCGGTAGCGCGCGAAGAAGTTTGTCCGCTCCTCTGTCGTCTGTCTGCCTTCGACGCCTCCAGGAATGGTCGAGCCGTTAAGAAAGCTCGCGCCAATGGCCACGTAACGGGTGTCGGGAGTCGAACCGGCCGGCAACGATAGTAGGTCGACATATTCCACCCCGTACTGGGTGAGCGTACTCCAACCGGCAGATAATATTGCGTATACCCGAGTCTCGCCGCGAGCTTTGAGGTACGCGGCGAGTTCGGCCACGTCCTCGCCCCATTCAACATTCGAGTCCGAAAGGTAGCGCCATCCCGGTTGCCCGGCGGCGAGTTGATTGGTGTAAGGGATGTAGTTTGGAAATGAGCGCACCGCTTCGTAGACCATCCAGCTAAAAGTTAAAGCGATGAACAGGACCGCTGCTCTTCGGGCGCGCCCGGCTGGAAGCAGCCGGTCAAGCAAAGCACCTGATGCTATGAACAGGAATGGATACGCGGGCAAGAGATGACGAATGCCGATGTTGATATGGCTGGTCAGTGATATCGCCAGATAGATTCCCAACGGCACCAGGACGAAGGCGAAGACGCGTTCTCGCCGAACGGCCAGTCGATAGAGTGACCATATGAGTGCTGCAAGTGAAAGGATCAGGAAGGGAAGCGTGGTCTTCAGCGCGAAGGCTACGGGGAAGTAGTACCACCAACCCAGATCGCTGTGTGCCCCGAGCAGCGATGCCGAGTGCCCGTACTGGTTGTGGAGGACTACGTTGTAAAGACCGAACAGGAAATATGTGGGCACTACCCTCGAGAGTACCGCAAAGGCTTTAATCAAAACGCCAAAGAGGGCCTCGGACTTTGTCGCCATCCAACGCACGTCCGAGGCTTCCAGTGGGGGACTTTGAAAATCGTACATGGCGTTGACCAGGAACAGGATGACGCCCGCAATCAGAACCGCGTGAATGAGAAACTGCTTTCTCGTCGGACCCAGCAAATTATGGAGTGCGCTGGCAGAGCGAAGCGGCGACGGCGCTTTGGATTCCTTATCGCTCGATACATCCAAAGCGGTGTCGCGCTCGCGCTTGCCTCCGCGCTCCAAAGACGCCCTCCAGAACAATGCGGCCGCTGCCAGCGCCAGGACAGGCAGGATTACGATCATTGAAAACTTCGTCAGCAACCCGACACCGCAAGCGAGACCGAGTAGAAGTGCGCGTTTCAGAGTGGGAGCATCAACGTACGAATGCAGGGCGAAGAAGAAGAGCAGGTAGGCGAGCGCCGCCGGAACATCAGTATGGACCACGCGTCCATGGGCGAGCACGGTAGGTTCCAGAACATAGAGCGCCACGGCGAAGAGCGCTGCTGTCTCACCGAAGAGTTTCCGCGCGTAAATGAAGATCAACGCGCCGAGAGTAAGTGTAAACGGGACCATCATCGCTCGCGTCCAGAAAGTGATAGATTCGAACCTCGCGCGATTGGCCAGCCAGAAACGCTGATGGAATCCCCAGGTGCGCTCCATGAAGCCTTCGTTCGGATCTTTTACTGCCGGCGGTTCCTCAGGCTGAATGAAAAGGAGCGGCAGCGCTGCCCACATCTTTACCAGCGGTGGGTGCTCATTGTTGAGATGGAAGTCCCCGGCGACTAGATGATAGTATCCCGCCGGAATGTGAACGATTTCATCGTTGGTAATGCTCTTGCGCGAAATCGTCGCGAAGAGATTGGCGGCCAGCACCAGCAGCAGCGCGGCGCATAAGGCCTCAGCGCGGTGCGTAGCAACCAGTCGCCTGGGAGCCGCGAAGACGCGAGCGATCATTTCGCCGACCGCCACCGACGCTTCCTTTTCCTTCTTCGATGCCTCTTCCATTTAGTCTTCGCACTAAGATAACGCCGAGTTCTGCGACGGCGATAGTCGTCTCACTGTTGCCTCTCATTTATTTCCTCCCGGCAACTCGTGGCAATCTGGTCATCTCTCCGGATGACGGCGTGATATTCAATGTGCCGTTACGCGTGGCCGCGGCCAACTTGATGAGTTCCGGCTATCTGCCGCTCTGGAACCCATACATTTTCAGCGGTATGCCGTTACATGGCTCAGCCCAGGCCGGGATACTCTTTCCTCTTAATTGGTTTTATCTCGTCAGCAATCCGCCCGTGGCCACCAACTTAATGATGCTCTCGAGCTACGCACTGGCTGCGCTCGGGGCTTATCTTTTCGCGCGACGGAGTGGAGCCACTATCGGGGGAGCTGCGCTGACCAGCCTGGTCTGGCAATGGAGTGGCTTTCTGGTAGCGCAAATCGGTCATACCAACGTCGTCCATACGGCAGCCCTGCTGCCCTGGTTGCTGTGGGCCATTGATGGTTACGGCGCGAGCGGAGCCCGAAGGCGCGGTGTGCTTCTGGCCGGGATCGTAGCCCTGCAAATTTTCGCCGGGCATCAACAAACACTTTGCTACGCGCTGCTAATCGCGAGTGCCTACGCCGTCGCTATGTGGCGATCGTCGCAACCTGATCGTAACTGGTATCTCCGATCGCTTTTATTGCTCGCCGCCGGCGTGGTCCTCGCGGCGGTGCAAATCTTACCGACCTACGAGTTGATGCGCAACAGCCTTCGTGCCAATGGATCGTTTGACTTTTTTACTTCGTTCTCTCTGCCTCCTCGCTTTCTGCTGACGTTCTTCGCGCCTTACATTCTGGGTGGAGGCGACGGTTCACTGTTTCGCGCTCCTTACGTGGGCCAACCGTTTTACGGGGAATATATCGGCTACGTAGGTCTGGGGACACTGATGCTGTCGGCGCTGGCGCTGCTGATCAAACGCGATGCGCGCACTAAATTTTGGGCGACGGTTGTCGTGATTGGTCTGGCGTTGGCGCTGGGACGCTACTGGCCGTTTAGGCTTTATGGAGTGATTTACTACTTGCCCTTACTCAATCTCTTCCGAGTGCCGGCTCGGCATTTGATGGAGGTTGACTTCGCTCTTGCAGTACTGGCCGGTCGCGGCCTGACCGCGATACACGCGACGACGGATCGCCAAAGGACAACGCGCTGGGCGTTGGCAGTGGGCGTGGCTGTATTACTTTTGACTTTTCTCGTCGTTACCGTTGGACGACCGGCGGCGTTCCGCCTGGGTCGCGAAGCACCCGTGTCGCTGTTGCGCGCGCCGGAGCTTTTCCTTCCCGTCGTCTTTGCGGCCTTGACTGGGTGGGCGATCTGGACGCTGGCCCGTCGCGGAGGACGATCGGCATCGCTGCTGACTATCGCGGTGCTCTCGCTTGATCTGGTTGTTTGGGGGCAGTCGAGCGGATGGCGTGTATCCAGCCTTAGAGCGGAAGATGAGTACTGGCAAGTACCCGAGACGGTCAAGCCGTTGCGTGAGCTCGGCCGGAACTCAACTCCATACAGAATTTTAACCGCGCCGCACCCGTTTGATCCGGCGGTGCCACCCGTTGGACCAGCAGTCACTGGTTTGGCCCCAACACTCTGGACGCAGCCCGACATTTACATGATGCACGGCATCGAGAACGCTGCCGGCTACGACGGTTTTGGCCTGGCGCGCTACAGCCGGCTCGCCGGAGATATGAAGGTGTGGGGCGAACTCGACGATCCCGACCGCACTCTGCGCGGCAATAGTCGCGAAATTGACATTCTCAACGTGCGCTACCTGCTTTCTATGCGGCGGCAAGATGGTAGGTCCGGTGCAGCGACTGTCAACTCACTTTCGGCAACATCTTCTTCCGATTATCCTTCTGCGACGCGAGAACATGGAAACGTGATGTTCGCCGAAAATGACTTGGGGTTACCGAGCATAGGTGCGGGCAAGCGTTTGGAATTTACCCTGCCCGCAGTGGCGGCCGACCGCGTTGGGCTGCTAACGAACATGTCATTTTCGGAGAGCGTTCCCGACGGCACAGTCGTCGGGTATGTGCGCCTGCGCGCAAGTGACGGGCGAGTCTTCGACTTCCCCTTGCGTGCAGGTGCGGATACTGCGGAGTGGGCATACGATCGCGTTGACATTCGTCGACGTATTCGGCACAGCCGCGCCAAAGTCGCCACCAGTTACCCGGTGGAAGACGCGCAAGGAAGGTACCAAGCCCACACTTACGTTACATCCTTCGCGCTTTCGGAGAAGGCAACCATCACCGGAGGAGAGATTGCTGTGGAGCGTTCAGCGCTCTGGCCTGATCTCCTGTTAAGCGTATTCCGGGTGTCGCTGATCGACTCAGGCGAAAGTAAGACATTTCCTTTGCGACGCGAGTGGATGACCGAAGGGTTGGCGGCCAAGTCAGACTTGCCACGGGATTCACGGTCACAGGTGTCGCTGCCGGACAGCCGTTGGCGACTCGTCACCCAGACGGCCCAGGTCGATATCTACGAAAACGGTCGTGCTTTGCCGCGGGCGTGGGTGGCGGCTGCGCTTGGTCTGCCTGAGCAAACGATGCTGGAAGTTATCAGGAGCGGAAAATTACCCAACGGACAAGTTTGGGAGCCAATGCGCACGGCCCTGGTTGAAACGGCGGTGACTTTGACTCCGGCAGAGGATACGGGTTCGCGCGCTGAGGTCACGAAGCATGAACCAAACCGAATAGGGGTAAAAACTTCCTCGACGTCGCCGGGGATTCTCGTCCTGAGCGAGAACCATTATCTGGGCTGGCGTTCTTACTTAAACGGTCAGCCTGTGGAGACTCTGCGCGTCAACTACAACCAGCGTGGTGTCCTGCTACCGGCGGGAGAACACAGTGTCGAGTTCCTCTATCGCCCGAGATCTGTATTGCTAGGTCTGATTACTTCTCTGCTGGTATTTATTGTCCTCATACTTTGGTGGGCGCGACTTCTGCCGAATGCATGGGTGAAGCCCCGCTAACTTGCATGAAGGGCCCCATCATTTTCCATTTCTCATTCGGCATTGTTGACTCTTCTTGTTCGTGTCCGTTCGTGTGATTTCGGTAGCGCCAGGCAAAGCCTGGCTGTTCTAGTGAACTGTAAGGAGTTCACCTTGTCAATTGTCCGTGCAACAAGTAGGGCGTGCGAGCGTGAGTGGGAGCAATCCTGCTGGCGGAGCCTCGCGCGC